>JBAXAM010000074.1:0-1504 GCA_037142515.1 bacterium | reverse complement strand
TTAAAAGGGCTAGAAGTTTAAACATATTTACAGAAAAAAAGTTGCTTTATCTATTACTTTGTCGCTGAAGATGAAGTACCCTACCCCTTCACCGAGAATGAAACACTCGATTAAAACCAAATCTGAAAGCAATTAAAAGTCTATTTACAGTAACGGAAATAGAGCATAAAATGATACTGTAAATAGCAAAAAGTCTATTTACAGTATCATAATAAATAAGTGATTGTAATTAAAAATGAAAGAGCGTTCTACTTTATTTGCCGGAAGAGAAACAGAGCTTACGACTCTCCGGCGGTTTTTGCATAAAAAAACAGCGACTTTACTTGTAATTAAAGGGCGACGACGAATCGGCAAAAGCAGGCTTGTAGAAGAATTCGCAAAGAAATTTACCTTTTATTCATTTGCTGGCCTTGCTCCAACAAATCAAACTACAGCACAATCACAACGCGATATATTTTCTGGGCAACTTAGCGAGCAAACTGGGCTACCAGAAATTAAAGCTGACGACTGGGACAAGCTTTTTTATTTATTAGCAGAAAAAACAAAACACGGTCGAATAGTTTTATTATTTGATGAAATATCATGGATGGGATCAAAAGACTCGGATTTCCTCGGCAAAATTAAAAACGCATGGGATCAAAAATTCAAAAAGAATCCCGAGCTAATATTCATATTGTGCGGCTCTGCATCAGCATGGATTGAAGAAAACATATTAAGCAGTACAGGTTTTTTAGGAAGAGTTTCTTATACAATGACGTTAGAAGAGCTGCCATTGAAAGATTGTATAAAGTTTTGGGGTAAACAAGCAAAAAATATTTCCCCTTTCGAAAAATTTAAAATTTTATCTATTACGGGAGGTATTCCACGATATTTGGAGGAAATTGATGCTTCAGTAAATGCTGAAGAAAATATTCGTGAATTATGCTTTAGAAAAGGTGGAATACTAGTTGATGAGTTTCAACATATATTTTCAAATATTTTCAAAAGACGCTCTCCAACGTATCGTGCAATTATAGAACTGCTTGTATATGGCCCAAAAGACGCCGTGGAGATAAGCAAATGTTTAAACACGGAAATTACGGGACTATTAAGCAGCTATCTTGAAGAGCTATGTTTGTCTGGTTTTATTAAAAGAGATTATGGCTGGAACTTAAAAACCGGGTACGATACCAAGCTCAGCAAATATCGACTTAGTGATAACTACCTACGGTTTTATTTACGCTACATAGATAAACATAAGAGCAAAATTGATCGTGGTAGTTTTGAGCTAAAATCATTGCTATCATTGCCAGAATGGCACACGATAATGGGGCTACAATTTGAAAATTTGGTTCTAAATAACAGACAACTCATACAACAAGCTTTAAAACTATCTCCAGAAGATATTGTAAATGACAACCCATTCTTTCAAAAACCAACTAGTAAACAACGTGGCTGTCAAATAGATTACATGATAAAGCAACTTTTTTTCTGTAAATATGTTTAAACTTCTAGCCCTTTTAAA
>JBAXAM010000073.1:0-1508 GCA_037142515.1 bacterium | reverse complement strand
TAAAAGGGCTAGAAGTTTAAACATATTTACAGAAAAAAAGTTGCTTTATCTATTTGAATGTCGATGCAGTTTTGGGAACCGTTTTTAATTACTATCTTGTTGGCAGAGAAATCCAGGGAGGCAGATTACCATTTGACGAGAGAAATTCACTTCGCAAGGCGGTTATGGATGAGTCGAATATGTTTTCGTGGGGAAGTCGTAATTCGGCAACTGTAGGACAAGTTGAAAAGTCTTTAGATAGGCTTATTGTGCTAGAAGGAATAATTGATTTGCCGCCAAGCAATTATGACCTGATTGAGAGAATTTTTCAAGATGGAAATCAGCTGATAATACATGATTTAGAACTTGGTGTTGGTGATAGAGTATTAGTTGCTGTAGATGGTGATTTAAAGTTTGATATGGGTAAGGTTTATGCGATCACTGGTAATACAGGGTGTGGTAAAACCAGTTTCTTGTCTAAAATAAAGGGAATCAAAGAGAATGGTATCTATGGTAAAGGAGGAATTATATATCCTAAAATAAATAATAAATATCCGAAAATAGTTATGCTAAGTCAGCAGGATTATTTTCCTCCAAACTATTCTCTCAAAGAGATTTTATTTTATCCTGATAAATTTTCAGGTGACTTAGAAGCAAGTACAAGGCTAATAGAAGAGATGGGCTTAACCCTAGATTTAGATAGTAAAAAAAATTGGTATATGCGTTTAAGTGGTGGGGAAAAGAAAAAAGTTTTAATAATTTCCGCTATTCTTAAAAAGCCCGATATATTAATACTGGATGAGGTGTTCAATGGTTTAGATACGGATTCAATAAAGCTTGCGCGGCAAATGCTGAGAAAATATTTGCCGAGTTCGCTAATATTTGTTGTTGATCATCACGCGCGGGAAGATAATAATAATTTTTATGATAAAGAAGTACATTTTGCTGATGAAAAAATCGTTTTGCGTGATATTGTTTTTCAGGGTTAAGCTAATATTTCACGCAGCTTAAATAAAAAATCTAAAGCTTCTTTGGGTGTAAAATTATTTGGATCAATAGATTTTAATTTAGTTATGAGTTCATTATGTTTTGGAGCTTGAGTTTGTTTTTGTTCTTTGTTTTGAATATTGAAATCTGCTTTTTCTGAGTAATTTTCCAGTTGCGCTAGTTTTTGCTTTGCTTCGCTTATAACCGCGCGCGGAATTCCAGCCAATTGTGCTACTTGTAGGCCATAGCTTTTGTTTGCTGGGCCTTCATTAACTGCATGTAAAAACACAATGCTATCTTCGTGTTCCATAGCGTCTAAGTGAATGTTAGCAATATGTGGAATTATTTTTGGCAGATGGGTTAATTCAAAATAGTGTGTGGCAAATAATGTTAGCGCTTGAATTTTAGTTGCCAAATAAGTTGCAGCTGACCAAGCAAGTGCGAGACCGTCAAAAGTGCTAGTGCCGCGACCAACTTCATCCATAAGTAGGTAGTGTAACATCCTTTCTGTAAATTATTTTTGACGAGGCAGCATATTTGTA
>JBAXAM010000072.1:0-1771 GCA_037142515.1 bacterium | reverse complement strand
TATATTTACACCTGTTGGTCTTGCACCAGTGTTTGACATTTCTCAACTTCGAGTATTTATGTCTAACGTCAATCATTATTTCTTACTAACGACAATCAAAACTCCCTATTTATTGTAAAATTTTTTACATATCCTGCCACCTCCTTTTTTTAAAATAATTTTTAGTTTTTAACTTTACCTGGTGAACTTGAACTATTATTTTTAGAGTCATTTTCCAGTATGGAGTCTTTCTTAGACTTCTTTGCTGAGGAAATGCGATAGCTTTCGGTATTTAGTTCCAAAATATGAGAATGATGTATTAATCTATCTATAGCCGCCGCTGTTGTCATTTTATCCTTAAATATTTGATCCCAGTTAGCAAAAGATAAATTACTGGTTATCATAACGCTACGCATTTCATAGCGCGCCGACAATAAAGTAAAAAGAACATCGGTCTCTTCCTTATTACAAGGTATGTATGAGATGTCGTCTATTATTAGTGTAGCAAAGTAATCAAGTTTTTTAATAAAAGCGTTAAGCTTTAATTCTACTTTTGCTTTAAGCAGGTCTTGTATCAGCTTAGCCATCGTTATGTAATGCACCCTTCTTCCTTGCATACACCATTCTTGAGCCAGGGCTATTGCTAAATGAGTTTTGCCAGTGCCAGGGTTTCCAAAGATCAGGATATTCTCGTATTTGTCCATAAACTCACCCGTTGCAAGCTGCTTTACTTTTAACCACGATAAGCCTTCTATGCGATTATATTCAAACGACTGCAATGTTTTTGTTCTTGGTAATTTAGCTTTGCTTAATAAATGCTCTATGCGTAAACGATAGCGATGTTCTAATTCTAAGCTAATTAACATTTGCAAAAATTCAACATGATCTTTTTTATTAAGAGCACATTGCTCTGCGACCTTAAAATAGTTTGTTGCAAAAGAACTTAGACATAGTTGACGAAGATGTTTTTCTGTGTTTTCAGTTGTTATGTTTATCATGCTGCAAACTCCTTACATAACAATTGATCGTATGCTGCAAGTTGCGGTTGATCTATTTTTATATAAGGAACCGGCACAGGTAGATCCAATAGCAATTTAATTTTTTCTGGTATTGGCGTAATTTTCTGTTCAAATAATAATTCTAAACCTGCTGCAACTTGTTGCTCTCCATGCATTTTGGCTAATTGTAATATCTCTAAATATTGTTTGACCCCGCGGCTTTTGGAATTCGATATAAGATCATCGTAGGCTTGCCTAAAACATAACCTTGGAAACAGCGCTTCCTTGTACTGGTAATTGGCAAATGCTCCTGGTTTACGTATTAGGCTATCAATAATATGCCTATAATTTATACCCTCCGCGCCTTGAGATTTAGGCATTTCTTGTAGGCATTTTTGTCCATAATATATTTTTATTTTGTTATAAAAAACATGGGCCATTAAAGCAAAACTAATTAATCTGCTTGGAACAGAATACGGTATCGAATCGATTTGTATGGTACTAGATGGGCTTACCCTAACTGGAAATATTTTTGGTGTGCTCCATTTATCGTTTGGTAATTCTTTTAGTTTTGGCATTTCTAAAGCCAATTCTTCTTTTCTTGATGAGTTCCTGCTTGACTGCACTTGTTGTAAAAATTCCTCATATTCAGCAAGATTTTTAAAATTTCTACTGCCTCTAAGCATCAATAATTGATCCACTGTTATTTTAAATAGGTCGTTACTTTTTTCTACAGAACCGTTTTCTTGGCTTTCTCCAGGGTTATTACGGCTTGGCGTTACACCATAGTGATT
>JBAXAM010000071.1:0-1840 GCA_037142515.1 bacterium | reverse complement strand
TTTAAAAGGGCTAGAAGTTTAAACATATTTACAGAAAAAAAGTTGCTTTATCGAAAGCATCGCCAAACAAATACTTGCTACTATTCCCAATAAAGCAATTTGGATAGGATGGTCTATGGGTGGTTTAATTGCCATGTGGATTGCCATTCATTATCCAGAAGCAGTTAAAAAAATAATTTTAGTAAGTAGTACGCCGTGTTTTATGGAAAAACCAAATTGGCCCGGAATTCAATCAAAAACTCTTACTGAATTTAAAGAATCATTAAAAAAAGATATCTACCATACCATTTTGCGTTTTCTTAGTTTGCAATCAAACACCAAATCGCACTTACGACAACTAAGAAGTATTCTGCTTGCAAAAAATCTACCAACAATAGAAGCCTTAATTAGCGGACTTGATTTATTACATACCACTGATCTGCGCACTCAACTGCTCGACATTAAATGCCCTGCTTTATTTATTTTGGGCAGAGCTGATACTTTAGTACCAATATCAATAGAAAAATTTTTACGCATATATATTTCCCATGCCCAAATAAAATCTATTTCACAAGCTGCACATATTCCTTTTATTTCGCATACGCCAGTGTTCCTAAAAATAATTATGGAATTTTTGCATGAAAAGTAATATTGCAAAGTCATTTAATAAGGCCGCTAATGTATATGACAAAGCGGCTATTTTGCAGCAAGAGGTCGCAAGCAATCTACTTGATTTATTAAATATCGCAAAAACCAAGCCAACAATAATTTTAGATTTAGGATCAGGCACAGGAAAAATGACACTGGAATTAGCCTATTTATTTTCCAAAACAAAAGTACTTGGAGTAGATATAGCAGCAAACATGGTTCAATTTGCACATAGTCACTACAAAAAAAATAATATAGATTTTATATGCGCTGATGCAGATCACTTACCTTTTGCAAATAATTCAGTAGACTTAATCACTTCAAATTTAATGCTGCAATGGAGTACAAATCTTGAAGCCACTTTAAACGAATGGTCACGCGTATTAGAACCTTGCGGCAAACTTTTTTTCTCTACACTTGGCCCCAATTCTTTACATGAGCTACGCGCTGCATGGAAAGCAGTTGATCATTACTCACACGTTAATACTTTTCTGGATAAACACTATCTTGTTTACTACCTAACTAAATTGCAATTTAAAAATATTAAAATTAAAACGGTTAGTCACTATAGATTTTTTAATTCGCTGCGGGAGCTAATATTAGAACTAAAAACATTGGGCACGCATAATTTACAACACAAACGCCAACCAGGGCTATTCGGTAAAACAAACTTTAAAATACTACAGGAGCACTACGAAAAATTTCGCATCAATGAAAAATTACGAGCAACTTATGAGATATACTATGTTAGCACAAACACATAAGGGTTTTTTTATAATCGGTACTGATACTGGGGTTGGCAAAACAGTTGTGAGCGCTGCTTTATTAATCATGTTAGCACGCCATGGATTTAAAACTGCTGCAATCAAACCAATCGCTAGTGGAGGCTTACAAAATAGTGATGCCTTAATATTACAAAAATACGCAACACACAAAATGAAATATGTGCAAATCAATCCTTTTGCATTTGCAGAGCCGATAGCTCCACATATTGCTGCGGCAAAAACAGGGATTGAATTAACAACTACAGGGATTTTAGCAAAAATCAAACCAGCATTATCAAGCAATGTAGATTATATTGTAATAGAAGGAGCTGGTGGGTTATGCGTACCGCTGAACACTCAAGAAACCATGGCTGATCTTATAAAAGCCATAAATTACGGTAGTGTAACATCCTTTCTGTAAATTATTTTTGACGAGGCAGCATATTTGT
>JBAXAM010000070.1:0-1923 GCA_037142515.1 bacterium | reverse complement strand
ATGTACAAAACAAGGGGATAAAAACGATAGCTCGTGAATTGAATTTATCAAAAAACACAGTAAAGAAAGTTATCCGAGATGACAAAACATCAAAGAGTTACGTTAGGGATAAACAAACGTTACCAATAATGGGAGAATTCAAAGAGCAGCTAACAAACATGTTAGAAAAAAACATTAAACAGCCATTGCGTTTGAGATATACGGCAAAAAAATTATATCAAACACTTTGTGGTAATGGGTTTAAAGGTAGCTACTCCACCATAAATAGATTTGCTATAGATTGGAGGCGCAATAATCATTCTGATGGAAAGAAGGTCTTTATACCGCTGGAATTCGCTCCTGGAGAAGCATTTCAATTTGACTGGAGCACAGAAGAGATTGAGTTGCGGGGAGTGTTGACGCGAGTTAAGGTGGCTCATATTCGATTGTGTTATAGCCGCTTATTTCTGCTTGTTGTTTACAGAAACGAGAAATTAGAAATGGTGCTTGATGCCCACAATAAAGCGTTTCAATTTTTTGAAGGAACTACAAAAAAAGGCATATTTGACAACATGAAGACTGCTGTTAACAAAGTATTTGTTGGCAAAGACCGTAAATTTAATTTGTGCTTTGCTGAGATGGCTTCTCATTACTTATTTGAACCTATCGCATGTACGCCAGCCGCCGGTTGGGAAAAGGGGCAGGTAGAAAACCAGGTTAGTACTGGGCGTAGAAATTTTTTTACTCCGCTGCGTTGTGTTAATTATTTAGAAGAACTGAATGAACAGCTTCTCGGTGAATGCATAGATTGGGCTAAAAAAACAAATCATCCAGAATTAAGCGGGCGAAAAGTATGGGATGTATATCAAGAAGAAAAACTAAGCTTGCTAGAATATCGCCATCAATTTGATGCTTATAAACTTGAATCTTCGGTAGTTTCCTCATACAGCTTAATAAACTACGACACCAACATGTATAGTGTAGATTGTGCTTATGTTGGTGAAGTTGCTGAGGTTAGAGCTTACGCTAATAAAATCATTATAGTGTTTAAAGGAAAAATAATAGGCGAACACGAACGTTGCTTTGAGAGAAAAAGGAAGATTTATGATCCATGGCACTATATACCAGCTCTTGAGTACAAACCTGGAGCATTAAGAAATGGCGTTCCTTTTAAGCTTTTGAAATTACCACAATCATTTATAACCATACAAGAAAAGCTTAGAACACATGAAAACGGTGACAAACAATTTATTAAAATTTTATTACAAGTATCAAAACAGGGTTTAGATAAAGTTGATGAAGCATGTGCTAATGCTTTAAAAACAGGAGTAAGCAATGCTGATTTTGTTATACAATATTTGGCTCCAGCGGCTCCAAAGGAAAAAACAGAAGAACGACAGCTGCATTTAATAGAAGCGCCAAGCGAAGATATAAGTTGCTATAACGATATTTTTTTAAGCAATCAACATGTATCTCAGGAGGCAACCTATGTTGCATGAAAATATCAAAGAACAATTTGGAGTCCTTGGATTAAAAGGGATGCTGCAATATTTTGATGATATGATTGATTTAAAATCACAAGAAGAGTGGCCGCAAATGCTTTTATCTATGCTTAAAAGCGAAGCATCTTACCGACAAACAAGATCTTTTATGTACAAATTAGGATTAGCTAAATTACCACAAATGAAGTCTATAGATAACTTCGACCCAACAGATTTACCAATTAAAATAGAAACGTTAGAAAATGCCAAAAGCATGAGATTTATAAAAGACCACCACAATATTTTAATCATTGGCGGCAGTGGTGCGGGGAAGAGTCATTTAGCGATTGGGCTTGCTTATTTAGCATTACAAAATAGTTATCGTATACGGTTTTATAAGTTTGCTGAGCTAGCAAGAGATCTAATAAAAGCACAATCTCACAACTACGAAACAGCGTTTATG
>JBAXAM010000069.1:0-2283 GCA_037142515.1 bacterium | reverse complement strand
TAAACGTAGAGAATAATGCAATATAATTGTTGGCAACATGGTGGTATGCAATGCCGCCCCTCTTTTGGTAACGCATATGCAGTGCGGTAATAAGATTTTCCTCACGCAATTCCTGTAAATCACCATCGGCAGCGCATGCTGTCCCATCACCCCAGGCTCTAACTAATGGGAAGCTAAGAGAAAAATTAATTAACAACTTCCGCGCCTCATCTAACATTTTTGCAGTAACATGCCGACGATTAATCCACGACAGCATGTGCGATGTAATATTTTCTTTGGCGCTAATATGTTGAACAGCCTGTTCTGGCCCCATGGCTGATCCATAAGCAAAAGCAGTTAAAATGTAACGCTCTGTGGGGTCTTCTATTTTTGTTTCTAACCCAGAAATTGGTTCAAATATATCAGCCCATCCAGTGTAGTGGTGCGAATTACACAAGATATCGAGGATGTTGCGTTTTGGCATGCGCTTTTTAATTTCTTCAGCTAGCCATATTGCTTTTTTGGATGGCTTCTTAGCTGGCCGCTTCTTCAGGCTAGGGTGACCATTTTTATCAATAGATAACTCATCAATATTGGGATAATTCAAATCGACTCGGTCGCTAGCATTAACTAAGTTTTTTTGTGCAAATATAATAAAATCACGCGCATTGCTTGGAATGCCAACTGACTTGCAATACTCGTCCATTTGTCTTTCACAAATATTCATATCTAACAATGATTCGCGATAATCCGCAAATGCGTAAGCACCATTAACAAAAACATCGCCAGACTGCAGATTGTTCGCCAAAGTGGAGAAGATACATAACTCCAAATAACGTTGCTCAAGAACATTATTATCGGTTGCTGTTTTTGAAATTAATTTTCTCCAATTGTTGCCGGTAAATGACAAATCAAGCTCAGATGATAAATGTTTTTTCCGATTGGGTTCATTTTCACGAATAACACGCATGGCCTTTATTAATGGATCATCGTGTGTTATCGATGCTGGTTCCAAACAATCTAATAACCGAAATAAAACTGAGCGTTTGTTGCTGTAAAACTCGGGCAATAAATGAAGTGCTTGATTGTCTAAACAGGCAAGCACTTCTGTGCAGTTGTCGTGTAAAATGCTTGCGCCATCACGATTACCAACTTCGGTGATAATATCATTAACCAAATTAATATCATGGGGCTTGTCTCTACAAATACCGAGGACATCCCTAAATTTTACAACAATATTTTTATTTTTTTCTTTTGATTCCTCGACAAGCTGTTCTAGTTTTTCATTAGCTTTTTTGTGCATTTTAGATAGAATTTTACAAAACATTGTCGCCAACGAATCTTTTGCACTACGTTGTGCATGATAGATTAAACAAGCTATCAATGCGTAGCGCTTGGCAGGAGTACATTTTTTACATCACTCGCATCTAATGATTTGGCTTGCCCGGCAAATTGTTGCAACTTGGTCAAAGGAATATCGCTAACATATTTTTTACGTCCCCAAGTTGCATTAACCAATTATGATGTTTGATAAGTTCTTTCAGATGATTAACGGTTGCTTTTTTTGGTAACTGCTTTAAGCCATTATAACCGGTGTGATCAAAGCCTGGCTTGATAATAAGAAGCTCTTCAAATATTTCTTTTTGTTCAGAAGACAGTTGCTTTTCTATTTCCAAAAATATTTTTCTGTTAACTATATTGCGCGTATGTTTTACCAGTTGTAATAGTTGCTCAAAAGGAGGAAGCTCGTAGCTATTGTTACGCAGCTCTTCAATTACAACGTTAATAACATCAGCTGTATAGCTCATCGTCTGTGCTGCTGAATAAGCCGTTTGGATTGCAAAATAGCGCCCTGGATTGGGTTGTACTCCGGCATCTCTATTGTCTTGTTTTTTCCAACTCGTAATTTTTAAATATTGATAAATCATGTCACGGTGGCGGTAATTTGCGCTGTCATGTTGATAAACAAATATTGAATTATCATTAATGAAGAGCAGTTGTTTTCTGACGTGGTCTATAATATTTTGAGGTATCGCAGTTAGTGCTGGAAAATAATTTAAGTGTTGAAATATTTTTAGTTGGACAGCGAAACTCAAACGTAGATTATCGCCGCGTATATTTTTTTTGATGTAGTCAAGCTCCACCTCTGTTAACAAAAAATAAGCTTCTAGTTCTTTTGGTGTGAACTTTTTACTTGCATGAATGCGCGGGTAGGCTGTGCGGTAAATTGAAGTCATAAAATTTCTCCTTAATTATTAGCTAATTTTTATCCTATTTTTTGGCCGTCTAATAAACGATCGTATT
>JBAXAM010000068.1:0-2538 GCA_037142515.1 bacterium | reverse complement strand
ACAAATATGCTGCCTCGTCAAAAATAATTTACAGAAAGGATGTTACACTACCATGAATAGTAATATTATCGAGTTAAATCAAAAAGAAATTTCCACTATTTCTGGTGGACAACAAGATAAATGCGAAACAGGATTTCAGTGTTGTAAAAACTGGATATATGACAAAGCCTCTAGTGCTACAAACTCAGTAATAGACTCAGCGGGCAACATTGCTTATACGGCAGTTGTAGCTGCAGTGTCTATCTTTGGATATATTGGCATAATGAAGATAAGAGGAAGGATGAAAGGAAAAATACTTAGCAATCCAACAGATAAACCATCACAAAAGTTTATTGAATTGGATAAAAATGATAAACAAGAATAGTTACCAAACTGGGTAGAACAAAGGGTAAGCAACAGCTCCATTCTGTGGAGCTGTTGTATTATCCGAATTTGGACTCAAGATTTGTTCCACACCTACCCCCAATACACTAAACCAGCATCTTGCTGCCGGAATAACATTGGATTGTATGGCAGTACCCGCATGCCATATGAATAAAATCCAGTATCTTCAATTTGATACTCAGCAACATAGGTTAGAACGCCAACTTCGCACGATCCAACACACTGGAGATTAATAATTACCGGGTCATAGCAATGACTGTTAGTCTTAATCAATGCAAACTCTACCTTTAGCTCGTCAGGCTCCATTTTGCCCAAAAACAGAAGCAACTTAACTTTCAACAAACCTTTAGATGTAATCTTACCATCTTGAATACCATTAACAAAAACAGCTTTAATTTTTACTGCATTAAAGCGTTCAGCAATATCCTGTTTCCACATAACTATTTTTTTCAAGTCTTCTAAATTATTACGCATTAACTGTTCATTGCGCAGTATAACTGGCCTATAAAAATTATTGACATAATCTCGTACCATTCTTGAGGTATTATAATTACAAGCAACCAAAGCAATTGATGCCTTCATTTTTTCTACCCACTCACGATTATTTTTATAATAAAGAGAAACAATCTCCGTTTCGAGTGTTTCCAATAAATACACGTTTTCTACATCATCACGTTTGTCAATGCCACCTACAGTTGTCAAACTTTCAATTTGCCATCCCACCTGCTCATTATAAGCTTCGTCCCACCATCCATCTTTAGTAGAAAAATTCAATCCGCCATTAATCCCCGCTTTCATACCACTGGTACCGCAAGCTTCTCGGCCTAATATTGGCGTATTCAACCATACATCTACACCCTGCACTAATAATTTTGCCAAACCAATATTATATTCTTCAAGAAAAATAATACGCCCATTAAATATATCTAGTCGCAGTGTTTCAATGATTTCGCGAATCAGATCTCTACCACCACCATCAGCAGGATGTGCTTTTCCAGACATTAAAACTACCACAGGTTCTTTTGCATTATTTAAAATACGAGCCAATCGCTGTGAATCACGTAAAAGTAAATCATTACGCTTATATGCAGTAAAGCGCCTAGACAAACCAATCACCAAAGTATTATTATTAAGACACTTCAAAGAAGCATTGATGAGCTGCTTGCTTTCATTGCGCAGTGTATACTGTTCAACCAATAGCTGCCGCACCTCTTTAAGTAATTTTTCTTTTTGTATCTGGTGTGCCTTCCACACTTCTCTATCATCTATCGACTTAACTTTCTCCCAAACCGTAGCATCATCTTGCTTTTTAATCCATCCACTTGGCAGGTAATCGTCATACAGCAGTTTCATTGTTCCACCAAGCCAGGTTGCTAAATGAACCCCATTAGTTGCCACATCAATTGGTACTTCACATTCAAGCAATCCGGGCCATATTGCATTCCACATTACTCGCGCAACTTTGCCATGCAGCCTTGAAACAGCATTAGCGCTTAAAGTCAAACGCAGAGCTAAAACCGTCATAGAAAAAGCTCTTACCTGAGGATCTGCGTCGCGCGCTAAATTAAATAATTTATCAAACGTAATACCCAAACGAGAAACAGCATAATCTTGCAAGTATTTTTTTATCAAGTCCTCAGAAAAAGTTTCATTACCCGCGGCAACCGGAGTATGTGTTGTAAAAATAGAAGAACTACGTACTATTTCACACGCCTCATCAAAAACATATCCCAGATGACATAAACCTCTAATCCGCTCTAATAATAAAAAAGCAGAATGCCCCTCATTGAGATGATATAATGCTGGCTTTATACTGAGCTTGTCTACTAAAAGCCTAGTTCCGCCAATCCCCAAAACCAATTCCTGCATCAAACGAACCTCACGCGAACCGCCGTATAAACTATTGGTAATCTCGCGATCAGCTGCAGAATTTTCTGCTACATCAGTGTCAAGCAAATAAAGACTGACGCGACCTACTGTTGCCTCCCACACCTGCATATATACCGTACGACCTAAAATCTCGACACCAACTAACACAGCCTTACCCGAAGCATCATTAACTTTACGCATTGGAATTTGATTTGGATTCCAGGTTTCATAGAGAGCTTCTTGCTCACCTTTAGCATTAATCAGTTGTCTAAAATATCCTTGCTT
>JBAXAM010000067.1:0-2577 GCA_037142515.1 bacterium | reverse complement strand
AACATCTGGCGCATAGTAATGTCAGTCATTTTTTTCTCCTTGGGTTATGCCTCCACATACCCCACGACCTAACCAGATCTCTCTAGCACCCAAAGCCATGTGTCGATATGTGTGAGTAGTTAATGTTATATTTAATTTGCTTAATTCAGCGAGGCTTTATACCATAAGTTTTAACCAATTGGAATCAAATCATTTTTGATTAGTTTCCTAAATTCTTCAGTCATTAAATTATAATCAGAAATTTCTACGCGAAACGGCAAGTCTGATTCTTCAAACTCCTCTTCAATATTGCTTTGTATATTCAAAGGAATATGCTCAATAAAACAAATATCTAAGTCTGAACTCGGCCTGCTTCTCGACTGTGTTCTTGACCCGTAGGCATAAAAGGTATACGGATATTTTTTCAATATTGAAAGCACAATTTTTAATTGCCCACTGCTAAGAGAGAGCTCATTCATAAATGCTCTAATTGCTCTATCAGTTTCTGCATTTCAGCAGAAAAGCTATCAAAATTTTTAACTATGATATCTAAATTTTTTTCATTATAGGTGTGAGTCACAATATTTCTAATTTTCTGGAACTCAAACCATATTTCCGGGTTTTTTATTAATCCTTCTTCATGAGCTTTACGAAACGTATCTTTTGGTGATCCAACCTCTAAGCCCCGCAATTCCAATACTCTTCTCATGATCTTCCATGACATTTCATAGCAAAATTCAAAAGCCTGTACTGCCCCCGCTTTTTCTTGGTCAGAATTTAAATTCACACGAAACTTTTCAAAAACTTGTTGCGCTTTTTTTATTGGTAATAAGCTAAGGTTTTCCATATAATATTATTTTACCGACTTTAATATTTAATGACAATAAATATAAAAACTTCTGCTGAAATAGAAAAAATGCGCGTAGCTTGTCGCTTAGCTGCGGAAGTATTAGAAATAATCGCGCCACATGTTCAAGTAGGTATCACAACAAAAGAGCTCGATCATATATGCCATGACTATATTGTTAACACTCAGCATGCCACACCAGCACCGCTAAATTATCGAGGGTTCCCCAAGTCAATTTGCACCTCTATAAATAATGTTGTTTGTCACGGCATTCCATGTTTAAAAAAATTAAAAAACGGCGACATTATAAATATTGACGTTACTGTTATAAAAAATGAATATTTTGGCGATGTCAGCAAAATGTTCATCGTGGGCGCAGCATCTGATTTGGCACAGCGTTTAGTTAAAGTTACGCAAGAATGTTTATATCTTGGCATCAAAGCCGTAAAACCTGGAGCTCATATAGGCGATATTGGAGCAGCTATTCAAAAACACGCTGAAGCTCATAAGTTTTCTGTGGTGCGCGAATATTGCGGGCACGGTATTGGTAGAGTCTTTCACGAAGAACCACAAGTGTTACACTATGGTGAGGCTAAAACCAAAGCAATAATGAGGCCTGGAATGACATTCACCATTGAACCCATGATTAATGCCGGCTCCTATCACACTAAATTACTGCCCGATGGTTGGACCGCTATTACCAAAGACAAGCAATTATCCGCGCAATGGGAACACACCATCCTTGTTACAGAAAACAGCTACGAAGTTCTGACTATAAGTGAAGGCGAAGTAATATAAATTCAGCGCGCTAATAACCTGCATTTCTTATTTACAAATATAGCATTCCATATATACTCTTTGCGTATTGGACCATGGAATGGATTCTGGCATGGAAGCTCTGGGAAGAACAAAAAAAAGCTTATTTCAAAAAAAGATAATTCACAGATTTATCGCTGTATCTGTGATTGCTACGATTGCTCTCGCTGTTATGTCTGCCGAAGCTAATGGTGACTGCTCTATTGGTAAAAATGCTTGGCTAGAAGACTTTTCTGGGTGCGATAGAGTGCTTTTCTACCATGCACCAATGGAGGGTTCAAGTGGCGCATACCTTGACGGTACACAAGATGTCAGAAATGTTGATTTTGCCTGTGGCAGCCTCTACCCTTCGAATTTTGTCATTAGCGGTAACAGTAGCGCAGATCAAACTAATTTGACTGTTCAACATCTTCATGCCACCACCGATAACAAGTGGTTTTATGTTGGTGGCGCTCCTCCATCGTATACTCAAGACACCAGCGCATCAGTATATCTTACAGACACATCGTCAGACGGTACCGAAATATTACCAACTTCGTTTATTATAACCACATCGTCTCCTTTTTCTCCCTCTACACAAACCAAATCTACAACCCTATATTTCACAGCAAACACCAAAATAGATGGCACAGCAAGAATCTCTTTTGGTACAGATAACACAACATTTGATATTTCCATGGTAAACAATAACGCATTCGCTGTCAACTATCTGCATGCGCTAGTTACCAATGCTAATGTTAATCTTGGTACCCATACGTTGATTTTAAGCGGAAATACCTATTTTTCTGGGAGTATTTATGGAGCAGGTAATTTAACCATTCTTAGCAATGGAATTCTTAATGGCACAAACACCTATGATGGTAATACTACAATTAGCGAATGCGGTAGTGTAACATCCTTTCTGTAAATTATTTTTGACGAGGCAGCATATTTGT
>JBAXAM010000066.1:0-2624 GCA_037142515.1 bacterium | reverse complement strand
TTTAAAAGGGCTAGAAGTTTAAACATATTTACAGAAAAAAAGTTGCTTTATCATCTTATGCATACATAGTATCCGTCCACACAACCACATCCTATAGCATTCACTGTATCATCAATATATCAATAACTGTTAGTTTTCGCAAAAATTAATCATTCTTTCAAGCGGAACTAAAGCTTTTTTGATGATTTTAGCTGGAACTTTAACTTCTTCCTTGCCAGCAAGCAAACACCCTTCAATACCAGAAACAGTGTTCATCGCCATCCAAGGACAGCTAGCACAACTCATGCAGGTAGCCCCACGACCATGGGTTGGCGCCATTATAAAAGTTTTTTGCGGAGACTTTTGTTGCATCTTGTATAAAATACCGGATTCTGTCGCCACAATGAAAATATTGTTTGATAATTTCTCAGATGCTTCTAAAAGTTGCGATGTTGAACCAACTACATTGGCCAAATCAACTACTGCTGGTGGTGATTCAGGATGAACTAATACTGCTGCATCAGGATACACATGCTTTAATCGCAAGACGCCTTTAGCTTTAAATTTCTCATGGACCACACATGAACCTTGCCACAATAACATATCAGCGCCGGTTTTACGTTGAATATAACCGCCTAGATAGCGATCAGTTGCCCAAATAATTTTTTCACCCTGTCTATGCAAATAACTTACTATATCAATCGCATTTCTTGATGTTACTACCCAATCAGCAAGAGCTTTCACTGCAGCCGAAGTATTACTATATACAACAACTGTTCTATCTGAGTTATCTCTGCAAAACTTAGCAAATTCCGGAGCCGGACAACAAAAATCTAGTGAGCAATCTGCTGCTAATGTCGGCATCAAAACCTGTTTTTCTGGACTCAAAATCTTGGCAGATTCTCCCATAAAACGCACGCCAGCAACTATCAAAGTTTTGGCAGAAGCTGCAGCTCCAAAACTAGCCATGCCTAACGAATCACCGACGAACCCGCCAGATTCGTCAGCAAGCTGCTGAATATCAGCATGCACATAAAAATGTGCAACTATAACTGCATTTTTTTCTTTTAGAAGCTGCTTGATTCGACTATACATAAATTATATCTAATGCGTCAACTTTCGAGGCTGGATTATGCTATCAAATTCTTTGGCTGTCAGCAATTTGAGCTTTATGCTTGCCTCACGCAGGGATATATTATTGATCAGAGCATATTTTGCGATTTTACAAGATTTATCATAACCAATAATCGGATTAAGCGCAGTTACATACATTAATGACTTACCTACAAAGCTATCTAATTGTCTTTGATTAATATCAAGTTTTTTGATAGCGTAACACCCAAAAGATGTACAAGCATTGCTCAACAAATGAATTGATTGTAACACATTATAAATAATAACCGGCTTAAAAACATTGAGTTCAAAATTTCCTTGCGAATTAGCAAAACTAACAACTGCATCACTACCAATAACCTGAGCACAAACCATAAGCATAACTTCACATTGTGTTGGATTAACTTTTCCTGGCATGATCGACGACCCTGGTTCATTACCTGGTAAAATCAATTCGCCTAAACCACAACGCGGGCCAGAAGAAAGCCAGCGAATGTCGTTGGTGATTTTATAAAGAACAGTAGCTAAAGTTTTCAAAGCGCTACTAGTCATGAGCAACTCATCATGGGAAGCTAAAGCACAAAATTTATTTGGCGCGGATTTAAATTTTAAACCAGTAAGCTCCGAAAGGCGCTTTGCCATTTTTTTGGCAAATTGATTGGGTGCGTTTAATCCAGTACCAACAGCGGTCCCACCAATAGCTAAATTTTGTAAATATTTAGTCTGTGATTTTATACTTCTTATAGCCAAATCAATTTGTGCCACATATCCAGAGAACTCTTGCCCTAAAGTCATGGGCAGAGCATCTTGTAGGTGTGTGCGACCAATTTTTAATACTTTATTGAATTTTTTCTCTATGCGCTGCAATTCATTACGTAAAAAACTAAGGGCTGGTAAAAGCTTTTTGGTAATTATTAATTGCGTTGCGATATGCATCGCTGTTGGAAAAACATCGTTGGTGGACTGGGACATGTTAACATCGTCATTGGGATGAATTGGCTTTTTACTCCCAAGTTTACCACCCGCAAAGACAATTGCTCGATTAGCAATTACTTCGTTGATATTCATGTTGGTTTGCGTAGCACTACCAGATTGCCAAATTGTTAGCGGAAAATGATCGTTCAATTTAGCAGCAAGTATTTCATCGCAAGCACGAATAATGTGTTTTGCCTTATTTTTTGATAGATTGCTAATTTCGCAATTAACTTGTGCCGCTGCCCTTTTAATTAATGCTAAAGCAAAAATAATTTCTTGCGGCATAATCTCTTGGCCTATTTTGAAATGACGTAATGCGCGCTGGGTCTGCGCACCCCAATATCGATCCATAGGCACTTCGACCTCTCCAATACTGTCAAATTCTAATCTGGTCTTTTTCATACCACATCATTATGCCCCAATCCATAAAAATTTTCTAAGTTTTTCTATAACTCACAGCTTCTTTTAAATGATGCGTTCTAATTAAATCTGCCCCATCAAGATTGTAAAAGTCCAAACACATATGAGACTAATTAAGTAGTAATAGGCAAGGCAGG
>JBAXAM010000065.1:0-2669 GCA_037142515.1 bacterium | reverse complement strand
CATCAAAATTATGTTAAAAATCACTGCATAAAATACTACTATCCATCGTTAAAAAATTATGCCATAAGTTTTTATTTTTTGTTACTTATTTTTTAATTTTTTTAACAATCTTTGTCATTTTCTTTTTTGTATATTCTGATTGTTGATTGTATGATGACATAGATTTTTCTTTATTGATGGCATCAGGATTATATTAAAAAATCACCTCATAAAATAAAATCAAAAAAATTATGATGTAAGCTCATCCTCTTTATTGCTCATTTTTCATTTTTTTTATCAATCTTTGTCATTTTCTTTTTTGCACATTCTGCTCGATAACTTGATGCATTTAGTTCTAAAATTGTTGCATGATGTACTAAACGATCAATAGCAGCGTTTGTTGTCATTGGATCTTTAAAAATATTATCCCATTTTGAAAAAGGCAGATTGCTTGTAATAAGTAAGCTACGCATCTCATACCGCTCTGATAATAGCGTAAATAACACATCTGTCTCTGATTTTTCAAATGGAACATAAGAGATATCATCAATAATTAGTATATCAAATTTATCTAGTTGCTTAATAAATTGACTCAGCTTAAGCTGTGTTTTTGCTTGTAATAATAGCTGTACTAAATTCGCCGCCGTAAAGAATTGAACTCTGCGACCTAGCAAACACCATTCGCGAGCCAGTGCAATGGCTAGATGTGACTTACCAGTTCCTGGGTTGCCAAAAATGAGTATATTGCCACAGCGATCAATAAAATCTCCTGAAGCTAAGTTTAAAACTTGACTGGGTGCAAGCCCTGGAATACGCGTCATATCAAAATCACTTAATAATTTATTACGCGGAAGATGTGCTCTTTTTATTAATGCCGCTATACGTTTTTGTTGTCGATGCTCATTTTCTCTTAGTGCTAGCTCATGTAAAAATTCAACATAGGATAATTTTTCTTTTTCGCAGCGCTCAGCAATGTTTTGGTATTGACCAAGAAAAACTCGTAACTTAAGAATGTTAAGTAACTGTTTTAAATCATTGTTTAAGTTATAATTTGTCATCCTAATTTCCCTCCTGATTAACCATTAATGGCAATAAACAATCATAGTCGGCAACATTTGGTTGATGAACTTGCACACTACAGCGCTCTTTGATATAAATATCAATTAGCGATTTAACCACTTCAGTTAGAGGTAATTGGTGTTCTTCAAGCAGTAATTCTAAAGCATTAGCCACTTCTTGTTCTGAGTTCAATTTAGCGAGTTGTAGTATTTTTAAATAGTGCTTATCTGCATTGCCTGGAATTTCATCTCGTAGTGCATCGTAGGCCTTTTTAAAGCATAATCGTGGAAACATAGCTTCATGGTATTGGTAATTAGCAAATGCTGCTGGTTTGCGTATTAAGCTGTCTATAAGATGACGATAATTAATACCAGCCAATGAATTGGCTTGTAATCTAGGCATAGTTTGTAATTTTTTATTTTCATAAAATAAAATAATTTCATCCGGATAAACATATGCTTTTAATGTATAGTGAATTAATCTGCTTGGCACTGTATAAGGTACTTCTAATATTTGCACTATACTACCAGAGCTAACGCGCACGCGCATAACAATAGGTGAATGCCATTTTCTATGTGGTAACTCAATAAGATATTCTATTTCAGTTATTAATACCTCTTTTCGCGCGACATTACGACCAGCTACAAGAGTTTCGATAAAATAACAATAATCTTTTTGCGTTACAAAATCAGTACTGCCTCTTAACATTAATTCTTGCGCAATTGCATCTTTTAGCGTGTCGTGGCTTTTTTCAACCGACCCATTCTCATGCTTGACCCCTAAGTTATTTGTAGTTGGTGTCACGGCGTAATGCTCCATAAATTGATTCCATCTATCATTGAATTCTCTTTTACTGCCCATAGCGTGTGTTGCTGCGGTTAAATTATCAGTGCGATGCTCTGGAGCTGTACAACCAAGCTCCCAAACAGCTTTTTCATATCCAACTACCATAGTATCAAATGACTCGCTAAAACAAAGATAAATAGATTCCCATCGAGAGTATGGCAACATAAAATGATACAGTAAATGATTGAATACTATACCATTAATTGTAATATTTAATGAATTCATGCACGTGTAATCTGATTGGCTTTGTTTACCTGGTTTGAGATCTTGACGGAAAATAATAACTTGTGATTCGCCGTACTGAGCGCGCCAATTAGACAGATGTCTTTGTAGGGTGCGAAGCTGGCCAGTTTTATATTGAGATGGATATTTCTTCGCCAAGTAATTCATTATGGTTTTTGCTTGTAATCCTGGAGAATTTTTAAGCATACTAGTAATTTCATCTAAGTTCTTGGTAAAAATAGTTGGTTCATTACGTTGATAAACTTTTCTTATATCAGATGGTAATTGTTTACTTTTTATATATTTTCTAGCAGTTTTGACATCCATTCCTGCTTTGGCAGCAGCTATTTCTTGATTATATTTTTTTAATTTTTTCATCAATAATTTTACCTGATTAGTGGTTATTGTCATAGTTATCCAGTCATTAATAATTTGAGTATATTTTGTAATTATTTATTTACAAATTATAGTCAATTTTAAGACTATTTAACTCACTAATAGATAGTAGTTTTAAGTGATGTTTTTTGATGTCACCTGTAGGGAAAAATTCATGTCGCTACACA
>JBAXAM010000064.1:0-2789 GCA_037142515.1 bacterium | reverse complement strand
GTATACTAACCAATATCTGATGAGTCGGCAGTCTCATATGTTATGAACCTATACAGGGCATGCGATCTTTTGCTCTTGGGAACTTCAAAGCAACGCTTTTTGTTGATGATAGAGCGTGTAGCGCACTAAAAATGGCAGGTTTTCCTACACCAAGTTGTGAGAAGGGATCGAATACAATAGAAAATATCGATGTCTTATGGAGAACTGGATCAGAATACGGGCTTCAGTTTTTCGATAAGGAAAAAAATATTCATACATTAGCTATACCAAAAGAGTCGGTGCATGCTGTTTCTACAACTTGGGAATAAATTGGTTTTAGTGCCTAGCTATTTTATATAAAGTTTTCTATGTTAAGCTTAAAAATCTTAGCGAATTTATAGCAAAGCGCCATTGATGGCAATTTCTTATTGCTTTCCAGCAGATAGATAACCGATACAGATATTTTCGATACTTTTGATAGTTGTGGCGTAGTCCATCCTAGCGACTCTCTTTTTTCTCTTACCTTTTTTGCAAACATCTTACTATTAAAAGGTATTTGTAAGGCTCCCACTAGCAACCAGCGATTTTTGTCGGATACGTCCATATCATGTTCCAATTTATAAATAATGGTTTGATGAACACCAGACAAGCGCGAAAGCTCCGGGCAAGATAAGCCAAGCTGCGTTCTTTTCTCTCTTATTGTTGATGCGAATAATGACATATTGAACACATAATATCATAAAAGAATTAGTAGTAAAAGGCGATTTTATATAATATAATAAAATTAACTTAGTAAATTTATGTTAACCATCATTAATAGGGTTAAAATAAATAAATTATTTTTTTAAAAAACATTTGACAAATGTATTAAAGATGTTATTATATATCTTGTATAAAAACAAAAGCAGATGGCAATGAAAATAAATAAGAAGCAAGTTTTTAAACACCGTCGAAACCCTATAAAAATAGGTATAATAAGGATGATGGAGTTTTTAACTAGGACGTATGTAAATACGTTGACGCAGAGAATAAATTTTTGATTCTCTGTAAAAAGCGAAGCCCATAACAGCAACGAACTGTTACAGGCTTCTAACCATAAAACAATAGTTAGGATTGAATCATGGCTAACATGAATAGTAGCACATCTTTTTTATCTGCCAAAGATGCTTTGGCAATTCTGAATATCCAATCAAACAACCCAACCCTTGAAGATATAAAAACCGCTTGCAGAAAGGCAGCGGCTAAATATCATCCAGACCACAACCCTGCTGGGCTGGAAATGATGAAAATGGTTAATGTTGCTTATGAAACCCTAAAAACCATAGACCCAAGCAAAATAAACAACTTTGTCCCAAATACTCACGACTATGGCGATGCCATCAACAACGCGCTAAACGCAATTATTAATTTGGGTTTAAACGTCGAGCTTTGCGGAGCGTGGATTTGGATAAGTGGAAATACCAAGCCACACAAAGACATCTTGAAAAATTCCGGCTTTTTTTGGTCTCCTAAAAAACTATGCTGGTACTTTCGTCCCACAGATTATAAGTCACATAACCGTGGCACATGGTCAATGGATAAAATCCGCGCAATATATGGCAGTGCCGAAATTAAAGAGCAAAGAGATTCACCAAAACAACTGTATGCGTATGCTTAAAAAATCATAACAAAAACATGAGGAGTAAAAAAATGAACAACCAAACAAATATATACAAAGATTTTCCACAAGAACAAATGCCAACGCGAGCAGATGAGATCCGCGAGGACTTACTTAAGCTATTCGTACGCAAACGTTTTACTAAACATGAGATCGATACGATTAACGAACTCATCAGCCAGCTAATAACTTTAGAACTAAAAATGAAAATGGAAGAATAAGAAAAAATTATTGAACAAATATAATCTTTTTATCGTCCAATATAAATAAATCAGTAATGAGGATAACAAAATGAATAATCCACAAATAGAATCACATAACGAATACACGCAAAAAAGCGCGAAAGATGATGCCCTAGATTTGTTAAACCTTCATCTGCATTATTACACGCAAATGAAAGAAGCGACAAATTTAGAAGAATTTGAGGTTGCTTGTCGTTGTGTAGATAAAAGTCAAGCGACATTAGCTAAATTTATGGAGCAAGAAACAACACAATACTATTTGCCCGCTTACCTGAAAAACAAAATAAAAAACATATTGTTTTCTGTCGCTCTTAAAATCGTATAAAAAAAGCAAATGAGGAAATAAAATGAATCATCCACAACCAAAATATGTAAAACAGCAAAAATGTAATTGGATAGAAAATAAAGTATGTGGCATCAGCGTCAAAAGCGAAATGAAGGAACCAGAAGATTTTATCGGCATTGATATCGATGATCACGAATACTTAAAATACACATATGAAATAGAACATTATGGCGCAGACTATCATGATAAAGTAGAAAAATTTCAAGCCTTTGTAAAGATGGAAAACGCATTAGATAGAAAATCGATACAGGACGCAACTGTGGAAATAATAGAGGCCTTATTAATCCTAGGTATTCAATCTCGTACCTTAACCAGTGATGATATAAACACAGCATACTATCAAGCAACCGCTAAATATTGTCCGGAATATACTCCAGCCTGGCTGGAAATGCGAAAAATGATAGCAACTGCTCATAATATTCTAATATCGCAAAGACTACACAGAGTTAATAAGGTAGCTAGCATGGGTTATGGTGATTACGACTATGCAAAAACCATAAATACAGCATTAAATAGATAAAGCAACTTTTTTTCTGTAAATATGTTTAAACTTCTAGCCCTTTTA
>JBAXAM010000063.1:0-2935 GCA_037142515.1 bacterium | reverse complement strand
ATACTAACCAATATCTGATGAGTCGGCAGTCTCATATGTTATGAACCTATACAAACGCTATTTTTGATTTGATAAAAATTAATCTTTGAGCTACAATGTAGCACAGAGGAGATATGAATTATGACTATAAATACAGTTGTTCGCGCACGTATAGATGAACATGTTAAAAAGGAAGCCACCGTTGTATTAGCTGCAATGGGGCTTACTGTGTCTGATGCTTTTAGAATCCTATTAACCCGTGTTGCTAGAGATAAAATATTGCCATTCGAGCCTCTCATACCAAATCACGAGACTATTGAGGCAATGAGAGCGGCGCGCTGCGGTGATCTGGTGACTGTCAGCAGCATTGATAATCTATTGGGCAGTTTGAATGCGGACGATTAAATATACCACACGATTTAAGCGCGACTATAAACGTGAAAAGAAATCCGCGCGTTATCGGGCAATATTAGAAACTAGTTTATTGGATGCGGTAAAATTATTGGCGACAGATGTTCCTTTACCAGCATCCTATCGAGACCATTCTCTCATTAATGATTGGAAAGATCATAGAGACTGCCACATAAAGCCAGACCTAGTTTTGATCTACAGAAAACCTGATTCTAAAACACTAGAGCTTGTGCGGCTTGGATCACATAATCAGCTTGGTTTATGCTAGTCGATTCTCATTGCCATTTAGATATTCTTGACCTTACTCCTTACGACGGAGATTTGCATAGGGCTATTGCTGCGGCACGAGCAAAGGATGTAAATTATATTCTTTGCCCCGGAGTTGATATTGAGAATTTTCCGAACGTTTTAAAGATTGCCGAAAGTGATAGTAATATTTACGCAGCAGTTGGTCTGCACCCGACCGAAAAAGACTCTCGCGAACCTAGCTTAAACGAGCTAATAGCTCTTGGACAGAACAAAAAAGTTGTTGGCATAGGAGAAACAGGGCTGGATTTTTATTATACCGCTAATGAATTAGAGCGCGAACACCAAAAGAAATTATTTAAGCTACATATTCAGGCAGCAAAAACTTTAAATAAGCCCTTGATTATACACGCGCGTGACGCTGAAGCTGATATTGTTAAATTATTAACTGACGAAGAAGCAAAGATAGTAGGCGGGGTAATGCATTGCTTTACCGGAAGCAGTGCTTTTGCAGAAAAAGCAATAGAACTTGGTTTTTATGTTTCATTTTCCGGGATAGTGACTTTTCGCAATGCTCAAGCTCTGAGAGAAATAGCCAAAGATATACCGCTGGAGAAAATGTTGATTGAAACTGATGCACCATACTTAGCCCCAGTACCCGTTCGGGGCAAGTCTAATGAGCCTGTTTATTTGCATTATATTGCCGAATTTATAGCCGAACTTCGTGGTGTGCCTTATGAAGCATTTACTGGCCAAATTACGGCAAATTTTCTGCGTTTTTGTAAAATCTAGCTAAAAATTATTTCGAAAATCCTTGCATTTTTTGGTAAAATGTTTTAAAAATGTCAGCGTTGTATTGTAACGTTACGATATAAGTTGTATTAGGGTGTTTGCTTTATGCTTTGTGTTTATGCAAACAGATATTTTAAATTTTAGGTTAAAGGAACAAAAATGAAAAAGTTATTTTCAATCGTTGTAATCGCAGCAGCTTTAGCTTTAGTCGGTTGTTCTGCTGAAAAACCAGGAACAGCTGGTGTTGCAGATACAGGTTTTGCTCAAGCAAAAGAGACTTGCAAAGGCAAAAAATGTAAACACCATCGCCATCATGGCAAATTAGGTGTTGAGAAAACCACTGAAGACACTGCTAAGTAAGAATGTCTTATAGTTTTTCTTAATAAAAAGCCAGGGTAACCTGGCTTTTTTTATATTTATAATAATGTTAACTCGACCTGCTCAATACTGTTAAAACGGCTTGATATTTTTTTCGATGACTTGTGTACTGCTTTAACATCTTCATGAGCTTGATTAATATGCTTGGCTAGATTGTCCATTCGCTCCTGGAAGCGCTCAAAATCTTTACCCAGCAAAACCAAGTGTTCTTGAATAATGTGAATTTGCTGGCGTGTTGCCGCATCTTTAATAACAGCGCGTGCTGTAGTCAAAATTGCCATTAAAGTAGTAGGGGAGACCATCCATACTTTAGAACAGTGCGATAGCTCAACTAGTTCTGGATAATGCCCATGAATTTCTGCGAACACTGCTTCTGCCGGAATAAACATTATTGCCCCATCAGAGGTTTCTCCAGGAATAATATATTTTTCCGCAATATCTTTAATGTGTTTGCGAATATCTAGCCGAAATTGTTGTTGTGCAGTTAGTCTTTCATCTTCGCCTAAATGCGGATTTGATAATTTTTGATAGTTTTCGAGCGGAAATTTTGCGTCAACAGTCATATTGCCAGTCGGCTCTGGTAAAAGCAAAATACAGTCAACACGCTTGCCATTAGATAAAGTATGCTGTAGCTCAAAATTTTCTTTTGGCAAAACATTGTGCAATAGCACTGACAATTGTATTTCGCCAAATGCGCCGCGCGCACGCTTGTCTGCTAAAATTTCTTGCAAATTTACTATATTGCTAGATAGCTCTGTTATTTTTTTCTGGGCTTCATCAATCAAAGCCAAGCGTTTTACTACATCTGTAAATGTTGCAGTGGTTTTCTCAAAACCTTCAGCTAGGCGCTTATCAACTTGGCCGCTTATTTCTTGTAATTTTGTATCAGTTACTTGGACTAATTTTTCTACCCGCAGGCTTAGCTCAGTCGCGTGATTATTTAAAGCGCTGGTTATTTGAGCGCGTACGTCGCCCATACCAGATTGCATGCTCTCAATAATGGTTTTTAAACTATGTAGCTGATGCTCGCTGAATTGCTGCCGTTGCTCAAGCAGTAGGCGAGTGATAAGGCGATCGATAAAGCAACTTTTTTTCTGTAAATATGTTTAAACTTCTAGCCCTTTTAAAT
>JBAXAM010000062.1:0-3265 GCA_037142515.1 bacterium | reverse complement strand
TGATAATTCAACGGCCACTTACACTGTTACCGTTACGGTAGCACCATCATTATCCGTCACTTATGCCGGCGGTACCGGCAGTACTGGCACCGCTCCAATTGACAGTACCCATTATTCACCCGGTTCAACAGTAACCGTCTTAGCTAGTAGTGATGCCGCTAGTAGTGGTGGTCTAAGAAAGACAGACTATATTTTAGCCGGATGGAGTAAATCAGCATCACCAACAACTGTTGATTATGATCCAGGCGCAACATTCAATATTTCTAGCGACATAACCCTAACTGCAGTTTGGAAAACTCCAGCTGTAGGTATGCACTATCCCAATGGTGGTGGAATAATATATAAGGCCGCTGGTGCTATAGCAAGTATAGTAACACTAACAGACTTAGCGCCGGCTAATTGGAGCACAGCCAAGTCAGAGTGCGCTAGCACCTCCATAGCAGTTAGTGGTGTTGCTTACACTGATGGTCGTTTACCTACTAAAGACGAACTAAACAGTATATATATATATGCATCAGGTGGCAGTGGTTCTGCATGTAGTATTGCAAATAAAGGCAACTTTTGTACAGGTGGCGGTTCATATCCTGCCTACTACTGGAGTTCTACCGAGTACATTCCCGGCAGCAATGCGTGGGACCAGGACTTTGCCAACGGCTCCCAGTACCTCGGCTACGAGACCCCCACGTTTAGCGTTCGTGCGGTTCGGGCTATTAACTATTAAACTATTTGTCTATTTAACTATTTGCGATTTTTTGGCGGCAGCGGTGATAAAAATGATGGCATTATGTTTGACTTTAGCTAAGAAGCCATTTGCTTTTTCAGTGGCCCGCGCAGCAGTCGCAATGTTTTTGTAGTTTTTGCAGCACCAGGTTTAGATTATGACGCTATATTATAACTTACCAGTATATCGGGATACGTATAAATTAGTGTTGAAAATTTTTGCAGTAACGAAAAGTTTTTCCCGAGAGTATAAATATGCGCTCGGACAAGATATGCAGCGCGATGCCTTACAATTAGTCAGAAACATTTATCGGGCTAATAAAGTAACGCAAAAACAAGCCTATCTTGAGGCATTTTTAGATATTTTTGAAGTATTAAAATTGGAAATCAGGTTGTGTGTTGATTTAAAACTGATGCCAATTAAACAACAGGCCGATTTTGCTGGGTTAATGGCCGAAATCGGCAAACAAATTACCGGGTGGCGAAATGCCGCGCGGTAACGCGGTGCCAGAATCGCTAGTGTCAAGGCATTGGCGAGCGAGCAGTTTTTGTTTAAAAGCGATCAAGCGACTAGAGCAGTTGGCTAGTTAAATCGCCTCCAAGTTGGATGCCTGATTTGGAGCAAAACGGCTTGATGATATTGTTTGTTCTTGCTGCCAACTACTGGAGTTCTACCGAGAACGATCCCGGCAACAATGCGTGGAACCAGAACTTTGACAACGGCAACCAGAACAACGACAACGAGAACAACACGTTTAGCGTTCGTGCGGTTCGGGGTTTTGAACAAAAACATGAATAAGCAGCCGCTGACAGTATTTGTCAGTGGCACTTATTTAGTGTTGATTGGGCTGATAAGCATGACCGCACAAATTGAATTAGCTGAGTTATTTCAAGCCTACGCTGATTGTCGTAAAGACAAGCGTAATACTATGAATGCGCTAGCATTTGAGGTTGATTACGAAAATAACCTATTAAAATTATGCGCAGAGATTAATAATGGCACTTATCAGCCTGGCAGATCGGTAGCGTTTATCGTTACCAAGCCAGTTACCAGGGAAATATTCGCTGCTGATTTTAGGGATCGGGTAGTACATCATTTAGTGATTAATAAACTTAATCCCTTATTTGAGCGAGAATTTATTTACGATAGTTATGCTTGCCGGCTGGGGCGGGGTACTAGTTTTGGGATCAAACGCTTGGATAGTTTTATTCGGCGGTGCTCGCAAAACTACTCTCAAGATTGTTATATCTTGAAACTTGATATAGCTGGATTTTTTATGCATATTGATCAGGATATTTTGCTTGCAAAACTGACGCGATTTATGCAGCAAAAATATACAGCTGCTGATTGTGGACTGTTATTAGATTTGTGTAAAAAAATTATTTATAACAATGCTACTAAAAATTGCGTTATTAAAAGCGAGCGGTGTGCTTGGAATAATTTACCAACTAATAAAAGCTTATTTTATTCAGCCTATCATTGCGGCTTGCCAATTGGCAATTTGACTAGTCAAATTTTTGCTAATTTCTATATGAACATTCTGGATCATTTTGTTAAAAGTGATTTGGGGGTTAGATTTTATGGTAGATATGTCGATGATTGTGTGCTGGTGCATCAAGATAAGAAATATTTGAAATCATTGGCTGCTAAAATAAGAGCTTTTTTAAGCTTGCATTTAAAGCTTACCTTGCATCCAAGAAAAATCTATTTACAACATTACACCAAAGGAGTAAAATTTTTAGGTGTGGTGCTCAAGACAGGGCGTACTTATATTGCTAATCGCACTAAGGGTAATTTTTACCAGGCTATCGTCAAGCAGAATATTATTGTAACGCAGCGTAAACCCTTGACTGCCGAATTAATAGCATTTTTATGTAGTATGAATTCATATCTGGGCTTGATGCAGCAATGTAGTTCTTATCGCATCCGACAACAGATTGTATTACAAAAACTAGCAACACAGTGGTGGAATTATGTATTTTTAAGTGCAGATAGCGCTAAATTTATTGTAAGAAATAAAGGTTCTGTCGCAAACATTATCAAAGGCTAAGCTTTTTGTATGCACACTTCTCCTGAACGCAATTATGCTGCTAATGCATAAAACTGTTTCCAAATTGGCATATTAGCAGCATCAGCCATTTGCCCTTTCCTAAGCATATGATGTAGTTCAACCCCTGCAATTGTAGCTTTTGCAGAAGCAAAAGATTTAAAACCAAGCATCGGTTTTATAATACGCTTAATGTGTCGATGATCTTGCTCTACAATATTATTAAGATACTTGATCTGCCGAATAGTAATAAACAAACAACACAAGCCGCACATTAAAAATAGCTCATTCAACTGTTCTAACGCTGCATTGTTTGCGCCGCTTTTGTCAATCGTTACTGTCTGTGGCAAGCCGCTAGAACCAATTGCTTTTTTGAAAAATCTCAGCGCTGCTTTTCGATCACGTTTTGCTGAAAACATAAAATCAACGGTGTCTCCGTCTTTATCTACAGCGCGATACAAGAAGCCCCATTTACCTTTATTCTTAACGTATGTCTC
>JBAXAM010000061.1:0-3340 GCA_037142515.1 bacterium | reverse complement strand
ATATGCTGCCTCGTCAAAAATAATTTACAGAAAGGATGTTACACTACCTTTTATTCGAGACGCTACGAACTCGGGCATTCGCGGTATTGTTGTTGAAGCGTTTGGAGCTGGTAATGTTAATACAGAGGTATTTGAAGCAATTAAATATGCTTTAAGTAAAAATGTTATCGTAGTTGTGTCCTCTCAAGTACAAAATGGTGCCGTACTGCCAATATATGGTGGTAGTGGTGGTGCGTCGTTGAAAGAAGCTGGTGCTATTTTAAGTGGTGAACTGTCTGGCCCTAAAGCCCGTATTTTGTTAATGCTTGTTTTATCGGACGATCGATGCAATAGCAAAAATAAGAAGCTATGTGTTAAGCAGGTATTAATGTATTCGAAGAGGTCAATTTAGAGGTAATTCAATGTGGCCGACTAAAGTTACTATACGGTTAAGTATTCTTAGTATAATTCTTACTTTGTTGCTTGGAATATCTGCTTTAATTGTTGGTATTAATTATTTTGCTTTAGATTCAGTTTTAGTTGCGGTGGCAAATAACTCTTTAAGCTATGCTAGCGGAAAAGTTAGCGCCCAGATGAGCAATTTTTTCATTCCGCTAGATGATATTGCTTCTACAGCTTTTCAAATGATTAATAGCAATGCCATTAAACCTGAGCACACAGATAGATTTACCAGATTTGTATATAGTCTTATTAAGGATAACCAAGATGTAAGTGGCGCCTATTGGGCAGATGTTGATGGTAACTTTTATGGGTTAAACAGAGTTGACAATGGTAACTATCTAGAGAGAAGTACTTTACTTGATGGAAAAGGTAATGACGCAGAAAGGCTTTTTATGGAAAGGCTTTTTGATGCTCAAGGAAAATTGTTGTCTATCAAAGAACGACCTCCAGATGCCGAAGACGTGCGATTAAGGTTATGGTATCAACAAGCTAAACAGACAAAACAACAAATATGGGTTGCTTATAAGTTTCGTAATCTAGGAAAAGCGCTCGGTGTTACTGCTGCGGTTCCGATATATGATTTTAAGGGAGACTTGCTGGGCGTGTTCGGCGCAGACATGTTGATTGAAACTATTTCTAAGTATATTAACGATATTAAAATTACCAAAAATAGCATTGTTTCTGTAGTTGATAGCAGTGGTAATCTTATAGCTGTGCATGGCATGGGTAGGAAGTTGCTTGATGGTAAAGAATTACCAAAAATAGACTCTCTAAATCTGCCTTGGTTAGAAAAATCTTTTGCAATTTATCAGCAAAACCATAAATCACCATTTGTCTATTCGATTGGTAACAAAAAGTATATTTCTGCTTATGAGAAAATTGCAGGTATACAAACTGTATACCCATGGTTTGTTTCTATAGTAACACCAGTAGATGATATTATTGCTCCGTTGCGTGAAAAAGCTTTAATAGCAATGATATTTATTTGTATGGTTTTATTTTTTGGGGTTATTTTGGCCTCTATTTTATCATCGAGTATCAGCCGTCCTATTAGAAGGTTAGCGCTGGACGCCAATTTGATTTGCCAATTAAAATTAACAGAAATAAAAGAAACATTTTCACGGATTGTCGAAATTGCTGAAATGGAACAATCTTTTATGAAAATGAAAAATGCTTTAGGCTCTTTTCAGCGTTATATGCCAATTGTTTTAGTGAGAAAATTAGTTGCTGGTAATAAAATAGCTACAGTTGGTGGTGAGACCAAAGAATTGACTCTAGTTTTTACAGATATTGAAAATTTTACCCAATTATCTGAGCATATTAATGCACAAGAGTTAATGCAGTATTTATCTAGATATTTTCAAGCAATAACCAAAGTTATAATTGAAATGAATGGTACCGTTGACAAGTATATGGGCGATGGGCTCATGGCTTTTTGGGGAGCTCCAGTGGATGATCCAGAACATGCCCTACATGCTTGCCAAGCGGTATTACAAATACAAGAAGCACTGAAACAATTGAACGAAGAGTTTTGCATAGAAAATAAACCAGTGGTTGCAACGCGTATTGGTATTAGTACTGGAGAGGTAGTTGTTGGTAATGTCGGCTCTGATGAGCGCTTAAATTACACTTCATTAGGTGATCCTGTTAACCTGGCCAGTCGCTTGGAAGGTTTAAATAAAGTATATGGAACTTGGACGATTGTAAGTGAGTTTACTTATGACAAAGTAAAAGATAATTTCAAATTCCGTTTGCTTGACAAAATTACTGTCAAAGGAAAACAGCAGAATGTTTGTATTTATGAGCTTTTGGGGGATAACTGAAAAATGCGCTGGCCGATCAAAGTTAGTATACGATTAAGTATTCTTAGCATAACTCTTACTTTGTTGCTTGGAATATCTGCTTTAATTGTTGGTATTAATTATTTTGTTTTAGATTCAGTTTTAATTGCGGCGGCGGATAGTTCTTTAAGCTATGCCAGCGGAAAAGTTAGCGCGCAAATGAGCAGCTTCTTCAGCTCGCTAAATAGCTCTGCTTCTACGGCTTTTCAGATGCTTAGTACCGATACTATTAAACCTGAGTACTCAGATGAATTTGTCAGGTTTCTATATAGTCTTATTGCTGATAACTTAGAGGTATGCGCAGTCTATTGGGCAGATATTGATGGTAACTCTTATGGATTAAACAGAGTTGATAATGGTAAGTATTATTTAGAGCAAAGCGCTTTGCGCAATAGAAACGGTGATGATATAGAGAGACTTTTTGATGCCAAAGGAAAGTTGTTGTCTATCAGGGCATTGTCTGAACTTCCTTTCGATGGTGAAGATATACGTTCAAGGTTATGGTATAAACAAGCTAAACAGGAAAAACGACAAATATGGGTTGTTTATAAGTTTCTTAAGGGTAGTCAAGGAGGAGCTCTTGGTGTTACTGCGGCTATTCCATTGTACGATTTTAAAGGAGATCTGCTAGGTGTGTTTGGCACAGATATGTTGATTGAAACTATTTCTAAGTACGTCGACGATATTAAGATTACTAAAAATAGTGTTGTTTTCGTAGTTGATAGCAGTGGCAGTCTTATAGCTGTGCATGGTATGGGTAAGAAGTTGCATGAGGGTAAAGAATTACCAAAAATAGAGTCTCTAAATCTGCTTTGGTTAGAAAAATCTTTTACAATTTATCAGCAAAACCATAAATCACCATTTGTCTATTCAGTTGGTAATAAAAAGTATATTTCTTCTTATGAGAAAATTATAGGTATACAAACTATACACCCATGGTTCGTTTCTATAGTAACACCAGTAGATGATATTATTGCTCCGTTGCGTGAAAAAGATTTAATAGCAGATAAAGCAACTTTTTTTCTGTAAATATGTTTAAACTTCTAGCCCTTTTAAAT
>JBAXAM010000060.1:0-3526 GCA_037142515.1 bacterium | reverse complement strand
TAATTATGGTAGATTTCTTGTGATACCGCATATCGATTAATTTAAAAAAGATGTTAATTTGCTCATTGGTTAGCGTAAGGTAGCCTAATTCGTCGATTATAATGACATCATAATTCGCTATAGTCTTTAATAGCCTCGAAGTACTTCTATCGGCCAAAGAAGCATATAATTCGTTTAGTAAATCTTGGGCTTTATAGAAACGACCGCGATAACCATTAATTAACGCTAAACGAAGTAGACTAATCGCTAATCCTGTTTTACCTGTCCCAGGCTTACCGATAAAAATGACATTCTCGAAATGGGTAATAAATTCTAATTTGGCTAGCGACATAATTTGCGATTTTTTTACTGCTGGTTGTCTCTTAAATGGGAAGGTATCAATGCTCCATTCCCAGGGTAATTTAGCCGCTTTTAAGCGATTTTCTAATTTCCGTGTATTACGATATTGATATTCAATTTCTAAAAGTTTTTGTAATACTTCTTCGGCACTTTGTCCTTGTTGTCGTGCTTTTGTAAGAACCGTTTCTAGAGAATCAGCTATACCACGTAAATGTAGCTGTTCGATTAAATAACTAAGTTTTGGTAACACGTAAACCTCCTATTTAAAGATTAAAAAAATTATCTTTTATTTCTTTAATTATCATTTTTTCTAATCGCTTCAGATCAAATAAGCTATATTGCTTAGCCAAGGTAATAGCTTTGATAAAAGCATCAAATGGATAATTTCGCTTGAAATTAAGCAACTCTCTAAAAGCCCATTCCCCTCGGCCACGCACTTGGGTCTTGAGCATGAGGATATAGTCATCTAAAATGCTGTTAACTCCAGTGAGTTGTTGCTCGGCAGCGCTACCAACCCGGAGTTTTTCACGCCGATATAAGTTAATGTGATGCTCTTTAATAATAGCTCGCTGATCTCGTTCTCCGACAATGCGTGGATGCTGGGTAACTAGCCGATGTTGGTGATAGATTTCAATTCTATCTAGATATTGATAGACCTCTAGCAAATTTCCAATATATTTTTCTGGTACAGAATAACGATTAGTATCAACATTAATATACCCTTGAGTATCTACGGTACGTTGGAGACATTTATAAATAGGCGGCATTACCGCAGGCAGCGCTAGTAGTGCTGGTTTTTCTTGAATATAAGCTGCTTCTGGAGTCATACCCAATATTCGTTTGGGCTTTTGGTTGACAGCAATACACCATTGCTCTGCTTGCTGATTTAAATCTGACCAATCAGTAAAAGCTCGTCCAGCTAAGAAGTTATTTTCTGCGTAAGCAAATGGCCTTTCTATTTTTCCTTTGCGATTAGGGTCATTGACCGCGTGAGCTATAAATTCAAATCCAAAAAAACGGCAGAACATTAACATTTCTGGTACTATTACAGCATGAATACCAGCCCCAGCTGCTAAAATGACACTGGTATTATCAATAACACAACGCTTACAGCTCCCTTGCATAAACTGCAATGCTTGCTGCAAAAATGCTTTAGCTTCAAAGCGAGTAAAATTTGGATAATACTGGATAAAAATTTTTCGGCTAAATCCTAATATTAATGCCGCACATTGTGCTTTAACTTTTTTAGCACCAAAATAAACTAGGTGCGGGGAAGTATCATGTTGCATCTCTTCGCCCGGAGCAAAACAATATTCGCCTACACGTTGCGGCTCCTCTTTTAATTGATATTTGCGTACTAAATGAGTTAGGGTGCTATATGGCACTTTGCGTTGGTACTGCTCCTCTAAAACTTCTCGAACTCGGACCAGATTGCCACGGCAAGTTGTTATTAAGGGTCCAATCAATGGCATTAAATCTTCGTTATCATTTTTAGCTGATGCGGACTCATCTTGGTGCAGTAACTTACGAACAGTATTACGTGAGATTTTTAGTAGACGACTGATCGCTCGCTTGCCTTGACCCGCCTGATATAATTGGCGTACCGCTTGTGTCATGGGTTGTTGGTTCATAAATTCTCCTATTTAAGGTGTTAATTTTAGTAAAAATATCTTGCCAGCTTCTTTTTAAAATCGAGCATTCTTCTTCATCTTGCTGAGGGTAAAATACTGCGTATAACACTGAATACAGCGCATCTAATCTATAATTAATCTCCGCTAGTTTTTTCTCCCAAATCTCTTGGGGTGATAATAAAGATATATCCTTTGCGAAAGGCTGATTTTGTTTCGATAATTCCAAGGTCTTAAAAAATAGTTGCGGAGACATTAGTAAATGCTCACGTACTTTATTATTAGACTTTAAGTAATGATGATAAAACTCCTGGAGTTCTCTAGTGCTATGGGTATGACTGCGTAGATAATTAAGTAAGCTTTTGGCAGCATCTTGGTTCGCGCGCGCGAACGGAACTAAAACTCTGTTTGCAGCCCAAGACGATAAATCTCCTTGCAACATTGCCTCTTTGATAAAATTAGGTAAGGACTCAAGCAATTGCAATCGATAACTTACCCAAGACTCACTCTTACCTAATTGTTGTGCTAATTCTGCTTGAGAATAATTATGCAGATTCCTTAATTCCTGGAGTAACCAGGCCTCTTCAAAATAATCCCAAGTGCGAGATTGATTACTCCTATAAGTATGAATCAATGCTTCAGCAACATTCGCTTCCCAGATAATTATTTTAATTGTGTCATTTTTTAATGCTTGCATGGCTTTTATTCGCAAATAGCCATCAATGACTGTCCAATTCCCAGTCAAGCTTGCTACAACCATAATTGGCTCTAGTAATCCGTGGTTGTGGATCGATAACATTAATCGTTGTTGCTCTTGTTGCGTATGTTTCCGCAAGTGTTGATAACTAAGTTCTAACTGATGCCACTCCGCTTCGAGAGCTGATTTTGATAAATTGTTCATGAAACCTATAATTACAATTCTACATCACTCTGGCTATAAGGTGATCTCTTTGCAAGATTATCCAGAGACGACTGCATTGATCGAACTCCCTGTAATTAAAGCAATTTTTACTATTAACGCGTCGCTCTTTGCAAGATGAGACTCAGTTACCGGTATCAGGTGATAAGTGCCTGATGTAACTATATTTTTTGGTGTTAACGCGTCGCTCTTTGCAAGATACGAGTCTTTGCTTTTTTGATCCCGTATCCTCTGCTTTTCTCGATTGCAAACTACATAATCAGGATGTTTTGTTCGATATTGTTGCCAATAACCCTTATGTGTTTGTCGCCATTTTCTATTGGCTGTTTTTTGATTACTTCGATAATCATCATCTGTACTAAGCTTATTACGGCGCCATAAATTTTTGCGTTGTTTCTGGCAAGTGGTTTCAGGGCAATAACGTTGATTGGGGTTACGACATTTAACCAAGTGGCTGCCACAATGTTGGCAACGATTTTCTCGGCTCATCTTAATACTCCTACTAATAAGTTAAATTTAACTTAGCAAGAATACTCGAGGTGTTTTAAGGTGGGGTACGATATGCAAAGATAGGTTTATAATTGATTAGGGTGGGTCATTTTTCTTAGCAATACGTGGGTCAATAAAATTAGCGTTGAGG
>JBAXAM010000059.1:0-3556 GCA_037142515.1 bacterium | reverse complement strand
ATTTAAAAGGGCTAGAAGTTTAAACATATTTACAGAAAAAAAGTTGCTTTATCAAGCTGGTTCCAATTGCAGTGCCTTCTACTAGTGAGTGTATGGATAATAATATCAAAAGAAAAGGCGCACCATACGTAAGAACTGTGCGCTCCATAATCAATAATGAAATAAAAGTTGCAGAGCAAATTAATGGTGCAATTGGATAAGTGTTATTGGTTAAAACTTGATGAAATCCCTTGTCGGCATCTGGGAGTAGATGTAATAATGCAGTGCTTAAGAATATCCCGCTAGCAAAAGCGTCACCTAAGTATAAAAGGTGGTTTTTGTTTTTTGCTACTTTGAGAGGCAGCAGTCCAGCAGTTAGGGTAAGTAAAAAAATACTAGTAGCAGCAATGGTTTTGAACATGATTAAATACATAGTCATAAATTAACACACTCGCAATTCTCTTTACAGTTTTAATTTGCTATAATACACAAATGAACCTGGATTTTTTAGATTTCGAACAGCCTATTGCCGAATTGCTTGCCAAAATTGAAGAGCTGCGTTATGTCAGCAGCGATAATAGTTTCAATATTAGCGAGGAAATTAAGCGCCTTGAAGAAAAATCTTGTGATTTAACCAAATCAATTTTTTCATCATTGACGGCGATGCAAATCGTAAAATTAGCACGGCATCCACAGCGTCCGCATTCCCTCGACTATATAAAGCTTATTTTTAATGATTTTGATGAATTGTTTGGGGATCGTCATTTTGCTAAAGGGCCGGCTATTATCGGTGGTATTGCTCGTTTGCAAGATCAGCCAGTTATGATTATTGCCCAACAAAAAGGGCGTACCACAAAAGAAAACCTTGAGCGTAATTTTTCTATGTCTCATCCGGAAGAATATCGTAAGGCGCTGCGTTTGATGGAACTTGCAGAAAAGTTTCAGTTGCCAATACTTACCTTTATCGATACCCCTGGTGCTTATCCTGGAATCGGCGCTGAGGAGCGTAATCAAAGCGAGGCTATTGCACGTAATTTATTTGTTATGTCTAAATTGCGTACGAAAATTATTTGCACTGTAATTGGTGAGGGTGGATCAGGTGGTGCTTTGGCTCTTGGTGTTGGAGATCGGATACTGATGCTGCAGTATAGTATTTATGCAACTATTTCTCCAGAAGGATGCGCATCAATTTTATGGCGTAGCCAGGATAAAGTAGCCGAGGCAGCCGAAGCAATGAATTTAACTGCGAATAAGCTTTATAAATTAAAGTTAATTGATCAAATTGTTTCGGAGCCATTAGGTGGTGCACATCGTGATTATGAGATGATGGCTGAACGCCTTAAAGCAGCGCTAATTGATAATTTGCAGCAACTGGAAAAATTATCTCCAGATCGATTAGTAGCAGCGCGTTATGAAAAATTAATGAGTTTTGGTAGGTGAAAATTTTTATTGCTTACAGTGGCGGTCTAGATTCGCACGTATTATTGCATTTACTAGTGCAGCTACGCAAAATTCAATCTAAATTTAATTTTAAACTGCAACTAGCAGCTATACATATTAATCATAATTTAAGTTTAAACGCAAAACACTGGACTAAACATTGTAAAAAAATCTGTAAAGAGTTGCGTGTGGAGTGCCTCGTTAAAAACGTCAATGCAAAAATAAAAATCAAAGACCATAGTCCCGAAGAAATTGCCCGTAAATTACGTTATAAAGCTTTTGCAAAAACCCTACCAAAGAACGCAATTTTAGTAACTGCGCATCAAGCAAATGATCAAGCCGAAACTTTGCTATTGCAACTATTCCGTGGTGCTGGACCTAAGGGTTTGGCTGCAATGCCTACAAAAGTAAAGTTCGGTAAGGGTTGGCTCATGCGGCCTTTACTTAATTTTTCACGTGAAGAATTATTGCAATATGCTAAAGAATGTAAATTAAAATGGATCGAAGACGAAAGTAACACAGACATAAAATTTGATCGTAATTTAATTCGACATAAATTAATGCCAATAATTAGAAAAAATTGGCCGGGAATTACTACTACTTTAAATAGGACGGCGAGTCTATGTGCTGCAGCAAATGAATTATTAGAAAATTTAGCAGCAGATGATCTTGCGAGTGCTGTAGGCGATAAAGGTGCTTTAAATATAGAGTCTTTAAGAAAGCTTTCGCTTGTGCGCCAGAATAATGCCCTGCGTTTTTGGCTACACACTTTGCATTTTTCTACTCCAAGCGCGGCGAAATTAAATGAAATTGTGCGTACCATGATAAATTCGCGCAGCGATGCAAGTCCAGTGGTTAGGTGGAGAGGAACAGAAATACGGCGCTTTCAAAATTATTTGTATGCAATGTCGCCACTATTGCCACATGATAAAAAACAAGTTTTGCAGTTTGACTTAAAGCGACCATTAAAATTGCCAGGTAATTTAGGAGTTTTGCGCGCAAAAGTAAGTAAGAAATTTTTAGCTGATTTTAAGGGTAAGAAATTTACAGTGCAATTTCGCCTAGGTGGTGAAAAATTAAAATTACCCAAACGCCTGGGTACGCACGAGCTTAAAAAACTAATGCAGGAATGGCAAATCCCGCCTTGGTTGCGCGATCGTATTCCTCTGGTTTATTGCGGCAGCGAAATTATTGCTGTTGTCGGTTATTATAATATCAGTGGGCTTTTGGCAGCTACAGTATAATAAACCGGGTTTTAAAAACATTTTAAATATGATATTACTGGAGAAAAAATAGAGGATTTATTATGAAAACCAATCATATTCATATGTTAACAACAAATTTCGAAGCGCATGCTAAACGCACTGATGATGGTGTGGAATTTTGGTTGGCCCGAGATCTGCAAAAGTTGCTTGGCTATGACAAATGGGATAACTTTATAAATGTTATTGCAAAAGCAAAAGTCGCTTGTGAAGGCTCTGAGCATGCAGTGTCCGATCATTTTCCCGACGTCGGGAAAACGATCCAAATGCCTAAAGGTGCGCAAAAAACAGTAGATGATATTATGCTAACTCGCTATGCGTGTTATCTAATTGCGCAAAATGGCGATCCAAAAAAACAAGAAATAGCTTTTGCCCAAACCTTTTTGCTATACAAACGAGACGAGCTGAGTTAATTGAACAACAACTTTTGGAAGCAGAGCGTGTTTCGGCACGTAAAAAATTGTCTATTACTGAAAAAGAGTTATCTCAGGTTATATATGAGCATACTGGGGGCAATGAAGACTTTGCGCTTATTCGTAGCAAGGGTGACCAAGCTCTTTTTAATAAGTCTACTCAAACAATGAAAGCATATTGGAAGGTACCAGAAAATTGTCCCTTAGCAGATTTCTCTCCAACTATTATTTTAAAAGCCAAAGACTTTGCTGCTGAAATTACTATTTTCAATACAAAGGAGCATGATTTGAAAACTGAAGCTGCTATTTCTATGGAGCACATTACTAATAATGATGCTGTTCGTAGCACATTATTAGAGCGCGGTATTCGACCCGAAGCACTACCTGCAGCTGAGGATGTTAAAAAAGTTGGTAGTGTAACATCCTTTCTGTAAATTATTTTTGACGAGGCAGCATATTTGT
>JBAXAM010000058.1:0-3591 GCA_037142515.1 bacterium | reverse complement strand
CAAATATGCTGCCTCGTCAAAAATAATTTACAGAAAGGATGTTACACTACCTTTTGCTGTCGGACTTCTTAACTATCGCAAATTATTAGGAAAACCTAATAATATAGGATTTCTCGAAAGACCATACTATCTTTATCGCACCCACAACTTAACACAAAGAATTTCTTTAAAAAATATTTGCGAAAAAGAAATGCTACGTAGAACTATCAATCTTTATCCAGAAATTTTTAAAATACATTATCCAGAAAAATCTGAAGGTGAAATTATACATAGCATTTTATCTAACAAAAAGAAGCAATCACCCTGGTGAGTGATTGTACAAACCACTAGTAAAAAACTTTTTTAAAGAATCAATAATAGCACAGCAACAGCATTTTTTCTCAGCAGTACAACGACCTGCCCTTATCTCTGAGGTGGAGATTTCTCTCCAACTAAATAACCACTCATCAACACGACCGAGTCGACAACAAACTGTCTTACACCCTTGAAAAGTTTGTGTAGTCCATCTTTCATCCGCGTTACTTTGCGGACTAGAACAAAGACATAATCCCCCTGCGTTCACTAACACAAGTTCTGCCTCTTTTAAGTTTTCTATTTTCATTTTCTATACTACTTTTTATTGTTAAAAAAATCTATATACCACTTAGCAGCCAAAGACAAACCACTTCTCACATTATATTTTGGCTCATAATTTAATTTATTTTTAGCTTTGTTAATATCTGCTAAAGAATGTCTGATATCGCCAACACGACCTTCTCTATACTTAGGTTTATAACTTTCCGAAATATTTAAAATAGAGCGTATTGTCTCAAATAGGCAGCTCAAAGAAATCTGCTCACCAACAGCAATGTTATAAACGGTATTTACAGCATCGGAATTATCAGCTAACGCCGCCAATAAGTTTGCTTGAATTACGTTTTCCACATAACAAAAATCACGTGTCGTCTCACCATCTCCGTTAATATAAATAGGCTCTCCATTTAGCATGGCTTTGAACCATAACGGAATTACTGCAGAATAAGCTGCTAGTGAATCTTGATGGGGACCAAAAACATTGAAATATCTTAACCCTATCGTTTCAATATCATAACAATGAGAAAATGCATTAGCATAAAGTTCATTGGCGTATTTAGAGCTAGCATACGGAGATAATTGACGTCCAATAGCGTCTTCAACCTTTGGCAATATTTTTGAATCACCATAAACCGAGCTAGAAGAAGCGTAAATAAAGCGTTTAACTTTTTGATTTTTTGCGGCACACAGAACATTAAGAAATCCATCAACATTAACAGCATTTGTTCCCAGGGGATCTTTAATTGAACGAGGCACGCTACCTAAAGCTGCTTGATGCAATACATAATCGACTCCAAGCATTGCTTGTTCACAAGCTTGAAAAGAACAGATATCACCTTCGTGAAACACAAAATTTTTGGCTTGTTGTGGCGAAACATTTTGCAACACTTCATCAATATTTCTCTTATAACCTGTAGCAAAGTTGTCCAAACCAATCACTTTTTGCTGCAACGTAAGCAGGGCTTTCATCAAGTTAGACCCTATAAAACCAGCCACACCAGTTATTAGCCAAGTAAATTGATGTTTGGATAAATATTTCTCTACTTCTGCATAGTTCATTTGAGCAAATCCCTAAAGACGCCAAACATCGACATTATTTTGTATCAAAAACTCTTTATCAAGAGCACTCTTAACATCAATTATTAGACGCGGCTCAATTAATTTGTTTATTATTTCAATAGGTTTTTCTAAATAAAATTTATGAGCGACAGCTAATATAATTACATCTACATTTTCAATTTCATCCCAATTGCTAAGAACTATATTATATTCTTGTTTTGTCGCCTCAGGGCTGGCCAAAGGATCATGCGCCAACACATTAATATTATAATTATTAAGCTCTTCAATGATATCAACTACCTTGGTGTTGCGAATATCATTGCAATCTTCTTTGAAGGTCAAGCCTAGTATAGCAACTTTTGCACCCTTAATTGACTTTCTCAACCTAATCATTTTTTTTACTGTTTGCTCAGCAACATACTTTCCCATGCCGTCGTTGATCCTTCTTCCCGACAAAATAACCTGAGGATTTAGCCCAAGCATATTAGCTTTGTAAGTCAAATAATAAGGGTCTACTCCAATACAATGTCCTCCTACTAGTCCTGGTTTGAAGGGTAAAAAATTCCACTTAGTACTAGCTGCAGCCAATACCTCAGAAGTATCAATATTTAGTTTTTCAAAAATAACTGATAGCTCATTAATCAAAGCTATATTGATATCTCGTTGTGTGTTTTCAATGACTTTCGCAGCTTCAGCTACCTTAATACTAGAGGCTTTATAAACACCTGCGGTTACAACTAAAGAATAAACGCTGGCAATAATGTCTAAAGTTTTTGAATCTTGTCCTGATACCACTTTACGAATATTGCTAAAAGAATGTACTTTATCTCCAGGGTTAATTCTTTCTGGAGAATAACCAATAAAAAAGTCTACTCCACACTTTAGCTTAGAAAATTTTTCTAAAACAGGAGCACACTCTTCTTCCGTAGCCCCAGGGTATACTGTTGATTCAAAAACAACAATATCACCTTTTTTTAATTGCTCACCAACTAACTCAGCAGCAATAATTAAGCAACTTAAATCTGGTTGTTTAACTTTATTAACTGGCGTTGGAACTGCGATAATATGAAAATCAGCTTGCTTAAGGTCTTTTGGATCAGAAGTTAAATGTAATTTGGCTAATTTTAAATCTTCAGAATCAACTTCTAGAGTCACATCAATATTATTTTTTAACTCTGCTATGCGCCTGGAATTAATATCAAACGCTATAACTTTTTGCTTCTTGCTAAACTCTACAGCCATAGGCAAACCAACGTAACCAAGACCTGTAACAGAAATTTTTCTTGTATGCATTCTAATATCTCACCCTTTTATACACTAATAAATAACTTTGCGCAGTCTATCACTAATTAGTAAACAAAAAAAACCCCTAATCTAGAAAACCTAGTTAGGGGTTTTAAAATCTAATCCTGGCAACGACCTACTTTCACATGAGGAGACCTCACACTATCATCGGCGCTGAGCGTTTTCACTTCTGAGTTCGGAATGGGATCAGGTGGTTCCCGCTCGCTCAAACTACCAGGAAACCTTTCAACAGCTATTCAACAGCTATAATACTATTTAACATTTTTAATGATTGGGCACAGCACAAGTTTTTTCAATGAGATTATAAAAAACCATTTGAGGTTGTATAGTCAAACCACACGATCAATTAGTACTGGTTAGCTACATGCATTACTGCACTTCCACACCCAGCCTATCAACGTCGTAGTCTTCGACGGATCTTTAGGTTAGATAAACTAACGAGAAATCTTATCTTGAGGGAGGCTTCCCGCTTAGATGCTTTCAGCGGTTATCCCGTCCGTATATAGCTACCCGGCTGTGCCACTGGCGTGACAACCGGAACACCAGAGATACGTCCACTCCGGTCCTCTCGTACTAGGAGCAGCTCCTCTCAAATTTCTAACGCCCACGGCAGATAGGGACCGAACTGTCTCACGACGTTCTAAACCCAGCTCG
>JBAXAM010000057.1:0-3665 GCA_037142515.1 bacterium | reverse complement strand
AAATATGCTGCCTCGTCAAAAATAATTTACAGAAAGGATGTTACACTACCGATTATATAACTTATTCTTTAAAAGAACTGTATAGTTTTCGTGATATTTATTGTACGGGTATTACTAGCCAAAAAATTAATGAGGATGATATGAAAAAAAAGGAGTTGGTTAAAGTTTCTGTAGATTTATTATTAATGATATGCGTTGTTCTGTTTTTGCTATCTGCCATTAATATGATTTTTGCGACATCAGGAAAGGTATACGGAACAGAATTTGGAATGTTAATAACGCTTGTTAGCACCAGCAATAAAATACTTGCCTTGCTGTGTTTGTGCGCTTTTCGGTATTGGCTCTTTTCGGATACCAGCGGATTGAACGGGGTTATGGATTTTTTAAAATCGATACAAAAAAGAGTAGACGCTAAGAATCCGTAATTACAGGTGTACTATAGGATCACTTTTCTTAATTTACAGCACCAGCTTTTGTGTGTATAAGTGCTTCAAAAAGTTGAGAGGTAATTATGCAACAAATCAACCCTGCAGACGTTGCGAGTGCCGTTTATAAAGATTTGTTGAGTATTCGTAATAAGGCTCCCCTGGTTCACAATATAACTAATTTTGTAGTCATGCAAAGTACGGCCAATGCCTTGTTAGCTTTAGGTGCTTCACCAATTATGGCACATGCTGAAGAAGAATTATCTGATATTATCAATATTGCCCAGAGTTTAGTTGTCAATATAGGTACTTTGGATACAGTTTGGATAAACGCGATGCATAAAGCAATGCAGCTAGCAGCTCTACGCAAAATCCCAATTATTTTAGATCCTGTCGGTGCTGGTGCTACAAAGCTTAGAACTAAAACCGCGCTTCAACTAATCCAGCAAGTTTCACCAACAGTTATTCGTGGAAATGCATCAGAAATAGCTTCTCTACTTGCTGTTGGTAGCACCAAGGGTGTAGATAGTGTTTTTAGTTCAGAGCAATCTGTAGATGTGGCGGCCAGACTAGTTACTGCGTACGATTGTGTTGTGGTAATTAGTGGAGCTACAGATATTTGCTTATCTGCCAATGCAAAATTGTCTATCAAAAATGGTTCTGCTTTAATGACAAGAATTACTGGTATGGGTTGTACTGCCACTGCGTTTATTGCGACATTTTGTGCTGTTAATCCAGATGCATTTGTCGCTGCCACGCATGCGATGATTGTAAATGGAATTGTTGGAGAAATTGCTGCCAGCAAGGCCAATGGTCCAGGATCATTTCAGTCAATTTTTTACGATGTTTTGTATAACCTTACCGAGAAAGATCTATTGGAGAAAATTGACATTGAGTAAGTTAAATAAAAAGCACTTACTGTATTTAGTTACGGATACCCAGCTTTGTGGTTTACGATCTTTAGAGAATGTGGTAGAACTGGCAGTCCAAGGTGGGGTAAATGTAGTGCAGCTACGTGAAAAAAATGCTACGACAAAAGAATTTTTACAAATTGGAAAACGTTTAAAATCCATGCTTGATGTCTATAAAATACCACTAATTATTAATGATCGTATTGACATTGCACTTACATTAGACGCTGCTGGTTTACATTTAGGGCAATCCGATATGTCTTATGCCGTCGCAAGAAAAGCACTTGGTTATGAAAAAATTATTGGGTTATCAATAAATACATTGGCTCAGGCGAAACAAATGGAGGATTTAGACGTAGATTATTTAGGTGTTGGTCCTGTTTTTCAAACACAAACAAAATCAGATGCAGGGCAGCCATGGGGTATTAATGATTTAAAGACATTACGCGAATTTTCTGAGCATGTTTTAATTGGTATTGGTGGAATTAATGTAGATAATGCCAATAAGATTTTAGAAATTGGTTTTGAAGGTATTGCAGTTGTTTCAGCTATTTGTGCAGCAGCATATCCAAAGAAAAGCGCCACAGAATTATTTAATATAGTTAAAGCATCTAAGGGGTAATTATGGATATTAGTAAATTTATCGGTAGCGTATTAGTTGTAATTGGTACAATGATTGGTGCTGGAATGTTAGCGTTGCCTCTAGTAAGCGCTCAAGCAGGTTTTGTTTGGGCCTCGTTAGTTACTGTAGCTGTTTGGGTGCTGATGACTGTAACAGGGTTGTTGGTGCTTGAGGTGAATCTGGCTTTAGATTGTTATGCTTGCAGCTTTAGTAGTATGGCGGAAAAAACTTTAGGTAAAGTTGGAAAATTAGTTACTTGGTTAGTTTGTTTGTTGCTTCTTTATGCATTAACCGCTGCTTACATGTCTGGTGCTTCAACTTTATTAACTAATATACTTGAAACTCATTTTCATGTAAGAATAGCAAACTTTATAAGCGCTATCTTATTCACCTTGGTTTTTGGTGGTATGGTGTTTTGGAGTACGCGTGCTACGGATTATGCTAATCGTGGTCTAATTAGTATAAAGGGAGTGTTGTTATTTATTACTATAGCAGCTTTATTGCCAAAGATTGATGTAAGTACAGTGCTGCAATCACAGCACATTGCTGCTAGTGATAAATGCCTATTTGCTATGGTACCGATTTTTTTATGTGCTTTTGGTTATCATACGGTAATCCCAAGCTTGCGCATTTATATTGGAGATAAGCCGAAAGAATTAAAGCAAATGATTGTTTGTGGAACAACTGTTGCGTTAGTAATTTATCTTCTTTGGTTGGCAGCTACTTTAGGTGTGGTGCCAATGCATGGAGAAAATAATAGTTCGGTAGATGGGTTGATTAACGCTATAACTTTATTAGCTCATAGCAAATTGGTGTCTATAGGGATAAATGGGTTTTCTAATGTTGCTATGACCACTTCATTTTTAGGGGTTACTTTAGGATTATTTGACTTTTTGGCTGATGGCTGCAGGCGCCCTAATTCTAGATTCGGTCGTACGCAAACGGCACTAATTACTTTCGTTCCGCCTTTAGTTTTTGCATTTTATTTTCCCGGAGGTTTTGTGCTTGCGTTAAAATATGCCGCGATTTTTGTCGCTATCCTCGAGATTATTTTACCAGCATTAATGGTATATAAGTTACGTCAAAATGCATATTTGCATGCGCCGCATCTGGTATGTGGTGGCAATATTGTACTTTTGTTGGTTGCGGTTATTGGTTTTGTTTTAATTTTTTTGCAGTTGCTAAACAGCCTATAAAAACTCACCCCAAAAACTCAAGCCGCTTTGGATTGGGAAATGGGAGTTTTGGTTTACTAAAATGATAATACCCACTTCTTCGTCTGGTATAAAACCAATAAATGAATTGATTCCTGATATATGTCCGCTGTGAAATATTAAATCTTTTTCGGGGTATTTATCGTTTTTTAAAATACGCCAACCAAGACCATAGTACGATCTGATTTTATTTCTGCTATATGGCCATCCAATGTATTTCTTCCATCTGTCGATAAAGTGGTTAGTAATAACTGGTGTGTGCAGATAATCTAGAGTTTTTTGTGAAATCAGATCAGGCCTATAGCCAAAGCTTAATTTAAAGAATTCAATCATGCCGTCAATAGATGCAAAAACGCCAGCGGCAGCAGGAACCGTTTTTGGGTAATAACGTGGAAATGGCAATAGTTTTGCTGGAGTATTTCTTTTTCTTTCGTTTTTAAAAGATAAAGCAACTTTTTTTCTGTAAATATGTTTAAACTTCTAGCCCTTTTAA
>JBAXAM010000056.1:0-3836 GCA_037142515.1 bacterium | reverse complement strand
ACAAATATGCTGCCTCGTCAAAAATAATTTACAGAAAGGATGTTACACTACCATTAAATAAAATCATAAACTTGCAAGGCGTGTCGATTACGGTTAGAGGGACTAGAGTGCTAATTAGCGCTAGCACCAAAGATCATAGCGAAATTTTAAGGCAGTTAGGTTTTAGGCAAAATAAAAAAACATACTGGACTTTTTCACCCATATGGAAACATAAAATCACAAACAATAAAACGTAACTTGTGGTGGTGCCAGTAGCTACAGGTTTTAGCTTATGCAAAAAACATTTAATGGAGGTGATACAAGAATGGCGTAAACAGAAAAAATAAATTGAATTTCTAAAACAGTATTTATTAATTTAGAAAAGTTAACAAAGGGCGCGCTACCAATTGTGTTAACGCACTTTCGGCAGCGCTGGCCATACCAACTCGAAACAGGAGTCAACATGGTTGAACATATTTTAGTTTCACAACAGTTGTATTGCAACGTAAAAAATAAGTTTGTATCACATAAATCAGAAATACCGCCACTAGCGACAAACAAATACCATAAGTTATACGCCAGTGATAAGTATCTTAGCTTTTCTTCTGCGCAAAAGATAGTTCATAACCTCTTGAATTACGATAGGGTTGTTTTATTACCCCACATAGTTCCAAGATTTACCGAATCAGAATTGGCTGGAAAACTAAATATCACTATCCGTCAATTAAGGCATCTTCAAAAGACCCCAGAATTTTACAACAAGATAGCAAAGCATATTTGTTTGCCACTAACAGCGTTGTATTGCAGCAGCAAGTTGCGCGAGGTACGTTATGAATAGGAAACGATGCCTTAACTGCAAATGTAGATTCAGTCCTTATAGGCACATTTTGAATCAACAGTATTGCTCAAAAAAAGAATGTCAGAATGCCCGCAAGATCAAATGGATGCGGTATAAATTGAAACACGATAAAGATTACAGGGACTACAGGAATGAGATACAAAAAAAATGGAGAAGCAATAACCATGATTACATGGCGCAGTACAAGAAAAGTTATACAGCAAGGCCAAGGCCTCACAGGAAAGAAGTTTACAAAATAAAAATTCTGGTAGGAAAAAACGCCTTGCGCAGCCTGTCTAGTGCTGGAAAGATCAATTGCGCTTGCCAGTTGGTTTTAGCATAAAAAATATACGCTATGAGCAATCCAAGTTTACTTTGAATAACGCCTGGGTTTGCTCTATAATTTAAACTAAGTTAGTTAATAGGTGATTTATGAAGCTGCAAGTAGGCTACGATGATTTTGGAAAAGTTAGAACTAAAAATCTAAAATTTGTAGATAAGACGTTATTTATCAAAGAGATTATAGATAATGAAGATGTTGAAGTAAGCGTAATCACTCGCCCTAGACGCTTCGGTAAAACGTTTAATCTTTCTACTTTGCACCATTTTTTAGCACCAGATGTAAACCAAATAAAAACCGCTGGTATGTTCGATGACCTTAAAATAGCAACTGTAGACAACGGTAGCTATATGCAATATCAGGGGAAATACCCAGTAATTTTTGTTAGCTTTAAAAGCGTTAAGGATAATGCTTTTCATGGCGCGTTAAAAAACTTACAATTGGTACTCAAAGAACTGTATCGCGCCCACAGATATCTGCATAATTCTGATAGACTAGCGCAAGATGAAAAGGAGTTATTTAAAAAATTTTTATCAGAGGAAATAGATGCCACCGACATTGAAACATCGTTAAGAATATTGAGCGAGTTATTGTACAAACATACCAGTAAAAAAGTGTTCCTTCTAATTGACGAATACGACACCCCAATTCAATCAGGATATCTCAAAGGTTACTACGATGAAATTGTTGGTTTAATGCGTAAAATGCTTGGTTCCGCACTAAAAACAAATCCGTATATCGACAGAGCAGTAGTAACCGGAATTTTACGGATAGCAAAAGAGAGTATATTTTCTGATTTGAATAACGTAACTGTATATTCACTGCTGCAGTCACAATATAGTCAACACTTCGGCTTTACCGAAGAAGAGGTGCGTGAGTTATTAGTGCAAGCAAGCCTAGAATACCAAGAAGCAGAGGTCAGAAAATGGTACAATGGCTATACATTTGGCAATACTACTGTTTACAATCCATGGTCCATCGTTAACTATGTAAATAATAATATCTTCAAAGCATACTGGGTCAATACTAGCGACAATCAGCTAATTAAACAGCAGCTAATTAAATCTAGTCCTGAGTTTAAAGAGCAGTTTAAACTATTGCTCGAAGATAAAAAGCTAGAAAAAATAATTGATGAGCATATAGCCTTTGGTGATTTAAAAAATTCTGACAGAGCTATTTGGAGCTTATTATTAATGAGTGGGTATTTAAAATCTGTATCTACAGCTATCAATATGGGAGATATAATTTGTAAATGCGCTATACCAAATCTAGAAGTAAAGCTTTTATATAGAAATATTATCAAAGAATGGCTAGGGAATAGCGGTGGATCAGAATGGTACCAAAGCTTCTTAAGTTATTTATTAAAAGGCGATATTGAGAAATTTACGGAAGGTTTTGGTGAGGTTTTGCTTAGAACAATAAGCGTTTACGATCTTACCCACAACCCTGAGGCATTTTACCATGGATTTATGCTGGGTTTAGCCGCAGGGATAGACCAAGAACAATATGAAGTTAAATCCAACCGTGAAAGTGGCCTAGGACGTTATGACATAGCGATTATTCCAAAAGACGTATTGAAACTTGCTGTTATTTTAGAAATAAAAAGCATATCTCCGCCAAAGGTACCAGAAAAGAATTTTTCAAAGGTGCTTGATGCTCTTTTAAATCGCGAATCTAAAAAAGCATTAAAGCAAATTAATAAAAATCAATATACTGCGGATTTAGAGCATAGAGGAATAGCTAACATAGTTAAAATTGGATTGGCGTTTTGTGGCAAAGAATTTAGGATTACTTCCGAAGGTTTTCGTTGATAAAAAACCTTCCAACGCCTGTTTTTAATTTTTTTACTTCGTGACTTTTGCGTGACTGGGTGTTGCATTGTTGTGCATTGTGCGTTAAAAGTAGTGAACGTCCCGCATTAAAAGATTAATAAAATCATATAATTATAAAACAACTAAACAATTTGTAATCAGTAGGCCGGAGGTTCGAGTCCCCTTGCCGGCACCAATAAAATCAAGGCTTTCAGAGTAATTACCCAATTCACCAAAATCAATTTGTGGGGATTTCGTGTGGGTTGTGATTTATTAATTGGCTCTAATTTAGATTTTTTTCTGATCCTCCTAAACGGTTAACACATAAAGGTACGTCAAAGATATACTTTTATCAATTAATGTACCAAACACTCTAACGGCCGCACGATGACAACAATTTGCATCGTAGATAACAGAATAGCAATTATCGTTACCTTCATTATAAAATACTACACCATGTTTGTCCTTGTAAATCCCAGTTCTCCTTTAAACGCTCTCTGCATCAAGGCTTGAAATTGGGTTTCCAGTTCAATCGATTGAGTTAGCATTTTTTGTTTAAGGAGTTCAATGTTTTGCCACACTTTTTCAAAAAGGTTTTGTAAAATTATACTAGGAGTAATAATTTCATATTTTAATAAATCCAACCTATTTATTTTTGGTATATTTGCTCTTCCAGAGTTTTTGTTCGCATATTCCAAGAATCTATTTGATTTTAATATAAATGCTAAAAAGTATTTATTTATATTTTCTTTGGGTTTAATAGGATAAATATCAGCGCTACAAATTCCTACAAAATCAGGTAACGAAACTTTATTTGGTAGTGTAACATCCTTTCTGTAAATTATTTTTGACGAGGCAGCATATTTGT
>JBAXAM010000055.1:0-3967 GCA_037142515.1 bacterium | reverse complement strand
TATTTAAAAGGGCTAGAAGTTTAAACATATTTACAGAAAAAAAGTTGCTTTATCTCATGATCGGTCAGATACTCTTTTTGTTTTGCTTTAGCAAGTTGCCATTTTGGCCAACAACCGAAGTAACAGATATCCAGGGTTTTAAATATTGATCACGAATATTGGGAATGGCTAAAGTCCAATCATATGAAACATCGATAGCCGCGGCTTTGAGGAAAACTCCCATGTTAGCTTTACTCCTGTATTGTTTTTTCTTTGATTTTATAATTTTAAATTCTAATATTTTCTGTTAAAACGTCAATCTTTTGTGTAAGATCATTATTATATGAATATTAAAAAAATATTGCAGCTCTTCTTGCTTGCTAGTAGCGTTGCATTTTGTGACTTTGATGCTTTAGCTCTTGCAGATAATAATAGCCATGAGTATCCAGTCATGAAAGGTTGCTTGGGTATTGGAAGACTTAAGACTGCTAGAAAGGTCGTAGCGCTTACTTTTGATGATGGACCACATCAGAAATATACTGGAGAAGTATTAGAAGTTTTAAGGCTAAATAATATTAGAGCTACGTTTTTTGTTGTTGGTAGAAATGCCCAGTCTTGTAAGGAATGTGAGAATGCGATTAAGATAGCGTATAGAGATGGGAATATTATCGGTAGTCACACTTATTCGCACGCTGATTTGAGGAAGTTAACAGATGATGAAATTAGGATTGAACTAGTTAAAACTAATGATGTGGTTTATGGACTAATTAAAGAACGTCCAATGCTTTTTAGATCGCCGTATGGTGGTTGCTCTGCTAGAACCGCAAGAGAGGTGAGTGATCTGGGTTTTGTATCAATTGCTTGGAGTGATATGACCAACGATTATGACGCTGCTCATATGACCTCTGAAAAAATTGCTGGTGACATTATAAAGTATGTACATCCAGGAGCCATTATTGGTTTACATGATGGTGGTGGCAATCGTGAAAAAACAGTTAAAGCGTTGTCGATTATTATTAATACGTTACGCAACGACGGTTATGAATTTCTCACGATACCAGAATTGCTAGATGTTGAAGCATATCGGTAAATTACCTGTAGTTACTTTTTTTGTTTTTATGTGATAATAGGTTCATTTTATTAACTTGAATAGAGGTAAAGATTTATGGATGATAATCGTAAAAAAGCGTTGGCGGCAGCATTGTCACAAATTGATAAACAATTTGGTAAAGGCTCGGTTATGCGTTTTGGTGAATATGAAGCCACAAAAGATATCGATGTTGTTTCTACTGGATCATTGGGTTTGGATATTGCTTTGGGTATAGGAGGTTTGCCGCGTGGGCGTGTTGTTGAAATTTATGGGCCGGAATCCTCAGGAAAAACCACTTTGACGTTACATGTTATTGCCGAATGCCAAAAGCTAGGCGGTACCGCTGCATTTATTGATGCAGAACACGCGCTTGATCCATCTTATGCTGAAAAACTAGGGGTAAAAATTAGTGAGTTACTAATTTCACAACCGGATAATGGTGAGCAGGCTCTAGAAATTGCGGACATGTTGGTGCGTTCCAGTGCGGTTGATATGGTTGTTATTGATTCAGTTGCTGCCTTGACGCCAAAAGCGGAAATTGAAGGTGAAATGGGCGATCAGCATATGGGTTTGCAAGCGCGCTTAATGTCGCAGGCATTGCGCAAACTAACTGCTAATATTAAACGTTCCAATACTTTAGTGATATTCATCAATCAAATCCGCATGAAAATTGGTGTTATGTTTGGTAATCCTGAAACCACAACTGGTGGTAATGCATTAAAGTTTTATGCTTCAGTGCGGCTTGATATCCGTCGTACTGGTTCAATTAAAAAAGGCGAAGAAGTGATTGGTAATGAAACTAGGGTTAAGGTTGTAAAGAATAAGGTCGCGCCGCCGTTTAGACAGGCTGAATTTGAAATTCTTTACAATCAAGGTATCTCGCGTGAAGGTGAAATTATTGAGCTTGGTGTCCTGCACGAGTTAATCGAAAAGTCTGGTGCTTGGTATGATTATAAAGGTAAGCACATGGGGCAAGGTAAAGAAAATGCGCGCGAGTTTTTAAGAGAGCACAAGGACATTGCAAAAGAGCTTGAAGGACAGCTGCGAAATAAATTATTGAATAAAGTAATTGTAGAAGAAAAAGAAGAAAAAGAAAAAAAGAAACCTAAGAATGCCACTGACAATACGCAATAGCGCTCTTAATTTGCTAGCCAATCGCGAGCATACAAAATTCGAATTACAGTGCAAGTTGGTTGCTAAAGGATTTGAAGCTCGTGAGATTGCGATAGTAGTGCAGGAGCTAGAAAAGCAAGGGTTGCAGAGCGATAAAAGGTTTGTTGAAAGTTATGTTGCTATGCGCTCGAAGCGTGGTTTTGGGCCGATACGTATTAGGGCGGAATTGTGTGAACGAGGAGTTGACCAAGAATTGATCGAGCAGTTTTTATCTGATCGTAAGTCAATTTGGGTAGAATTAGCTGAAAACACGCGTTCTAAAAAATTCGGTCGTGAAATTCCTGGTGATCTGCGCGAGCAGGCAAAACAAATGCGGTATTTATATTATAAGGGCTTTGATTCTGATTTGATAAGAAAACTTCTAAGCAATCGGTAGGCGCATGAAAAAACATACCACTTCTGAAATTCGTCAGGCTTTTTTAGATTATTTCCAATACAACGGCCATGCTATCGTCTCAAGCAGTTCTTTAATTCCTGCTGATGATCCAACTTTGCTCTTTACTAACGCTGGTATGGTGCAATTCAAAGATGCTTTTTTGGGCCAAGAAAAGCGCCAAAGCACGCGTGTCGTTACGGTGCAACGTTGCATGCGTGCTAGCGGCAAACACAATGATTTAGAGAATGTTGGTTATACTACGAGGCATCATACGTTTTTTGAAATGCTGGGTAATTTTAGTTTTGGTGATTATTTCAAACGTGAAGCTATTCATTATGCATGGGAGTTTTTAACAAAAAAACTTGGTATTGATCCAAAAAAGCTTTGGGTTACTGTGCATGAAAAAGACACTGAAGCAGAAAAGTTGTGGCAGGAAGAGTTTGAAAAAACCAGTACCGAAGCACAAGGCATAAGTCGTTGTGGTGATAATGATAATTTTTGGGCGATGGGTGATACGGGGCCATGCGGATATTGTAGCGAAATTTTTTATGATCATGGCAAGAAATTTCAGGGTGATCCGCCAGGTGGTAAGTTAGAAGGCGAGCGCTATGTTGAAATTTGGAATTTAGTTTTTATGCAGTTTGAGCGTGATAGGCAGGGCAAATTAACTCTATTGCCCAAGCCATCAGTAGATACTGGTATGGGACTTGAGCGTATTGCTGCAGTAATGCAGGGAGTGCACGATAATTATGCGATTGATATGTTTGCGCAGATTCATGGCGAGTTCGTTAAGATTTTAAAGTCAAAGTTTGGTGTGAGCGCTGAAATATTGAATTCAGCTGAGGCTAAAATTGCTTCGCGTGTGATAGCAGATCATATTCGCGCTGCTGTGTTTTTAATCGCTGAGGGAATAATGCCATCAAACGAACGTGCTGGTTACGTGCTCAGAAGTGTTATTCGTCGCGCAGTTTATTATTTGTATCGTCTCGGAGTTAGGCAGCCGCTTTTTTTTCAATTTACTTTTCCTTTGGTAAGTACCTTAGAAAATGCTTATCCTGAATTACAATTAGAGAAGCGCCAAACACAAGTCGCAAGTGTTATTGAGCAGGAAGAAATTAAGTTTTTAGATACTCTGGATCGTGGTGTAAAAATTTTGGATCAAGAGCTTGCTAAGCTAAAATGTAGTACTATTCCTGGTTTGGTTATATTTAACTTGCATGACACTTATGGTTTTCCTGCAATTTTAACTTCTGAAATTGCGCGTAAGCGCGGCTTAATCTTAGATCAGGCTGGTTTTGAAGTTGCCATGGAAAAACAGCGAGAAACTTCGCGGGCTGCTAATAAATTTA
>JBAXAM010000054.1:0-4115 GCA_037142515.1 bacterium | reverse complement strand
ACAGTTAACTATGTCTTTTTCACAGTTAACTATGTCTTTTTCACAGTTAACTATGCCCTTACTAAAAAAAAGATATTGTTGATTGTTTGTGTCCATGGTAAAATGAGGACATAATAACTATTGGTAAATGAGGCATGAAAAACGATATAGTCGTACAATCTAACAAACTGATCGAATCACACTATAAGCAACAATATACCGTTCAAGAACAAAGAATGGTTTTGTGGGTAATAAGTGAAATTCATAAAGAAGATTATTTTAATGGTGAATACAAATACAAAACCATAACAATATCAGCACAAAAATATGCTGAGTTAATGGATATTACTGTTGAGGACGTTTATAAAAGAGCGCAAGAAATAGGTGATAATCTAATGCAAAAAGTAATTACTATTAAAACTGATAAAGGTGAAAACAAAGGTTGGGAAATGTTTCATTGGGTAGAAAGTATGAAATACGATAGCGGAATCATAGATGTTTTGATATCGTCTAAAATAATTCCTTATATTATCGACCTTAAAGAAAAATTTACAGCTTTTAGATTGGAAAATATTTTATATTTAAGGTCAGCTCACGCAATTAAATTATATCAAATATTAGCTCAATATAAACAAATTGGCGAGAGGGAAATAACAGTTGATGATCTAAGATCAACACTTGGTGTTAGTGACGAAAAAACGTATAAATTATTTGGAGCCATAAAAAGAAAAATCTTAGAAATCTCAAAACGAGAAATAAATGCAAAAACAGATTTAATAATTAGCTACTCATTAATTAAACGGAGCAGAAAAGTAGTAGCTATAAAATTCAAAATTACTCAAAAACCAAATCAACAAACACAGTCCAAAAAGGAGTTTGAAAAACATATTTTACAGTTACCCGATGGTGATACTACAAAAGCATTGTTTCAAACTCATGGTTTTAATCAAACTTTAATAAAAACTAAATTTAAAGAATTTCTAACTGAAAAAGTCGTTAATTACGACCCTGAATCATCAAAACCTATTATTTTAAAAAAATGTAATTAAAACAATGAATTGTTGTTGTTGTTCGCGCAACGTTGCGAAGCAACGTATCAGCGCATACTTCAATCGTCAGTGAGGCTAGTTATTGTATTCGCTTCGCTCATAATTATTTTATTTTTTGTTTTTGTTTTTTGCATCGATGGCTACGGCAATCGTTTGCTGTGACTTTAGGAAATTTTAAAATGGCGATATGGTTTTACAAAAAAATACAATTGGAGGTGATTGAAGAAAAAAAATAATAAATGGAAATTTTATAGCAACACTCGAATTTAATTAATAAAGGCGCATCGTCAAAAGTGCAAGAACACGATTAACGATGCTGATCACATCAACCTACGAAGGAGGTCAACGTGACTAAAGTTATTTTAACTGCTGAACAAGCATCTAGCAATTGCAAAAAGGAATCAGAGCTTGAAATTAAGACAAGCAAGTATCTTGAATTTTTAACAGTTCGCAAAATGATTTATAAATTTTTAACTCGCGATAGGATTGTTCTTGTACCAACAAAAATTCCAAAACTTACTGAACTAGAATTAGCAAACAAGCTAAACATTACATCAGCACAACTTAGGAGGTTACAAAAATCTCAAGCATCTTATAAGCAAACAATAAGCAAAATTAATTTGCCATTAATTAAATTGTATTGCAGTACAAAATGGATATGAAAAAATTTTAACTTTTCCGTTGCAATATATCGAATATCGATATATAATTGTTTTATGATAAAAAATTTAGTTGGTAGAACCACGGAGGATATTTACAACGGAATAAATAGCCGCTATGCACGACGAATACCTAATGAATTACATAGAAAGATTTATCGCTTACTTGACCAGCTTAATGCAGTTACACAACTAGAAACGCTTCGAATACCGCCAAGCAATAACCTAGAAAAATTAAAAGGAAAGTTAGCTGATTATTGGAGTTTACGAATTAACAAACAGTGGCGTATTATTTTTAAATGGACGATAAATGATGCTCACGATGTTGAGATAGTGGATTACCACTAGGAGAAAAAATTATGATATCAACCAAGAGACCACCAACACATCCAGGGGAAATGCTGTTAAAAGAATTCCTTGAACCCATGAATGTTTCACAAAAAGAATTTTGCCAACATTTAGATTGGCCATACGCGAGGCTCAATGAAATCATACGTGGTCGGAGAGGTGTTACCGCAGACTCTGCTTTGACTCTAGGAGAATCTTTGAAAATGGAGCCAGAATTTTGGATTAACCTTCAAAAAAATTGGGATTTATGGCATGCTGAAAAAAAACATGTACACATAAAGCCATTTATTTTGCACGAACAATATGCCGCCTAAAACTGCATTTTATTTTAGAATTGCAAAAAAATTGGCAAATATTTTTTATAGAAAACATCTTAAAATAAAAATAGATTTTTTCTAAGAACTGAAAACAATTAATTATTTTTTTGTTGAATTTTAACTGTATTTTTATGCCTACTAACAGCACACACCGCGTTGCCTTGCAACTTTAGATCTATGCTGTTAATTATAAAAATGAATGTGACTAGTTTTAAATTTTTTGATTTTCGAGAATTTTGAAGTAGTGCCTAATTAGAGCATAAGTAACCACTATTTAGCACCTAGTGTATTTTTCTCAAAAAATATCTATTTCAAGCCTTTTGCGACTATACTAGTGCCTATTTAGGGTACATAGACTACCCTATTTTAGAGCCTAGTACATACGTTGGTATTTATCCAATTTATTGAACAAAAACGCACCAAAAGGAGCAATCCCATAATTAGATTCGTTCAAGACGTCTAAGCGTATCTGGATATTTCCTTGTCATTAAAATCAACGCTGATGCTTGATCGTTTGGTATGGTTTCCCCTTGCTCCCATTTTTCTAAAGTTCTTGGTGATACACGCAATCTTATAGCAAAAACATTACGTGACATATTTAACCATTCTCTGGTTTCACGAACAAATTTTGCATCCACTTTAGGACGTTTTTTACTTTCGCATTTACATGTACGCAAGGTAATCTTTCCATCTTTATGGTTTTTTATTTCTTCAATGCCTTGAACGAGTTCAACAAACAAATTACGTTCGTATTTTTTTTTCATTATTCCCACCTCTCTAACATTTGTTTAATAATTTTTTTCTCTTGTGGTGATAAATCTACCTTTTCGTTTTTAGAGTAAAGCGTCATAAAATAAATTTGTTCTTTAGCCAATTGCCAATAATAAACAACTCTTACTCCACCTCGTTTCCCCTTATTTCTCAATGACCAACGGAGTTTACGTAATCCACCTGTTCCTTGAATCAAGTCGCCAGCATCTGGCTTATTCATTAAAAAATTTTGTAATTCTCTGTACTCATCGTCCAATAAATATTGCGTGTGTTTTTTTGTAAAAATACTAGTTTCGACAAATACCATATAGTAATTATACCCTTTAAGGGTATAAAAGTAAAGGAAATAAAAATTTAGGATATTTTAACGCATGTTTAAATTTTTTATGAGTAAACCACTCTCTTTGTTTATTTTTATCCCCTTTAAACGCATTTAAAGCGTTTTTACGGCTAGCTTTAGATCAAGGGTACCCTCCCCTAGGCTTAGTTGCTCCTCCCTTCTTGTGCGCGCTTTATGCGCACATAAGCGCCTGAACGGTATATCACGAGTAGTATTCCTGACTATCAGGCGCGTAACGCGAGTGAGTGTAGCGAACGAGGCCATAATGCAAGATGCTGTGTAGGCTCTTGATTTTGTAAGCAATAATAGCTTTAACGCCTCACGAAATTTTTGCTTTCTATAGACCGCTTTTAGTTTTAAAAATTTTAAAAATAGATTGCGAGCGAAGTGAGCAAACTTTTATGTTTTTATTTTTATATGGAGTTGCTACTTGGTAGGTGAATATTTTTTTGTTTAAAGTTTCTTTGTGGAACTGTTGTTGTGTAAGGAAGATTTTTATGGCATCGAATCTGTCTTTTTAAATCTTTTATAATCTTTTAATATCTTTTCGGAGCGTTTTTTTTGTTTAAAATCAAGAAATTACAGCGCTAACTATGCCTTTTTCACAGTTAACTATGTCTTTTTCACAGTTAACTATGTCTTTTTCACAGTT
>JBAXAM010000053.1:0-4577 GCA_037142515.1 bacterium | reverse complement strand
CAAATATGCTGCCTCGTCAAAAATAATTTACAGAAAGGATGTTACACTACCAAAATAATATGCCGTAAGCAAAAAACCAAAAAATAAGCTCAGCTGCAACACTGCACTATAAATTGAAGAAAGCTTCTTGCATTCATCGATAAATGCGCTTTTTATCCCCGTCATCTTTACCTCGAGCTATCCAATGAACTTCACAGCAGCTACCCACTTCCACAAAAGTTCCACACAACTATAGATATTTTAAATGCAGCTTTTAGTCTTTCAACACGCTCATATTCCTCTATACTTTCAACTACAGCACTCTTGCGCACTTAGAGCTAGAATGCACCCGTATAGGCGTGGTGTGTGTGCTGCGACACGAGTGTTCAAACATACCTCGTTGTTTTGCAACTTTATAGTCATGCTATTGATTGTAAAAGGAGCCGTTGCAATCCAAAACCTTAAAAAATAATTTTTTTAAAAATGCATAGATTTAAAATTTGCTCTGTTTTATTTTCAACTTTTTATGATTTTATAGCTTCCATAAATCCAGCAAATTGCTTTTTGACTACACCGCAATATCTGGTCCTTTTATTTTATGCTCGGAATGCAACAGTCCCATAAAGAAACGGTTTTAAGTAAGATTAATCATTAATAAAACAATCCAGTTTGAATGCGTCCATATCTCAGATTACATTGTCAGCAAAGCCATTTATTTTGTTAGTGCCACCATAGCTGGTGTATAATCACAACTTAGAGCGTCAGCCACGGCCTTATAGGTTATTTGTCCTTTATACACGTTTAACCCGTTAAGCAAATTTTGGTCTTCAAGCAATGCTTGTTTGTATCCCTTATCAGCTAAAGAAACAACAAACGGTAGCGTTACATTGTTCAAGGCAAACGTTGAAGTACGAGGAACCGCACCAGGCATATTAGCTACACAATAGTGTACAATATTTTCTTCAATGTACGTTGGATTATCATGAGTTGTTGGTCTCGTGGTTTCAAAACAACCACCTTGATCAACTGAGACATCAACCAATACTGAACCAGGCTTCATTTTGTGTAGCATTGATTTGTTGATTACTTTTGGTGCAGCTGCGCCTGGCAATAATACGGCGCCAACCACTAAATCCGCTTCATAAATATATTTTTCAATATTGTCCGTAGTTGCATAAACGGTTGTAATACGAGACCCAAAAATAAGATCAAGCTCTTGCAATCGTGGCATATACTTGTCTAGTATTATAGCACGCGCACCAGTGCCAATTGCCACCAACATTGCATTCGTACCAACTACACCAGCACCAATAATTACCACAGTTCCAGCCGATACACCTGGAACACCGCCAAGTAATATGCCAGAACCACCCTGTTTTTTCTCAAGTGCATGAGCCCCAACCTGAATTGAGAGTCGCCCAGCAACTTCGCTCATCGGTGCTAACAGGGGTAACTTACCAAAACTGTCAGTAACAGTTTCATAAGCAATTGCAACACAACCAGAGGATTTTAATCCCGCCGCTTGTTTTGAATCTGGCGCGAGATGTAAGTAGGTAAATAATATTTGATCTTCTCGCAACATCTCACATTCAATAGGTTGTGGTTCCTTAACCTTGACAATCATTTCAGCTTTGTTAAATATTTCTTCAGGACTATGACTAATTATGGCTCCAGCTTTTTCATAGCACTTATCGGTAACACCAATACCAATAGCAACATCATGCTGAACTATTACCTTGTGTCCATGTGCCACCAATTCTCGAACAGAAGAGGGAACCAAGCCGACACGATATTCTTGAATTTTTATTTCTTTAGGAACGCCGATTATCATATAAATACCTCCAAATGTATGTATTATTAATAGGAGTATGCACTATTTTTAGATGGTTATCGTTACGACTTGTCTATGTTGTCAGTAACATCAAAAATAGCAGCACACCGATTTCACATTTCTGTTTGCAGTTCTAATATATATGCGCGTGTTGTTTCTGAACTTATATTAAATTCTAAAGATAAATAAATTACAAAAATGCTAAAAATACCCAACGCTATAAGATCTATGCCAAATGGAATAATATCCAATCCACCACCGAATCCTCCCAAATAAGAAATTAAGCTTAAACCACAAAAATATACTAACAACCAAATGGAAGCGCGCCAATGTAGTTCAACTGGTTTTTTATGCAGATAATTTACGTATTGATAAACAAGTATTATCATTAGCCCTACTAAAATGGTTACATCAAGCTTATAGATAATGCGCCAACCACACCAATAAATAAGTAGGGTACAAAGGTAAAAAGCAGTAGCAGACCAAATACGGGCTACAGGAAGCCGGAAAAGCCTTTGATGATCGGGTACTTGTTTGCGTAGAGACAACAAATTAATTGGACCAATTGCATAAGTTACAGCCATAAGAGAAGACAAGAAAGCTACCATATTATTCCAACCAGGCAACGGAGCAAACATCAGCATGCCAACAAAAAAGTTGGCTATAATAGCGTATCCTGGATTACCATGTGGGTTCAGCTTTTGAAGCACCGGTGGCACATATTTATTTTTACTCATTCCATAAAGAGAACGTCCTGCACTGCTACAATACATCATAGCAGCAGCCAACGGTGCAATAATAGCGCATGAATAAAGAAAGGGCAGGAGCCACTCCACATGACTTCCTGCGATAACAGAGGCAAGGGGACTCGAGCTAGCTGCTAATATTAAATTACTCCACCCATATTTCAGATTATCTGGTTGTAAAGAATTAATAAAAGCCACTTGAAGAAAAAGATATATAACTAAGCAAATTACAATTGAACCAACAAGAGCTATAGGTAACGCTAAATGTGGCTTTTTAGCCTCCCCTGCCATTTCTGCTGCTTGTTTGAAGCCATTAAAGGCAAAGACTATTCCTCCTGATGATAAAGCAGCAAATACTCCTTTGAGCCCAAAAGGTGCAAATGGTAAATCAATAGGATGAAAGGTGTTTTTAATACTGAAATTATAAGAAAGCAACACAAATGCTATAAAAAGAGGAATAACCATTTTAAAAACGGTAAGAAAATTATTACTTCGAATTAGCCAGCACAGGGAATATACGTTGATAACACTGATAAGCAACATTAAAAAAGTTGCTACCATATAACCATATTTAGTTAATGCATTATCACCGTGAACCAGTTGTGGAAAATAATAACTGATGTACTGTATTATTGCCTGTGTTTCAGTTGGTGTCATTGCAGCATAAGAAAGCCAAATGATCCAGGAAAAGATAAAGCCAACAACAGTACCATGTGTATATTGAGGAACGCGTGTGCTAAATCCAGTTATTGGTAAAAAAGAACATACCTCCCCAAACACAAATGCTACAACAAGAACAGCCAATCCACCCAATATCCATGATAAAATTGATGCGGATCCAGCGTAGGTTACAGCGTAATAACTAGAAAAAAGCCAACCTGAACCAATGATCGCGCTTATTGATGTGAAGAGCAACGAAACAACTGAAACTGAGCGCTTGTTCATAATCCCCCTCGCTAAAATATAACAATCATCACTTATTGATGGGAAGAACTTTTGTATAAAATACTCTTTTTTTAAAAGATTATATTAAGGAAAGCTTAAGTGCTTGTGCGTTCGGTGTTCCCCCCCAGAGCAATCGCATGAAATCCAAATAAAAAAACAATGCGCTAGAATGCGCCAACGGGAAATTGGTTGAAAGCCTTGATTTATCTGGCTCCCCAGGAAGGGATTGAACCTCTGACCAAGTGATTAACAGCCCGCAACCTGATTTTTAGTTACTTGATTTTAATAGATTTTTAATACTGGATGCCCACTACTTTTAGGCAACAATATGCAACAAAGTGCAACTGGTACCCGCAAAAGTCCCCGCTCAAAAAGTTGTCTTTTGTCAGAACCCGGTACTAAGCACCTCCTTTACCATTAAGATAGATTTTCGATCCAAACAGTTCGAAAAGGCTCTCTGAATGGATTATGTTTGGCAGTTATATTAATATTAAATCGATGCTTCTCTTTTGCCAGATCGGCAATGCTTATCATAACATCAAATTGGTGAAAATTATCAAAATCTGAAGCCGAATACTCTACTCCAAAATGGTTAGCATATGCGATGTAATAAAACATAAAATTTTCTTTGATGGTATCAATACAGTAATTATCTAAAAAACTTAAAGTAAATTTTGGACTATATTTTTCTTCAAATCCACTAAACACATATAAGGCTAATTGTAATGCTATAGCCTCCATATCACTCATTTCTGGAATGATCAAGCCTGTTTTAACCCATTCATCACGAGCGTCATAGATGTCTACTGTGGCCTGGAGTAGCAAAAAAACGATTGTTGATGGTATAATAAAGGGTTTTTCAGATTGCTTTTTAGGGCGTAATATCTCTTTAAAATCGCCTTTATTCGCGGGGAAATCTTTCAGCGGCATATTACTTGTAGTTACATCTTTAATATTCAGTCCTCCTGCTACTAAAAAGTTTTTTGTACTCTAGGGTCTGTTGACATTTCATTATAACAACTTGTAATAGTCAAAACTTAATCTGACACTTACCATATATCAGGCAGCCAAATCGT
>JBAXAM010000052.1:0-5168 GCA_037142515.1 bacterium | reverse complement strand
ATATGCTGCCTCGTCAAAAATAATTTACAGAAAGGATGTTACACTACCTTTTATTTTTTTTGCTTGCAACATTTAATTGTTTATAAATCTTAACAGCGTTATCTAAAAAACAAACAGTAACGTTTAATTTTACGGCTTCTTGTTTTCTAACTTGTCCATATTCTATTAGCTCCATTTTTGCAAGCCTCTCGATAGCTTCACTTGAAGTTTCCTTTATGTCAGTACTTGGTTGTGTTTCGTCAACTTTGGCAGCATTAGCAAGCTGCTTGCGTACCTCTTCAATACCTTCTAAGCAGGCTAAATAATTAAAGTCTGTGGGTTGGGTGTTTGTAGATTTAAACTTAGGAGTAACCAACTTGGCATCAATTATCGCTGCAGCTTCTGTGGCTTTATCAATGCCAATATTCTCACCGCTTTTACTGTAAGCGTCATTATCAGCACAAATAACTATTTCTTCATTCGGGTATTCCCATTTTATGATTTCGGCAACCGCTGGTAAATTGCTAACGCTAAATGCAACTACAACGCATTGCTCGGTAGCTTCATAAATTGTTGCTGCGGTGGCATAACCTTCCGCTATGTATATTTTACTAAACGGCTTCACCGCCTCTAATATATAAAAGCACCCATTGGTTATTTTATTTGGTAAAAATAGTTTTTTGCCATTAGGTAAAATACGTTGCAAGTTTTGCAATTTGTTATTGCAGTCGTACATCGGAATAATGAGATCATTATTGTATTGTCTAATTCCATATGATTTTATGTTTTTAATTTTAAGGTAAGGATGATCTTTATTTGTTGATTGGCTTTGCTCCCATATTTCTACTGGTGATGACTCGATGCTGTAAATAGAATTGCTTTTTACAGCAGTTTGTCCTACCATGTTTTCGCAGTTTGAGACGATTTTCATGAAAGCCGTTTGGTTGCAGCCAACGGCTTTTATTTTATCTGATATCATTGTGAATAAGCCCTTGTTTTGCAATTTGTTTTTTTGTATTTATTATCCGAGCAGTAGTTATCATATTGATAATATTTTTGCTTAAAATTCCAACTAAACACTGCTAGATTTTTCTTCAACAGTTTGCCCGCTAATCCAACTTGTAACTTCGTCATGTATCCAACCAACCGCGCGCTTTGAAATTTTTCGGCGTTTGGGAAAAGTATTTTCTTTCTCTTTGCGCCAAATTGTTGCAGTGCTTAAACCGGTAATTGTCTTTAGTTCACGTAATCTAATTATTCTGTTCTCGTTCATAAGTCACCTTTCAATATTTTTATAATTCTCTTTTCAGATGAAGTCTTTTAGTAACAAGTAAATGCTTACATGTTCATAATATCTTCTTTTTTGTAAAAAGTTTTTTACATTTTGTTGCATTTAAACAATCTGTTACGCTGTATAACGATATGATTACAAAATAATTATGATATTTGGAAAGATGGAAAGTTTGGCAAACGTGTTGTAGTAATGCTGTGGCGATGTTTATAGTGCAGGTAGAACCTATGATTTTATTCTGACTGACAATGATTAATTTTGTTAGATTGGTTTATTTTTAATTTATATTATTTGGTATCAATATTTAGCATTTGTTTTCAAGCGCTTTATTTTTCGCTATTTTGCTTACCAAATAATTTTCCTTGCTTACCACTTTTTTACCTGTTTCTTTTTCAAGCCTGATCAGAGCTTCTTTTGCTACATTTCCGCCGCGTTTAGAAACTTTTTTATTTTCATGAAAACCTGCGGGATGTTCGACATTGGTAATTTCAGTAGTAGCAGCTTCGCCTAGCATCGAAAAAATTAGCTCAAGGTCATTCATATGGTCGCGTAAGTTTTCCCGTTTTAAACCTTTAATTTTTTTATATTCACTCGGCGTCACCCCAAAAGCAGCTTTGGATATTTCAGCTGTTAATATTTCGTATTCTTTCGCTTCGTTTACGCCATGTTTTTTCCACGCATCGGTTAAAGTAGCGCGTATTTCAATACCACGCATACGTTTTTCAATCCATGCACCTGAATATCCTTTAGCTTTATATATTTCGCGAGTACGTTTAGTTGCAAGCTCAGGATTTTCTATTTCTTGTATTCTTTCATAGCCTACTCGCGCTAACCAAAGTTTAAAAGGTTCAGCTTTAGGGGATGGAATAGATTGAATAATGCGCAGTATTCCCTCTGTATTGGCGCAATTCATTTTTTGTTGTCCGCCTTCTGTAGGAACCAAAAGGGGGGTGGCAATTTGCCCCCACCCTTTAGATAACTCATTATCTCTTCTACGCATATCCTTCAAATATCCGTCTGGTTGAACAGAATTTGTCAAAGCTGCAATAACGTCTAAAATGACAAACCACCACTTATTATCATGCCAAACCTTCCTAATTTTTTTGCCTTCAAACAAGGCTACTCTTGTTATTAGCTTTTCGTTCATATAACCTCGCTAAAAATTAAATTTAAAAAGATTTGTCATTCTAACATTTAACGCAATAAAAATTACACCGTGTTTTCAAAAATAATCCCTCTAAGTTTCGTCCCCCATACTTCCATGGCTTGCTTTTTCTCTTTATCATAGCTATGCCTGTCATAAATGGCTGTAACGCTATTCTCAACATGATTAAGAATTTTGCTTACTACTATAACCTTGAAATGCCAACGGATGTCATGGAGCTTGCAGCCGTTCGCCTTAAGTCATGAGGTGTAAAGTGTTTAATGTTTTTAAAAGCGTCGCCACTCCTTCTAATAGCATGGTCAATGGATGTAGGAATAAGGTGTTTAGTATTATTGAAAGCAGGAAATAACCATTTTGAATTGCTAGATTCTGCCTTTATTTGTTGTAATATTCTTAAGGCCAGTTTGGATAGCGGAACTCTATGGGCATTACCATTTTTTGCCTTATGTGCTGGTATTGTCCACCAGCCATTTGTCAAATCAAACTCTTCCCATTCAGAGGAAACTATTTCGCCTTTGCGCTGCGCAGTTACCAATTGCAATTTTAGAGCCAACCTTGATAGCTCTGACATGCTAGCGTTATCTAAACATTGCCAAAAAGATTTGATTTCATCAGATGACAGCACGCGATCTCTTCTGTTTTCTTTTGTTGGTGCTTTGAAGCCGTAGCAGGGAGTGTTAGGAATAATGTCTCGCTCTACTGCAAAATTGAACATACGGCGAACAACGGCAAGGGTTCTATTTGCAGCAATAGGTGAGCCGCGCTCTAAAACTTTATCTAGTAACATTACAATATCGCGACGGCTTACATTTTTTGCTTTTTGTTTTCCTAGATGTGGTATCACATCTTTAGTTAACATCCGTTCGTCTTCTTCCCAAGAGCGTTTACGAGGCTTCGCCCATTTTTCTATATATTCAAGGGCAAGTGTTTCAACAGTTGGCGCGAGTCTATTTTCTTTATTTAAATTGACTATGGTTGCACCTGGATCAATTTCTTTTTCTAGGTCAGCTAATGCTTTACCAAAAGCTGCGTGAGCTTGGGCAACACTCATATTGGGGTAATTACCAAAAGTTATGCGCTTGGCTTTGCCATCAAATCTATACATGTAAACCCAAGACTTAATACCAGATGGAAACACCCTGATGCCGAATCCTCTGCCTTCCCACACTTCGTAACGCTTAGATTTTGGCTTTGGTGCATTCTAGCTCCAAGTGAGACAATCCTTTTTATACTGCTGTATAAACAGTTCATTAGGCGTTTTAAAGCTAAGACATTTTCTTGGATACTGGTTCATTTTTATAGCCAATTCATCTATCAACCCTGTGATCTGGTATTTCTTTAAAAAAATCTATAAACCCGAGCTCTGATGCTAGTCTAGAGCCTTTATTTTTTAAAAACTTTATAAACTCCGTCCATATACATTCCCGCGTATAAATAATTATCTTTTGAGTATAAAGCTTGTACATTTTTATCCTTATCTAACCCAGCGTTGGCTTCCCCCCAACTGTATCCATTATCTTCACTTCTAAATACTCCCCCTCCACTAGTCCCTGCGTATAAATATTCACCATTTGAATATAAGGTTTGTACATCTTTATTACTTAACCCCGTATTGATTGGTTCCCAACTGTTTCCGTTGTTTTTATTTCTAAATACCCCCCTCCACTAGTCCCTGCGTATAAATATTCACCACTTGAATATAAGGTTTGTACATAGCAACTACTCAACCCCTCGTTGATTGGTTCCCAACTGTCTCCATTATTTTTACTTCTGAGCATTCCTTCACCCCAAGTTCCAGCATACAAATAATTCTCTTTCGAACATAATGCTCGTATATCTTTACTGTTCAACCCTGTAACTTCCCAATTATTTCCATTATTTTTACTTCTAAACACCCCTTTGCCACTAGTCCCTGCATATAAATAGTTATCATTTGAGTATAAAGCTTGTACTTGTACTATTGCTATATTTTTTAGCCCTGTAATTTCCCAACTGTCTCCATTGTTTTTGCTTCTGAACACTCCTTCTCCTCCCCAAGTCCCCGCGTATAAATATTCACTATCTGAGTATAAAGTTTGTATTTTTTTATCCTTGTTTAACCCAGTATTGACCTCTTCCCAACTGTCTCCATTATTTTTACTTCTAAACACTCCTCCCCAAGTTCCAGCATATAAATACCCATCTTTTGAATATAAAGCTCGCATATAATTGTGGCTTAACCCACCGTTACTTGGTTCCCAACTGTCTCCATTATTTTTACTTCTAAACACTCCTCCCCAAGTCCCAGCATATAAATATTCACTATTCAAATACAAAGCGAGTACACAATAATTGTTCAATCCTGTGACTTCCCAGCTATCTCCATTATTCTTGCTCCTAAACACTCCATCCCAAGTTCCAGCATATAAATAATTACCTTTAGAATATAAAGATAGTGTATCTTTGTTCAACCCTGTAACTTCCCAATTGTCCCCATTATTCTTGCTTCTAAACACTCCTCCAGCAGTACCTGCGTATAAATATTCACCATTAGAGTATAAAGCTTGTATACTTTTATCTTTGTTTAATCCACTGTTGATAGCTTCCCAACTATTTCCATTATCTTTACTTCTAAATACTCCTTCATTCTTAGTCCCAGCGTATAAACAATTATCTTTAGAGTATAAGGCTAGTATATATTTGTTCAACCCTGTAACTTCCCAATTGTCCCCATTATTCTTGCTTCTAAACACT
>JBAXAM010000051.1:0-5711 GCA_037142515.1 bacterium | reverse complement strand
CAAATATGCTGCCTCGTCAAAAATAATTTACAGAAAGGATGTTACACTACCGATACATTCCGTGGAATAATTTCCGGTACTGGTGGACTTGACATTACGGGCGTTGAAACTTTGAGTGGTCCAAACAATTACACAGATATTACTGTAATTCAGGACGATTCAACTCTTACCCTAAAATCTAATGGTTCAATTGCAAATTCATCCACTGTGATGAATTATGGTATCTTTAGTATCAACGCAAATAGCTCGATTGTCTCGCTCTATGGCGATGGTAATGTTAATCTAGGTAATCGTACGCTAACCTTGTCGAATGCAGATGATACATTCTCAGGAATAATTTCTGGTGTCGGTGGTAATTTAGTTATCGATAATAGTGGTACTGAAGTTTTGAGTGGTGAAAACACCTATACCGGGAGTACTATAATTCATAGCGGTGCAAACCTTACTTTAGATACTGGTGGTTCAATTAAAAATTCAAGGGTTATAAACGACGGTATTTTTAATATTCTCACAGACAGCTCGATTGTCTCGCTCGGCAGTTCTAGCCCTACTAGCTCGGTTAATTTAAATGCCTATACGCTAACTTTATCGAATGCAACTGATACATTCTCAGGAATAATTTCCGGTACTGGCGGTTTAACTATTAGAGGTGGCTGTGAAGCTTTATCTGGCACGAGCACTTATGCTGGTGATACTCTAATTAATAATTACGCAACTCTTGCTTTGACAGGAAATGGCTCGATAGCCAGCTCTTCTGGAGTTTATCTTGGCGGCTGGGGGGGCGCGCTATTTGACATATCTGGAATAACTGGTGGCACATCAACTATCAAAACTATAGGAAGCATCAGTAGTATCAATAGAGATGGAAATAACAATATTATTGACGGTGTTAACCTGGGTAATAAAATACTGGTCTTATCGGCTGCAAATAGTCTATTCTCTGGAGTGATTTTTGGTAATACTGGTACTGGTGGTTTAACCATTGACAGTGGTAGTGAAGCCTTAGCTGGTGTAAACACCTATACTGGTCCAACAACAATTAATAACGGAGCAACTCTTGCTTTGTATGGAAGTGGTTCAATAGCTGACTCTTCTGCAGTAATCAATAATGGGACTATAGATTTAACTAGTTCAACTAGTGATACTATTAATTTTGGTGGAACATATACTCAATCTTCAACTGGTAAAGTGGTAATAGCGAGCATTGGTAATGCATTTCAGCATTTGATTATTGCCGGTTCAGCTACTATTGATGGCATTTTATATGTGTATGATTCTTATAAGCAAGGGCACACAAATAAAAAATCTACTATATTTACCGCCACAGGTGGAATAACTGGCATGTTTTCTTCGTTCGAATCGAATATTAGAACGCCATATCGTGCAACGTTTTCTCATGACACTAACAATATTTATTTAACCATAGTTCCTCCTAATTATTCTTATACGCTACAAAGCGTCCAGCAAAATGTACAAGGATTGAGTACAGCTATCAATATGCATTCTGCTGCTATACAAATCGCTCTTTCTTATGATTGCGACAGATTTGATAAATATGGCCTATGCGTAAAAGTCGGTGGTAGGCGCACTAGCACAAATGCTGTTCCTTTAAACAGAGATCAGACGGGCTTTGTAGTGGTTGGCTATAGCCCTGCTCGTAACGCTCGTTTCGGTATCTTTGCTGATCAATCTTTTAATACCGCTGTTTCATCAACAATAACCAGAGAAAAGGCAGGCAGCCCAATACTTGGTTTCTTTGGCCATTGGAATTTAAACGATGACGGTAATGGATTAGGATTTCACGCATCTGCTGCTTTCGCAGATAATATACTTTCAATCAGCCGCGTTGGTGTAGACATGCCTAGCCCTAGCCTTATTTACAGTGAGCCAGGACAAGGTAATACTAAGGTGCGTAGCAAGGGTTGTCAAATACAAGCAAACTATACTCAGCCTATAGACAATAGAATTAAAGCCATTCCCTTTGTTGGATTACGCTATGTGAGTATCAGTAATGGCGCGTACACAGAAGATGTCACTGATTCTGTATATTATCCTTTGTCTTATAATGATTTAACACAAGACACATCTGCGGCTTTGGCTGGATTGGGTATATCCAGTCAGTTTACTGAAAACCTAAGCGGGTCTGCAGTTGTTGGTGTGCAGCAAAATTTGGATTATAAGATTGGAAACTATGCAGGTACTAGCCAAAATCCAGACATGACTAACTTCAATATCCAAATGCCAAGCAGTAGAAAAACACTAGCGACTGCGTCTGCCAACCTCTTCTATGATATTATGAAGATCGGGCTTTTAGGTTTGAATCTTTCTTGGCAACAACAGCCATTTGATGGCACAAGCACCACAACAGTTTTGGCGACTTATACTGTAAAAATGTGATTATGGCAGTTTAAAATTTTTCTGTTACAATACACCAAAATTTTAAATGGGACAGAAAATGACGCGCTATATTTTTATAACTGGTGGTGTGGTTTCGTCTTTGGGCAAAGGCATAGCCTCGGCTTCTTTGGGTGCGCTGCTAGAAGGGTACGGCTTTAAAGTCACGCTAATCAAGCTCGATCCATATATTAATGTTGATCCAGGAACAATGAGCCCGTTTCAGCATGGCGAGGTTTTTGTTACCGAAGATGGTGCAGAAACCGATTTGGATCTTGGACATTACGAGCGTTTCGTTAGCACTAAGATGACACGGCATAATAATTTAACATCCGGTCGAGTTTATGCTGATGTAATTCGCAAAGAACGCCACGGAGATTATTTGGGTGCTACAGTTCAGGTCATACCCCATATTACCGACGAAATCAAAACGCGTATCAAAGATGGTGCAGCTAACAATGACATTGCTCTGGTAGAAATTGGCGGAACTGTTGGCGATATTGAATCTTTGCCTTTTTTAGAGGCAATTCGTCAAATGCGTATCGAGCTTGGCACACACAATACTTTATTTATTCATTTAACACTTGTTCCTTTTATTGCTTCTGCAGGTGAAATTAAAACCAAACCTACGCAACACTCGGTCAAAGAAATGCGCTCTATCGGTATTCAACCTGACATGTTGATGTGTCGCTCAGAACACCCCATTACTGACCATGAACGTGAAAAAATAGCATTATTTACTAATGTCGAAAAGCGCGCTGTAATTCCATTACCAGATGTTGATAATGTCTACAAAATCCCTTTATTAATGCACGATCATGGTATTGGAGAATTTGTTACAGAAAAATTAGGCCTAGCTCATGGTGCTGCTAATTTAGCCTCTTGGGAGAAAATCATTACCGCTGCTGCTAAAACTACGCATGAAGTTACTATTGCGATGATTGGTAAATATGTTGATTTAGTTGATTCTTATAAATCAATAAATGAAGCCTTAAAACATGCTGGACTGAATACAAGCACCAGAGTTAATATTAAATACATTGACGCTGAAGATTTGGAAAAACAAGGAGCTAAAATTTTAGCTACAGTTGACGGCATTTTAGTACCTGGCGGCTTTGGTAAGCGTGGTACAGAAGGAATGGTTATGGCCGCACAATATGCACGCAAGAACAACATTCCATATTTTGGTATTTGCCTCGGAATGCAAATTGCCGTGATCGAATTCGCACGTCATGTTGCTAATATGCGCGGCGCTAATAGCACCGAATTTGACCCTACCACAAAATATCCAGTAGTTGCCTTAGTCACCGAATGGCTGGGAGTTGTTGGTCAGATTGAGAAACGAGATGAGACAGTTGATTTGGGTGGAACAATGCGCCTTGGCGGTTACCCATGCCATATTATTGCCGGAACGCTTACCCACAAAATTTACGATGAAGACGTAGTTGTTGAACGCTATCGTCATCGTTATGAAATTAACGGCAATTTAGCGCCAGCATTGGAAAATGCTGGTCTTCGTATTTCGGGACGCTCTGCTGATGGTAATTTAATAGAAACGATGGAACTACCAACCCACCCTTGGTTTTTCTGTTGTCAGTTTCACCCTGAATTCAAATCTAATCCACGCCAAGGACATCCGGTCTTTATCAGTTTTATTCAAGCGGCCATCGCAAAATTAACGAGGTGATTTTATGAAGCTTTGCAGCTTTGAAGTAGCCAATGATAAGCCATTTTTTTTGATTGCTGGTCCATGTGTAATTGAAAATGAAAAAATTGCCATGAAATCTGCTGTCAAACTAAAAGAAATTACTGATAAACTCAAAATTAATTTTGTTTATAAAACCTCTTTTGAAAAAGCAAACCGCCTTTCAGCACACAGTTACCGCGGACTGGGGTTTAGTAAAGCGATGCAAATTTTACGCAAAGTTAAAGAAGAAGTTGGCGTACCAATTTTAACGGATGTACATGAATATAGCCCCTTTGATGAGGTTGTTGCTATAGCTGATATATTACAAACCCCTGCATTTTTATGCCGCCAAACTGGATTCATCGAAAAAGTAATGCGGCTCGGTAAACCGGTTAACATGAAAAAAGGCCAATTTTTAGCGCCGTGGGATATGAAAGCTGTGGTAGAAAAAGCACGTTCTAGCGGCAATAATAAAATCATGGTTTGCGAACGCGGAGCATCATTTGGCTATAATAATCTAGTTGTTGATATGCGCTCCTTAGTAGTAATGCGCGAAACTGGTTGCCCAGTAATTTTTGATGCAGGTCATTCGGTGCAACTACCTGGTGCTACTGGTTGTTCGTCAGGAGGACAACCTGAGTTTATTTCAGTACTCGCACGCGCGGCGGTCGCAGTAGGAATTGCCGGCCTATTTATTGAAACTCACCCGGAACCTAAAAAAGCCTTGTGTGATGGCCCCAATATGATACCATTGAATAAGATAGAAGCTTTGCTTAGGCTGCTGCAAAAAATTGATAAAGTAGTTAAAAGTAAAAGCCAAACATGAACAACCACATTATTTTCATAGCGGATTTGCACTTAAGTCCTACGCAACCAAAAGTTACGAACTTATTTTTTAAATTTATAGAAGATACTGCACCTAAAGCGGACGCGCTTTATATTCTAGGAGATTTTTTTAAATTCTGGGTTGGCGATGATGATCGCTCAATATTTAACGAACAAATCAAAAAAGCGCTTAAAACAATCAGCAGCAAAATACCGGTATATCTAATGCCCGGTAATCGAGATTTTATTTTAGGCCAAACTTTTGCTAAAGAAAGTGGCTGTATTTTAATTTCAGACCCATACAAAATTGATCTTTATAATAAGCCAACGCTATTAACTCATGGCGATATTCTTTGCAGCAAAGATATAAAACATTGTATCTTCCGCACTATTACGCGCTTTCCACATGGCATAGCAATATTCTTAAAGTTACCTTTAAAGTTTCGTACTTGGTTAGCAAGTAGTATTCAAAAATATAGCGCCAAGACCAAATTATCTAAAGACAAAAGTACTTTACTGCCGCAAACAAGCACCATTAAAAAACTTATGGTGAAATTTGCCACCAATCAAATTATTCACGGCCATATTCATCGTATTGAAGAAGATGAATTTACTATAAATAACCAAAAGATGCGGTGTATTTCATTGGATGCGTGGACTGATTCTGGAAGTATTTTAATTTATCACCAAAATGGCCAATACGAATTCGAAAACTTTATTATACAAAGGTGAAAAATGCAACAACATGTCGTATAGGTTCATAACATATGAGACTGCCGACTCATCAGATATTGGTTAGTATACT
>JBAXAM010000050.1:0-6343 GCA_037142515.1 bacterium | reverse complement strand
TTAAAAGGGCTAGAAGTTTAAACATATTTACAGAAAAAAAGTTGCTTTATCTTTTTCTGGTACTTTGCGTGCCTTTAATATCTCCCAATCACCCAAGAACTTCTTACGCCGTTCGATCTGATCAGATATAGCCGTTTGCTTACTGGCATAGTTATAAAGCCTGTATAAGGATTTTGGTAAGTATTTAATTTTCATAACGATCTCGTATTTATTAGTAATAAATACCTGATGATCGTTACTATGGCAAGAAAGCAGGCTCGCTTGCTACAGCGATATTTATGAGCGCGCTGCGCTCGCCTGCCTTGCCTATTACTACTTAATTAGTCTCATATGTGTTTGGACTTTTACAATGTATGCCGCCCACCAGCAGCAATAGGTGCTTTTTTAAGCAATGGTATCTGTTTGCAACAGATAAACTCAACCACCGAAAGATCAATAATCTTAGGTGTTTTAGCTGGAGTCTACATTGCCTTTGGAGCATGCTTGTCAACATTAATCGGTCATGATACCGCTAAATATCTCGGTTTTGGATTGGCAAGATTTGTTACGGGAGCAACTTTTTCTTTTGGTCTGATGCTGGTGATCGTTGCTGGAGCTGATCTTTTTACTGGTAGTAGTTTGATGCTAATGACTTTTTTAGATAAAAAAGCATCTTTCAAAAAAGTAGCTCTTAAATGGTGTCTTCTGTTTATCACAAACTTTATAGGCGCTGTATTATTAGCTTACCTCTACTACAAAACAAATCTCTGGAAAATGGGAGATATGGCAGTAGGTTTATCTGCCATAAAAATTGCTAACACTAAGGTTGGGCTTACCTTTATCGAGGCTTTTACGCGAGGTATTTTGTGCAATTGGTTAGTTTGTTTGGCAATTTGGATGGCAGCAGCTTCAAAAGATATAAGCGGTAAAATTCTTGTTATTTTTTTTCCAATCATGGCATTTGTAGCAATAGGTTTTGAACACTCAATTGCCAACATGTACTTTATACCAATAGGCTTGTTTTTAAAATCTACCGGAATTTTTATAGACCCAGCATTGAATCTATCAGGGCTAACCTGGGGTGCTTTTTTTGTCAAAAATTTATTTCCAGTCGCTATTGGAAATATAATTGGTGGAGCTATTTTTGTTGGCCTTCTTTATTGGAGAGTTTTTGCTAAGGTTGTGAACCTACCTCCCACGCAAAAATAACTTGTCCAAATCTGCCACGGTTAACTGCACCCAAGTTGGCCGACCATGACCACACTGATCGCCGCGCGGCGTTCTTTCAAGCTCGCGCAATAATGCATTCATCTCATCAAGGCCTAGCCTACGGTTAGCACGTACACTACTATGACATGCCATTGTGGCTAAAATTTTATTAATGTTTTTAGCAATGCTATCACAGCTCTCGTGCATTAATAAATCTGCAATAATATCACGCATTAATAGTTCTATATCAGCTTCTTGCAACAATATTGGCATAGCGCGCACTAAAACTTTATCAGGACCCGATCGAGTAATATCAAATCCCAGTTTTTGCAATACTTCTAAATTAGATTCAAGACAGTTAATTTCAGTTTGATTTAAATTTACAGTTATTGGCAAAAGCGTAGTTTGGGCTGAAATAATTGCAGTATTATAGGAGTTTTTTAATTTCTCATAATTAATTCTTTCATGAGCTGCGTGTGCATCAACCAGAACTAATCCCTCATCATTTTGCGCTAAGATATAAATATTATGCATCTGTGCCAATGCAAATCCCAAAGGTGACGCCGTAGTAGTTTCCGAAATTATAACCGGTGATAATGATGACTGATCATTAAATTCAATGGAAAAATTTTCGAGCGGCGAAATAAAACAATGTTTTATCGGAGCACCTACAACAGATACAGGGGCGTGCCTACCAGCGGCCAAAGCCCCCTGAACACTCTTTACAACAAAATCATGGATTAATCTGCTTTCACGGAATCTGACTTCAGCTTTGGTTGGATGCACATTAATATCAACTAATTCTGGATCAATAGTTAAATATAGTACCACCACTGAATAACGCTGCTGATAAATTACATCCTGATAAGCCTGACGTATTGCATGCGACAAAATCTTATCACGTACAACTCTTCGGTTGATATAAAAATACTGCAAATCTGCTTGGCTGCGCGTATAAGTTGGCAGCGAAACCCAACCAGCTAAATGTAAACCCGTCAATCCAGCATCGATAACTAATGCATTTTGCACAAGTTCAATTCCAACTATTTTGCCTATACGTGCTGTTTTTTCTTTCTGCGTTTTCGCAGGCGATATTTGCAAAATTACCTTACCATTATGTTTCAACAAAAAACCAACATCAAAACGGCTAAGAGCTAATCGATTAACGATTTCCAATATGTGATTGAACTCAGTCTGCTCGGTACGTAAAAATTTGCGCCGTGCCGGCACATTAAAAAATAGATCATAGACCTCAACAGTAGTACCAACTGGGTGTGAACATGGTTGCAAATCCGAAGCTTGCCAACCATTTGATGAGTTTGCAGTACGAGAAATTAATTTAAAGCGAGCGATTGAACAGATGCTAGCCAATGCCTCTCCTCTAAAACCCATACTATCGATATGCTCTAAATCATCTAATACTTGAATCTTGCTAGTAGCATGGCGACTTAAAGCTAGAGCCAATTCATCTTTTTCGATACCGCATCCATTATCGCGAACCATAATTAATTTGCTACCCGCCCCTTCAATATCAATATTAATTTCTGTTGCACCAGCATCAAGACTGTTTTCTAGCAACTCTTTTACGACAGAGCTTGGGCGTTCAATTACTTCTCCAGCTGCTATTTGATTAACCAGATGCGAATCTAAAATTTTAATATTCATGCGGTGGCCTGTGTATGAAATATTGTGTAATTCCCGTAGCTAAACATGTAGCAATTTTTTGCTGATATTTAGGATCACACAATCGGCTTTCTTCGTAGGGATCCGAAATAAAACCGGTTTCAACTAATAACGATGGAATATCCGGTGATTTTAAAACAACAAATGCAGCTTGCTCAACCCGAGATGAATGTAGGCGAGAAATATGCCCCAACTCTTGCAATATAGCTTCACCAACTTCTAAACTAGCATGAATAGTTGCGGCCTGAGCTAAATCAATCAAAACCGAACGCAGCAGAGCATTTTTATCGGAAATAGTCTGGCCTAATTCGGATTCATTTTCCTTTTCTGCCAGCCAACGCGCAGCTTCACTGGTAGCGCCTCGCTGCGATAGTGCAAAAACCGAAGCGCCGTGTGAACTTCTATACTTATAAGCGTCAGCATGAATAGCAATAAACATATCAGCTTTATATCGATGGGCAATACCTAAGCGCTGGCGCAGTGTTATAAAATAATCGCCATTTCGCGTAAGCACCGCACGAAACCCTTTAACTTTATTAATCGTATTTTGCAGTATCTTAGCAACCGCCAATGCCACATCTTTTTCACGAGTACCTCTATAGCCAACAGCTCCAGGATCCATGCCCCCATGACCAGGATCTATGACAATTACCACATCACGCAAGCTTTTATTCGATATATAATAGTTATTTATCTGCTCATCCTCGACATCTTCCAAATCAAGCGCCAAACGATAAGGTTTTTGCAGGGCAAAATGCTGTAACTTTACTTGCTTTTTTAAATTTAGAGTTAAACGCAAATCTTTACCAAGCTGAGAACTTTGCGCGGACTTTACAGGGGTTTTGTATAACCATGTCTTATTGAGCAACCCAATAAGCTTTGCATTTTTAATATTAATAATTATTTTATTTGGCAGCTCTTGAATTGTATAATTGATTGGCCCACTTGCATCGAACACCAACCTGATTTTTGTCGCCTCAGCAGAAAACCGAAAATCATTAATACGAATTGGAGCTGCTAATGCATTTTGCATCAAGCATAAAAAAAATAAAAAAAATTTAGACCGAGCCATTATCATTTGTTTAATTTACCAACAATATTCTTGCCTTTATCAGATACAGAAACTAAACACACCCTCCTCCACTTACCTTTTGCAGAAAAATCAAAATTACAAGTTAAATCAGCCTCAGGCAAAAATCCTCTGCCACGCTCCGGCCATTCGATTAAACAAATACTTTGCTGCGAGAAATAATCTCTACCGCCAATATAGGCAAATTCTTCAGCATTTATCAAGCGATATAGATCAAAATGGCAAACTAAAGCAGCATCAAGCTGGTAGGGTTCAAGTAAAGTAAAAGTTGGACTGCGAACATGTCCCTGATGACCAAATTCGCGCAAAAAACCACGAACTAACGTGGTCTTACCAGCACCAAGCTCGCCATGCAAATAAATAGTGCAACCTGGCTCGCAAGCTTTAGCGACAACTGCGCCAAATTTTTGCATAGCAATAGCGGTTTTTATAGTAATTTCCATGTAAATATCTTACCATAAGTCTCTGCCTAGTATATTAATTGTTATTTTTTATTTATCAAAGCATTACACTGAGTATCAACGGACGCTGAAACCAGTTACTAAAAACAACAAGGGATAAGTAATTTATTCTGGTGACTCCTATGATACAAAAACATAAAAAAGCGATATTGGTTGGTGAAACTAAACTATGTATTCAGTGTGCTGAATACCTCATAGATAGAAAATGGGAAGTTATTTTTATAGTATCAGAAGACGAAGAAGTCATCAGTTGGGCAAAAAACCACTTGATATCGATACTACCTCTATCCCAGGTAAATGCTGTTATAGACAGCAGTATTTATCTGTTTAGCATTATTAATCCGCATATAATTCCGGCAACTATCAAACAGCCCTGTCACTAAATTTAAAATGTAGCGAACGCTTATTGTCTATATTCCAAGATGTCATAATTAAAATAGAAAAAAATACATTAAGCACCTCTAAACAAGACCTAACAGATCGGAGTTATTATAGCTTAAAATATCTACCTACTAATTACGCCATTATAAACGGAATAAAAGATATCAATAAATTAAGTGTATTGCTTAGAGGATTAAACTTTGGCAATGGTTATGATAATCCAGTTGCTAGTGTAAAAATATGGTTAAACGATAAGTTTTATATTGCAGAAGATTTTAATGGGGTATTATTTGACAAAGTAAGAGATATATACGGCAACGAAACAAATCTTAAAATTAAACATCATGATATATTAACAGAGTATCAATTAACTGACGATGAGTTACAGTACTTAGCTAATATTAAGGCACAAGAAAGAAAATGTAAAAAACAGATTTTAGAATTTTTTAGAACTTATCCTGATGCTTCTACCACAGTATTAGATCAAGTTACGAATAAATCAAAAAAGCACACTAAAGAAATTTTCTTATCAAATAATGTTCTTAATACTACAATATTTGCTGCAGCCTACCTAGTATTAGCACGATTTTTTTATCGTAATGATTTTATTGTTTCTTTGTATAACTCAGACTCCATTTTATTACAAAACCTAGTAGAAAACCGTGGCTTTATCCATGTGAGCACTGACACGCTGAATCACGGATTTGATTATCTGTCCCAATTACAAAAAAGCTGCTGTTCTATGGTTAAGGACTTTGGTTATAGATACAATTTGCAGTTACTAACTGATATTGCAATTACTGTTGGAAAAGTTGCAAGTACAGATCAGCATAAAATAATAATAAAGATACAAGAAAACAGTAAATTCACTATCGAAGGAGATATAGCTTATCAACTACAGATTGACAGTATTGCCGAATCGATCAAGACAGTACTTGATGAAAATGAAACATCAACAAAAGATTTAAGACACATAAACCTGTTAAATCAAGCTCAATATCAGCAAATAGTATATGACTGGAATAAAACTGAAAAAGACTATCCAAAAGACAAGACTATTCACCAGCTTTTTGAGGAGCAAGTGTTAAAAACACCAGATAATATAGCTGTAGTATTCGAAGGTATAAAACTCACTTATCAAGAACTAAATAACAAAGCTAGTCAATTAGCACATTACTTAATGCAAAATTACAATATTCAACCGGATGATTTAGTAGCTTTGTGTTTAGATAGAAGTGAACAAGTAATAATTGCTATGCTGGGAATATTAAAATCAGGAGCAGCTTATGTGCCAATTGATCCAAATTATCCAAAGGAGAGAATCGAGTATATTTTAAGCGATACAAAGACAAAAATAATATTAACATCGGTAGCTACAGGCTTTAGCCAAGAAAATAGCAAATCACCAGCCGCAGTGCTAGTCATGGACAATAAAAAAACACAAGCTATATTAACAAAAGCTGGTGATTGAAAATGGAATAAAGATTTTACCCAAGCAATTGGCTGCAGAAATTCCTATAGAGATATGTAAAGTGAGCAA
>JBAXAM010000049.1:0-6533 GCA_037142515.1 bacterium | reverse complement strand
TTAAAAGGGCTAGAAGTTTAAACATATTTACAGAAAAAAAGTTGCTTTATCAATGGATTTGTTTCAGTACAGGATATAGCCGCCCAATATGCTGCTAATTTACTAGAATTAAAGCCCAAACTACGAGTACTTGATGCTTGTGCGGCTCCAGGCGGCAAAACTGCGCACATCCTAGAAGCAGAACCAAACCTGCAAGAATTAATAGCGGTTGATATTGAAGACGCACGCCTAAAAATGGTTGAAGCTAATTTAAACCGCCTCCAATTATCAGCTAAATTTGTTTGTGGTGATGCTAGCAAACCACAAAACTGGTGGGATGGTAAAAAATTCGATCGTATTTTGCTTGATGCTCCATGCTCAGGCACTGGCGTAATCAGGCGCCACCCTGATATTAAAATCTTGCGTAAGCCACAAGACATTGCAAATAATGCCTCACGCCAGCTTGAATTATTAAAAGCATTATGGCCATTATTAGCTGATGATGGATTGTTGGTTTATGCAACTTGCTCGATTTTGCCGGAAGAGAATTTTTTAGTAGTCAAAAATTTCATGCAGCAATATAATGAAGCGAAAGTTGTGCATGATCGTCAGCTTTTTCCTACTACAAATGGCGGCGATGGATTTTACTATGCGGTAATAACAAAATAATTTTATGCTAACCATGGATGAAAAAAACATTTTTCTTGCATTCGATTTTGGAACCAGAAATATCGGGGTTGCTGTCGGACAAAAAATCACTAAAAGTGCAACTGCACTCGCACCACTGCTTGCAGAAAAAGGTATTCCGCGCTGGGAACAAATCGATAACCTAATAAAAAATTGGCAACCTCTTGCTTTAGTAGTCGGTGTACCATATAAATTTGATGGCAGTGATTTGAAGGTTACAAAGCTAGCAAAAAGATTTATTGAACAATTAAAAAAGCGCTATCAGCTGGAAGTATACGCAGCTGAAGAACGCTTAACCACCAAAGCTGCTCGCGAAGAAATTTTCGCACGCGGTGGTTATAAAGCACTCCAGAACGAATCGGTGGATAGCGTGGCAGCACAGATTATTCTTGAGGAATGGATGGCCAGCTAATCTTTTCTTGTTACCAACAACTCCAAATCCGCACTTTTAGCCAGCCGATAAAAACGCACTAAAAACATAACACCTGTGACAAAAAGACCGATTACAGTACCCCACCAAATTCCTACACCTCCCCATCCAAACTTGAACGCCAATAAATAGGAAATAGGAAACGCAATTCCCCAAAAACCAAATAAACTAATAACCAACTGAAAATTAACATCTTTTAAACCCCTTAAAGCACCTGCGCTAACTATACGAATACAATCAGATAGAAGCAGTATCCCCACTATAGGAAAGAATTTTGCAGCTTCAAATGCCACAGCCATAAAATCAGGTGAATTAACGTCTATATCTAAGGAAATCGCAACTTGCGGATATATAGAATAAAAAATACTAAAGATTGATAGAAATGCTAAGCCAATTCCAATATTAACCGCTAAGATCAAATGCAATTTATTGCGATTATTCTTACCAACCTCATTACCAACTCGTATACTAATACATTGATGCAAACCAAAAAGAACAACCAGTGCGATCATTAAATACTGATCGGCAATTTGATATGCCGCCAAAACTGTAGTACCCAAAACCCCCATCATAATGGCAACAACAGCAAAAAATATCAGTTCGCTACACCACATGAGACCCATGGGCAAACCTATGCGGATCATTTCGAATAAAAATTTACTTTCAACAACCCACCATTGCTTAAACAAAGAATACTTCTTTAGTTTTTTAGAAAATAATACATAACCAATGCAATACACAGCCATTAAAGAATATGCCACCGCCCAACCATAGCCAACACCGGCAAGTCCAGCCTTTGGTAGACCGAATTTTCCAAACAAAAAGGCATAAGAAAAAAATATTCCTGTCGGCACAGACAAGGTAGTCAAAAACATGACCAAACGCGTTTTTAAAATACCGATCAAAAATTGCTCGATTACACAAAATATGTTAAGCGGCAACATTACCCAAATTAATGAGTAAAAAAATGGCTGGGCAGCACGAATAACCGCTGGATCTTGCTTAGTCCAAACTAAAACAACAGGCGTACTCCACATAATCAGCATCATTGGCAAAGCAAGGATAATAGCCATAATTAACCCTTGTTTAAAACATATACTAATACCGACATCATCTTTAGCACCAAAACTCTGTGAAACCATAGTACTAGTTACACAAAGAATTCCAACAAAAAAAACAGTTACAGCAAGATAAATGCTCCATACTAAAGCATTTGCAGCTAATTCTTCTTGGCCCAAATGCGCAACCATAATCGTTGCGATAAAACCATTCAAAGCATAGATTATTTCGGTTGCAATCAGCGGCAATGCTAGCTTGGTCGAGCATTTAAATTCTGAAATAATATTTGGTAAACTAAAGATACGCACACTACACCTATTGCAAGAAATCTGGCGGAGAGAGTGGGATTTGAACCCACGATGGGCTTTGACCCATACTCCCTTAGCAGGGGAGCGCCTTCGGCCACTCGGCCATCTCTCCAGGTCTACAAGTTGTGATAATACCAGATTTTTTGCTTGCGACTAGAAGATTCTTGGGTTTAGCTTTGCAATTGCTCTAAATTAATGACCTGAAAAAAAGCCGTCGATGATCTCTTCCTGCGCCGAAGCTATAGCTACTTCTAACGCTTTGGTAAAGTTAGGATAATATGGTGGCTGATCCCATTCACCTTGCACTGGCTCCACAATTTCTACAAGATGGCGCCATAAAACTTTTTTATCTTCTAGATTAATCAGCTCCCCTTTCAAAACACAGTAAGCTTTGGGAGCATTAAGCGGCACAAAACCATAATAGCTCCGAATGGCTCCTAACCTTTGCAATTCAATTAGCAATACTTTATTGCCACCCATTTGCATAAAAAAACCAGGATTTTTCTTTTGCTTGGATTCAACATCCACTTGATGTGTTTGCGCAAAAATGTTGCGCCGCTTTAATTGAACGGTAAATTTTTGCGACAAACCACTGTACCAATCCAAACTGGTTTTCTCTACATGACTGCTAAACTGCTTAGTAGCAACGGCGCTGATAGCTACATCGAGCAGGCCTTGACCACCGATCTTGTGAAGCGCTGGTTTGTCAACAACTTTTGTTTTTGCTACAGTTATTTTATGGCTCGTATCTTGCCAAAAACTTTCCGGCAACTTAACATTATGTTCAACAGCGCATCCAGATAGAAATATCAGGCTCAGCGTGAATAAAAAAATTCTTGATAATTGTTTAATCATTTATTTCCTCTATACCATTGTTTGATACCATTAATAATCAAGGTTAATAATTCCTGCGACACCTCGGTTTTTTTATCTAAAAAACCCTTAGACTTAAAAGCCCCATCTAAACTTTCATCATTTTGAACAAGGTAAGTTCGCTCGTACGGAGGTTGGCGACCAGTTTGGATAGATAAATTGACAGAAAGTTTAATAAGATAACCGCTGTTAACAGTTACTCGGGTGGTTTTGAAATAAATCTTGATCAACACATCATTAGCGTTAACTTTGCTTATGTCAGTTGTCAAGTCTACGCTTTTAAAAACATGTTGTTGCTCCAAAACATCTCTAAGTGAGGTAAGAAAAACAGCTTCATCAGCTTTTCCATACTCAAGCACATATTGACTAGGATTGCTTTTTCGGTGCTGGCTTTCTACGGATGTAAACATCAAATTTACAATCAGTCCAGCAAGTCCGGAATTACCCGAATAACCAGCCGATGGTGGTATTTCATGCGAAGCCTGCTTCCCTGGCACCCAATAAATATGAGCCTTTTTAGGAATACTCATACCAATCGCATCATGGTATTGCAACGAAGGTATGACTCTTTTACTAGGAGCACAACCAACTAAAAAAAAACAAGTAAATAATATGGTGGCTATTGCACACAGGTATAAGTTTTTTCTCATTTATGATTTCCCTCTTTCTTGATATCTTGTCCAAAATCTCGTTCATACGCTTGATCAACGATAAGTTGTTTTTGCTCTCCCGAAAGTTCTCGCCAAAAAGGATCTGCAACTCCTCGATAATTCCGTTCGGCTGTACAAGCTATTAGAAAAAAAACAGAAAAAACGGCAAGAACGGATAAATTTAGTTTTGGCATAAAATCTAACATCTTTGTTATACCGCGTTATCGGGTACAACCCGAGTCATAGCCCCATAAATAACTAATACATGCTGCTTAATAGCTAGTTGCACGCTCTTTTCTTGGACAACTGAAACTGTTTGCCCATCATTAAGCTTAATGATGTATTCATAGCCGGTATGGTGATTAACAGCTTTATCGACTACATGACCAACTACCCCACCAACCACTGCCCCACCAACAGCACCCAATACATGAGTAGAAGTGCTTGAACTTGCGCCGATCATCGACCCAGCTACAGCACCTCCAGCAAGTCCAGCCGGACCACCCATGCCACTATTATTATCAATATCGATAACACGTTTAGCGATGATAACCCCTGGCTTGACTCTACTAACCACGCCAACTTCTCCGGTAGTATAGGTGTTTGGAGAAACATTCTGTGCACAACCACATAACAATGCAGCATTTACTACGATAAAAACCAATAGTGTTAATTTTTTCATTGCTTTTTTCTCCCTAAAACTTAAAAATAAATATTACTTTCGTCTTGTAGCACATAAATACTAAATTGCAAATACAGTAGTTATAAAAAAACAGCCGCAAATTAGCGGCTATTTCTTCACAATTCAACTTGGCAAACTTCGTTTTAATAATTGACAATCTCAGCAACCGGTTCCATATCTTCATCTTGCTCTACAGTTAGGCCAGACTGTTGCTGTTTTTTTTCTTCTTGGATACGCTGATATATTTCTTCACGATGCACAGATACTTCTTTGGGTGCATTGATACCCAAGCGTGTTTGATTGCCCTTAATCCCAAGTACCGTGACAGTTACATTGTCGCCAATAACAAGGGTTTCCCCGATTCTTCTTGTAAGAATTAACATATTTGTTTCTCCACTTTATTGTTCCATTCTATAAGCTTCGTGTTCCCATACACCATGGATACACTCATAGCTCATCGTAGCATTAAAATATTAAGGAATTCTTAAGTGCAAAGAACAAATCACGCAGAAGTCTTAAAATAATCTTAAACAATAGAGATATAGCTACACTTTACTTTTTACCCACGCAGCAACCGAAGCAAGAGCACTCTCAAGCGCAGCAATATTAGTGCCACCACCTTGTGCCATGTCGGCCCTACCACCACCACTACCACCTATTTGCTCCATTACATACTGCAATAATTCATTTGCTTTAATTTTATTAAGCAGGTCTTGGGTCACACCTATAATCAACTGCGCCTTATTGTCACCGGACACAGTCGCGAGCACTACCACTGCAGAACCTAATTGCTGTTTTAAAGTATCAACTGTCAAACGCAACGTCTTACTATCAGCATTGGTCAGCTTAGTTGCAAGCACATTAATACTGCCAATGGCAACGACTTGATCAATCAAAGATTGGCTTTTGCTTACCATTCTTTCACTTTTCAAATTAGCTATTTCTTTTTCTAGAGAATGCTTCTGGGCTAAAACTTGCTGCAATCTATCAACGAACTCAGATTCTGTTTCATATAACCAAATAATAGCATTTTCACCGGTAACTGCTTCAATACGACGAACACCAGCAGCAACGCTAGTTTCAGCTACGATTTTAAATAAACCAATTTCACCGGTTGCATTAATATGGGTACCACCACAAAGTTCTTTGGAAAAATCTCCCATTTTAACAACGCGCACCTCATCACCATATTTTTCACCAAATAACGCATACACCTGTTCCTTCTTCGCCTCCTCAAGGGATTTAACAACAGTGTGCACTTTTAAATTGGCACGAATTTGCTTGTTTACTATCCGCTCAAGCTCGCGCAATTCTTCTGCAGTTAAAGCTGCCATATGGGTAAAATCAAAACGCAGCTTTTTATTATCAACCAAGGAACCACGTTGCAGGGCATGATCACCCAAAACAAAGCGCAACCCAGCGTGCAGTAAGTGGGTAGCAGAATGATTTAATCTTATGGCTTGACGCCGCTCTTCATTAATCATAGCAGTAATTGAATTACTCAATGCAAAAGAACCTTTTGCTACTGTACCATGATGCAAATATAAAGCGCCATGCTTCTGAGTATCTTGTACCGTGAAAACACTAAGATCAGAATAAATTTCACCAAGATCACCAACTTGACCGCCGGACTCTGCATAAAAAACCGTCTTATCTAAAACAACAATCCCTTCTTCTCCTACAGATAGATACTCTACTTTCATACCATCTTTTTTAAATAAGCCCTGTATTTTGCCAATACAGCTATTCTGCGTATAACCTGTAAATTCAGTTATGCCATCTACAGCTAATTTGACTGTACTAGTCGCGTTAAATTTATTAGCAGCCCGCGAAGTTTCTCGCTGTTTTTCCATGGCAACTTCAAA
>JBAXAM010000048.1:0-6742 GCA_037142515.1 bacterium | reverse complement strand
ACAAATATGCTGCCTCGTCAAAAATAATTTACAGAAAGGATGTTACACTACCGTTGGCGGGCAACAAGGGACTGATAATGGAGTGGTTTTTATAGATCTTACTGGTAGCGGGCTCCCTGACATTATTCAACATGTTCGGTGGAATCCAACTATTAGCTATAAAGGTGCTTGGCTCAATCGTGCCAAAAAACTTCCTGACTATCTAATTTCTATTACAGATGGTTTTGATGCCAAAATCACTATTGACTATGAATCACTAAGCAACAAAAAAACTGAAGTTTATACTAAAGAGCATAATGCCAAATATCCAAACATGGATTGGCAAGGACCAATGTATGTTGTGTATGAAACTGCAAGTGAAGCCGCAAGCAATGACACTAACAGCAAGAACAATCGTCATATAACTAATTATCACTATACTGGCGCCAAGGTTAATCACTTAGGCTTGGGCTTTTTAGGTTTTCATAAGGTTACTACTACTGATCAAAGCACTGGTATTAATACGACAATCACTTATAGCCAAGATATTAATTTACACAATAAGGGAATGCCAATGGCAAGTGAAACAAGACGGGCTGATGGAACTTTAATTTCAAGCTCACAAGATAATTGGGATTTAAAAATATTCAATAACTATTATTCTCCATATGTAAAACAGAGCATAAAGAAAACTTATCAACTTGACGGTGCTTTGCTCAGCACTGCAACCCTAGATAATACGTTCGACGATTACGCTAATCCTCTTAAGATAATATCAAGCATTCAGGATGCTACTACAAACGAAACTTATACAACCACTACTGAAAACACCTATCATAATGATTCGCAAAAATGGTTTATTGGTGAATTAATAACAGCAAAAGTAATCAAGGCTGCTACGGGTCGGTTAACACAAACAAGAACAAGTAATTTTAGTTACGATCCAGAGACTTCTCTGCTTATGCAAACTATTGCAGAACCAGATGATCTTAAATTAGCTCTGACAACTAAATATGAACGAGATGTTTTTGGTAATATCATTAGCACTACCGTTTCCGGCAATGGAATAGATTCAAGAACAGCAAAAGTAAAATACGATGATTTTGGCCGTTTTATAATTCAAACTACTAATCCCTTAGGCCAATCAACATACAAAACAATTGACCCTCGTTTTGGAGTCGTTACTGAATCTATAGACTTAAACGGCCTAAAAACCACTTATCAATATGATGATTTTACACGTCTTGTAGAACAAATAAATTCCGATAGCGCTAAGACTGATGTAAGTTATAGTTGGTTTAATCCCGCATCTATTCCGACAGAAGAAATAAAAAACACACTTAAAAACTGCTCTTATGTCATAACAAGCTACACAAAAAACAGCACTACGCAAAATGAATATTACGATGTTTTAAGCAGAAAAGTTGCAAGTACTACACAAAATATGGATGGAAAAACTATCTGGCAGTTAACCCATTATGATGAGTTGGGAAGAGTAACTCAAACCACCGCGCCATTTTTTGCAGGAGACCCAGTATATTACACAAAAATGCAATATGATATTTTGGGCCGAGTAATTCAAAGCACTCTTCCCGATGGAAGCCTAACACAAATAATATATGACGGATTTACTACTACCGCTATTAATCAACTAAGACAAAAACAGATAAAACAAGTTAATGCTATTGGTGAACTAGCAAAAACTATTGATAATTTAGACTCAGCAACCACCTATAAATACGATGCTTATAGCAACATGGTTGCAATGATTGATTGTGAAGGCAATCTTTCAAAAATTGAATATGATAATTTGGGCAGAAAAATTGCAATCGACGATAAAGATAAGGGCTACTGGGTTTATCAGTACGATGTTTTGGGAAATCTTGTTAGCCAAACTGATGCTTTGAAGAACACCACAACGTTCAAGTATGACAAGTTAGGTCGCATGATTAATCGTACTGAGTATGCTGGTGCTGACCAAGCCAGTATTAGCACCTGGAAATACGATATACAAGCAAATGGAATTGGTAAATTGGCCGAAGTCAGCAGTGTTGTAAATAACCCAATATTGATTCATAGAGCTAGATACAATGGCCTTGAAGCATATACCCGTAGTTATAGTTACGATCATTTAGGTAGAATCTCACAAGAAAATGCGAATGTTGCTGATAAAGATCAGACCTATATTAAAAATTATACATATGATGCAAGCAGCAGAATTGATATAGAAACTTACCCTAATAAATTACAAGTAAAAAACAGTTATAATGAACTTGGTTATCTTGTGCAAATCAGTGATGCGCAAACCGGAAAAGTTTATTGGAGCTTGAATGCTAAAGATGCTGCGGGGCATGTGATTTCTGAAAGCCACAGTAATGGTTTAATTACTAATTATACATACGATCCAAAAACTAATTTTTTAATTGATATTGATACTGTTTTGAGTATGCCTCTTTTGGCGCAAAAAAAATTATTACCGGAATTTACAGGAGTTACTGCTTCACATAAGCATATTGATTTAGCAATACAGAAAGAAACTTTTAATTATGATCTTCTTGGTAATATTAAAACCCACCAAGATGTTGTTAATAATTCGCTTGAAAGTTTTCAATACGATGGATTAAATCGCGTTATTAAAGCAGATAATAACGAAAAAGAAGCTCTAGTTTTGCACTATGACACTTTGGGAAATATCACCTACAAATCTGATGTTGGTGCATATAAATATGGAGAAAACGGTGCTGGCCATCATGCCGTAACAAGTATTAGCGGTAAATATTCAGCAAAATTTCAATACAATGCTAATGGTGATCAGGTTAATGGGTCATTAAACGGGGATCGCAGTATTACCTACACAAGTTATAGCAAGCCATTAACCATAAAAACACTCAAAGCAAATGTAAGATTTCTCTACGATGCTGATTATCAGAAAATTTCTCGGTTTGATGAAACTCATAATAAAACTGCCATGACTTTTTACTTGGGCAATTATGAAGAAGTAATAATTGATAATGGAAAATTAATTACTACCGAGCAAAAAGCATATATTGGACCAAACACTATCCACATAAAAAAAGAAGATAGTACTGAGATTTATGAAGCATTGCATAATAATTTAGGTTCAGTTACTGATATAACTGATGCGAATGCAAATGTGGTACAACATTTTTCGTATACGCCATTTGGTGAGCGGAAACAAACTAAAGGTGTGGTTCCATTTCATCCGGTTACTAATAAAGGCTTTACTGGACATGAAACAATAGAAGGGGTTAATTTAATTCATATGGAAGGCCGGGTTTATGATCCGGTAGTTGGCAGGTTTTTAAGTGCCGATCCTTTTGTACAAGACTCAAGTAATAGTCAATGTTTAAATCGCTATAGTTATTGTGTCAATAATCCTATAGCATTTACAGACCCAACTGGATTTTTTAATGTTTTCCATTGGGTTGAGAAGAATGTGCTCAGGCCGATATTTCATTTTGTTCAAGACGTTGGACAAGCCATATGGAACGGTGTTAAAAATGTAGGAGAAGCCATAGGTAGCGGCATAAAATCTGCTTTGAAAAATCCTTATGTAGCTGCTTTCGCTGGTGTAGCAATTGGGATTGTAACAAGCGGACTTGGTTTGGGTTGGGTTGCAACAGCCGCGTGCATGTCTGGATACAGCGGAGTAGCCACTTTAACCAGTGGTGGCAGTTTACGCGATGCTTTTATGGTTGCAGGACTAAATTTTGCTACCGTAGCAATCTGGCGTGGAGCTGGAACAATACTTAGTCAAATAAATAGTATTGGTTTTGATAAATTTGTTGCTCACAGCTTAGTGCATGGTATGGTTGGAGGGGGGGTTAGAGCTATTGAAGGAGGAAGTTTTAAGGATGGGTTTTTAGCGGCATCAGTAGCTGCAGTTTTACCAGTTAATAGCATTGGAGGCGTTGAACAAAGCAGAATGTTGATAATTGCAGAACGAACTCTTGCTGCAGGTGTGGTTGGTGGTACTGTAGCTGCAGTTACCGGTGGTAATTTTGCAAATGGAACTACAACTGCGGCATATGCGGAGTTGTTTAATGATTTGGGGCATTTGGGTGCAGAAACTATGAGGCAGTATGCTAGTAAGGAAGCTCTTAAAATGGCTATGGGGCCAAATAGTGTTGTAGCTGCCATGCGTCCAATAGATTTTCCTGGGTTAAATAATTTTATGTATAGCAATAACTGGACACATGAACACCATTTAGATGTTGCTCATGAACAAATTTTTTGGACTGGTCCAGCAAAATCTGATGGCGGTTTTGACTTAAGCAATCTTGGGTCTGTTATGTTTGGAGGTGTTGTTTCTGATGGTGAATTTTCCAATAACATATTAGATTATAAATTTAGTCGAATAATTTATCACAATGTGCCGCAGACGAATAATGCTGCTCAAATGCAGCAAACATTAAACTCGGCAAAAAATGGCATGTACTCTCTTTTTACAAATAATTGTCAGCATTTAAAACAAAATGGATATTTGGGTATGGGATTAGCTCCTCAATAACACAGGTGATTAATGAAAAAGATAATATGTTTTTTAATTTTTGGCATTGCTGTTCTATATTTTTTCTTGATAAATGAAAAATTTTTAGTTAGAAGAAGTAATTTATTGTCTAGTGGCCATATTGTTTATTCTGGCTATGCAAAGAAAGCTGCTGCGATTTTATCTATGGATATTAATGCTAAAAAAATTAAGACATTATATGAAAACACAGGGTTATTGCCTGAGATGTCGTCTATCAGCAAGATAGATGATGATTGGATATTATTTGGAATGAGAACGTTTGGTAAAGATTTCGAGGGGTCTGAAGGTCTTATAAAAGATGCGACTCAAGGAAAAAGATTAAAGACTTTTTTAAAACACTTTGGTGATGCAAAAAATACTATTATTAAGCTTAATATCAAAACAGGAGAAGTGGTGTCTTTAAGAAGTGGTTCTGCTCCATTGTATATGCCAGCCTATAAGAAGGTGTTGTTTTTGCTGTCTAGCGGTGAAGAATTTTATAATGGCGGACTATGCGTTGCAAATATAAATGAAATTAATAAAACAAAATTTATTACAAAAAGCCCTACGCAATATAATCACCTCATACAAGTTTCTGATAGTGAAGTTGTTTTTCTTTCTCATGATGAAGATGAGTTGTCGATTTATAATGTAGAAAATAACGAAACAAAAGTGTTGCCTATTAAAAATTGTCCTTGTCCGAAAGTATGGCGAGATAAAACTAAACAATTGGTGTGTTTTGATAGAGAAAAAAAAGAGTATTTTTTAGCTAGCTTGGATGGTAAGCGCGTTGATAAACTATCATTTAAGCGTGGCACGCCAGTTTTATATATACCAAAGGAAGACAGGATGATTATGACGGTCGGTAGTATTTATGCTGGAATTCACGGAATTGGGGAAGTGCACAATTTATGGGTTTATGACTTTGTAACAGGTAAGAAAGATTTGCTAAGCAAATATAATGGATTCAGCGCAGGTAACGGCATATATTTGCCTAATTAGCTCTCTGTTCTAATGAATAAATCGAAATTCTGCGCCTCGCATTGTATTTGACCGTTCGTGTAAAACCATGTTCAACTAAAAGATCATGGCATACATCATTAACGTAAGCGATTCTTGATTTGTACTTTAAAAAATGGTTCATATTTCTTTTTATAAACTTTCTTAAAATATATTCGTCAAATGGATTATATAGGTATATTAGTGATGGCTCGTTTGGTAAATCATATAAGCTGGCGTCTCTAAGCTCAAATGTTATTTCACCTTTTATAATCCCACTAAATGATTTTAAATTTTTTTGAGCATCCTCAACTAAATTTTGTGAAAAATCAATTCCAGTTACCCTCTTATATTTTTGACATGCATAAAAACATGCGCGACCTTTGCCACAACCAATATCAATGAAGTGAGTTTCTGGAGAATAGTTTTGCAATAAATCAAATAATACATCTAGATATATTATAGGAACCGCTTGATAAGAAGTTGCGTGGTATAGGCTAATTTCGTCATGAGCTTTAAGGAGCTTATGTTCAATCTCTCCGCTGGTGCTAATATTATAAGTCTTGTCAAATTTGTAACTAACAATTGGCCGAATAATAAAATCATCAATTATTGACCATGGGTTTTTTATTAATTTTATCATTATGCATCAGTGAGTTGTATAAGAGCATCCATATCACCCTTAAGTAACACTGTCAGATAGTCTGGCACTTCTCCCTTTTCAAAAGTAGTACCAGAAAACAAATAAAGTTTTGTATAACCAGCCTTATGTAATTGTTTAGCCAGGTCAATACCATTCATTTTAGTTTTGAAATCATGATCCATGCAAATTATAGTGTCTTTTGGATATTGTGACAGATTTTCTAAAAAACGTTCTGGGTGGTAGTATACTCCCACCCCAGCAAACTTATCTTTGAGGTAATCAGCTATAGGATCAGCAAACTCTTGGACGTCATCTATGATGACTAAATATCCATTCTTAGAACCACTTACACTTCTTTCTTCTTCTATTTTTATAGGAACTTCTGACGCAAGCTGTTTTGGTAATATTTTAACTCCCATTTTAGCAGCAATGTCATGCACTTTTGTATTTGCATAATGGCTTGTTACAAGAATAGCTCGACTTTGCATAGAAACTTGTTCTATAACCTGCAAGCCGTTTAATTCTTGGTCTATTAGTTGATAAAGCAACTTTTTTTCTGTAAATATGTTTAAACTTCTAGCCCTTTTAAA
>JBAXAM010000047.1:0-6918 GCA_037142515.1 bacterium | reverse complement strand
TTTAAAAGGGCTAGAAGTTTAAACATATTTACAGAAAAAAAGTTGCTTTATCATATAATCTGAAATTGTCCAATTGGTATAAGTATATACTGTCTCAATATTGTCCCTCCTGGACATTAAACTAGCATTGGTGGGCCGTCCGCGACTCGAACGCGGGACCAACGGATTAAAAGTCCGCTGCTCTACCAACTGAGCTAACGGCCCATAAAGAATCAAAACTAAGAGGCAGCAATAATACCTTGCTGTTACTAGTTTGCAACAGAAATTAACTGCCAGCGATGGTCATTTTGTCAAGTAAAATAGAACCAGTCAATATATTGCTACGATAATCAACATCACTACCAATAGCCACTATATTCAACAGCATATCCCTTAAATTACCAGCAATCGTCACTCCAGTTGCGGGATACTGAATCTGGCCATTTTCTACCCAATAACCAAAAATACCACGCGAATAGTCGCCAGTAACAATATTTACACCATCTCCCATTAACTCAGTTACCAAGAGCCCAGTCCCCATCTTACAAAGCAGTTTATTTAAATCAAGATCACTAGTTTTAATAATCAAATTATGTACACCACCGGCATTCCCAGTGGTTTTCATTTTTAACTTGCGTGCTGCATAGCTATCAAGCACATATCGCTCTAAAACACCATCAATCACGATATCACTACGAAATAATTTTACCCCCTCACCGTCAAAAGCAGCGCTACCCAATGCTTTTGGTATATGCGGATTTTCTTCAATATTAATATGTTTAGCAAAAACCGGTTTGTGTAAGCAATCAACTAAGAAGGAAGTCTTTCGATAAATATTATTACCATGAGTAGCACGAATAAAATTACTAATTAAACTACTAGCAATTTCTGCAATAAAAACTATCGGACATTTACGCGTAGTAATTCTTTGCGCGTTAAGCCGGTTAATAGTACGCTTAGCTGCCTCTATAGCAACACTATCTGCCTTTTCCAAATCACAAGCATCACGCGCAACGGTATAATAATAATCACGTTGCATATCATTTTTATCTTCTGCTATAAAAGAACAGCCAAAGCTATGCTTCGTCGCAATAGTAGTACCACAAAAGCCATGGCTATTAGCGTAAACATTAAGGGCTTGAAAAGTATCTACCCCAAAACCTTCAGAATTAGTCAGCCGCTTATCGTAAGAAAAGCCTTTAGTTTCGGCGCTTTTTGCCAGATCAATTGCCTCTTCAACTTTAACCTGCCAAGGATGATATAGATCCAAATCCTGGTAATCATAAGCCATTAATTCCGAATCGGCTAAACCAACAAAAGTATCTTCACTAGTGAACCGTGCAATATGACAGGCTTTTTCAATCATGGTAGTAATAGCCTCCGGTTTTAAATCGGAGGTGGTAGCTGTTCCAGTGCGATAGCCGAAGTACACGGTTACACCTAAAGTTTTGCCATTGCTATGCTCAATAGTTTCAACTTTGTTTTTACGAACCTTAACAGAAAAACCAGAACTAATATCGGCATCAACCTCAACCGCCGTTGCGCCCATTTTTTTTGCTTGCTTAATAATATCGCTGGTTAAACCCGTGAATTTTCTTTCGTCAAATCCGTGTTTATTTTTTGCGGCTTTTTTTTGTTTTCTTGCAACCACTTTTAACCTTTAGAACTTGGGGCTTGCGCTTTAATGCTATTTCTAAAACCTGATCGATCCACTTAACCGGTTTTATAATTAAATGCTCTGTAATATTTTTTGGCATTTCCTTTAAATCTTTAACATTTTCCTCTGGAATAATCACGGTTTTGATGCCACCACGTAGCGCAGCCAACAATTTTTCTTTTAGTCCACCAATCTGCAACACTTCTCCACGCAAAGTTATTTCACCAGTCATAGCAACATCTGCGCGCACCGGAATATGAGTTAATGCAGAAACCAAGGCTGTACACATGCCAATACCAGCACTGGGACCATCTTTGGGAGTAGCACCTTCAGGTACATGAACGTGCAAATCACATTTTTCATAAAAATCCTTTTCAGTACCCAAAGCTTCGCTACGGCTACGCACTACGGTTAAAGCAGCATGAATTGATTCTTGCATGATTTCGCCCAAGCGACCGGTATAAATTGCTTTACCTTTTCCAGGAACAACCGCTACTTCAATCGTCAGTAAATCTCCACCAACTTCAGTCCATGCCAAACCAGTTACTTGACCAATTTGATCTTTATTTTCTGCCAAGCCAAAATGATAAACTTTTACACCCAAATATTTCTCAATACAATGCTCGGTAACTTCTACTTTTTTACTCTTGGGATTAATCAAAATATCTTTTACAACCTTACGACATATCTTAGCAATTTCACGCTCTAAATTACGCACTCCAGCTTCACGAGTATAATAACGAATAATCTCTACAATTGCGCTTTCGGCAAATACAATCTCTTTAGATTTAAGACCGCTTTCCTTGATTTGTTTTGGTATCAGATATTGCATAGCAATATGCAATTTTTCTTCTTCGGTATAACCGGACAAACGCAGTACTTCCATACGATCGAGCAAAGCAGGCGGAATATCTAATGAGTTTGCAGTAGCAATAAACATAACATCAGAAAGATCATAATCAACTTCAAGATAATGATCGTTGAAGGCGTGATTTTGTTCTGGATCCAATACTTCGAGCAAGGCAGAAGCCGGATCACCACGAAAATCCATGGCCATCTTATCGACCTCATCCAACATAAAGAGCGGGTTGCGCACTTTAACTTTGGCCATTTTTTGTAAAATCTTACCAGGAAGCGCACCGATATAAGTGCGACGGTGTCCGCGAATTTCTGCTTCATCACGCACGCCACCAAAAGAAACACGAATAAATTCACGCCCTGTTGCACGAGCAATTGATTGCCCCAAAGAGGTCTTACCGACACCAGGCGGCCCAACTAAGCATAAAATTGGTCCTTTAATTTTACGCACTCGATTTTGTACTGCTAAATATTCTATGATGCGTTCTTTAATTTTTTCTAAACCATAGTGACCAACATCAAGAATTTTTTCAGCCTTAGGTAAGCTGTTATTAACCTTGGTCATTTTCTTCCAGGGTATACCTAAAAGCCAATCTAAATAGTTACGTGAAACAGTTGCCTCTGCCGACATAACTGGCATCATTTTTAGCTTATTAAATTCGGCTAAAGCCTTTTCTTTGGCTTCTTTACTCAAACCAGCTTTTTCAATCCTTGCTTTTAGTTTTTCTGCTTCAGACAACGGCTGACGACCCTCACTGATCTCATCTAGCTCTTTTTGTACTGCCTTGAGTTTTTCATTCAAATAAAACTCTCGCTGCGTTTTATCCAACTGAGTTTTAACGCGGTATTTTAATTTTTCTTCGACTTGAAGCACTTCAAGCTCATGTACTAATAAACTACTAACAAATCGCAATCTCTGTTTAGCATCTTGTACTTCCAAAATTTTCTGCTTGTCTCCAAATTTGATCAATGGCAAATGTGCGGCAACAGCATCGGCTAAACGCCCGGGTTCGCTAATATTAGCGAGAGCAGATAAGATTTCCGGAGGAATTTTAGTATTTAATTTAACGAAGTTGTTAAACTCATCTAGAAGCGAACGAACCAATGCTTCAGTTTCATTGTCTTTGAGTACAATATCTTCTAATACTTCGATTTCGCCAATTAGTAATTCTTCATTTACTACTAAATTCTTAATTTTGCCGCGACTAACGCCTTCAGCTAAAACCTTGATAGTGCCATCTGGCAACTTTAATACTTGTAAAACATTAGCCATGGTACCAATATGATATAGATCATCAAGTTTTGGATCTTCTTTTTTCGCATCTTTTTGTGCAACAAAAAATATTTGCTTGCCCGTATTAACGCTTGTTTCTAACGCCTGGATTGACTTAGGACGATTAATAAACAACGGCACCACCATGAAGGGATAAATAACCGAGTCGCGAAGTGGTAAAATCGGAATGTGCATATTAATTTCAGTCATATTTTTTATTTACTTTTCGTATATTAAAATTGGGTCATTTTTACCATTTACAACCCCAGCATCGATTATAACCTTGCTTAAACCCTTTTGTGATGGTAAGTAATACATAGTTTCAAGCAACAGTTTTTCCAAAATTGATCTTAAGCCACGAGCACCAGCTTTTTTTGCCAAAGCTTTTTTAGCTATGGCTTTTAAAGCCTCGTCTTGAAATTCAATTTCAACATTTTCCATAAGAAACAGCTTATGATATTGTTTGGTTAGGGCATTTTTTGGCTCTTTTAAAATACGTACCATTTCAGCCTCTTCCAAGTCATCCAATACTGCAATTACCGGTAGGCGCCCAATAAACTCCGGGATTAACCCAAATTTTATTAAATCTTCTGGTTCCACTTGACGCAATAACTCCCCAATAGCTTTTTTGTTTTCTTCACCATAAATTTCTGCAGCAAACCCAATACCTGATTTTTCCGTACGTGTTCTTATGATTTTGTCTAGCTCTGCAAAAGCTCCACCACAAATAAAAAGGATGTTTTTAGTGTTAACTTGCAAATATTCTTGTTGCGGATGCTTACGCCCACCATGAGGCGGTACACTAGCAACCGTCCCTTCAATCATTTTTAATAATCCTTGTTGTACCCCTTCACCCGAAACATCGCGCGTAATCGATGCACTATCACTTTTACGCGATATTTTATCTATTTCGTCAATATAAATTATGCCGGTTTGGGCTTTTTTAGTGTCGTAATTGCATTTTTGTAGCAGTTTTTGAACGATAGTTTCAATATCGTCACCAACATAACCAGCTTCAGTAAGTGTCGTAGCATCTGCAATAGCAAAAGGAACATTCAGCATCCTAGCGAGCGATTCTGCAAGTAAAGTTTTACCGCACCCGGTTGGACCGACAAGCAGGATATTACTTTTGCTCAACTCAACACCATCATCTTTGCTATTTTTATAAGATAATCTTTTATAGTGGTTATGAACGGCAACGCTTAATGTTTTTTTTGCATATTCTTGACCAACCACATAATCATTCAAAAACTTATTAATTTCTTCTGGTGTTGGCACCCTAATTTCAGCGTCAGCAGCTTGCTGTGCTTTTTGATCAGTCTCTAGCATCTCCCCGCACATGCCAATACATTCATCGCATATAGAAGCAGATGTACCAGCAATTATCTTTTGCACTTCACCTTGTTTTTTACCGCAAAACGAACAAATCATTGTCTTATTTTTATCAGTTTTCATATATTTAGTTTATTATATCAGAGATATAAGATAAAGCTTTGTCAATTCGCCCTAATACACGTCGCTTTCCTAACAGCCTAAGCGTTATGTTAAGAGGAGGAGATACAATAGTTCCAGTAACTGCAACTCTAATAGGCTGGGCCACTTTACCAAGTTTTAATTCAAATTGCTTGGCAATATCTTCAATCACCTGGTGCAAATTTTCATCAGTCCACGCAGTTAAAATATCGATACGGTGACGCGTAGCTTGTAAAAATGCAGTTATCTCTGGATTTAAATATTTTTTAGCATCTTCTTGATAATTAGCAAATTCTTCATAAAAGCAGCGGCTTTTAACCGCCATTTCGCGCAAAGTTTCTACTCGCTCTCTCAAAGTAACAACTATTTCACTAAGAGCCGGCCCTTCACTATAATCGATCTTTAGAGCCTGCATTTGTGGCGCTAAATAAGATGCCACTACTTGCGGGTCCAGTGTTTTAATGTAGTGACGATTAATCCAAAGTAATTTTTCGGGATTAAAAGCCGCTGCTGCCTTGTTGATATCTTTGATATCAAACAGTTTGATCATTTCGTCTCGCGAAAAAATTTCTTGGTCACCGTGTGACCAACCAAGCCTCACTAAATAATTTAATATGGCTTCTGGTAAAAAGCCATCATCACGATATTGCAATATACCAGTAGCACCGTGGCTTTTAGATAACTTCTTGCCATCATTGCCCAAAATTGTCGGAACATGAGCATATATTGGCGGCTCGGCGTCAAAAGCACGAAAAATATTAATTTGCCTTGGAGTATTGTTTACATGGTCAGCACCACGAACGACATGAGTGATTTTCATGTCTAAATCATCAACAACCACACAAAAATTATAGGTTGGAAAACCATCTGTACGAATAATTATTAAGTCGTCAAGTTCGCTGTTTTGGAAGCTCAAAGATCCTAGCACCTGGTCTTCGAATTCAACTGATCCTTCTTGTGGATTTTTAAAGCGTATAACAAATGCTTGCTCTTTGTTTTCTGGTAAGTTTTGACCGCGACAACATCCGTCATAACGCGGTTTTTCCTTGTTTGCAAGTTGCTGTTCTCTTTGCTCAGCTAATTTTTCTTTAGAACAATAACAGCGATAAGCTAAACCTGCTTCGATTAAACGCTCCGCTACGCTGCGATAATGATCGAGCCGCTTGGCTTGATAAAACGGCCCAGCATCATAATCAAGGCCAAGCCAATTCATGCTATCTAAAATTGATTGGGTAGCTTCTTGGGTCGAACGCTCCTGATCGGTGTCTTCGATCCGTAATATAAATTCGCCACCACGATTACGCGAATAAAGCCAACAAAAAAGCGCGGTACGAATGTTACCTAAGTGCAAACTACCAGTTGGGCTAGGTGCAAAACGAGTTCGAACAATCATACAAATACCTTATAATTCTAGACAAGAAGGTGGATTATAAACTAGTATTACCTTTTTAGAAAAGGAATAAGTTTTACGCGGGCGATTAGCTCAGGTGGTAGAGCACTGCTTTCACACGGCAGGGGTCACTGGTTCGATTCCAGTATCGCCCATTTTGCCTATGAGGTTTAAAATTTTATGGAAGAAATTGAACAGGTCAATATAGAAATAAGATTCTCTCCGATCCATCGTTATGGTAGTGTAACATCCTTTCTGTAAATTATTTTTGACGAGGCAGCATATTTG
>JBAXAM010000046.1:0-7128 GCA_037142515.1 bacterium | reverse complement strand
GCAGCTGTTTGAGCGGCTAACGCATCAGCGGCCTTTTTCTCCGCAACTTTTAATGTGTCTTGTGCAGTGGTTACATCCACTTTTGCTTGATTTTCCGCAGCTGTTTTAGCAATTAAAGCTGCTTCTTTTTCCACATTAGCTTGAGTAGTCGTTTTTAGCGCATTTTCTATTGTTTTATCACAAGTACATGCAATAACAATCTTGCTCTCTAAACTTTTCCCATCAACATCGTACTCGATCTTAATAGTGTCCGTAAACGTACTTCCATTAGAACAAGCCCTAGGAATTAATTTAATTGAGTGAGATACGCTGGGACATAACTCTCCATTTTCTACACCGCTCGAATCAGTGCTTACATATTTACCCGCCTCCACTTTTGTTATTTTTAATTTTTCAGAGCTAATGTTTTTTAGCACCAAAGTATTATCAGAACCCATCGTAACTTCTAGCTCTGGCATTTTGTCTTCAATTACTTCTGCTGGTTGCTTATTTGTGTCTAATACATTAATGGTAAAGTTTCTGTAGATAGCAGCATCCTTTCCTTGAAACTGCCCTATTACATTACACCTAAGGTACAAGCCAGCCCTTAAAACATTACAATTATCGCCACTATCAGCAACTGTCCCAACGTGTTTTTTATTATCGCTATCCGTTATAAAAAACTCAGTTGAGTATATATCTTGTTTACTTTTTGGCACTACAAAAGACACGCGATAACTACCATCAAGTCGATCGGTAAAAACCGTATCTTCGCTACTCCTAGTATGAGAGACAATATTAGTAATTTTAATTAGGTTACTATTGTCTGTATCGCTATCCGCATAACTGCCACTAGTAGCAGTAACTACTAACGCAGAAAGCAGTGCCGCTATAACGCTCCTATGTTTGTTACTCATATAAATTTCTCCATAAAATTATTGTTTAATTTCCTTTTAAACATCCCTCAGAAACACTACATCTATTTTTTACTCATGTATCCTCCATAAAACATCAGTTTAAATCTTACCACCCAAGTACGTCAGAACCTGTAAGGCCGGCGCCATATAACGATTGTTTTCGATCTTCTTCATTTGCCCCCCAAAATAAGCCACCATTGCTGGTTTCTTTTGCTTGTCCAAACGCTGTAGCTAATACAGCAATAATGTCCATATTTCGACGAACTGGATCAACCATATGACTTGAAATATCTTCCAATGTGGATGACTTATTGTGTAAACCGATCCTGATATTGGCACTAAGATACCAAGTTATCCCATTAAGCTTATCGTTTTGAACGCCTGTCTCCAAACCAAACTTGTCAAAGACTCCTAAAATTCTATTTCCATTATTAAACCAATCATAGGTTAGTCTCGCTTTTGGTCCCCAAACAGTAGCTACCTCGCTGGCGTGAAAATAAGACCCCCCAACATAACCCACCAAACCATTTATGAACTCATAACCCATCTCAGCATCGGCACCAGGCAATGCTTTTTCAAGCTGTGCACTATTGGGGTATTTTACGGTACTGCCAATTGGCTTATAAACATTCCCACCAATAAACCAATTATGAACCCAGCATTCGCCACCTAATGCAACCTGATTAAAGTACTCACGCATATTAGTTTTTTTACGATCAAAAGAGCCATAAAATCCTAACATTTTTTTACCATCTGGAAATAAATGGCGATAACCCAAGTGAGCATTTCCCCCAACAGAAGTTCCGGTGCGCTTATTTGCTTTGAATTCAGTAAAAAATAAATCGGCGCGACTTCTTTGCCAAACAGGAGCAAACAAATCAGCAATTACAGCTGCGGCAGATACATATGAAGGAAAAAGGCGAGATCCTTTGAATTGCAAATAAGGCGTATATTTACTAGCGGCTTTTTCTGTAAATGGTAAGACTGACTTAGCAAAACTTATTTCATTGTTCATAATGAAAAACACAAACAAAACAAGAGCTAATTTCTTCACGTCCGTTTTTTTCATAAAAACTCCTTTTATCTAATGTAAGCAGGGGTGAGTTCCGCTTCTTCCACCAAGCTATGCATTGTATCATAAAACCGCCAATTTTCAATGCAAATTTCGTGGCAAAAATGTTAGAATCTCATTATGCTCAAATTAATTGTTCTAGATCGCGATGGTGTAATCAACGAAGATTCACCATTTTATATAAAGTCTTCGGATGAGTGGCGCGCTATTCCTGGAAGCCTTGAAGCAATCTCTAAATTGCAGCATAGCGGCTATAATGTCGCAATTGCAACCAACCAATCTGGAATTGCCAAACATTATTTTACTGTAGAAACTTTAGATTCCATTCATAAAAAAATGATTGCTCAAATCACTGCGGCTGGTGGCCATTTTGATATAGATGCCATTTTTGTTTGTCCTCATGGTCCAGAAGATAATTGCGAGTGCAGAAAACCAAAACCCGGACTGCTGCTACAAGCTGCCAAAAAATTTAATGTTGCCCCTGAAGAAATATTAGTTATTGGTGATGCAATGCGCGATATTCTTGCGGCTAAAGCATGTGGGGCCACGGCGATATTGGTCAAAACCGGCAAGGGAGCGGAAACATTAAAAGCTGAAATAGACGTTCCCGTCTATGCCAATCTTGCCGAAGCAGTGGATTTTCTTATCATAAATAATTAACGCTCCCTGTGGATAACCTCAAGATATCACGCTAGAATGACGCAATAATTTTTTGGTATACAAAGAGGGCGCGTGGAACTAAAATTTTGGCAACAATGTCTTGAGCGGTTACAAGACGACCTTCCAACAAAACAATTCGATACTTGGATTAGACCATTGCAAGTCGAGGTCACCGAAGACGCTCTGGTTTTGCTTGCGCCAAATAATTTTGTTCTTGATTATATCCAAGATAATTTTCTTGTAAAAATCACTGCTCTTTTACAAGATATCGGTTACATCAACCCCAAGGTACATCTTGCTGTTGGTAGCCTTAGGCATGCTGAAGCGCTTACCAAACAAAAAAAAATTCCAACAAAACTTTCTAAAAATCCCACTCTAAATTATTTGAACAAAAATTTTACTTTCGAGAATTTTGTTGAGGGCAAAGCAAATCAACTAGCGCGAGCAGCAGCGTTACAAGTCGCAAAAAATAGCGGCAAGGCATACAACCCGTTATTTATTTATGGCGGGGTGGGGCTTGGTAAAACTCACCTAATGCATGCTATTGGCAATACTATTCTGGCACAAAACCCCAATGCCAACGTATTATATCTGCATTCTGAACGCTTTGTTGCAGACATGGTAAAAGCTTTGCAGCGCAATTCAATTAATGATTTCAAAAGGTTTTATCGTTCACTCGATGCGTTATTAATAGATGATATTCAATTTTTTGCGGGCAAAGAACGCTCTCAGGAAGAATTTTTTCATACCTTTAATGCGCTATTGGATGCAGAACAACAAGTCATTTTAACTTGTGATCGTTATCCAAAAGAAATTTCTGGATTAGAAGAGCGCCTAAAATCACGCTTCGGTTGGGGATTAACTATCGCCATTGAACCACCAGAGCTTGAAATGCGTGTTGCTATCTTAAAAAGCAAAGCTGAACTTTCACAAATAGACTTGCCCGATGATGTTGCTTTTTTTATTGCTAAGCATATTCAATCCAATGTACGAGAGTTGGAGGGCGCTTTAAAAAGAGTCATTGCTAATTCACACTTTACCGGACAATCAATTACTTTGGATTTTGCACGCGAAGCCTTAAAAGATTTGTTGGCGCTCCAAGCAAAACTGGTTACGATTGATAATATTCAAAAGATGGTTGCTGAGTACTTCAAAATTAAAATTGCAGACTTGTTATCGAAGCGCCGTAATCGCTCACTGGCGCGGCCACGGCAAATTGCGATGACTCTTGCTAAAGATTTAACTAATCATAGCTTACCCGAAATTGCCGACGCTTTTGGTGGTAGAGACCATACGACTGTGATGCATGCTTGTCGTACAATTAGAACATTGGTTACTAGCAATGCCAATTTAGCAGAAGACTATCGTAATCTAATGCGAATTTTATCTACTTAAGAATACTAAGGATATTTAAATATGGTAAAAATTACAATTAAACGTGAATCGTTGCTTAAACCCTTGCAATTGGTGGCTGGCGTGGTTGAAAGACGTCAAACTTTACCAATTTTGTCGCACATTTTAGTAACCCTGCAAGATAAAGACTTGACTTTTATTGGAACAGATCTTGAGGTTGAACTCTGTGGCTTGACTCATATGGAACAGGCGATAGAAAAACCGGCAGAAGTTACGTTGCCTGGTAAAAAATTTTTAGATATTTGTCGTGCGCTTCCAGAAAATAGTTTACTTGAGCTAACCGAAGATCATGCTCGTATCACTGTTTCTTCGGGTAAAAGTCGCTTTGTTTTATCATCTTTGCCAACAAGAGATTTTCCACGCACACCAGTGCAAGAAAAAGCTTTAGAGTTTGGAATAACCCAAGGTGCGCTGCGAAAATTAATTGAAAAAACTTCATTTGCGATTCCGCAACAAGATGTGCGTCAATATTTGAATGGATTACTAATTGAAGTAAAAGATGGTTTGATTCAGGCGCTTGCAACCGACGGCCATCGCCTAGCAATGAATAGCATATCATCATCGGTTGTTGATAACTCTTTTGCTCAAGTAATAATTCCACGTAAAGGTGTTGTTGAATTATTACGCCTACTTGAAAGCTCCGATGAAGAAGTTACAATGAGTTTTAATAATAATTTCGTTCGCGTAAAAGGGGATAATTTTATTTTAACTTCTAAATTAATTAGCGGCAAGTTTCCAAATTATAACAAAATAATACCAAAAAGAGGTGACAAACGAGTTGAAATAAATTGCAACGAGCTAAAGCAAGCTTTAAATCGTGTCGGCATTTTGTCTAATGAGCTATTTCGTAGCGCTCGTTTTCAATTACACTCTAACACATTAGTGTTAACAACAAATAACCCAGATCAGGAAGAAGCAGCCGAAGAGCTGGTTGTTGATTATCAAGGAGAAAGTTTAAACGCCATTTTTAATATAAGTTATTTTGTGGATATATTGAGTATAATTGAAACCGAAAAAATTAGCATTTCTTTTAAAGATGGTGAAAGTGGAGTTGTTATTGAAGAAGTTAGTGGCAGTACTAATTGTCTATACGTTTTAATGCCGATAAGGCAGTAAATCTTTTAATATTTTGAATTTACACGAATTTTTATGTCCTTATCTTGCTTTAATATTATTAATTTTCGCAATCTCGAAAACATTCATTTTGATTTTAACAATCACTGCAATATTTTTTATGGTAAAAATGGTTCTGGTAAAACAAGCATCCTGGAGGCTGTTTATTATTTGGCTCTTGGGCGTTCTTTTCGAAGTCATCTTTTACGAAGAATTATTAAATACGGAGCCGATGGCTTTTCCATTTTCGGGAAAATAGAGCAAGTAAATAATTATATTTCCGTTGGTGTTGATCGTTCAATTATTAACGGTAAGCGCATTAAAGTTGCCGGAGAGGATGTTTCTTCAAATGTAGAAATAACTAAGCTATTACCATTGCAGCTTTTAAATCAAGATAGCTATCGCTTATTTGATGATGGACCAAAGGTCAGGAGGCAATTTATAGATTGGGGATTGTTTCATGTGGAACAAAACTTTTTATCTCTATGGCGCAGGGTAGAACGTATCATAGAACAACGTAATGCGATTTTGCGCACAAATTTTAAACCTGATTATATAAAAACGTGGGACAAAGAATTATCTCAGCTTGGTTTTGAACTACATGAATATAGAAAAAAATACATAGAAAAATTTATTTCCATTGCGCAATTAGTTTTACGAAATTTATTATGCGATTTTTCAATAAGTATATCTTATTTTGCCGGCTGGAATACTGAGCAAGATTTAATGTCAGTTTTAGCGGATAATTTTAAAAATGATCTATATTTTGGATATACTTCAGCGGGGCCACAACGTGCAGATTTGCGGATAACTGCTAATAAAGTTCCAGCAAAGGATGCGCTATCTCGTGGACAGCAAAAATTATTACTTTATGGGTTGCAAATTTCGCAAGGAATATTGCTTAATGAATTAACTGGAAAAAGCTGTATTTATTTAGTTGATGACTTGCCAGCAGAACTAGATTCTCAAAAAAAATCTTTAATTTCCGAAATGTTATTAAATTTACAGTCGCAAATTTTTGTAACAGGACTTACGCGCGATGATTTAAAAAATTTTTCCGCCCCTAAAAACACCAAAATGTTTCATGTGGAACAAGGAGCCATAAAAACATAATCATTTGATTACACGGCGTTTTATTTTTAATTTGATAAAAAATTTATTATTTTGCAGCGTAATTATGCCGGGTAAGTCTACATTATTTATAAATTGAAAATCAGAATAATTAATTATCCAACCATGTTGCCAAAGAGTAATTAAATGCCCGTATTGATCGAACTCTGTTGCTTCAGTTTTAGCTGGCGCCGGAAGCGCCAAAACCCAATATCGCACATTAGAAATTGGCAGTCGCAAGCCAAATTGACTAAATGGCTCACGAAGACATGTTTTTCCAGACTGGCAAAACTCAACTTGGCCTGCAGTGCCGGTAATTTTAGCGCTGCTTAAATTTAGCGGTCCTGAAATATTTATTGTGTAATTATCTTGATTTTGCTGCCATATGAAACTGGCTGTATCTCTTTTTTTATTATGTGTAATGCTAAGCGTCCCACTAATAATCCAGCTTTTATTTTTTTTTATTTTCGCTTGGCGTTCTTGCCAGGATATATATTTAAAAATTGGCTGCGGCTTGAGATGGACACACCCTATCAAAAACGTTATTCCAACAAACAGTAAGATTATTTTAGCGTATTTCATTTTAGTGCTATCATGAAGGAATGAAAACGATATCATTAGTTGTTCCTTTTTACAATGAAGGCGATACCGTTTTAGATTTTTTAAAAAAAATACTCCCCATTATAAATAATATTAAACAATATACTTTTGAGCTTGTTTGTGTTGATGACGGCAGCAACGACGATACTTTTGCTAACCTGCTAAAAATAAAAGATGACCGCCTTAAAATTATCCAGCTTTCACGCAACTTCGATAAAGCAACTTTTTTTCTGTAAATATGTTTAAACTTCTAGCCCTTTTAAA
>JBAXAM010000045.1:0-7355 GCA_037142515.1 bacterium | reverse complement strand
ATTTAAAAGGGCTAGAAGTTTAAACATATTTACAGAAAAAAAGTTGCTTTATCCTATTCATAGCATTAAACTCCTTATTTTTATTATTATTTTGTTGACCAAGAAAAGCAATGTTATGATAGTTTAAAACAGAAAAAAATCAAGAAAATTAATAAATAATCTAAGGTCGCAAAATACTTTAGTTGCTATACAATAGTTCGATGTTTTAACGTTTTAACAATGGTTAGGGGGAGATTTATGCTATTTTCAAGGTGCCTATTAATTTTTATGGTGGGTGTTTTTAGCTCGGTGGGTTATGCACATGCTAAATCCTCGGTAATTCCTGATAAAAGAGAATATCCGGTGAATAATGTCATCAATCCTTGTGTTAATTTTTATGAATATGCCTGCTCTCCTGTTATTGCGAGCTTTCAACTACGAGAAGATCGTTCCAATCACATCTTTTCTTTTAGCGATGCTAGTGAGCGCTTGCTTGAGTTCAAAAAGAAATACTTTTTAAATTTGGCTAAAAAAACACCGGAGTCAGAGATAGAGAAGGGAATAAAAAATTATTATTTGGCTTGTATGAACAAACAAGCAAGGCAAAAAGAAGAGAAGGATTTTGTTAAGCAAGCAAAGGAGATGTTAGCAAAGATTACAACTAGAGAAGAATTTGCTGCTATGGTTGCGAAAAATATTACGAGTTCCTCGGGCTTGAGTTTTGTTAGTTTTTCTACGGATTCAAATCTGGATCGACCAACTTACAATGACTTATTTTTTGATGTTAGTTTAATGAGCTTGCCTGAAAGAAGCTATTATGAAAATAAAAAATTAACTCAGGAGCTAAAAGTATTAATGAAGCAGTTTTTTATTGCCATTGACGAGAAAGCGTCGGCAAGAAAAGCTGATTTAATTTTTAACTTTGAAAAAGATCTTGCGCAGCAATATCCGACTCCGCCGCAGGTTCGAGAGCGTTTTTTTTCTAGGACTGAGATTGCAAGGAAAGATTTAATAAAAAATTATCCATATTTAAAATTAGAAAAATTTCTTTCTGATATTCCTGCGCATGTGGTTATAAGAAATATTATCGGTAATAACACTCTGGAATTTTTAAGTAAAAAGCTAGAAACCGCTTCGCTAGAAGAGTTAAAAAGTATTTATTTATATTTTCAGTTAAAATCAATTATGGATGATGCCTATCCAGGGTTTTTTAATAAAGAATTTGAATTTAATAAAAAGTATTTAGGTGGTCCAAACAAAAGACCTGATCGACATGAGCGTTGCACCCAATTAGTTATGCATAATTTTGAAAAAGAAGTAGACTTTACTCTCCTGCCAAAAGTTTTTCCAAATTTTCCAAAAGAAAAATTCATAAAATCAATTGAGAAAAATAGAGCATCTTTAATTAATCAATTAAATAATAATAAGTGGCTTAGTCGCAGCGCTAAAAAAGAAGCTATTCGCAAAATAAAAAATGCTAAACTTGCGCTTGTTAGTCCGGATAATGAAGCGGATTGGGATTTTCATCCTATGGCTACTTATTCAACTGATAGTCCCATAGCAAATAGTCATAAGCTTGGAAAGTTAATGATAGATAAACAGCTCAAAGAGTTAAATGGTCCCGTAAATATAAATCGTTGGAATATGGGGCCCTTAACAGTGAATGCTAATTATACTCCACCCTATAATAGATTTGAATTTCCGGTGGGGATATTGCAATATCCTTTTTATGATCCCAGTGAGCCGGAGGAGGTAAACTTGGGCGCCATCGGAGCTGTTATTGGACATGAGCTTGGTCATGCAATAGACGATCATGGAAGTGATTTTAATGCTGATGGTGTTTTTAAGGCGTGGATGTTAGATGCAGATAAAAAAATGTTTGATGAAAAATCTAAATATTTGATTACGCAATTTAATAAAATTGGCCATAATGGTAAATTTACCTTAGGCGAGAATATCGGTGATTTAGTTGGAGTTAGCACTGCTTATAGAGCAGCTTTTCCTAAGGACAGTGGTAGTAAAGAGCTGAAGAAAAAATTTTTTCTTCAGTGGGCAAGAACATGGTGTCAGGTAGAAAGAAAAGGCGTTACTGAGCAAAGATTAAAAACAGATCCACATGCGCTAGGATATGCAAGAGTAAATGAGCAAGTGAAGCAGCAGTCGGGATTTAAAGAAGCGTATAGTTGCAAGCCAAATGATCCTATGGTTCTTCCTGAAAACGAGATTGTTAAGATATGGTAGTAGGAGGTTTAGCTATGTTTAAATCAGTGCTTTCTATACAATCACACGTGGCTTATGGCTATGTTGGTAATAAGGCAGCTACTTTCCCCTTGCAGTCCATGGGATATGATGTGTGGCCTGTAAATACCGTACAATTTTCAAATCATACTGGCTATGGTAAGTGGCAAGGAACAGTATTTGAGAGTAAACACATAAAAAATATTATTCAGGGAATAGAAGATTTAGGCGTGGCAGATAAATGTGTGGCTATACTTTCTGGCTACATGGGAAGCAGTGAAATTTGTCATGAAGTTTTAGCAACTGTAGAAAGATTTAAGTTAAAAAACGCTAATATTTTATATCTATGTGATCCAGTAATCGGTAATACTAGTTGCTTTGTGAAGCCAGAAGTGTTGCATTTTTTTAAAGATTACTTACGAGCCGATATTATTACTCCGAATCAGTTTGAGGCAGAAACTCTTTCTGGTATAACCATAAAAAATACTCAAGATTTAAAAAATGCAACTAATTATTTTCATAAGCTTGGTGTAAAGATAGTGATTATAACTGGTGTTAAAACCCAAGATTTAGAAAAAAATGGACTATATGTATTTATTTCATGTGAGCAGAAATGTGCAGTAATTAAGACCAAAGAACATGATTTTGTTCTGCCTCCCAATGGATCGGGAGATTTATTTTCTGCTTTATTTTTGGGGAGCTATCTTGCGACAACTGACTGCATAGAGTCTTTAAAACGAACTATTTATTTTATGGAATTGGTGATGAATAATACTTTCCAGGCAAAATCGAGAGAGTTGTTAGTAACGAGTGTTAATTATTCTTCCTTTGATCAACAATCATTATCTGAGTGTATAGCATTATGACAAAACAAAAAAAGCTTGGTTTGTTTTCACTAACTTCTCTTGTAACTGGTAACATGATTGGGTCCGGTGTATTTATTTTACCAGCCGATTTGGCGCGTGTTGGTAGCGTTAGCTTGTTATCATGGGTATTTACGGCTCTAGGAGCTTTTTTGTTAGCTATGGCATTTTCCAGAATGAGCCATATGGTTACTAAAACTGGTGGTCCATATGTATACGTAGAAAAGGGATTGGGTAAGTTTATGGGTTTTCAAGTGGCCTCTTTCTATTGGATTTATACAGGTGTTGGAAATGTTGCTATAACAGTTGCTCTCATAGGCTATCTACGAGTTTTTTTCCCGGCGCTCGCAAATCCTGTTTTAGGAATGACTGCTGCTACTGGTATTATCGGCTTTTTGGTTATGGTAAATCTTGCAGGTATTAATCGGGCAGGAATGGTTCAATTACTAGCAACTATTTTTAAGTTGATGCCACTAATTGCGGTTGCTATTTTTGGTTGGAAATATTTTCACCTAGATTATATAACCAATAGCTTTAATATTACCGGTGGTTCAGACATATCTGCTTTTTCGCATGCAGCTACTTTGACTTTGTGGGCATTTACGGGTGTAGAATCAGCTACTGTTCCAGCTGGCTCTGTAGATAATCCTAGACGTAATATACCGCTGGCAACACTGTTTGGAACTCTTATTTCTGCTGCCTTGTATATTGCTTGTTCAACTGTTGTTATGGGAATGATTCCAATAGATGAGCTAGCTAATTCTACTTCTCCTTTTGCTGCTGCGGCAAAGATAATTTTTGGACGCTGGGGTGAGTTTATTATTGCTGGTGGAGCAGTTATTTCTTGTTTTGGTTGTTTAAATGGATGGATTTTAATTCAAAGCCAAATAGCGATGGCAATTGCAAATGATGGTTCTTTCCCCAAAATATTTGCAAAACTCAACAAATTTAATGTTCCAGGATGGGGGCTTTTTATAAACTTTATTTTATTATGCGGCATGTTGTGGTTTACTATGGATGCTAATTTGGTCAGCCAATTTCAATTAGTGATTTTAATTGCGTCTACTGCTTGCTTGTTCGACTACTTTAATATAGGAATATGCGAATTAATATTGCTGATACGCTATGATGGACTGCGGAGTAGATCAAGTAAAATAAATGCTGCTATCGGATTATTAGCTAGTGGTTACTCCATGTGGGCTTTTTGTGGAGCTGGTAAAGAGCTGATTTTTTACGTTATGGTATTATTCATGGGGTGTACGTTATTTTACGGTTTAAACATGATAGTGAATCGACGAACTTTAGGTGAAGCACCATGAAAAGAATAATGCGAGTTTGGGATATAGTGTTTATAAATATTGCTGCGATTGTTGGGGTACGTTGGCTGGCTATGACCGCGGCTTATGGTGCTTCATCGGTATTATTGTGGGTGATCGCCATGTTGTTATTTTTTATTCCGCTAGGATTGGTTTCTACTGAACTTGCTACAACATGGCCTGACCAAGGTGGTGTGTATGTGTGGATACGTGAGGCTTTTGGTAGACGCGCTGGTTTTATGGCTTCTTGGTTTTATTGGGTGAACAATTTTTTTTATTATCCAGCTGTTCTTACTTTTATTACGGTAATAGTTACTTCTGTTATTAATCCAGAGCTTGCGCATAATAAATTATTTGTTTGTGGTTGTGTTATTGGTTTTTTATGGATAAGTACTTTTATAAATGTGCATGGTATGAAAGCCTTTGTAAGGTTTTCTAATTTGGCTGGTATTTTCGGTGTTTTATTGCCACTTATGATTTTAATTATTTTGGGATTTGGTTCGGTTTTGTTTTGGAAAATACCCATAGCTACTGATTATTCTTGGGCTAATTGGTTGCCAGATTTGGGCTCAAAGTCTAATCTTGGCTTTTTGGCTGTTTTGTTGTTTTCTATGTCTGGGATTGAGCTTATGCCGACTATGGCTGGTGAGACAGAAAATCCACAGAAAACTTTTCCGCGAGCTGCTTTTATTTCTGCATTTTTTATTGTTAGTTTATATATTGTTAGTACTGTAGCTATAACTTTTGTTCTTTCTCCAGAAAAACTCAGTGCTGCTAGTGGTGTTATTGATGTTTTGTTTGTGCTGGAGAGAGAATTGCATGTTCCATTTTTAGCATTGATAGTTGGCGGCATGATAGTGCTTGGTTCGGTTGGAAGTATTGGAGTATGGATTGTAGCGCCAATAAAAATGCTATTAGAAAGTTGCAAAGATGGAGCTCTACCAAAATGGTTTACCCAAACTAATAAAGACGATATGCCGACTAGGGCATTGTTGGCGCAAGCATTAGGTGTAACGTTGATTATTATTTGCACATCATTTTTGCCAACGATTAATGCTTTTTTTACAACTTTAGTTCTATTGGCTGCGATTACTCAGTTTATTCCATATGTTTTTATGTTTTTAGCTTTTATTAAATTGCGTATAAAATATCCGGACAAGCTTAGACCTTACCGTGTTCCAGGATGTAAGTTTATCGGTTATTTGGTTTCTGGAATGGGTTTATTTTCGGTGTTTTTAGCGATTGCTTTATTGTTTATTTTGCCGCCAAATAATTTGCAAAGTGCGCATGATATATTATTTTTTCGTATCGAACTTGCTGTTGGTCCGATTGTTTTTGCAGCAGTTGGATATGCTATACATAAGCTCTTTGAAATGCGACAAAAAAAGTAACACAACTCTTTATGTAATTCCTTGTTTTTTATTTCCCCTGCGTGTATATATTTTATAGAGGATATAGTGAAAATTCTTGTAATTTTATTAATGCCTGTTTTTATATTTTTTACTACGAAAATATACGCAGAAAGTTCTAATGCGGTATATCAATTTATAAACGATCACGAATATCTACTTGTTCCACTTTCTGACGCAGCAGCCGGGCTGTCTTTATGTGGACCGTGGTGTGCGCTTGCTGGTGGTGCAGCAGGAATTGCTGATGAAGGACTGATCTATTATGGATATACTGATAAACGGTATTTCACTTATGGAATTTTAGGTAGTGCGACCGGGCATATGCTTAATCCGGCTCTAACGTCTACAGGGATGTTGAGTGGTGTTTTTTTTAGTGGAGCTTTCGAGGGGCATGAAGAATTGGCTGCAGCGGCTTTTGCAAGTACGCTTGGGTTTCAAGCAGGAGGTATTAAAGGGGCTGGTTTAGGTTTAGTTGGCAGTATTGCAGATGGATTACTTGCGAAAAATAATTATGCAAAAAAATGTCCAGTAACCACTTTTGTTTTTGTGCCCAAGTTTCTTCATAAAATTTTGGGGCCGGGAATGGCTACTTTAGTAACTATTTATCTAAATGCAGTTATATATAACGAGAGGGGTTTTTCTGATGTTTTAAAAAGCCAGCAATTTTCAGATATAGCAGCCAATGTTCCCATGATGGAGACGGTGGGGAGTTATACCAGAGTAGCCATGAAATTGTATGAAAACTACGATAAGTTTATTCCACAAAAAGAGTTTAAAGAACATATTGAAAAATATGTTATGACCTTAATTAGGTAGTCAATTTTTAATCCATTGGTTGGTGGTAAAACAAATAAAGCTTGATCAAGCTTTATTGTATTCCTTTGAACACTTAGATCAAGCAAGTATTGGTAATCCATTTGTATCTCAGGGAATAAAATTCGCCGTTTTTATTATTCCTTGGGTGATAGGGCAGGCAGCTACAAGTAGTATCGAAGGATATTACAATGATAGGCTTTCTATTGTTTTGAAAAACAATATTCAGCAAAAACTTTTTTCCCAAGAGAATCTTTTGCGTTTGTCTAACAATAAAAATTTCTCGGTTTATATGGATAATTTAAACAAAGATATTGCGAATGTTGCTAATATGGGAAACTCATTATTTAGCGGTGCGGTTTCTACCTCTATAAGTGGAGCACATGCTGCTAGTGTGATTGTAATTCATTCGAGAAATTTATTAGCCTATACTTTCCTTTATCAGATGGTGTCTGGGATTATTATTCAGCATTTAGTCTCGCAAAGTATGGGCTATGAAGAAGAGCTTAAGTTGTTTAACTCTGAGTTATTAGATTTATATAGGGATACTAAAGATCATGCGAGAACGATCACTGAAAGAGATGGTGTTAACATCACTGGGAATAGAATCCAAGCTCTATCAACGTCTTTAATAGAAACCGAAGGAAGAAGTAGTTTGTGGAACATGGCGTTGCGGATATATTTGAAGATAAAGCAACTTTTTTTCTGTAAATATGTTTAAACTTCTAGCCCTTTTA
>JBAXAM010000044.1:0-7886 GCA_037142515.1 bacterium | reverse complement strand
ACAAATATGCTGCCTCGTCAAAAATAATTTACAGAAAGGATGTTACACTACCGTATTACAAATACAAGAGGCACTAAAACAATTGAACGAAGAGTTTCGCACAGAAAGTAAACCAGTGGTTGAAACACGTGTTGGTATCAATACTGGAGAGGTTGTTGTTGGTAATGTTGGTTCTGATGAGCGCTTAAATTATACTTCATTAGGTGATCCCGTTAATCTAGCCAGTCGCTTAGAGGGTTTAAGTAAAGTATATGGGACTTGGACGATTGTAAGTGAGTTTACTTATAACAAAGTAAAAGATAATTTCAAATTCCGCTTGCTTGACAAAGTTGCTGTTAAAGGGAAACAGCAGAGTGTTTATATTTATGAGTTTTTGGGAGATGTGGCAGCAACACCAGATTTAAAGTTGCAGCAGTATAATCAAGATTTTTTTGACGCTTTTTCTCATTATGAGTCTGGTGATTGGCAAATGGCTATAAATATTTTTAATGATTTAGACAAAAAATATCCAGAAGATACGCTTATAAAAATATTTATCGAGCGTTGTTTAGCTTTTAGCGCAAATCCACCAGTAAATTGGGATGGGGTTTGGGTGATGACTGAAAAATAGCATCAGAACAAATTAACAAAATTTAGTAATCTTAAAACCAATCCACCGACAGCTATTGCAAGTGATATTTTTAATAAAGTAATCAGCAGTGCTTTTTGCCAACCAAATTCTTTGGATAGAGCTGCAATCGTAGCAGCACAAGGAATATATAGCATGCTTACCAATGCTAGAATAAAAATTTGAATTGGAGTCAAAACTAAAGCGAAGTTTGTAGTGCCTAAAATTGAGGCAAGTAATACTAAAATCAATTCTTTTCTTAGAATACCGAAAAAAAGCAATATTCCAATAGCTGGGGGCAGTCCGAGCCATTGTGAGGTAACAGGAGATAAAAAATTATTTATGGGGTTGAGAAGTTTGGCAGCAGCAGCTCCTTCAATAATTATTCCAGAAATTATAACTATGGGGCTAGCAACATAGATAAATTCTTTGAGCTTAAACCAGGTATGTAGGGATATGGTTTTTATGTCGGGTAGCTTATAACTTGGCATTTCCATAATGAGTTCTGTGGGTTCTCCAGGTGTCATTATCGAAGCTATTTTCCCTATGATAAAGATTATTAAAAAAACAAAAAGATATAGTCCGACGGCAAAACGTATTCCTAAAAATTTTCCTACTAGACCTGCAACTATCACAGTAACAGCGTTGCAAGGAACAAATACAGTTAGCAATCCAGTTATGAAGCGTTCTCTTTGAGTTTCCATGATTCTGCATGAAAGACATGCGGGTACATTGCAACCAAAGCCGAGGATTAAGGGGATACAAGCCTTGCCATGGATGCCTAATTTATGCATAAAATGATCCATCAAGTAAGCTACTCGCGCTAAATAGCCAAGTCCTTCTAAAACAAACAAGATGAAATAAAACGGCAAAATAAATGGTAAGGCAAGGGCAAGTAGCGCAAAAAAACTCGAGATGCCACTGAATACCAATGAAGATAACAAAGTGTTACCAAATGTATTATAAAAATTTACTTGAAGAGTAGTAAGAAATTGATCTAATAATGAAGAAACGTAGATTCCACCCTTAAAAAGAGCAAAAAAAGTTAAGCCTAAAATAGCCGCCATTATGGGGTATCCTAGTATTTTGTGTCCGGTTAAGTTGTCGAGTATTTCGCCTGCGCTGATTTTTTGGGGTTTGGTTATTGTCATTACCTTTTTGGCTATGCGTGATGCCAGTAGGCATCTTTCATCAGCAATTACGATAGCAGAACTATGGCCGTGAATTTTTTCTAACTCTAGATTTAGGCTTTTTGCTTTTTCTAATATTTCTTGATGAGTTGTTTTGAATAGTTTTTCAATTACTTCATCTTTTTCTAAGAGTTTTATAGCAATAAATCTTTTGGGGTATACGGATTCTATATTTCGTAACACTTGATCTAGTTGTTCAATTCGTTCTTCAACTTCTTTTCCATATTTTAGTGTATTGGATTGGGTTTTTTGATAAGCCAAAGAGATGCCGCGATCTAAAACTTCAGTCACGCCCTTGCCATGGATGGCTGCAACTGGAACAACAGGAATATTCAAAATTGTTTCAAGCCTTTCAAAGCCAATGCTAATGCCATTTTTTTTAAGCAGATCAACCATGTTTAAAGCTAAAACCATGGGCTTTTCTAATTCTAGGAGTTGTAAGGTAAGGATTAGATTTGTTTCTAGATTGGCAGCGTTGATAACATTTATTATGAAATCTGGTTTTGTAGAAATAATATGTTCACGTGTAATTAATTCTTCTAAGGAATAGGTTGATAAAGAACAGATTCCTGGTAAATCTAAAACGTCGATGGTGTATCCTTTGTAGTGCAGAGTTCCTTCTGCTTTTTCTATAGTTTTTCCAGGCCAATTACCAATGTGTTGATGTAGGCCTGTCAAATAATTAAAAATTACAGATTTTCCAACATTAGCAGATCCTACCAGCGCCAAATTTAATTTTCTTTGTATCATAGTTTTTTTACTAAGATTTTTGTTGTTACGCTTTTCCCTAAAATTAATTTTGATCCTCTGGCCAGAATTTCCATTGGCCCGCAAAACAGGGTTTTTCTGAGAATTTTTATTGTGGTATTGGGTATTAAACCTAAATCAGCCAATCTTTTTGCTGCTTTATGCTTGGCAGTAACTGCGACTATAATAGCTTCGTGATTTTTTTCTAGGGTAGAAAGGGCTATTACATTTTCTTTCATCATAGGAGGTAGTATAGATGTTTTTCTTCAGGCTGTCATTTTCGAGAAATTGTGTTTGTATTGATTAAGCTTTGTTATTGATAAACATCGATTCGCTTAGCCATTGTGGATGATTGTAAAATGAGAAAATCAAAGTTCCATTCTTGATAGTATTGATAATTGGTTCGGCCAAGGGCTTTTCTACAGCTGGACATCCCCAGCTGCGACCAATTCTACCAGCAACTGCTGCAAATTTTTGATTCACGTATGGAGCGCCGTGAAAGACAATCAGCCGATCTTTAGCATTATCGTTAAAACCTTTTTCTAGTCCTTCTAAACGTAAACTATAACCATCATTACCGAAGTAGGTGTCTTTTGTTAAAAACAAGCCAATACTTGTCTGTAAGCTGCCCATGCGGTTAGAAAAGCTTGTTGTATAATTTTCACCGCTATGTTTACCGTGAGCACACATAGAAGTATACAGGACTCGGTTGCTACCTAAGTCTACTACCCATAGGCGTTTTTGTGTGGATGCCAAAGTGTAGTCAATTATTGTTAGGATTGGTTTTTTAACAGTAACGCCAGCTCGTTTAGCACGGTAAAATGCTTCTATGGCAAGTTTGATAACTTTCGGTTTCAAATTGCTAGTTTTTGCGGCAATATTTTTTGCAGTAGTATCGATCGACGCTTCTTTGGTAGCCAAGGCGCTGTTTGAAAGAATAAATAATAAAGTTATTGTGCAAATTATCTTCTTCATTTTTTCTGTCGTTATCTTTATTTTATAAAGTTATGCAATCATTATAGCAGCTTATTGCTAAAGTATGGTTTTATTTAAGTTTTATTATTAAAATCAATTTATTAGGTCAATCATTTATAGTAAATCTTGAGCCAATTTGCTGAGGGATGCCAAGCTGGCTGTTAGTGATACGAGATACTGCATTCCAATCAATATATGCTGGACGCAAGTGAATGGCTTCATAAATTATTGATCGGGTATCTATTTCGTTTAAGTCTGATTCAGGTTGCTCTGCATAACCTTTAATAGGGGGATGAGATTCTAAATAAAGTTTATCTCCAGCCCAACCAGCTTTATTAGGCTGATGAATAATGTGTACCGGTGTGCCGACCTGAGCCTCTTGATATAATAATTCAATTGGTTCACGCATAAGGCGTACACAGCCAGAGCTTATAAATGTGCCAACGCTGGCTGGTGCGTTAGTACCATGAATTAAATAACCGCTTTTGCTTAAATAAAGAGCATAGTTACCAAGTGGGTTTTTAGGTCCTGGGGGTACAACTTCAGGTAATAATTCTCCGTTTTTTTTCAATACATAATCACGGATGTCTTTAGGAACGTGCCATGATGGATATTCCTCTTTGCGTACAACAGTAGCTGAAGCGAGTGGAGTTCGCCAATCCATGCGCCCAAGACCAGCAGGGAATGTGTAAACATACCTGCCATCTGGAGTAAAGTAATAAATGCGCAGCTCTGCAGTGTTGATCACTATGCCGCGACGATATTTTGGAAGGATAAACTGCTTTGGAATAATTACTTTTTGGCCTATTCGTAATTTATAAAAATTAATATTGGGGTTGGCTTTAAGTAGTTCGTTGTAGCTAACCCCATGTCCCTGACGGATTGTAGTTAAGCTTTCGCCTTGATGCACAGTGATAATATAGTTTTGACCGATGATGTCATTGCCCGGTGGCGGCATGTAATATTCACCAGCGAAGGTTGCTAATGAAAAAAATCCTAAAACTATACCGAAAATTAAAGGCATATAGAGTTTTTAATTGCGTCTGCCGCCAAAGAAACTTAATACATTCAACAAACTAATAAACAAGTTAAATAATGACACGTATAGCGAAATGGTTGCCATTATATAGCTCTGTTCACCACCAGAAATAATTTGGCTGGTCTGAAATAGGATTAGGCCTGAACTTATCAAGATAAAAGCACAAGAAACTATTACCTGTAAGAGAGGTGCGTGAAAGAATATGCTGGCGATTGAAGCAAGAAATGCTGCAGTAATCGCTACAAATAAAAATCCGCCTAAATAACTGAAATTTTTTCGTGTGATTAGAACATAAAGCGAAAGAGCCATAAAAATAACTCCAGTTCCGCCAAGAGCTGTTAGAACTAGCTCACCACCATTAGAAAATGTATGTAAGTAAGTACTCAATAGTGGAGCAAGTGCATAACCCATAAATCCAGTGAAAGCAAACACGGCAGATAATCCAAATTTGCTATTGCGCAGTGCTTGGGCAAGGAACATCAGGCCAAACATGCCGATGATAGTTAACGCTGGGCCAGGCATAGGAAGGAAACCGCGCATTGTTACAAAAGAGATTGTGGCGCTGAATAACAGAGTTAGACTTAATAAAAAATAAGTCTTGCGCAATACTTGGTTGCTGGCTAACGCAGTTGCTTTTTTGCCTAAAACAACATATTCAGTGTTTTCGATTTGCATTTTCTACCTCATTTAAGTTAAGTTGACGGATAACATGCTATATATTAGCATAAAATTTCAAAAGCTAAAAATTATTGGAGAGATGGCTGAGCGGCCGAAAGCGGCGGTCTTGAAAACCGTTGAGGGTATTGCCCTCCGTGAGTTCGAATCTCACTCTCTCCGCCACATTTTTATGCTAAGCGATCCACGAAAATTTTTAAAAACTCTACCAAACAAACCTGGTGTTTACCAGATGATTGATGGTGAGCGTAAGGTTTTGTATGTTGGTAAGGCTAAAAGCTTAAAAAATCGCTTGCGTAATTATTTTTACTCTGTCAAAGATCCAAAAACTCTTGCGTTTATGGCACAAGTAAAGAGTGTAGAAATTATTATTACTGCTAATGAGAATGCTGCCTTGTTACTTGAAAGTAACTTGATCAAAACACTCAAGCCTCGCTATAACATTTTGTTTAAAGACGATAAATCGTTCCCTTATTTGTTTTTGTCCCAACATAATTTTCCACGTTTGAGCGTGATGCGCGTGGCTGCTAATAAAATTCCGGGAAAGTATTTTGGTCCATTTCCAAGCGCTAAAGCAGTTAATTTTACCCTTGATTTATTGCAGAAAGTTTTTCGACTGCGAGTTTGTAAGGATAGTTTTTTGCGCAATCGTACGCGGCCTTGCATGTTTCATCAGATTAAACTTTGTAGTGCGCCATGTACTGGTTGTATTGATAAGGAAATGTATGTATCCCAAGTGAAATTAGTTGAACAATTTTTGAGTAATAAAAGTGATTTTATTATTAAGCAGCTTACTAAGTCAATGGACTCTGCAGCAACTCGATTAGATTATGAGCAGGCCGCAGCCTATCGAGATCAAATTACCAGTATTCGCAGAGTGCAGACTCAGCAGGTAATAATTAAAGGAAGTGGTAATTTGGATATAGTTGCTTTGGAGATTAACGAGAGTGCTGTTTGCATTGATATTTTACTTGTACGAAATGGAATGCTTTTGGGAAATAAAACATATTTTCCCGTAGCGCCTAAATTTAATTTATCTACAGATGAAATTTTGACAGCTTTTCTCACTCAACATTATTTGCAAAATGAGGTTGGTGAGATTGTTCCTGATAAGATTTTAGTTAATATTAAATTGCAAGATCGTTTGGGTATTTCGGTGCTTTTAAGTGAAAAGTTTAAACGCAGAGTTGTAATATCCGATCGTATTTTGGATGCGAAAAAACACTTAATTACCACTGCCAAAGCTAATGCTACAAACGCATTAAAAACGCACTTAGCAAGTGCCGCGAGTTATTTTGAACGGCTGAAAAGTTTTAAAGATGCTTTGCATTTACCAGTTTTGCCGCGACGTATTGAATGTTTTGATGTTAGTCATACCATGGGGGAAGCGCAGGTAGCGGCGCTTGTGGTTTTTGATGAACATGGAGCAAATAAAAGTGCTTACAGGCGATATAACATTAAAACCACTAATGTTGGCGATGATTATGGTGCGTTGCGCGAAGCACTATCGCGTCGCTATAGTGATCTACGCGATTTACCCGACGTTATCATGATTGACGGGGGTAGAGGGCAGCTTAATGTGGCAGCGCAGGTGTTACAAAAGCTGCATATAAATAATATTTTTTTAATGGCAATTGCTAAGGGTCCTGAGCGTAAGCCTGGTTTAGAAGAAATTTACATTTATGATAGAAAGAATTCTTTGATTTTTGTGCCACAATCGCCAGTGCTACACTTTATTCAGCAAATTCGGGATGAGTCGCATCGATTTGCCATAACCGGGCATAGGAAAAAAATGATAAAGCTGCGGCGGCAATCTATTTTGGGTAACATTGTTGGAGTTGGCAAAGCCAGGCAAGTGACCTTGTTGAAATATTTTGGTGGCCTGACAGAATTGAAGGGCGCTGGGGTTGATGATTTGGCAAAAATAAAAGGAATAAGCCACAGTTTAGCACGGCGTATTTATGAGTATTTGCATGCAAAATAGCAATGACGTACAATGAAAAAATGAATGTTCCTATGTTACTCACGTATATTCGGATTTTTTTAATTCCTGCTATTGTTATTGCGTTTTATGTACCAGGGATGTTCGGTCATGTAGTGGCGACCGTTCTTTTTGCTTTTGCTGCATTAACAGATTGGTTTGATGGATATTTGGCGCGAAATTTAAATCAGACAACTAAGTTTGGTACATTTTTGGATCCGGTGGCAGATAAATTAGTTGTTTCAATTGCATTGATTTTGATCGTTGCAGAAATGGGTGAAGCTTATATTGCCATTCCTGCTGCAGTAATTATTGGTCGAGAAATTATTATTTCGTCACTACGTGAGTGGATGGCTGAAATTGGTAAGAAAACCAGCATCGCTGTATGTCTAGCTGCTAAAATCAAGACAACAGCACAGATGTTTGCAGTTGGTTCGTTGTTGCTACATTGTCCTGCCTTTGGAAATAAATTTTTGATTTTGGGTATTATTTTGTTATATTTCGCCGTTGGTCTGACTTTGTGGTCTATGTATATGTATCTTAAAACAGCTTGGCCTGATTTAACAAAAGATATTTGAAAATTATTAAATTACGTTTATAGTGTCAGCTTTTGATTGCGCGGGAATAGCTCAGTTGGTAGAGCACAACCTTGCCAAGGTTGGGGTCGCGAGT
>JBAXAM010000043.1:0-7937 GCA_037142515.1 bacterium | reverse complement strand
TACAAATATGCTGCCTCGTCAAAAATAATTTACAGAAAGGATGTTACACTACCTGGTAAGGTGTTTGTAACAGGAGGGTATGGGGGTAGTGATGTCCTTGTTAGCACCGAGATTTACGATCCAACCATAGGTACTTGGACAGATACCGGAGCCTTGAATATTGGGCGTTATATGCATATTGCCACATTACTTTCAAATGGTATGGTGCTTGTAGTAGGGAGTAGCACTACCACTAGTGCCAATAGTACCGAACTTTACAGTCCAACCACAGGGCTTTGGACAAAAACTGGAGATTTGAATGCTGGGCGTTTTTATTATCATACTGCCACATTACTTCAAAATGGTATGGTACTTGTAGCAGGAGGGATAGGTGGTGGCGTTGTCATCGCCAGTACCGAATTTTACTAGATTTTGTTACCACTTTAGCAAGGATGCATCAAAAATTTTTGAAGAAATTTTTATCGAAAGTACAATAATATGGCGTCCCTAAGGGGATTCGAACCCCTGTTACTGCCGTGAAAGGGCAATGTCCTAGGCCTCTAGACGATAGGGACGTATTAAATCAATGGTGGAGCTAAGCGGGATCGAACCGCTGACCCCTTGCATGCCATGCAAGTGCTCTCCCAGCTGAGCTATAGCCCCAAAGATACGGATTCTAATGAACTTGAAGCCACACGTCAATGTTTGTTATGATGCCGCTTCATGATTTTTAATTTTGGGGGTGTTTTATGGCAGTTGAAAGAACTTTATCTATTATTAAACCAGATGCAGTAGCAAAAAATGTTATTGGGGAGATTATTACTAGATTTGAAAAAAATGGGCTAAAAATTATAGCAGCAAAAATGCTGCAGTTAACGCGCGAACAGGCCAATGAATTTTACGCTATTCACAAAGATAAACCATTCTATCAGAATTTGGTGAATTTCATGATTTCTGGTCCAGTATTTATCCAGGTTTTAGAAGGTGAAAATGCTATTCTTAAAAATCGGGAGATTATGGGGGCTACTGATCCAAAAAATGCAGCAGTTGGAACGATTCGCGCTGATTATGCTTCGTCTATCGATCTTAATGCAGTACATGGTTCTGATTCTCCTGAAACGGCTAGGCAAGAAATAGCGTTTTTTTTTCATGACTAAAACTAACCTATTAAACTTTACCAGTAGTGAGCTCGAGGAGTTTTTCTGCAAGCTTGGTGATAAACCATTTCGAGCAACGCAAACTATCAAGTGGATCCATCAGCTTGGCATGATTGATTTTGCCAAAATGACTAATTTGAGTTTGTCGTTGCGTCAGTATTTAATAAATAACTGTGAAATTAAGCTTCCGGAAATAATTCAAGAACAAATAGCAAGTGATGATACACGCAAATGGCTCTTAAAATTGGAAGATAATAGTTTTATTGAAACTGTTTTTATTCCAGATGGAACAAGAGGTACTTTGTGTGTGTCTTCACAGGTTGGTTGTCCTTTGGCTTGCATTTTTTGTGCTACTGGCAAGCTTGGATTTAAGCGAAATTTAACGGTAGCAGAAATTATTGGGCAACTATGGTTGGCAGTGCGCAAATTATCGCCCGATCAAACAACACGTACGCATGCTGTTACTAATGTTGTATTTATGGGTATGGGTGAGCCGCTTTTAAACTATGATAATGTGTTTAAAACTACTCAGTTGATGCTCGATGATAATGCTTATGGATTATCAAAATATAAAGTTACAGTTAGTACTTGTGGACTGGTTCCTGAGATATTGCGTTTACATGCGCAAAGTGAAGTAGCGTTTGCTATTTCGCTGCATGCACCAACCGATGATCTGCGCAATCAGCTAATGCCTATTAATAAAAAATATCCCCTCAAGGAATTGATAGCTGTTTGCGATAGTTATTTTAAAGATCATCGTCGCCTGGTTACGATTGAATATATTATGCTCGATGGTGTTAATGATAGCGATAAGCAAGCGAAACAACTGGTTAAATTATTGTCACATGGTCGCTATAAAGTAAATTTAATTCCTGGAAATCTAGTAGCGCATTGTGGTTATAAGCCATCTCCAATGACAAGAATAAATGCATTTCGTGAGATTTTATTGGCAGCTGGTATTACCACAATTACGCGTAAATCGCGCGGCGAAGAAATAATGGCTGCATGTGGACAGTTAGTTGGTAAGCTTATTGCTTGATCTCAAATACGCTATGTAATAATTCGGGTAATGGATGTTGCTTTGCAAGGCGTAAATGTAGTTTGCAATTCTTTGGAATGTTTTTTTTAATCAGATGGAATAGTTGGGTCCCTAATTCTTCAATCAATATGAACTTCTTATTTCTGCAAAATTTTTGAATTTTTTTAATCAGCATTGCATAGCAAATAGTGTCAGAGACTTTTTTAGTAACACATGCTAGTGGAGGTTTGTGAAAAATAATTTTGATTTGTAAGAGTATGGTCTGTTTTTTGTCGCGTTCAGTTTTTGTAACGCCAATAGACAATTTTAGTTTAAGATTCTCGAGAATTAGTGCGTGATTATACATAAATTATTTTTGTAACAAACTCAAAAACTCATTGCGGGTTACTGCAGAATTGCGAAACACACCAAGCATTGATGAAGTTTTTACTGCAACTTTTTTCTTTTCGACTCCGCGTGCGATCATACACAAATGCTCAGCTTCAACTACTACGCCCACACCCAAAGCATTAGTTACTTTCATTACACATTCGGCAATCTGGGTAGTTAAATTCTCTTGTACTTGTAGGCGACGCGCAAACATATCAACAATGCGTGGGATCTTTGATAGACCGATTATTTTGCCATTGGGAATATAAGCTACATGACATTTACCGATGATCGGTAGTAGGTGATGTTCGCAGAGAGAAAATAGTTCAATGTTTTGGACTAGCACCATTTCGCTATTATCGCTCGTAAAAAGAGCCCCTCTAATTATACTATCAAGATTGGTTTTATAGCCTTGGGTTAAAAACTGCAATGCTTTGGCCGCTCGATGTGGTGTTTTTTGCAGGCCTTCGCGCGTAGGATCTTCTTCGATGGCGACAATAAGATCGCGATACGTGTCAGTAAGCTTTTGTGTTAGTTCATCATCAAGGGATAATTTATTCTTCATTTGTTTGTCACACGTTTTAGCATTTTCTTTATAAGGTTACCATGAATTGTACACTCTTCAATAGTTTTCCATTCATTTATTTGCCACTTTGGAAAATAAGCATCACCATCAAATTGTTGATTAATGAAAGTTAAATACATTTTATTAACAAACGGTAAAAATTGGCGATAAATGGATTCACCACCGATGATCATAGCGTCTTTATATAAATCTAAAACAGCAGTAACAGAATTAATTATTTTGCAGTCAGCAAGCTGCAGGGAGGTGTTGTGCGAGAGTACAATGTTGAGCGAGTTTTCTATTGGTTTGCCGATAGACTCATAGGTCTTGCGTCCCATGATTACAGGTTTGCCATAAACTATCTTATAAAAATGCTCGAGTTCTTCTGGAATATGCCAGGGGAGCTTGTTATTTTTACCAATAACATTATTGGATGCGATAGCGGCAATTATAGAAAGGGACATTATTTTATTTAGCAAACTTGCCAAAAAAGTCTTTTATTGAATCAAACCACCCCTTCGACATTGGGCTGTGTTTTTTGCGGTCACGGGCTAGCAAATCATCGAATTTACGTAAGGCGTCTTTTTGCTCTTGATTTAAGTTAATCGGAGTTTCTACAATAATCTTGCAGAATAAGTCTCCGTGGCCACCATGTACACCTTTAATTCCCTTGCCAGATAAACGCAGTATACTGCCAGACTGTGTCTCAGCATGAATTTTGAGTTTAACTTTTCCTTCTAGGGTTGGAAGCTCGTACTCATCACCTAGTGCTGCGCTTACGAAAGTTACTGGGATATCACAATACAAGTCTAAACCGTCACGCTTGAAAAATTTATGTGGTTTGATTGCAATTTGTACGTATAAATCTCCCGGTGGTGCACCGTGTATGCCCGCGTTGCCTTCTCCTGCTAAACGAATGCGGTCGCCATCATCAATGCCAGGTGGAATTTTAACTGATAAGGTTTTTTGCAACTGAATTTGACCGTTGCCATGGCATTTTTCACAAGGATCACCAATAGTCTTACCTGCGCCACGACAAGCATGACAAGTTTGTTGAATAGAAAAAAATCCTTGTTGCATATAAACTTGTCCGCTACCGCCACAAGTTTTGCAAGTTATTGGTTTGGTTCCTTTGCGTGCACCAGTACCACCACATTCTTCGCAATGAACCATTTGTGGTATTTTTATTGTGGCTGTGGTGCCATGAACCGCTTCTTCCAAGCTGATTTTTACATTAGTTACCAGATCATGACCGCGCTGGGCGCGTTCTTGTTCTCTATGTCCGCTGCGTGCGTTGCCAAAAATGTCTCCGAAGATATCGCCAAAAATGTCGCTGGCATTGCCAAAGCCATTGAATCCTTCAAAACCACCACCACCGCCTTTAGCTGCATTTTCAAAACCGTCTGGTCCTAGTTGATCGTACAGCGAGCGTTTTTTATCATCAGATAAAATTGTATATGCTTCCTGTAGTTCTTTAAATTTATTTTCGGCATCCTTATTATTTGGGTTGCGATCAGGATGATGCTTCATCGCCAAACGACGATAAGCCTTTTTGATTTCCTCAGCAGATGCTCCTTTGGAAACACCTAGGACTTCGTAGTAATCTTTTTTTGCCATGTGTATTTATACTTCTATTTTTTATCTTCGTCTTTAACCTCTGTAAATTCTGCGTCTACTACATTTTCTTTATTTTCTTTGCTTTCTTCTTTGGTTTCGTTAGTCCCTTCTGCCTGTCCTTTTTTAGCATATACACGCTCCGCCATTTTTGATGAAGCTTCAAGCAAGTCTTTGGTTTTTGCTGCAATCGCGTCCTTGTCATCGCTATTCATTACATCTTTAAGGGCTTGAACGGCTCCTTCAATTTTAGATTTCTCATCTGCTTGAACTTCAGCACTTAAATCTTTTAGAGATTTTTCAGTGGCGTGAACCAGACCGTCAGCATGATTGCGCGCTGTTACTAATTCCTGAAATTTGCGATCAGCTTCTTTGTTCTCTTCTGCGTCTTTGACCATGCGCTTAATTTCATCTTCCGACAAACCGCTTGAAGCTTTTATCACAATTGATTGTGCTTTGCCAGTAGCTTTATCTTTCGCAGATACGTGCAAAATACCATTGGCATCAATATCAAATGTAACTTCGACCTGTGGGACACCACGTGGTGCTGGTGGGATATCAGTAAGATCAAATCTACCAAGGGATTTGTTTTGCGTGGCTATATTGCGTTCGCCCTGCAATACATGAATGGTGACTGCAGTTTGACCGTCAGCAGCAGTTGAAAATACTTGTGATGTTTTTGTTGGAATAGTAGTGTTTTTCTCAATTAATTTTGTCATTACGCTACCCATGGTTTCAATACCAAGGGACAGCGGTGTTACATCAAGTAATAACACATCTTTAACTGTACCAGCTAATACTCCAGCTTGAATCGCTGCTCCCATTGCAACTGCTTCGTCGGGGTTAACATCATGTCTTGGCTCTTTACCGAAAATTTGTTTTACAATTTCTTGTACTTTCGGCATGCGAGTTTGACCGCCAACTAAAATTACTTCGTTGATTTCTTCAATTTTTAAACCTGAGTCTTTAATTGCTGTTTTACAAGGTGCAATTGTTCTTTCTAATAAATCTTCGACTAGAGATTCCAATTTTGCACGTGTGATACGAATATTAAGATGTTTTGGACCAGCAGCATCTGCTGTAATATAAGGCAAGTTAACATCAGTTTGCTGAGTTGAAGAAAGCTCAATTTTAGCTTTTTCCGCAGCTTCTTTTAATCGTTGTAGCGCTAGTGGATCATTGTGTAGATCAATACCGCTTTCTTTTTTAAATTCATCTGCTAAAAAGTCAATAATGCGCAAATCAATATCTTCACCACCTAAAAAAGTATCGCCATTTGTGGATAACACTTCAAATTGATGTTCTCCATCAACTGCGGCAATTTCAATAATAGAAATGTCGAATGTGCCACCACCTAAATCATAAACTGCAATTTTGGCATCGCCTTTTTGTTTATCCATGCCGTAGGCTAGGGCCGCGGCAGTTGGTTCATTGATAATTCTTTTTACTTCAAGACCAGCAATTCGACCCGCGTCTTTAGTGGCCTGCCTTTGTGAGTCATTGAAATAAGCCGGAACTGTAATTACTGCTTCTTTTACTTCTTCGCCAAGATAGCTCTCAGCGGTTTTTTTCATTTTAACTAAAACTTCAGCGGAAATTTGTGGTGGTGCGGTTTTTTTATTTTGTGCTTCTATCCAAGCATCACCATTGTCAGCTTTAACAATTTTGTACGGTACCATTTTAATATCGCGTTGTACTACTTCGTCATCAAATTTTCGACCGACTAGACGCTTAACTGCATAAAAAGTATTTTTAGGGTTAGTAACTGCTTGGCGTTTGGCTGGCTCGCCAACTATGACTTCGTCGCTTTGAGTAAAAGCAACGATCGATGGCGTGGTGCGATGACCTTCGCTATTTTCAATTACGCGTATATTGCCGCCGCCCTCTAATATTGCTACGCATGAATTAGTCGTGCCCAAATCTATACCAATAATTTTATTTGATGCCATAAATTTCATTCTCCCGATATATTTTCTCTGATAATACTTATATGGGGTAGGGTAAACACTATTTCAAGAAGAAATTTATATAAAAAAATATTAAAATAATCAGCATGTTGTATTGTGACTATGAGAATTTAAAGGGGGAATCAGATAAAAGATTTGGATCTTTATCGATATCTTGAGAATATGATCCATACAAGAATTCCAAAAGTCCCTTGCGCATTCCTTGTAATTTAATTAATGAATCATACAGTGAGTTTAATTCAATCATATCTTCTTTTAAAGAGAGCTTTTTTTGTTTGGTATTATCAATAATCCGTTTCTTATCTTTTTTAATTCTATCCAAGAGGTTTTTTACCGCTCGACCTTCTCTTTTTTGTATATCTTGAGCGTTGCCATTTTTAAATGTTTTTTCTGTATAAAAGGAAATTTTTATTTTTTGGATTTCATTCTCTATAAGGTTTTCATTACTATACTCTTCAAGATTTTCATTAAGTACTTTTAAATCGCGTATTTCTAGGTTAATTATATCTTTTAGGTTTCTAATAGCTGCTTCTTTGTCAGATATATCTATCTCGACATTTTTGACTTTCCACGTTAACTCTTCATCTATATTTTCTATTATATTTTCTGCGTAGCTATCTTCATTAGTGGGTTTCTTAAAACCAAGAAGAATATCTAAGTCATTACTGTTTATTTCTTTATCTGGGGGCGTTATTGGTGTTTGAGTGTCGTGGTGATTAAGATACTTATCAAGATTATTATTAGGAAGCTCAATTGCAGGATATGAACGCTGTGTTGTGTCAAAATCCGGTTCAATATTATTACTTTCCGTTGATGCTACATATATTAGTGATATTAATGCAGAATAATCTTTTAAAAGATAGGCCATGCGATTATCATATTTTTTATATGCTAATGATTGCCAAAAAAGATTAGGAAGTCCCTTGGTCAAATCCTGGTAAATCCACGATGACAATGGGAGTAGCATAAGCTGTATGGGAGCCATTGCAGCTTTTGCTACAGCTTCTAGTGAACAGCCAAACATAACGTTAGCATAATAAACAATATTCCCGTTTTCACTTTTTGTATCATATAGCTTGTTTATAGTATCAGGGGTAGCGAGCTGTTCTATTATACTGTCGGTTAGCTTTTGCCAAGACAAGTGGTTTAAGTATATATGCCATATTCTAAATAATGGCTCTTCGTAAAAGTGTTGAAGATAAAGCAACTTTTTTTCTGTAAATATGTTTAAACTTCTAGCCCTTTTA
>JBAXAM010000042.1:0-8045 GCA_037142515.1 bacterium | reverse complement strand
ACAAATATGCTGCCTCGTCAAAAATAATTTACAGAAAGGATGTTACACTACCTGTGGATCATAACGATTATAACTATAGCTGCGTTATTTTTGATTAAATATAGAATATGGGACATGGTAACATGAGCTTGCTAAACGACATGCTTAGAGACCTGGAAAAACGCAGTCAAAATCAAACTAAAAAACAAACTGGTAAGATTGTGTTTTCAGGGTTACAAGCTGCAGCGCCAATCAAAAAGAAATCATGGATACTAATATTTAAAGTACTTGTAACTTGCTTTATAGCTTTTTTATTGATTACGTATTTTCCTACTAATTTAATTACAATACCCAATTTTTTTGCAGCGCCCAAACCAATAATAGCCCAAACACCAACAACCAGTTCCTCAAAATCTAAAGCAACCCTACAAAATATATTTATTAATCGTACTGCCTCAGAAATTGTTATTCAGTTTACATTCGATACAGTTATACACTATAAACTCAGTGAAAATAACGACCATTCGCAAAGCACTATTACCCTAAGTGATGTTAGCTTTAATGCTAGCTTACCTTTGTTGCCGATAGACTTTGTTAAGACACTTACTGCAAAAGCTGTTGGTAATGATCTGCAAATTACCATGGAAACAATGCCAGGAACCGAAATTAAAGTTATGCAGAATCAAATGCAAAAACCGGTACGTCTAATTTTTATTTTGACTAATACCCCACCAAAACCAGCGGCACCAGTTCAACCGGCAATGAATAAAACTCTAGCTCCACCAACATATGAAGAACTGGCGCTTTCTGATTACCAAGACGCACTGGACTTTATAGATCATGGTTATCCTGATCAAGCAATTCCATTGCTTACAAAAGTAGTCCGCAATGATCCTAAACTAGTAGCAGCAAGAAAAATCCTAATTGCATTATTAATGCAGCATAATGATATTAACAAGGCCACTGATTATGTTAAAGCTGGATTGAAAATAACTCCTGATGCTATCGAATTAATTGAACTCGACGCCAGGTTATCATTAATCAAACACCATCCAGAAAAAGCTCTGAAAGTTCTACAAAAAGCATCACCGCCAATTACACAAGAACCGGAATATTATGCACTGCTCGCATCAGTGCAGCAGCAGCTCGATCATGCTACAATCGCAGAGCAGATATATACGCAACTTTTAGATCTCGATAGTAGCAATGCTAATTGGTGGGTGGGTATGGGACTCGCTCTTGAATCACAGAAAAAATACAATAACGCCTTACAAGCTTATAAACAGGCTACCCAACTCGGCAACCTGTCCTCAAACTTGCAAGCAAACGTACAGGAAAGAATTGCTAGATTAGCGGGGTGATTTATGGATAAAACAATACGTTTGGGTGATTTGTTAATTCAAAATAAGGCTATAACTCAAAAGCAGCTCGATGCCGCATTGAATGAGCAAAAAAAAACCGGAGCAAAATTAGGCAAAGTTTTAGTCACAACAAAAATCTTGACCGAAAACACACTGCTCAATTTTCTGTCAAAACAGTTGAATATACCTATTTTTGACTTAACCAATTTTTCTCCCAATCAAAAAGTAGCAAGGCTTTTGCCCGAAGCACATGCGCGTCGCTTGCAAGCGATAGCACTTGAAAAACGACAGAACGATATTTTAGTTGGTATGGTTGATCCGCTGGATATTACTGCAATTGATGATTTAAAGCGCATTTTAAATTATCCAGTTCAAATTGCACTAGTACCTGAAACTCTGCTAGCAAGAACCCTAGATTTAACTTATCGACGCACTGAAGAGATTACTAATTTAGCTGGTAGATTATACGAAGAACTAGGTGGTGAACGCGTATCTTTTGTCGATCTGGCTACCGAAACAAAACAACTTGATGCACCAGTTGTTCGTTTACTTCAATCTTTGTTTGAAGATGCAGTGCAAATGCGAGCATCTGATATTCACATCGAACCAGACGATAAAATTTTACGTATCCGTTTACGCATCGATGGAATACTGCATGAACAAATTGTACAAGAAGGTAATATTGCTTCTGCTATATCGATGCGCTTGAAAATAATTTCCGGACTCAATATAACTGAAAAGCGTCTTCCACAAGATGGCCGTTTTCATATTAGGGTACGTGATCGAATTATCGATGTTCGCCTATCACTGCTACCAACTCAATATGGCGAATCGATGGTAATGCGCTTGCTCGACCAATCTCAAGGTATTTTAAATTTAGATCAAGTTGTGCCATCCCCAAGCATCTTAAAAAGCTTTCGTGAACTGCTACACTGCCCCAATGGACTGTTGTTAGCAACTGGACCTACAGGCAGCGGCAAAACTACTACTCTTTATTCTGCACTAAATGAACTCAATGAAGCTAGCAAGAATATTATTACTGTTGAAGACCCAGTTGAATACCGCCTATCACGAGTAAATCAAGTACAAGTTAATACCGCTTTAGATTTTACTTTTGCAAGAGCACTGCGTTCAATCCTGCGTCAGGACCCAAACATTATCTTAGTCGGAGAAATGCGTGACCTAGAAACAGCTAGCATTGCCATGCGTGCAGCATTAACCGGCCATTTGGTTCTGTCTACTTTGCATACTAACGATGCAGCAAGCAGCGCACTTCGCTTAATTGACATGGGAGTTGAAGGATTTTTGGTTGCGGCTACCCTGCGCGGGGTTTTAGCACAACGCTTAGTTCGCAAAATTTGTGAAAACTGCAAGACCAGTTATCAATTAACAACATACGAAACTAAATGGCTTGAGAAAACCACAGAAACCGGCATAAATAACACAGAACTTTTCTATGGCAGGGGCTGCTCTTTTTGCAATCAAACAGGTTATAAAGGCCGTTTAGCAGTTTTTGAATTATTAACGCTCACACCAGAAATGCAAGAGGCTTTGCGCATTAAAGACCCAACACTGTTTTCCCAGTTGGTAGCTAAACACTTAAGGGGTCATTTACTGGTCGATGAAGCTCTTATACATGTAAGAGAAGGCATCTCAACACTTAGTGAGGCAATGCGACTAACTGTATGACACTATTTAAATATAAATCACGCGACAATCAAGGAAACCTAATACAGGGGGAGCTCGATGCTGCTTCAGCTGATGCAGTTGCCACTTATTTATTACAAGGAGGATTAACTCCAGTAAGCATTAAAGAAGCATTTAAGACACAGGGGTTTTTTGAGCAACTTGACCAAAAAATGAAGCAGAGCGACCCTGTTAAGCCCAAAGATTTAATAGCATTGTTTCGTCAAATGTACGCCCTAATTAAGTCCGGTGTTCCAATAGCAAATGCATTAGCTATTTTAATTGACCCCACTAAATCAGTCGCTTTGAATACATGCTTAATGGGTATTATCAATGCTATTTCTAGCGGGCAAACTCTTACCCAAGCATTTACCAAATACTCTAATATTTTTACTCCAGTTACTATTAGCATTATAGACGCCGGTGAAAACAGCGGCCAGCTAGAGCTATCATTTTTGCGCATTTCCGAGCACTTAGAATTCGAACTAAACACCATGCGTCAATTCAAAGCGGTGATGCGTTATCCCACTATAGTAATTACTGCAGGGCTTGCAGCGCTCATGGTAATAAATTTTGTAGTAATTCCTTCCTTTTCTAAGTTATTTTCCAGTTTTGCAACAAAATTACCTCTGCCAACACGTATCTTAGTTGCGGTATCAGATTTTTTTGTATACAATTGGCTATATTTACTGGTTGCTGTCATTGTCATTGTGATTGCTATCAGGCGATATCTTAAAACACGGAGTGGGCGTTTACTTTGGGACGAGTATAAATTGAAGATTCCATTAATCGGCAATATTCTTAAACAAATAATCTTAGCAAGATTTGCTCGTATCTTTGCTATGATGATCCAGTCTGGCGTTCCAATCTCACAATCTCTTGTTCTAGTCGCTCGCGTTGTGAATAATACATATGTCAGCAAAGGCATATTGTTTATTCGCGATGGTGTTGAACACGGCGAATCTATTACAAAAACAGCAACTAAATCTAATCTTTTTCCACCAATGGTTTTACAAATGTTAAGCGTTGGTGAGGAAGCAGGTACGATCGATAATCTGTTGATGGAAGTTGCGAAGTATTATGAAGAAGAAATAAAATATAGTTTAGGTCACTTATCCGAGATGATGGAACCAATTTTACTGGTTTTTATGGGTGGATTGGTATTGATATTATCTTTAGGGGTGTTTTTACCGATGTGGAATATGGTACAGTTTGTTAAGTAATATAATAAGGAGATTACAATGCATAAAATAAAAGGCTTTACCTTAATTGAAATGATTGTTGCAATCGTAGTACTGGGTGTCCTAGCATCAATTGCAGTGCCTAAATATCTTGCGGTAAGAGATTCTGCTAGAAATGCGGTAAAAACCGCTGCCGTAAATACTGTAAGGACAACAATGACGATGCTGTATGCTGAAAAAAAGGACTATCCAACCAATGCTGATATAGCTGAGCTTCTAACAGTTGGCGAGGACCCTCAACATACAGCAGCCGAAGCTGTAAAGGATGGTATTAAGTTTAAGATTGGCACCACTGGTGACACCTACACAGTAAACACCTTTACAGATGAAGCTTGTACAGACCCAACAAAATCTGACATCACACCAGCGACAAAAGATAGCGGTGGAAAAATAACTAAGCCTGCTAGCACGACCGATAAAGTAAAGTGTGTTAAAGGGTGGACATAACTGTAATGTCAGCTGCTTGTTTTTTATTAATATAAAAAGGAGATTATCATGCGTAAAGTAAAAGGTTTTACATTAATTGAAATGATTGTTGCAATAGTAGTGCTAGGCGTCCTAGCATCAATTGCAGTACCCAGATATCTTGCGGTAAGAGATTCTGCTAGAGAAGCAATAAAAATTTCTGCCGTAAACACTGTAAGAACCGCAGTGACAATGCTATATGCTCAAAAAAGAGAATATCCAACTAATGCTGAGATAGCTGTGCTTTTAACAATTGGCGAAAGCGCTGAACATAAACAAGCTGAAGCTGCATCAAATGGAGTTAAATTCCCGATTGGCGGCGAAGGCAATTACTCCTATATAGTAAAGACCTTTAAAGATGCTACGTGTACTAAAGGTCAAGAAACAGCGCTGATTGACGATAAAGTAAAGTGCGTTAGTGGAGTAACAGAAACTACACCAACTGTATAAAAAGGTATGTTATTATGCGTAAAATAAAAGGTTTTACATTAACTGAAATGGTTATTGCAATCGTTGCACTGGGCGTTATAGCATCGATTGCAGTACCCAAGTATCTTGCAGTAAGAAACTCTGCTAGAGAAGCAGTAAAGACTTCTGCGATAAACACCGTAAGAACCGCAATTACAATGCTCTACGCAAGAAATAGAGACTATCCAACTAACGCTCAGATAGTCTCTCTTCTAGCAATCGGTGAAGATACTCAACATAACAAAAAACTTGAAGCTGAAGCTGTGAATAATGGAATTAAGCTTCAAATTGGCATTACTGGTGATAATTATGTGGTAGAGACTTTTACAGATGCCAAATGCAAAAACCACACTACCAATAACAACACAGACAAAGTATTGTGCGTTAAGAACGCAGCAACTACTAGCTCGCAATCCAGTGGCGTTAATACAGAAAATAACGTTGGCACACCACCACCAACAGCTACTGGTGATACTTCTAAGCAACAAAGTAATCCTGAGGAAGTTTGTACGTTGCAAAACGGTAACCCTTGTAATGTAGAGGGAGGAAAAGGAACTGCGGGATTTAAGGACGGCTATGGCAGTTGTAAATGTTTTTCTAAAAAGAAGCAATGGCAATACAAAAATTGAAAATAAAAGGTTTTACGTTAACTGAAATGGTTATTGCAATCGTTGTGCTGGGCGTTATAGCATCGATTGCAGTGCCTAAATATCTTGCAGTAAGAAATTCCACTAGAGAAGCGGTAAAAACCTCTGCGGTAAACACCGTAAGAACTGCAATAACAACGCTCTATGCTCGAAATAGAGACTATCCAACTAATACTCAGATAGCTAAATTTTTAGCGGTTGGTGAAGACCCTCAACATAACAAAAAACTTGAAACTGAGGCTGTTTCTAATGGAATTAAGCTTCAAATTGGCATTACTGGTGATAATTATGTGGTAGAGACTTTTACAGATGCCAAATGCACAGCTCCAACTAAAGAAAGCATAGATAGAGCGCTGTGCGCTAAAAGTGCTACTAATAGCACTGCTCAAACACCTGTCAGTACAGCACTTCAGGTGTATGTTCCCCCCAATACTGGCAGCAGCAGCATCACGAACAGCGAAATTATTCCTATCGCCAGTAAAAATGCTAAACCTACAAAAGCAGCAAACAATTGGTTCAGCGACCGCTTTGGTACGTTAGGAAAATTTGCTGCTCACGTAGTTGGCCTCATATTTATTTGGACGATGTATACTGGGCTTTGGGATCGGAATTGAGCAGGTAAAATATGCGATTGATTAATGACAACACAAAAATCAAACTACTGTGGGTTTACCCTCATTGAAATAGCAATTACTTTGATAGTTATTGGCATTCTTGCCACAGTGATTACTATTAATTTGCCACGCTCTACTGTTAACCTTAATACCCAAGCAGAACTACTTGCAAACAATATAAGATATACACAAAATCTCGCCATGACAAAAGGCGAGCGTTATCGGTTTAAGATATCTACTCAAACCAATAGTTACAGTATTAACAACTCAACTATCTATCTCGACAAGCAAACATCTTTTGGTCCTGTAACAAATAACTTAATTATATTTAATAGTAACGGCATTCCTTATATTGACACTAAGACTCCTCTTAAAGAAACCGCAACTATTGCTTTAACAGCGACAGATGGCAGAACTGTAATAATTACAATTTACCCAGAAACTGGTAGCGTGACGTATGAATAATCGTGGTTTCACTCTAGTTGAAGTTGCAGTATTTATTATCGTAATGGGGCTCGTTGGTGTTACAGTTTTGACTTCTATAAACACAGTATTAAAAGGATCAGTAGTATTACACAAACAAACAACTGCTCTGCAAACTGCAACACAGTGCATGGAATGGTTTGTTGGTCAACGCTACCTAAAAGGGTTTGATGCAATACCCACAGGCGATACTACTCCGAGTCTTTGCATAAACCCTAATTACAATGTCAGCGCCAATGTGAGTCTCGCAGAATCTAACTACAAAATTATTTCTGTCGACGTAAAAGATAAATCAAGTAATAAATCATTATCATCATTATCGTTATTGCTAGCAGCTTATTGAACTATGAGAAAAGTAAAACTACATGGATTTACTCTAATTGAACTGATTGTCGTAATTATTATTTCAGGGATTATTGTTGCTAGTTCTACTTCTCTTTTGGTACAAGCAACCAAAGGATATGTAACTGGTAGAGAAAATATTAATGCTAACTGGCAAGCAGGCTTGGCGCTTGAACGCATGACGCGTGATTTACATGAAGCATTATCCATCACTAAAGCTACCAGCAATGAACTTGCTATTATAAATATTTACGGAGCTGATATTGATTATAAGCTTGAAAAAAACAGGCTAATGCGCAATAAACAAGTATTAGCTGATGGGATAAAAAATATTGCATTTAATTATCATGACGCTAACGCTATACATTATATTAGTATTTCCATGGAATTTATTAAAGTAAAATCTAATTTTTCAACTCTAGTTGCTTTATGGAATGTAAAATAAAAAATCAACAAGGCTATTTGCTAGTGCTCGCTGCAGTATTGATTATTGTTGTAACATTTGCTGGAACTTCATTGGTATCTATGTTCCTCGGTAAAATGGGGGCAACCAAAAATAACCAGCAATCTAGCGCCGCACTTTATATTGCCACTTCTGGTCTAGAAATTGCAAAACATGATATTGCAGTTAAACATGTTTCTTGCGATAAATATAACAACAGCGCCAAGCAATTTGATGGAGTATTTACAGTTACCGGCAAAGCGCAGGTAGTGTAACATCCTTTCTGTAAATTATTTTTGACGAGGCAGCATATTTGT
>JBAXAM010000041.1:0-8546 GCA_037142515.1 bacterium | reverse complement strand
TAATATATCCCTCGTTTTCTGCTGTTTTTCAGTGCTAAAGTTCCCTCTCGGCCTATTCTGGGAACTTTTTAATATAAGGAGGATTGCCAAATGGCGAAAAAATTTAATCAGATCTATCAATTCAAAATAACTCTTGAGGAGATTAAGCAAAAAATATGGCGTAGGATACAAGTGCCGGGAGAATATAATTTTTGGGACTTACATGTTGCTATACAAGATGCGATGGGGTGGTCTGATAGTCATTTGCATCAATTTGAACTAATTAATTCTGAAGCAGGGAAAAAAGAAATAGTTGGGATCCCGGAACAGGAGTATGGCGAAGTAGCAATGGACGACCACAAAACCTTAGCTGGGTGGGAGCTAAAATTGGATGATTATTTTACTATCCCAGACAATGAACAAATTCCATATTTATATGATTTTGGAGATAGTTGGCGACATCTTATTAAGTTTGAAGGAATTTATCCGCGAAATGAAAACAAAAAATATCCTCTTTGTTTGGATGGAGAGCGTGCTTGTCCACCCGAGGATTGCGGCGGTGTTGGTGGATACGAAAATTTCCTGGAAATAATAAATAACCCACAACATGAAGAACACCAAAGCATGCTGGAATGGGCGGGTGGTAGTTTTGATTCCGAAAAATTCAACCCACAAAATGTGCATTTTGATAATCCTAAAAAGCGTTGGAAAATCGCTTTTGAGTCTTAAACAAACACCCTGGTAACTTTTTTGAAGGAAGTATTTTTTTGAAAAACATAGCTAAATTAGAAACCGAAATAGATAGCACCAACCTAAATCACGATCAATTATTGATCGAAATTAGCCATCTTATCGAGAATGGTAGACAAAAAGTTGCCCGAGAGTTCAATTCTACGCTGGTCTTATTGAATTGGTTAATTGGCTCCAGAATTAATCAAGCTATTTTGGGGGATATACGTGCTGAATATGGCGAGCAAATTATCAATCGCCTTGCGGAGCAATTAACATCGAAGTACGGCAAGGGGTACAGCCGTCCCAGCTTATTCCGCATGGTGCGATTTGCCAAACTATTTCCAGAAAAAGAGATTGTCTCGACACTGTCGAGACAATTGTCGTGGTCCCATTTGTTGTTGTTTTGTACTATAGCAGATGACTTGAAGCGTGATTTTTATACCCAAATGTGCAACATTGAACAATGGAGCGTACGCACCTTAAAGAACAAAATAGATGGAATGCTTTTTGAGCGCACCGCGTTAAGTAAAAAACCAGATGAAGTTATCAAGCAACAACTACAAAATATAAAAGAAACTGGCGAACTATCGCCGGACTTGGTTTTTCGTGATCCTTGTTTTCTAAATTTCACTGGCCTAAAAGACACTTATAGTGAAGCTGATTTAGAATCGGCTATTCTCAATCAGATAACAGAATTTATTCAAGAATTGGGAACTGACTTTTGTTTTGTAGCAAGACAAAAGCGCATGAGTACAAACAACAAGGATCGTTATTTGGATTTGCTATTTTTCCATAGGCGCTTACACAGGTTAATTGCGATAGAATTAAAATTAGACGCATTTGAGCCTGCTCACAAGGGACAAATGGAATGGTATTTACGTTGGTTAGATAAACACGAACGTCGCCTAGGAGAAGAAAAACCTTTGGGCATTATACTTTGCGCTGATAAGGATCAGGAGGATGTGGAGTATTTGGAGCTAGACGCTAGCGGAATACATGTTGCTCAATATTTGACAGAGTTACCACCCAAGGCTGTGTTAGAAGAAAAATTAAAGAATGCCATTGCTACCGCTAAAGAAAATTATTTAAAACAAGAGCTGAATTATCCTAAAGCCCTAGTAGAAAATTTGAAATCTTAAACAATTTTTTGACGATACATTATGCGCCAATCTTGGACAAAAGAAGAATTAGTCGAGCACTGGTCTTTACTGCCAGATGAGCGTCGATTGCTACATGATAAGATGGGAAAGCATCAACTGGTATTCGCCATCATGCTAAAGTTTTTCCAATATGCGGGAAGGTTTCCAGAAGACTTAGCAGAGTTTCCTAAGGCTGTAGTAAATTATTTGGTAGCCAATCTAAGCCTTAGTGCGAAAAGTATTGATGGTTATAGCTTAGATGGACGTGTAGCTAGAGACCATAGATTAATTATCCGTAATTTTTTAAATTTCAGAACTGCAGATTATAACGATGCAGAGCAAATAGAAAAATGGTTGATCGATAATATCCTGTCGCAAGAAAACTCATTTCCTGCTATAGAAAACAAGGTATATGAACACTATCGCGAACTTAAAATTGTGCCACCAAGTAAATCACAAATAAAACAATGTATTGATAAAGCAATATCAGCGTTTGAGCAAAATTTATTTTCGCAAATCGCCGCTAAACTATCTAAATCTACCAAACAACGTATAGACGAGTTAATTTACACTCCCAGAGAGAAACATAAAAAATCTGATCCCAAGTATAGTAAAGTTTCTCTAAACTATTTAAAACAAGATCCTCGCCAAGCGAGTATTGACACAGTTCTAAATGAAATAGCTAAATTAAAACGCATTCGCTACTTAGAATTACCAGCAGGATTGTTTCAAAACATATCGTCTAAAGTCCTACTAACATATCGTGTGCGCATTATCATGGAAACACCAGCTCAAATAAGTGACCACCCAGCTAATAGTAAATACGCCATGATAGCTGCTTTTTGTTACTTAAAAGAACAGGCTATTATAGATAGCTTGGTAGACCTGCTCATCCAAATCACCAATAAAATTGCCACCAAAGCCGAAAAGCATCTTGTTAAAGAACTACTACGAGATTTGCGCAAGGTTACTGGCAAAAACAGCATATTGTATCGTATGGCTATAGAGGCAACAGAACATCCTAAGGGTATCATTGATCAAGTGCTGTATCCGGCCGTAGGAGAACAAACCCTCTTAGATTTGGTGAAGGAGTTTAAAAGTACTGGCATTGCTTATCAACGCGAAGTACACACCACTATGCGTGCATCTTATGGCAATCATTATCGTCGGATGCTAACCCCTATCTTGAATGAGCTTAAATTTTGTACCACAGACGAAGTGCAAAATCCTATTATAAAGGCTCTTAATCTGTTAAGAAAATATTCCGATAGTAAATTAGTTTACTATCCTACAAAAGAAGAGGTCCCGGTTGAAAGCATCGTACAGGGGAATGTATACGATATAGTTGTTGAAAAAACCGAAGATGGACAACAAAAAATCAATCGCATTAATTATGAGGTGGAAGTCTTACAAACTTTACGTGATAAAATGCGTTGTAAAGAGATTTGGGTTGCAAACGCCTATCGTCATCGAAATCCTGACGAAGACCTACCCCAGGATTTTTATGAAAAGAAAGATGATTATTTCCAGCTGCTTAAACAACCGTCGTCTGCCGAAGAATTCATTATTAAAATTCAACAAGTCCTACGAGAGTCCCTAGCAATGCTAAACAAGGGCATGCCCAAAAACAAAAAAGTAAAAATTATTCTTAAAAAGCGAAAAGGCAAACAAAAGGGATGGGTTTCATTAACACCGCTTACCGCACAAGCAGATCCAGTAAATATAGAAAAATTAAAAGCTGAGGTCATGCAACAATGGCCAATGACCAGCCTTTTGGATGTACTCAAAGAAGCAGACATGCTTGTAGATATCACCTCTCACTTCAAAAGCATGGCCACACGAGAAATCCTTGATAAAGACACTCTCCAAAAGCGTCTTTTGCTGTGTTTATTTGGTATTGGAACCAACACTGGTTTAAAACGCATTAGCTCTGGTAATCCAGGGACTAGTTATGAAGATTTACGATACATATCTAAGCGTTTTGTAAATAAAGATTATTTAAGGCAAGCGATTATAAAAATTGTTAATGCCATTTTTGCTGCTCGTGATACAGCAGTATGGGGTGAAGCGACCGTAGCTTGTGCTTCTGATTCTAAAAAATTTGGGGCATGGGATCAGAACTTATTAACAGAATGGCATGTTCGTTATGGCGGACGTGGAATTATGATTTATTGGCATGTAGATAAAAAGTCAGTGTGTATCTATTCCCAACTTAAAAGCTGTTCTTCGTCAGAAGTCGCATCTATGATCGAAGGAGTACTTCGACACTGTACCGACATGAATGTTGAAAAAAACTATGTCGACAGCCATGGTCAAAGCGAAGTTGCCTTTGCTTTTTCTTACATGTTGAACTTTCAATTGTTACCGCGACTAAAGGATATCGGTTCTCAAAAGCTGTGCCGCTGCTACGATACAGATACATACCAAAATCTTCAAGAAATCTTAACACGCTCAATTAATTGGGAGCTTATTAGAGAACAGTACATTCAAATGATAAGATATACGGCAGCCTTACGGTTAGGAACCGCTGACGCAGAAGCTATTTTAAAAAGGTTTAATCGTCATAATCGCCAACACCCAACATATAAAGCCTTAGCAGAGCTAGGCAAGGCGATCAAAACCATCTTCTTGTGTCGGTACCTACAACACGAAGAATTGCGTCAGGAGATTCACGAGGGCTTAAACGTAGTAGAAAGATGGAATGGTGTTAATTCTTTTATCTTTTATGGTAAAGGAGGAGAAATATCGACAAACTCACGAGATGATCAAGAACTAGCGGTATTATGCCTACACTTATTGCAGATCTGTCTTGTGTATATTAACACATTAATGATCCAGCAAGTGCTTGCTCAAGAGCATTGGAAGAAACGCTTGACGCTTGAAGATAAACGCGCTTTAACCCCATTAATTCATCTTCATATCAATCCATATGGCCTTTTTCTTTTAGACATGAAAAAGAGGCTGCCTTTGCAAACAACAATGAAGATGGCAGCATAATGGCTAAACGAAAACCAGCGAAACAAATAGCTAAAATTTTTGCCAAACATTTACGCAAGGAGCGCGCTGATTATCTGTATTTAAAAGACATATTTCGCAATTTACGAGCAGAGCTTAACGTTATAGTTACGACAAAACCAAAAAAGCTGCCTTATGTGCCGACAGAAGAAGAGATGCAACGATATTACAAAAATGTTTGGCAAACACGCAATATGCAGCATATGGTTCTCATTAAAACTTTGCTGTACACTGGCTTGCGTGTTAGCGAAATCACTAACATTAAGCTTGAAGATGTTGACTTAGAAGCTTGTCAAATTCACGCACAAAATAGCAAAGGAGGCAAAGATAGAAAAGTTCCATTCCCACATGGATTTAAGGAAGTTTTGGCGTTACACATGAATGCAGCGAATAAAAAAGGTGCTGGTTATTTATTTGAATCGTCATGGAAGAGACCATATACAACAAGGGGTATACGAAAAATGCTAGATCACTACACTAAAGCAGCTGGGATGAGCAGATCCATTTCACCGCATAAATTACGACATTTTCTATTTACATGGCTAAAAAAACAAGGTATTGATGATGCGCTGATACAGCCATATTCAGGGCATGAAAGCAGACAATCATTAGAAATTTATTCAAGACTTTCTATAGGGGAGGCGCAAAAAGAATATAACAGAGTTATAGATAGATTCCCTGTTTAGTCTAGGCCGAGAGGGAACTTTAGCACTGAAAAACAGCAGAAAACGAGGGATATATTAACGAATAAAGGCTAGAGTTGCAAGCACAGATTTTAAAAGGGAACTTCAGATTGCCGCAAAATGCCTCGACCTTCACACTGGGCCAACTTGTTGGCATTTCTCTTATTGCCTGATTAATTTTTCTAGTCTCTACTCCATAAAGCTCCGCTACGTCATTATCCAAAATAACGCTTTGATCTCTAATTTTAATAACCTTAGTCTTAACTTGATCGTATGTAATTATTTGCACAAGGACTCCTTAATATTTTGTACACGTATCTCATTTGTTTAAACACCGCATACTTGGTAAGCAGTTTAATTTATTTGTCATTCCTCAGCTACTGCTTTCAAACATTCACCGCCAGACTCAATTTTATTTTTAATATCCTGCCAGAGTTCTTTTTCAAAATGACTTCTTGCTGAACTTTCCAGTATTTTGCTGTTCTCTAATTTTGCACCAGTTATATTACGACGAAACATTTCAGGCAAAAATTCTTTTCTTTGCTCGTCTGTAAGCTTACGAAACCAGTCTCTAAAAGCTAAGTCGAGCGTCTCTTTCTCAATCGCCGCATTTCTATCTTCAATTTCTCTCATTCTTTCCGCGTATAACCTCCTATGACATTCCTGGGGCGATTCATAGTTGCTTGGTGGTAGGTAACTACCACCACTGCGCAAAACGCCCATAAAAAAGCTTATAGGGTCTTTATTGATCTCTTTCCTTTTTCCATTTTCTTTTAAATCAAAAGCAAAAGCATAAATTGAATCTTGTACTTCTTTTGGTGACAACTTAAGTTGCGAGGCAATTTGGTTTAGATGTTTCTTAGAAAACCCTATTTCGCTCAATGGTTCTATGTCGAGGTTCTGCCACTCCATTGAAATTTGCGGCTGTGGTTGTTTTTGGCTATCGCTAGTTGTTGTAGTATTAAATATATTACCACTACTACTAGAGAGATTTGTTGTCGGTTGTGTTGTCGGTTGTGTTACCACTTTGTTGTCGCTTTGTTGCCAGTTTGTTGCTTGTTTGTTGTCGGTTTCGTATTGCAATATTTCTTGAAACTGTTGGCGAGGTATAGAATATTTTGACCACCCTCCCCTGCCATTTTTATATTCAGTTTTCTCAATAAAACCTTTTGCCTCTAGTCGTTGAAGAGTTGTTTTTATGCAGCCTGCGGTTGCATTTATTGTTTTACTTATATGTTCCAAAGTTAGACTTTCAGTGGTGTTTGAGCGTGCTATTTTGCATTCATTATATATAAAAAAAACAAGAATTCTTTGCAGTCCAACAAGAGATGAAAAGTTGTTTTTTGTTGTCGGTTTGTTGTTGGTTTGTTTTCGATTTGTTGCTACTTGTGTTGTCGGTTGTGTTGCTACTTTGTTGCCAGTTTTGGTAGTTACAACTTTTTTTTGTTGCCACTTTGTTGTTTGTTTGTTGTCGGTTTGTTGCTGATTTGTTATCCGTTTGTTGTTGGTTTGTTGTTGGTTTGTTGTCGGTTTTGGATGTGTTTTTTCGCTGGGTATAAACAAAGTGCTTTCTTGTTGCCACGGCCTAATAAGGGCTTGAGATGAAGGATGATTATCTGTAGAAGCAAGCCCCATTCCTTTGGCGGCTGCTTTTCTCATCATATCATTCAAATTTAAAGACATTTTTAGCTCTCAATTTTTTTTAAAATATTGAACTCTTGTAAAAGACTAGATGTTATTTCGTAGATTTCTTTACCCTGTTTGATTCCTCCAAATGAGGTCTTATTATTCACTGTTTCTCGTATTTTTGCGCTGTCTTTGATAATTACTTCTGAAAGCATTCCTTCATATCTTTGCCCCATTTTTACAAGCATTTCTAGGTTGGTTTTTTGGTTCTGAAAAAAACGATTTATAATAATTGATGTTTTGGGATTAGACGTAATCTCGTATGATTCTCGTATTGAGGAAATATCCTCTAAAAACATTTGTACGCCCATTATTGAAAAATCTTCTGCACAAGCTGGTATGGCGATATGGTCGCTATTGCCCAAACATAAGCAAAATACAGAGTTTAGCGTAGTTAAATGAGGAGGGGTATCGACAATAATAACGTCATAATTTTTACGCAAATAATCTAAGCACAAAGAATTAAACCATGTTAAATGATGTTTTGGTGCTTGCATTGTTAGTGACTTTTGAATCAAACTGTTTTTTAATGAAGACGGAATAAAATCTAGGGTAGGGGAGAGCTGGACTATTACATCTTTTATACTAAGCTTATTGTCGATAACATCTAAAAAAACTGGTTGAGACACATCAATGTTTAAATATTGTCTGGTTAAGTTTGCTTGCACATCCAGGTCAATGGCGCATACTTTCAAGCCAATTGCAGATAAGGCGCTTGTTAATAAATAAGCGATAGTTGTTTTGCCGACGCCTCCTTTTAGATTGCCTATATAAATAACCTTACCTTTGGTGTTTGTTAAGCAGTCCTCAATAAGCTTTTTAACTTGAGTTGGGCTAAGCAAGATTTGATTGCTTGGAGTTCTGCTTATTTCACCGTCACCATATGCGGTTTTTGCTCTTGCGTTAATGGCGTGTCGTTTTAACCCGGTAAGTAAGGATATTTGAGAAAGGCGGAGATTTTCGTTATTCATTTTATATCTCTTTTTAACAAAAAAGTATTCAAAGCTTAAAAATTGTTAAATTTTTAACATATATGAAAAGCTCTGTAAAGAAAAAAATGTAAAAAACGTAATATTTTCTATTTAGCAAATTAGGGTCAAAGTGAAGCCAAAGTAGAACCAGCTAAGAATAATTTATAGCGTTAGCAAACCGTTAGCAACTCCAGCTGTGTACTTTATGTGATAGCTAATTGATCCCCATATTGATCCCTATGCAGTATTAGTAAAGGAAACGTATAAAAAAACATAAGTGTACAGTGATACGTTGAGTTTATTCATCGAGACTTTTTTGAATTGCTTTTTGACTTTTCAGG
>JBAXAM010000040.1:0-8598 GCA_037142515.1 bacterium | reverse complement strand
TATCGTCCTTAATCTAAACAGTTTTTGTAATTAACTTACAAACCTGGACAGCACACTGCAGATACTATTGACAATACTCTATTTTATTACTTCACTAAACAAGATACATAACAGAGCAATAACTTGATCACCAAACACTATTTTTTGCGATCATATTCTCACATACAAACCAAATAATGCCGAATTGGAATATGTATTCCCAAATTCCGGATTACCACCTGACAAATGAGCATTAGATGTATTTACCCCTTTAGCAACAGATATTTTACCAAACCTAGTATATAAATATTCTAAATGCGCCTAGAAAATAAGTCCATAACAGCTTAATCATCTTTTTCCATATTTTTACCAACCGAGCGTCCAACGAGACCGCCAACAACAGCACCTCCAGCTGCTCCGAGCGCATGACCAGCTGCGCTACCACCAATTTGACTACCTAAAGCAGCACCAACACCTGCTCCACCAATAGTTCCGATATCTCGTCCTTTCATATCAGCACACCCAATCAAACCAAATAATAATACAGCACCAACAACAAGCTTTAAATTACACATATTATTTCTCCCTATTTAAAGTAAAAACATTATAAAAAAGATTTTCCATATTGTAATAATTCTAAACCAAAATATTGAGCCAAACTTTGCCCAATATCAGCAAAAGTATCACGCTCACCAATAGGACCAGGTTTAACTCCCGGACCAAAAACTAAAATCGGAATATATTCTCGAGTATGGTCAGTTCCTTTAAAAGTAGGATCACAACCATGATCAGCTGTTATAATTGCGATGTCTCCATGCTGCATCAATTTTTCAAGCTCTGGCAGACAGGCATCAAATTGCTCAAGCGCATGCGCATAACCAGCAACATCTCGCCTGTGACCATACTTCATATCAAAATCAACAAAGTTGGCAAAAACCAAACTACGATCTGGCGCTGTTTTTACTGCGTCACAAACCGCGGCAAAAATTTCATCATGACCATGCGCATCAACGTGTTTACTAGTGCCACGATGTGCAAAAATATCTGCGATTTTTCCAATGGCAATTGTTGTACCACCAGCAGCGACTAGTTTATCGAGTAGAGTTAACTCTGGCGGCGGCACTGAATAATCACGTCTATGTTCGGTACGCTGATAATTGCCTGAAGTACCCGCAAATGGCCGCGCAATAATACGACCTATATTATATGGTTTAACCAATTCATGTGCTACTTTACAAATTTCATATAGGCGCTCTAGACCAAAAGCTTCTTCATGTGCGGCAATTTGCAGAACACTATCGGCTGATGTGTAACAAATCGGCTTGCCAGTTTTTATATGATCATCGCCAAGTTGTTTTATAATTTCAGTTCCCGAAGAATGACAATTACCTAAAACTCCGGGGATTTTAGCTTCTTTGATAAAAGCATTGACTAACTCTTCGGGAAAACTTGGATAATTCGGAGAGAAGTATCCCCATTCAAACAATACTGGCACGCCAGTGATTTCCCAGTGGCCACTTGGTGTATCCTTACCAAAACTTATTTCCTTAGCCGAACCATATAACCCTGTTGGCCTGCTACTAGTTTCCAAAGAAGCGGCTGCACTTAAACCTAATCTATCTAAATTTGGGAGTTTTAGCTGCCCTTGGCGCAAACCATCCATATCAGCTTTACCTTGCTCGCAATATTCTTTGATGTGCAAAAATGTATTGGCACCTTCATCGCCAAACTTTTCCGCATCCGGAAGTGCGCCAATACCGAATGAATCCATTAGCAAAATAAATGCTCGTGCCATAAATGCCCATCCTAAAAGAGTACCGAGGGTCGGAATCGAACCGACACGGAGTCACCCCCACCAGATTTTGAGTCTGGCGCGTCTACCAATTCCGCCACCCCGGCATTTATAAACAATAGACAATCGTATTTAAACAAAAAAATTTCAATCACACAAGATAAGAATGTAGTTCTAAAACAATCTTTTTAAATCACTATATGAAAAGAAATCTTACCAACAAGCAGCTTTGTTAAAGTAATATTATTCAAATCAATAAACAGCTAAAAAATGGCCGAACTCATGAATTAACACCAAAGGAAAAATGGCTAAGAGAAAAGCAGAAATGTATAAGAGAGTAAACATACTAAATCAGTGGCGACCACGTGCTCGCCACTGATTTTCACTCAAAAAGTTATTTTTTATTTAACTGATGAATAGTAATCTCAACACGGCGATTTTTCGCTTGTCCCGCTTCAGTTGCATTACTTGCAATCGGATAACGCTTACCATAACCAACAGCCATTACACGACTTGGGTCGATTTTTTGTGAAATCAAATAATCAGCAACAGACCGAGCTCGCGACTCAGATAATTCCTGATTGTGCATTGCATCACCGGTACTTGAAGCAAAACCAGCAACTTTAATAGTAGTGTTGCTATATTTTTTTAAAACAATAGCTACTGAACTTAATGTGTTATAAAAATTACTCCTGATATCAGCACGATCATTTTCAAAAGTTACATCACCAGGCATAATCAAACGAATATCATTACCTGAACGTGCTATTTGCACTCCAGTTCCCTGCAACTGCGCTCTAAGCTCATCGTTTTGGCGATCCATAATATTACCAATTACACCACCAGCTACAGCACCAAGACCAGCACCAATTAAGGTACTTGCAGTATTGCCACCAATTAATTGCCCCGCCAAGGCGCCGCCAATTGCTCCAACACCGGTACCAATTGCAGTATCGCTAACCTGCTTCTCACCAGTATAAGGGTCAAGAGTAGTACAGCCACTCAACACAAGTAAACCAATAATACTTATAATTAAATTACGTAACTTCATAATATCCACCTCATGATTTCAAAATTCAAAAAAAAGTACTATATTGTAGCAAAATATAGCGCGCTTTGGCAATCAAAAATCATGTGCTATATTAGGGCCACATGATAGATAATCAGGATTTAAACAAAACCCATATAGAATCACTAAGCCACGATGGGCGTGGCATTGCGCACATCAACGGCAAGATTGTGTTTTTGGAAAATGCCCTACCAAGCGAAGAAGTAACTTTTGTTTATGTACGCCGACACAGTAAATTTGATGAAGCAAAAGTTGTAGAGATTTTACAACCCTCCCCTGACCGAGTTACTCCCGAGTGCCCACATTTTAATATTTGCGGTGGCTGCAGTCTGCAACATCTAAATCACATCAAACAAATCTCTTTTAAGACACTCGCCTTTCAAGAGCAAATGAAGCATTTTGGTAACCTAGATACCATAAATATTCTGTCACCAATTACTGGCCCAATTTGGAACTATCGTAGCCGAGCGCGACTTTCGGTAAAATATGTACAGAAAAAACAAAAGGTGCTGGTCGGGTTTCATGAAAAAAATGGCAGATACGTAGCCGAAATTACCCAGTGCCCAATTTTACATGAAACAGTTAGTAAAAAAATTTTAGATATTGGTAATCTAGTCTCTCAATTTTCTATCTACAATCAAATTCCACAAATTGAAATAGCCTGTGGTAACAGTGTTACGGCACTTTTATTTCGTCATTTGCAAAAATTTTCTGACAAAGACCTTGAGCTTTTACAAAAATTTGGCGCAGAACATGACTTCCAGATTTATTTACAAGCAGGCGGCATGGAAACAATCCAACCTACTGCTATATCCCTAAGTTATAAATTAGCAAAACAAAATATTGAGATGCTTTTTGCTCCAACCGACTTTACACAAATAAATCAAGAAATAAATCAACAAATGGTTACTCACGTTCTTGAATTGTTAGATGCACAACTAGACGAAAAAGTTCTTGATCTATTCTGTGGTATTGGAAATTTTACCCTACCACTTGCAACCAAGTGTAACCAGATTATTGGGGTAGAAGGCAGTAAATATGCGATTGCTCGCGCCAAACAGAATGCCGAGCATAACAATATCAAAAACGCGGAGTTTTACTGCTCCGACTTAACTAAAGAATTATCCACCCAACCTTGGGCCAAACAACAATACGATAAAATTTTGCTTGACCCACCACGCACTGGTGCAATAGAAGCCTGCACCCAAATTAAAAAGTTTGGCGCAAAAAAAATAGTCTATGTCTCTTGCAACCACGCAACGCTTGCACGCGATACTAAAGAATTAACCAACAATGGCTACAAATTACAAAGCGTACGTATAGTTGATATGTTCCCACATACCGGTCACGTAGAAACTATTGCTACTTTTTTGCATCAAGACTGCCGGCTAAGTCCCTGTTTAAATAGATAACAGAGAATATCCAACATACAATAACAACTAAAAATATAACGGAAATAACTGGTGCTAAATTAAGCAAAGTCATACCCGTAAAGACCATTAGTAAACCCTGTTGGATAAACGCCCCAGCACCCTTCCCAAACCTCATGCCGATCATCTCTGCGGCAGCTTTACCCTTAGTTTTTAGTTCGTCATCAAGCGGTATATAAGCCATCTCTTTTGTAGCATCAAATAATGTGTGCTTTGTTGCTCTAGCAAAAATATTATTTACTGATCCCCATAATATCGCAATAAATAGAGCAGAAGCTGCACCAGCAGCAAAAGAACCAAATAATACAAATACAAAGAAAATCACTCCAGTAACTAAAGTAAATGCCGGAGTGAACATAGCTGATGTTCGCCACTTTAAATGACGGAGCATAAATACACACGCGATAGCAGCCACCATACTTACTATTGACACCCACACATTAACACTACTCATAAAATTCTGTATTTCATTGGCATTATGAGAAAAGTACACTTCTATAGATTTTTTCCATACACCTTCTATTAAGTTAATAACAATATTATAACTAAGCAGCATAGCCGTAATTAGAAGAACAGGCTTAGACGAAGCAATATATCTTAAGCTTTCTCTAAAGCTAATATTATACTTACTTTTTTTGTTCTCTTTGGCACTTCCCTTACTATTCATAACGTCTGTACCAACAGTTCTGCTCAATGCGATAAAGCTCAAAGTTAATAAAACACCTGAAATTACAATAGAGATAGTAACGTTATTCAATGTTGGCTGCCAATCGCTGCCATGTACCACAAAGAACTTAGAGAAAATACCAGCTAGCATCATACCAATCTGAGCCGTCAACCCAAACAACGGATAAAATCTTTTAGATTCTTCAACTGACACCAAATGATTAGCGATTTGCCAAAAAGATATTGATAACATCATGGTAACCCACATCTCAGAAAACAGATAAAATATAGAATACTGCCAACTACCAACAGCTTTCAGCATGTATGTTAAAGCTGGTAACCTGGCTGCAAGCGACGAAAAATCAATATTACAAGCATCACGATTTGGATAAAGAACCGTTGCAAATAAAATAAAGTATCCAATAAAAAACCAGGTAAGAATGTGAAATAGAGCTGATCGATTGAAATTATTCGCCATTTTTATATAACTCAAGGCAAATACTGCAGCCATCGGAGTAACCACCCAAATTTTGATAGCGCTTATAGTCTCTGTACCAAGATGCGATATAACAAGTGCGTCTTTAGATATCTTCCAAATAGTGTGAATATACACTACTAGTACTATCATTATACCAAAGCATATAAACCTGATTGCTTCATGTTTATGAATCGGCACAATTTTATCTATAATTGATTTAAGTTTACCCATAATTACCCCCTTATTAATTATTGGTTATTCTGCAATCTCTTCTCTAGAATTCCATCAGTAATTCCATAAGCGATCGACTCTTTTGCTGTCATAAAATTATCGCGATTAACATCTTTCTTAATTTGATCTATCGGTTTTCCAGTATGCCTAGATAAAATCGTATTAACCTGCTCGCTAACTCTCAACGTTTCGCGCGCATGAATTTCAATATCACTCGCCTGCCCCTGATAACCACCAAGCACCTGATGAATCATTACCGTAGCATGCGGTAAGCAAAAACGCTTTCCTGCGGCGCCAGATGCTAGTAACAACGCACCAAAACTTGCCGCTTGACCAAGACACACAGTGCTAACATCCGGCTTAATATAATGCATCGTATCGTAAATTGCCAACCCCGCAGTTACATGCCCACCAGGAGAGTTAATATAAAGCGAAATATCTTTATCAGGATTTTCTGATTCTAAAAACAACATTTGTGCAATAATTAAATTTGCCATGTGTGGTTCAATTTCACCAACCAAAAAAATTACCCGCTCTTTCAATAAGCGCGAATAAATATCATATGCGCGTTCACCACGCGCAGTCTGCTCAACCACCATTGGCACTAGAGTTTGATTTTTCATATCGCTTTTCTCCAAACATTACTTTTTAGCAACGGCTTCTTTATAATCTATTTTCTTTTCCACCACATTAGCTTTAGAAGCAACGCAATCAACGGCCTTTTCTTCGAGTAAAAGTGATTTTATTTCCGCCAAGCGGCTTTGATCAGAAAAATACCAATCGACAACTTTACTCGCATCATCATAAACAGAAGCCAAATCTTCGACTTTGGCGCGCAAGTCTTGCGGCTCAACTTGAACTTTGTTTTCCTTAATCACAGCAGACAACAGCAACCCTAAAGATACATTACGCTGCGCTTGTTTCTCCGCGTCTTTTCGCGGGAACTCTGGAATATTTTTCTCCCCTTTTTGTCGCTTCTCGGCAAAGCGCTCTTGCCAATTCTTAGCTAATCGATCTAATTCAGCTTCAATTAAGGTTTTTGGCACATCAATTGGGTTACTATCCAATAATTTTTCCATAATGGCGCGCTTGAACAAATTTTTAAGAACCGTCTGCAATTCACGCTCCATATTTTTACGCACTTCCGCTTTTAGCCCTTCTAAACCGCTCTCCTTAATACCCATCTTTTTAGCAAATTCATCATCTAAGAGTGGTAAAATTGGCTCACAAACCTTGTGTATTTCCACTTCAAACTCTGCATCTCTACCAGCAAGCTTTGCATCCACGTGTGTCTCGGGAAATTTTAAAGTATATTTCTTCTTCTCATCACCACTTACTCCGTAAAGATGTTTTTCAAAATCCGGCCACATAGAACCATTGCCAAGCACAAATTTAATGTTCTTTTCCGTACTTGTTTCTGCAACAGAGTCATCAAGGACTTTAACTGTAAAATCTACTGTTATTTGATCACCTGCTTGAGATTTGCGCGTTGACTCAATAACTTCTTTCCATTGCACGTGTTCGCTGCGCAATCTTTCTAGCGTTTCATTAATATTAGCATCGGTTAATTCGGAAACTGCTTTTTCAATTTTAATCTGATCAAAATCTGCTAATTTAATTTCTGGATATATTTCAAAAACAGCGCTATAACTAAAAGGCTCTTTCGGTTTGGCCGAAACAACTTCAACCCTTGGCATACCAGCAGGATCTAATTTTTCTTGTTTAATCGCTTCGACATAGGTCTCGCGAATTAAATTTTCAATGATATCGCCGCGAACAGAGCTCTCATAGCGTTGCTGCACCATAACAAATGGCACCTTACCAGGACGAAAACCCGGCATCTTAACTGTCGCCGCAAGCTTGCACAACTTTGCTTGAACTCCCTTTTCAATACGTTCAGCCGACACTACTATGTTGAGCTTACGTTCTAGACCAGATAAATTTTCAACTGTTACTTGCATATGTTTCCCCAACAATTGCTTTCATGAAGTGCGAGAGGAGAGACTCGAACTCTCACAGGTTTCCCCACTGGAACCTAAATCCAGCGCGTCTGCCATTCCGCCACTCTCGCACAAATGACTATTTAACTTCATATCTATTTGATTTCAATATGCTTACATAGCATATATCACACACTAACTAACCTTAAAACACTGCAGAGACTAACCTATAATTAGTATTAACGCAATCGCATGAATAATAATTACCATTTGACGTGAGCAAAAGCGCTGAGTATCATCCACGCTTTCTATTTATTAGAATATCGGGGCATAGCGCAGCCTGGTAGCGCACCTGCTTTGGGAGCAGGCCGTCGGGGGTTCAAATCCCTCTGCCCCGACCAAAAAGTGTATATGTGCCCGTAGCTCAGGTGGATAGAGCATCGGCCTTCTAAGCCGAGGGTCACAGGTTCGACTCCTGTCGGGCATACCAAAAAAATTATTATGGTGAGCGTAGCTCAATCGGTAGAGCCCCGGATTGTGATTCCGGTTGTCGTGGGTTCGATTCCCATCGCTCACCCCACTTCATGCTTTTTTTTAAAACTTAGTCCTACAATAGAGCTTAGCCAAAGGCAAATTAATTTTGTGTACTAGTGCCATCGAAAACCTGGACAAACAAACTCGCAATAAGTTTTTTTTAGTTATTCCCAAAACTTCGGCCAGCTCCTGCTTTGACATTTGCTTTTCAGATAAAAATCGCAGAATCATTTTTCGAATTATTTCTGCTCTCAAATAATCCGCTCTGTTTTTACTAAACTTTGATTTAAAAACAAAGCTTTCATTTCGATTTACTGGTGAGTTTTCTTTATAACTATTACCACTTATTTTCATATAAACATCCCCATATTGAACAACAGAAATGAAATTATGCAAATCACAGAACAATGCGTCCGTCATATACTATGATAAAGCAACTTTTTTTCTGTAAATATGTTTAAACTTCTAGCCCTTTTAAA
>JBAXAM010000039.1:0-8999 GCA_037142515.1 bacterium | reverse complement strand
ACAAATATGCTGCCTCGTCAAAAATAATTTACAGAAAGGATGTTACACTACCTGCTCTGTTAGTTGATACATTCTTATTAAGCTGCAGAGTAATTGGTAAAAATGTTGAGCGCGTAATACTAAATAGACTCATTGAAATTGCAAAACAAAATAATTTAACCTCTATTACCATCCCATTTATTCCAACTGAGAGAAACAAACCCGCAGAATATTTTATTAAAAGTATTATTAGTGTTCGTAGAACGAATGACTGTAAAGAAAGTCTACATTTGTACTCATTAGATATTAATCAAGACACTCAAATAAATTATTACATGCCCGCTATAAAAAAAGCAGAATCGTTTGGAAAAACACGTGAAACAAAACAGGATAATTCATATAATGCTGCAATCATTGATATTGCAAAAAACCATGAGGTGTATCTTAGCAATTCTTATCAGCACGATGATTTTGAGCAAGAATTGCTTAACATGCTAAATAGAATATGTAGAAAAAAAATACCATCAATAGACGCTGGCTTTGTTTCTAGTGGCGTTGATTCTTTTGAGCTAATGATGTTTTTAGCCCAAATATATCGACGCTATATGGTAAAGATAGACATGCTAGAGATGCAGAAAATAGATAATATTAATATTTGTACTATTGCTGAAATAATTCAGAAAAATAGTACAACTACCGATACTTATTCAAAAAACAATATGTTGTTACCAAGCTTATTACCACTTTCTGCTGCTCAAAAGGCTCTTTGGCTTGAAAGATTAAAAACGCAAAACGATACTCCATACAATCTTTTTCGTGTTTTTTATATAAAAGGAAAACTGAATATCCCAAAGTTAGAGAGTGCATTTAAGTTAGTTATTGCAAAGCATGAATGTTTACGTATGGCATTTTTGACACAAGAAAACTCTATGTGGCCAGTATGTAAAGTATTTCCATTAGAAACGCTTGATTTTAAATTACAGATAGAAAAAAAAGAGATTGCCAACCTTAATGACATTTCTTTTATTGTACATTCTTTAGTACAAAAACCATTCAATCTTGAAAGGCCGCCTGCCATTAGGGCGAATTTAATTATAATATCTCATGATGAATGCTATCTGTTGATTACCATGCATCATATAATTTGTGATGGTTGGTCTTTTAGTCGGTTTGTTAATGAGGCAACTCTTGCTTATAATGGTAAAGATAGCGAACCATCATTACCATATAGCAGATTTGTTGAATGGCAACAAGAACAGGCACCTATCATTAACAATATAAACCCAGAGTTAGTGCGAAAACATTTTTTAAACTACCCTGTTATGAATTTGCCATATGATTTTAATAAACCTAAAATCTCTTCTTATAAAGGGCAGCATATTTCTTTTGAGTTTAATCAAGAATTAACAGGTGAGTTACATAAAATATCATCTCAATGCAATACAACTTTGTACGAAACCATGCTATCCATATATATGGTTTTTTTAGCAAAACTTTGCAACCAAACAGATGCGTCTTTAGCTTCAGTTATTTCTACTAGACCGCAAGAATATTTTGACACTATTGGGTACATGGTAAATTTAATAACATTGCGCTCTGATCTATCGTCAAATCCTAATTTTTTGGATTTTCTTGCACAAACAAAATTGTCTTTTCAAGTCGATCGCAAAATTGGGGATGTTCCATTCTTAGAGGTAGTGAAAAAGTATCGCGAATGTTTTAAAGATATTGATAGCTTAACTAAAGTGCTTTTTGTTTTCGAAAACTTCCCTTCATATGAGTTATCTTTAAATGATACACAAACACAGGAAATCTATTGTGGTAATTATCTAACCTTATCTTTACCTAATACATCTAAATTCGATCTGGCTTTTTATTTTAAAGAAAAAGAATCTGCAGAAGGAAGTGTAGTGAGTGGTGTGGTTGAATTTAGTAACGATATATTTAAACTTGAAACTATTGAAACTTTTATTGAAATGTTTGAACAATTAACTAAAAAAATCGTAAAAAATATAAATACATCCGTTCTAAATCACTCATTGTTGACTGATAGAGAGAAATCTACTATGGCTTCATGGAACCTGGATGCTAAAAAAGATTTCCCTAAAAACTCTACTGTGTTAGAACTTTTTTTAGATCAAGTGCATCAATATCCGCATAAAATTGCCCTTATCGAAGAGGATGGACAAAAAATCACTTATAGCGAACTCAATGCAGCATCAAATAAACGTGCTATATATTTGCAAGGTGTTGGTGTTAACAAGGGTGATGTTGTTGCAGTATCGTTAGAACGTAGCATTGAGATGATAGCTATTTTACTAGCTATCGCTAAACTCGGTGCGGTTTATCTTGCTATAGATCCAACGTATCCATTAGAGCGACGTAAGTACATATGTGAAAATGCTGCGGTTAAATTGTGTATTGACCAATCTTTAGAAATATCACAGATAAAAGAAAACATGGATGTCATTAATAAATCCACAAAAATAACAGATGTTTTTTATATTGTTTATACTTCCGGCTCTACAGGAAAACCAAAAGGCATACCAACAACAAACTTAGCATTTTGTAATCTTTTGCACTGGTTTTGTCAATGTTATAGCTTTTCATCAAGCACTAACACTGCCTTGGTTGCTAGCGAAGGTTTTGATGCCTTTGGTTGGCAAGTATGGCCGTATTTAGCGTGTGGGGCTACCATTAATATTGTTCATAAGGAAACATTTTTAAATACGGAAAAGTTTATCGAATTAATAAATAAAAACAGCGTCTCTATTTGCTTTATACCTACGGCATATACTGAAATCTTAATAAATGGTGGTTATTTAGATAAATTTAAAACATTGGAATATTTACTAACAGGTGGCGATAAATTAAATGCTTTTTTACCAAAACGGTATCCATTTAAAATAATTAATCACTATGGTGTATCTGAAAGTGCGGTAGTTTCCACGTTTTGTGAGATACCATTTTTTGAAAAAAACACGCTAGAGAAGTTACCTTATGACAGACCTTTAATTGGCAAACCGATAAATAATACTGAAATTTATATTCTTGATTCTAATAAACAACAAGTTCCAATAGGAGTATGGGGTGAGCTTTGCATAGGTGGTATTGGTGTTGCTGATGGATATATAGGTGATTCTTATACATCAACGCATAAATTTATAAAAAATAATTTTACTTTGCATGTAGACTCCAAGTTGTATTTAACCGGAGATGTAGCAAGGTTTTTACATGATGGTAGTGTTGAGTATTTAAACAGGTTGGATAATCAAATAGAAATAGATGGTTATCGTATTGAGCCAGCAGAAATTGAAATGGCGATTTTAAAAGATATTAGGATAGACCAAGCTGTTGCTTTGTTACATGGCGATAATGGATTATCAAAACAATTGGTGGCTTATGCTACACTTAAGGATAGCACCAATGATTTTGTTAATATATCTGAGGTTATTGATAGTTTAAAGAAACAGCTACCTCTAAAAATGGTGCCAAAGCATATAGTTGTACTAGATAAATTTCCAATTACTGAAAATGGAAAAGTTGATAGAGCTTGTTTAGCTAAAAAAGACATCTTTATGCAAAAGAGTAAAACATTTTTAAATACCAATAATAAACTATATGTGGATATTTTGAATATGTTTAGTAAATTGCTAAATGAATCACCGGAAAAAATAGACACCACAAAGTCATTTTTCGAACTTGGTGGTGATTCAATAACTATCTTAAAATTATTGAACACGATTAAAAAAGACTTTGGTGTGAATATTTCAGTTTCAGAAGTATATAAGAACAGCAGTGTTGCATATTTTGCGTCCTGTATAGCAAAACATCAACCACAAAATACTATAATGATGCCTTGCGACACTAGAAATATAAATAACTCACTTGTTACACTACGCAATGGTAATAGTGATGAAAATCCTTTGTTTTTTATGCACCCTGTAGGTGGAGCAGTTTTTTGTTATCAAGAAATAGTTAACCATTTAAATAAAAATCAAACCTGTTATGGAATACAATATCCATCAGATAGCAATAATATTGGCAGCCTACCAAAAAATATTCAGGAATTAGCGTCATATTATATAAGCTTTATAAAATTGACACAACCTAAAGGACCTTATGCTATTGTTGGTCATTCTTTTGGCGGTATGCTCGCGTACGAAATAGCTTATCAATTGTATAATGCTGGAGAGAATATTTCACTGGTCGCAGTCCTAGACACATGGGTTGTAAACATGCTTGATAAACAAAAAAAACAAAAATTAAAGCGTGACATAATACAAAAATATCAAGACCAATACGAAAGTATATTTACTGAAGATGCAATGGCAGAAACGAGATTTATACACATGCAAAATATTGGGTTTGTTTACAAACCTCCAAAATTTGAAGGCACAATTAATCTGTTCAAAGCTAATATACAATTACCCGAGCTGGTCGATATTCAAAATGATACTAACTTTTGGTCTGAATTTACCAATGTTAATATTCATTGCGTCAATGGCGATCATGATAGTATACTAGAAACGAATAACGCAAAATATCTAGCTGATAAGCTTACAAACATATTACAAGGAATCACTTATGAGCGAAGGCAATCATGAAAATTTACTCAAAAAGGTGGAGTTGTTAGAAAATGAGAATAGCAAATTAAAAACAAAACTTAGCGCAAAAGAAGAAGAGATAGAGCAACTTAAAAAGGCAAAGAACTATCTTGATAATGTTTTAGATAATATGCCTGGACTTGTATATTGGAAGGATAAAAACGGAGTTATTTTAGGGGATAACGAGGCTCATGCTAAAGCCTTAGGATTTTCAAAACCTGAAGATGTGATAGGAAAAACTGATTATGACTTTTCTTGGAAAAATCAAGCTGACGAGATACATAAAAACGACCTGATTGCTATAAGAGACGGTAAAACGATTATTGTTGAAGAAGAGGGCGTGCTTCCAAATGGTAACAAAATAGTAGGCTTAACGCACAAATCACCTTTAAAAGATGAAAAAGGGAAAATAATAGGTTTAATAGGTATCTCTATTGATATTACAGCTCGTAAAGAAGCTGAAAAAAAAGCTGCACAGTTACAACTTGAAAATGAACACCAAAAAACCGAGCTAGAAGCACAAACCAAATTTAAAAGACTTATTGACCAAGCCGCTCATGATACAAAATCTCCATTGGCTATCTTGTTAATTATTGCGCATCAATGTAATGGTCTCAAAAAAGAGGACCTGTTTAAAACACTTGAAAACTATACAGCATTTTTACCAATGAACGTGTATTGGATTAGATAAAGATAATAAGGTTATTGGAGCGAATAGACATACTTTCGTAGATGTTGGCTGGACAAACGACTGTGTCGGAAAAAACATATATGATCTTTATCCGCGTGAGGTAGCTGATAACGTTGTAAAGCATAATAACGAGGTCATGAAAACTGGAAAGGTGCTTTCTCAAGAGGAATCAACTAAAGACGCTGTCGGAAAGACCAAATGTTTTAATGCGTTTAAAGCCCCGCTGCAGGATGATACAGGAGATGTTGTTGGACTGGTTGGCACTCTAGTTGATACAACAGCAGAAAAAGAAGCAGAAAACCTAAAAATAGAAATCGAAGGACAAAAAATAGCAATACAAGCAGCAACCGAGGCATCGCACGATATTCGCTCACCGGCTCGTACAGTATATTCAATGATTGATAGCGCTGCCGATAGAATTCCAGAAGACATCCGCGTTCCAGTAAGAGCAACAGTTGCCAGTATCATTGATATTGCTAATAGTTTTATAGACAGAATCCAAGGGAAATTTGTACCGACACTGGAGGAACAGAAACCTATTATAGCCAGCTTGGATTTGATGCAAATTTTAGGTGAAAAAAGATATCAGCACACAGGATCACCAATTAATTTTACCGAAGACTATGCTAGTGGCAGCAAGCTTGTTTTTATCAAAGTACAGCAATCACATTTTAAGCGAATGATTTCCAATCTTCTTAACAACGCCATAGAAGCTTTAGAAGGCAAAAAGGGATCGATACATCTTGGACTTGGTATAGATGATATGAAAAAGGATGTTAAGATTACTATTCAAGATACTGGCAAGGGGATGCCAAAAGAAATTGTTGATAAAATCAAAAGCGGAGCTGCTGTAGCAACCGACAAAAAAGAAGGACATGGTATAGGGCTTACTCAAATCCGAGAAGCTATAGAACGCAATTGGGGCAAATTTGACGTTATTTCTACGCCGGGAGAAGGGACTAAAATGATTGTAATTTTCCCCATAACTGTTTCCCCAGAATGGTTAGCAAAAGACATAAAGCTAAACAAGGGAGATACGGTAACTATTTTAGATGATGATCCATCAATACATGTTAATTGGGATACACATTTCAAGAAGCACACAAACGATGTTCAGCTGAAACATTTTATTATTGGCAAAGAAGCTATTGAGTTTATTAATACATTCCCAGAAAAGAATAAGCTATACCTGCTAACTGATTATGAATTGATGAAGCAAGGCATGACCGGCATAGATGTTATAAAGCAAACTGATATTAAACGTGCAACATTAGTAACAAGCCATTATGATGAAGTTGGAGTACAAAAACTCGTTGCTGAACTTGGAGTTGGAATATTGCCAAAAGATTTAGCGATGGAGGTTTCCATAGAAATTTGCGATAACGAAAAGTGCGCCATGACTTCTATAATAAAAATAATTGCTATGGTCATAGTAGAAGACAATGAAATGATGCGCACCTCCACAGCTAAGGCCGCAGAAACTAAAGGTAAGAACGCAGATACCTACGGCGATCCTGATAACTTTTTGAAAAACGCGCACAAGTATGACAAAAATGTAATAATGCTGATAGATCATGAATTCAACGGCAGTACACTAAATGGTTTTGATGTTTTAAAACAGTTGCATGAACTTGGATTTACCAGATTATATTTGTTTTCTGGTAGAAGATTTGAAGAAAATGAAGTTCCAGATTACGTAACTGTAATTATGAAAACGGATATTGATGGCTTTATGAAGTTGTTTGATTAGGACTTTAAATATAGAGGAGCTATTATATATGGTAGAAATAAAGCAATTGCAAGCCGAAAACGAAGCACTGAAGGCAAAAGTAGCTGAACAAGGAGCGTTCATAGAAAGCTTAGGTAAGTTACTCCACGATGCCAACAACTTTCTTGGTATCATACACATGACTTCGAGTGCCATTAAATCCACTATTCCAGAAGCAGAGCATGCTAAATTAGTAAATTCCGTTAAATCCACAAGCGGTATAATGCAGCGTATAGCTGATGGATGTATAAAAAGTAAAGTATTGCTCAAATAATTGGCCACAGAGAAAGCCACGGCAAACTAATGTGACGCTGTTATTGAGCTGGTTAACGAATGATTAGAGCCAACTGCGCTTTTTGTATTAGATTTGTATTAGAATCAAATCAAGATTTCAGGCTCACTTTGTATTGGATAAGACTTTTTTATTTTCATCCGATACAAATTAGTTTTAATATAACTTGCGTGCTATATCCAGCACGGATATATTTTTCCGTGCTGAATCTGTGCTGGATTAAATGCCAATTTTCCTCATCCGTGCCGAATCCAGCACTCATTTTAGCGAGTTGAAACGATATGAAACAAAAAGTTGCGTGCTGGATTTGGCACGGCTGCAGCACGAATCCGTGCCTGTAGCAAATTTAGCAAAAAATTTAAAACTAGTAGTATTTTATTTTGAAATCAACTAGATGGTTCAAAAGCGATGCCACCGCGTGGGGTGTGCAGTTAATTGCTATAGAAATACAACCATAATCTAATAAAAATAGCTTATTGTTTTTTTCGGTTTTCAAAAAAAATTATTTCGATTTTTAAAAGGGGCTTTTATATCTATTTTGCCCTATACCCCTTTTCAAAACGCTACAACGCTACATTCCTTATCTGGTAAGCATTCCAGCCATTTTAGAAACACTACAAATAACATAGGTGTAGCGTTTTGAAATGGCTGTTTAAACCACGTCAGGCACGGTTTGTAGCGTTGTAGCGTTTTGAAAAGGAGTGTAGCGAGAGAAGGTATCTTCAAAATCTGAGAGGTAATATCCATGTTTATTATGTCCTGAATGAATTTGCTTTGATTTGATGCCAAATGACTTTAGTAACCTTGCCAGCGTATGGGTGGTAATTGGCTTACCGTGTTTATATTCACCCCAAGGGCTATCCTCAAGACTAATTAATTTTATCACCAAATCGCTTGAATGGATTTTATCAATAGTGATTTCTGCAAATATTTTCTTTATATCGGTTAAAAGTAGCGTGGTAAGGTTTTCGGAATCTGCGTCATCATTGCCACTACTTAAGTTTTTAAACGCTTTTTCAACGCTTATAAACCATTTGGTGTCAATAATTGAAGCTATCGCAAATAATGGTAACCAGTTATCATTAGCTCTGTCATTATCGCTATCAAAGGCACTAAATTTATAACGTTTTAATGCTTCAAAGCTATCATCTGACCAACGTTTTAGTTTTTGTCTTAGTGGTTCTAATTAATACATAAGCCATGTCTTTAGTATGACCGGAATTAATAACGCCTTTTAAGTCTGGGTTATCATTGTTGATAAATGTATCACCCTCATCAATAAGTAGAGTTGGTTGCCACAACTCTATTGATCTAAATATGGTGGACGAGGTTACATTTGATGCTACTAATGCTTTATTCACGGTATTTCGCAATACGCTTAAAATTGTTGTCTTACCGCATCGTTTTTCTGGGGAAGTAATTAATAGCCTAGGAAAAATACCAAAGGCATCAATGCAATAAGTGCCAAATATCCACAAGGTTAAAATAATAGCTTGTGGCTCGGATAATATTATATGTTTTTCAATAAGAGCCTTAATCTCATCGGCAATTACGCTACCGTCAACTTTATGCTCCCAAGGTTTAATGCCAATTTCTAACTCGCTTTTATTTGATAAAGCAACTTTTTTTCTGTAAATATGTTTAAACTTCTAGCCCTTTTAA
>JBAXAM010000038.1:0-9043 GCA_037142515.1 bacterium | reverse complement strand
TACCAGGGTATCTAATCCTGTTTGCTCCCCACGCTTTCGCGCCTCAGCGTCAGTATTGGTCCAGAAAGTCGCCTTCGCCACCGGTGTTCTTCTCGATATCTACGTATTTAACCACTACACCGAGAATTCCACTTTCCTCTACCATACTCAAGATATTCAGTATCAACTGCAATTCCTAGGTTAAGCCCAGGGATTTCACAATTGACTTAAATATCAGCCTACGCGCCCTTTACGCCCAGTAACTCCGATTAACGCTTGCACCCTCTGTATTACCGCGGCTGCTGGCACAGAGTTTGCCGGTGCTTCTTCTTTGGGTAACGTCAGCTCTCAAATGTATTATCTTTGAGCATTTCTTCCCCAACGAAAGTGCTTTACAACCCGCAGGCCTTCATCGCACACGCGGCATTGCTGGATCAGGGTTTCCCCCATTGTCCAATATTCCCCACTGCTGCCTCCCGTAGGAGTCTGGACCGTGTCTCAGTTCCAGTGTGGCTGATCGTCCTCTCAGACCAGCTACGGATCGTTGCCTTGGTAGGCCTTTACCCTACCAACTAGCTAATCCGACGTAGGCTCATCCTAAAGCGAAGGCTATTGCTAGCCACCTTTGCTCCTAAGAGTATATGCGGTATTAGCCCGTCTTTCGACAGGTTATCCCCCACTCTAGGGCAGATTCCTACGTATTACTCACCCGTCCGCCACTCTACTCGAGAGTTGCCCCTCTTTCGCGTTCGACTTGCATGTGTTAGGCATGCCGCCAGCGTTCAATCTGAGCCAGGATCAAACTCTTCAATTTAAAAGTTTAAAACTTAGCTCGAAATGAATTACTGTATAATTCTTTTGGAATTGTTCAGGTCACTCATAACGATAATTTTTGTTCGTAAAACATATCATCACGAGTACCCACACAAATTGTTTTCGTATTTATAAATTTTAAAGAGCAATCCTGCAGAGACAGGCAAGACGGTGCATTCTACTGATTTACTAACTTAAGTCAACAACTTTTAAGAAAAATCTTCACATTATTTATTACTTTGCAATCAATCGATTAACAACAAAATCCTAAAATATCGCAAAAAGAATTTTTTTATTTTGCAACACAAAAATATTATAGCAGCATTTTTTATATTTACGGGAAAATTTCAAGCGCGCTCACTGGAGTTTTTACAGCACTTTTTTAGGAATCACCTCGGAATTAAACACTGCCTTCTTTTTGCTCTGACTCGAAAATTTTGTTTATTGCAATCATTCGATGCTCATTACGATGCATATCTAGCTGCGCAAGCATAGTCTTTGCCAATGCAAAAAATTTCCTACGATATTCCTGCGGAATCATTTCTCCTGTAGGCAGCTTAACTTTCAGCGGATCATGAGGAGTACCGTTTATATGAAATTCATAGTGCAAATGCGGCCCGGTCGCCAAACCACTTTGTCCAACATAGCCAATAGTTTCACCTTTTTTAACATAACTACCAGAATGAATATTGTTTGCAAATCTAGATAAATGCGCATACAGGGTCTTATATATACCACGCTGAATTATTACTGTACGACCATGACCACTATCAACTCCTGCAAACTCTACCCTACCGTTGCTGGTGGCTTTTATCGGAGTACCGTGCGGAGCAGCAAAATCAACGCCCTTATGGACACGTGAATATCCAAGTATCGGATGATATCTATTAAGAGAAAAACGCGAACTAATATGACTGTAACTTTCTACCGGCAAACGCGCAAATGGTGGATTAGTATCATATCCGCTCGGAGTATAATAATTCGTATTACCATGAGGATCAGTAAAACCAATCATACGGTGCAATTGGCCTCCATGTAAGACCTCAGCAGCAACAACATCGCCTTCTTTAATTACCTTACCATTAACAGCATATTCTTTGTAGAACACAGCGAAACGATCGCCTTTGCATATCTTTTTAAAATCCGCTTTCTTGCTAAAAATATTCGATAACTGCGCTACTATCCTGCGAGAAATTCCCTTTTTGCTGGCAGCAGCATAAACCGAACTTTGGACAGTCGCGGCTACATAGCTTAACTTAACAGTCGGCTCAATATGCTTTATCTGAGCATGCCAACCATGACGATAGACAACAGTTAGAGTATTTAGCTCATCAATCACATAAACCAACTGTTTTAATTTTGCGCTAGTTTTAGTCTTAGCTTTAGCTTTCTCAACAGCTAATTTTTCTATTGTTAAAGTTAACTTCTTTCCAGAATGCAAATCTCTTAATACCTTGGCTTGCTTCAGAACAAGAATGGCTTTTGCATCTTTGGCGTCGAGGCCATTACGCTTAAAAATTTTTGCTAAACTATCCTTCTGCCTAACCGTAACCGTCAATAATTTTGTGTTGTTAGCAGACAATGACGACGTAGCATTTTTACTAGCAGCTACAGGCTGAGGTGAAATCTGGGGCAAAGCTTGGGGTTCTATTTGGATTTGAGTTTGTGATTGAGGCTGAAAGTGGAACTGTTCTTGCGGTTGTGACTGATCATTTATTTCTGTAACAGGAACCATGGCTTTCTTAGAACAATCAACTCCAACAAACAAACCAGCCACAAACATGAACACCGCTATGAGGCAATAAACCACCCTAGGATCACGATGAAATCTGGCGTCCTTTGCCTTTTTATATATATTTACTATATGGTGCCTCAAAATCATCCCCCGCAAAATTAGTATCTAGAGACGAGGTATTCTACCAAAAATCACCAAAAACTCAATAAAAACTCAATGTGATTTTTATTTAGGTTTTTTAAGTGTTACAATCCGCGCAATTATTATGATAGATACTAACATACTACTAAATACTCTTCCAGAGCTCCAAAGACGCCTAGACGATCTTAGGGGGTATCTTTGACTACGATAATAAGAACAAGCGCCTAACTGAAATTCTCAAAGCCCTAGAAGATCCAAAAATTTGGAATGATCCGCAAAAAACCCAGGCTCTTAACAAAGAACGCTCGCAACTGGAAACCAGCATAAAGCAAATAAATATTGTAGCAAGCAAGCTAGCTGATACAAAAGATTTGCTGCCACTTGCCATAAACGAAAACGATGAGCAAATTATTACAGAGCTTGAATCAGATATTACGAAATTATCTAATCAAATTGAAACCATGGAATTTCAAATAATATTCTCAAGCCCAATGGACAAACACAATGCCTACCTGGATATTCAATCAGGATCAGGCGGAACTGAAGCGCAGGATTGGGCCGAAATGATGCTCCGTATGTATTTACGCTTTGGCGACCAACATGGATTTAACCCACAACTAATTGAAGTATCAGCTGGAGATGTAGCTGGAATAAAAAGCGCCACCATCAAATTTACCGGAGATTATGCTTATGGCTGGCTTCGCACTGAAACTGGCGTTCATCGCCTAGTTAGAAAATCTCCATTTGACGCCAATCATAAACGTCACACGTCATTTGCTTCAGTTTTCGTTTATCCTGAAGTAGACGAGAGCATTGAGATTGAAATCAATCCGGCAGATCTCCGCATTGATACTTATCGCGCTCAAGGAGCTGGCGGACAACATGTAAATAAAACTGACTCTGCCGTCCGTATTAAACACAATCCAACTGGAATTATTGTTCAATGCCAAAGCGAGCGCTCGCAACACCAAAATCGCGCTCAAGCGATGCAGCAGCTTCGCGCTCGGATGTACGAACTAGAACTACGCAAACAAAAAGCTGCACATGAGGCACTCGAATCGACAAAATTAGAAATAACCTGGGGCAGCCAAATTCGCTCTTACGTTCTAGATGATTCGCGCGTCAAAGATTTGCGCACTGGCATAGAAACCCGCAATACTCAACCAATCCTCGATGGAAACTTAGATATTTTTATCGTAGAGGCTTTAAAACAAAAAAAATAATTTTACCCAACCACATCAAAGCAGATACCATCTATTTCGTTTTGCAGTTCATGCAATGCTAATAAAAAATTATCACGTTGTTCAACAAGAGACTCTTTGGCAAATTTTTGATAGTACTCAATACCGCTTTTTAAGTTTTCTTTGACTTCAATTAATTTTTGCTGTGATCTTGCTGGTAAGCCAACTGATGCGTTTTTTATTTCGTTAAACAAATAATTTACTTGCAGCTGAATTTCGCGAATAAACATGTGTGGGCGTTCGTTATTAACGAGCAGTGAATAGCGACCATAAATATGATCGACCATCTCTTTCAAGGTTGCCAATTTTTTGAAATTTACAATATTAGGACCAGGACAAACAGCAGATGCTACTTTAGTATCAATATTATTTTTGATCAATACCGCGCCACCGAGCTCATTACAAATACAAGCTTTATTCAAAACGTCTTCTCTAAGCGCTTCTAATTGCTCAATGGGCAAATCGCTTTTTACAAGCTCCTGCAATTTAGTCTTCTGATATTCCCGCGAAGCCCTGCAAATTGGCTTTTCGGTAAATTCCTGATTAAACCTAGTATAGCCTTTTACACAAAAACTACCTGGCACTCGATTTTTAATACGCGCGCAGCGCATCTCTTCACTTGCAGAAGTTCTTAGATTCCAGAACGGAATTCCCAAAGGCGAGCTTGCACTCAAAAAAACATCTTTATCTTCAGCATTTATTAGTTTTCCTAAGGTTATAGCATCTACATTAGTTGCCTCAGGAACCAATAAAAATGGAGTCCCCCAACCAACAGCATCTACATCATAGTGTTCAATTAACAACTCATGTTCAACACTTGTGCCAACACCACCTTGAGCAGTAATTCTTACCTTTTGCGGGAAATCAGTACAAAACTTTTTAATACTTGCCAATGCGCTTTTATAAAAACCATGCAATGTTTCTACCAACTCATTTTTGCGTTGTTTAAACTCTGATAGGATGGGTCCCATCAATTGACCATCATTGATAAATGCATGCCCACCACAGTTCAGCGGTGACTCGATACGATATTCAGAAACCCATAATCCGTGTTTGGCTAAATACTTTCCCTGAATCGCAGCCGAACGATAATCACTAACTTTCAAACAAATCTTTTTCTTTATCTGAGAATTTTTATCTGGAAAAAAATCATCAAACTTGGCTATATAACCATACAAATGTGGATTAAAACCAGCAGATAAGATTATCGTGGAGCTTAAATTACTGTTAGCATAGCCACGAAGCGCTGCTGCCGCATCACAAAATTCATAAGACAACACTTCTCCATTATGATACTTTTGGCAGTCCAACTTAGTCATGATATTCACATCTATGCTACCAGCCGTTACTGCCCGGCGCAGCTGGTCTTGTAAATTGAGTTTTTTCGCACCCTCTTTTTCTGCAAGCATATCTGTATACACTTGCTTTAATTGATTGTCTGGTAGCATTTCAAAATAACGCGTAATTTCGCTACCTGGTTCAAAAGAGCAAGTCTTAAGCTGGGTTATTTGCTGCTCAATTAATTTTTGCATTAAATTCAAATACGCAGTAATACGTTTTGCACGCGCGTCTTTATCTTGAGAATCGATCGGCTCGTATATTTCTCCGGTTTTTTCACACCAAAATTTGCGCACTTGCTCAATCAAAAGATCATCGACCAAAGAAACAACCGAAGAAATCCCATATTTTGCTACCAGAAGTGGCGTATCTATCGTAAACCCAGTCCCCATAACCGGAATATGAAAACTGTGCGAAGAACTATTTTTATGCGTCATCAATCAACCTTATATAGCATTATTAATTGTTAATACTATAATATCATAAAATGAATTTTTTTAGTCACTGATTTTATTTGCGCATCATAATTATATGATTAACAACAAAAAATACATCAGCCTATACTCTTAAGCATAGCTTAAGCTTTAAAATGTTGTGAACTCTGCAATAATTACATACAATCGGGGTAAAACCTAGAAATCCTTCGGAAAAAAACTTATGAATACTAGCAAATTTGTGGGCTGCACCATGATATTGATTGGCACTACTATTGGCGCTGGCATGCTTGCCCTGCCAACAGCATGCTATGCCGCAGGATTTACATTTGCATCAATTCTTATGCTATTTATGTGGGCCCTATCAATAGTCACCGCGCTAATGATTATTGAAGTAAATCTAGCCTTTCCAGCACACGCTTGCAGCTTCAACACCATGACGGGCAAAACCCTTGGCACTTTTGGGAAAATCATCACTTGGGTATCCTATCTGTTGCTACTTTATATCATAACTATGGCATACATAGCCGGTGCATCAAGCACAGCCAATAATATTTTAAAACCAATACTTGGCGCTGAAGCACCAAGCTGGACTACAGCTATACCATTCACACTTATCCTAGGTACGGCCGTATTTTGGAGCACCAAATCTGTTGACCTCTTTAATCGTGGTCTAATCAGCCTAAAATCTTTTTTGTTAATTGCCGCTATAGCATTATTCATGCCTCATATCGATGCAACTAAATTATTCACCGAACAAAATATTGAGCAAGCAAAATATCTCTGGGTAGCAGCACCTACTTTTCTCACAGCTTTTACCTATCAATTAGTCATTCCAAGCTTGAGAATTTACATTGGTGAAAAGCCAAGAGAGTTGAAGTGGATCGTTGTTTTGGGAGCCACCTTCTGCCTAGTAATTTACTTACTATGGATAGCAGTAACCTTAGGCACAATACCACTAGTTGGGGACAATAGTTTTACTAGCTGGGCCCAAAATCATGGCTCAGTTGGTGAGTTTATTAGAGTTGCAATAGATACTATTAACAACAAATGGGTTACTAGCGCTATATACGGATTTACTAATGTCGCACTAACGACCTCATTTTTAGGAGTAACTCTTAGCTTATTTGATTTTCTAGCTGATGGGTTTAAACGTTCTAATACCAGATTTGGCCGCTTACAAACGGCATGTTTGACTTTTGTACCGCCACTTCTAGTTGCATTGTTTTATCCCAAAGGATTTGAGAAAGCCGTAAATTGTGCCGCTATATTTGTAGCAATTTCGTTGATCATTTTACCAGCACTAATGGTCTATCGTCTACGCAAAAATCCAAATCTAAAATCGACATACCGCATGTTTGGCAACAACGCATTAATTGCCGCGGTAGTTATAGCTGGTGCTATCATACTTGCATTATCCATAATGGTAAGTTTTAATTTATTACCAAATATAAGAACCTGAGGGATTTTTCATGCTGACTATTAAGCGTGGCGCTGTAGAAATCTTGCTTGAGTCGGAACTCAAGGAGCGCTTACGCTCAGGGAAGCCGCTTAAGGTCAAAGCTGGTTTTGACCCAACTGCTCCAGATTTGCATCTTGGCCACACTGTGCTAATTAACAAAATGCGACAGTTTCAAGACTTAGGCCATGAGGTAATTTTCCTAATTGGTGATTTTACCGCAATGATCGGTGACCCAAGCGGCAAAAACATAACTCGTCCGCCGCTGAGTAAAGAAGAAGTTATGATTAATGTTCAAACTTATAAAGAACAGGTTTTTAAAATTCTTGATCCAAAAAAAACTAAAATTACCTTTAACTCGCAATGGCTTCAAAAACTCTCGCCAATAGATATCATCAAATTAGCTTCTACTTATACTGTAGCGCGTATGCTTGAACGCGATGACTTCAGTAAGCGCTACCATGAAAACAAGCCGATTGCTATCCATGAATTTCTCTATCCCCTACTAGTAGGATATGACTCTGTTGTAATTAAAGCGGATATTGAGCTTGGTGGTATTGATCAAAAATTTAACTTGCTCATGGGACGTGAATTACAAAAACATTTTGGTCAAACGCCACAAGTTGTCCTAATGACGCCTCTATTAGAAGGACTCGATGGCGTTCAAAAAATGTCGAAATCCTTAGGGAATTACATTGGCATCAACGAACCGCCACAGGAAATGTTCGGTAAACTAATGTCTATTTCCGATGAATTAATGTGGCGTTATTTTGAGCTTCTAAGTTTCCGCCCCATAACAGAAATTAATAAATGGCATGAAGAAGCAAAATCTGAATTAATAAATCCACGTGACATTAAAATCAAACTTGCCCTAGAAATTGTCGAACGTTTTCATAGCAAAAACGCCGCTTTAAAAGCTCATGAAGAATTCACCGCTCGTTTTCAACGAGGAGTCATTCCAGAAAATATTAAATCCATTACTATCAATATAAAAACTAAAGAAATCCCACTTAGCAATTTATTAAAAGACGCCGGCTTAACAGCAAGCACTTCCGAAGCAATACGTCTAATCAAACAAGGCGGGATTAAAATTGACGGCCAAAAAATTGAAGATTATAGTATGCATGTACGCGCAGAAACTAAACACGTTTACCAGGTTGGTAAGCACCGAGTTGCAAGGATAAAAGTTATATAAGGAATAATCACGGTGAATAAATCAATCATAGTGGTTTTTTGTTTGTTTTTCTTCGCAGCAACCACCCAAGCAGCAGAACATCCGATACCTTACTTTTTAAAACAAAAACTTATTCGATATCATGATTCAGGTCACTATGATCAAGAGATTAACCTTGTAATTTTCCATGCCGAAAAATGCTTGGTACAGCAAATTCACGACACACATAGCAACAAAAAACCAGCTCTTGTATTAGATATAGATGATACATCGCTATCACTGTATTACTATGAGCGCATATTAGGCTTTGATCTCACACAAAAAGAAATAGCATTTATTATGGAAAAAACAAATCCACCGGCAATCCAAGCTACTTTAAGCTTATATAATTTTGCTAAAAACCACGGTATCGCCGTATTTTTTATCTCCGGAAGACATGAAGCTTGGCGCGCTGCCGCAGTTAGAAGCCTCCAAGCTGCGGGTTATAAAAACTGGGATGGATTGTATCTACGCCCAGATAATTATAATTACAAATCAATAATCCCATTTAAATCTAGTACTAGAAAATTATTACGCTCTCAGGGATACAACATTATAGGTAACATCGGCGATCAAGTCAGTGATTTAGTTGGAGAGAATATACAATGCGCATTTAAGCTACCAAATCCATATTACTTGGTAGTGTAACATCCTTTCTGTAAATTATTTTTGACGAGGCAGCATATTTGT
>JBAXAM010000037.1:0-10253 GCA_037142515.1 bacterium | reverse complement strand
ATTTAAAAGGGCTAGAAGTTTAAACATATTTACAGAAAAAAAGTTGCTTTATCGTATATTCATATTTCACCTTATTAAAAGTTATTAACATGAATAATTTTGTAGCAGGGGAAAAACAGGGGCAAACTTAAGGGTAGAATATTTTTGTTAAAGAAGGTTAAGTAAATCAACGAATTAAAAAGCGTTCTAAAAATATACTGGTATGATACTAGAATATTTTTGGTATACTTTTAGTACGTTTAATTACATCGGCTAGTTTTTGTTTTTATATTCTAATCTATGCTTAATCGCTTTAATCTCTTTTTTAAGCTCCATCTCTAATTCTTTTTCGGTAGGTAAATAAAACTGATATTTTCTAGCAAATATATTTTGATCTCTATCACCAAAAAAATATTTAACCATTTTTTTACTTTGTTTTGTGCATAAAATTAAACCAATAGTTGGATTGTCATCTTTGGATTTTTCTTCCATATCAAAATAATTTACATATAATTGCATTTGTCCTAAATCCGCATGGTTTAGCTCGTGAGTTTTTAAGTCCATTATAATAAATCTCTTCAAAATATAATGATAAAAAACTAGATCACAATAGAAGTGCTTGCCATCTAGGGTTAGACGCTTTTGTCGTGCGACAAATGCAAAGCCGCGTCCCATTTCTAGCAAGAAGTTTTGCATGTTGCTAATCAAAGCTTCTTCTAGCTTGGATTCAATTAATTTATGCGATTCGGGTATATTTAAAAATTCCAGTACTACTGGCTCTTTTATGGCATCTTCTGGTTTAATTATTTCTTGGCCTTTACAGGCTAACTTCATCAAGCCTCTTTTATCTCTACTTTTTGCTAATCTTTCAAATAATAAACTCGCCATTTGACGCTCTAATTCTCGCGCTGACCAGCAATTTTTCTCTGCCTCTAGTTGATAAAAAGATCGAACTGCTGAGCGATCTTCATGAATTAATGCTCGATAATGCGCCCACCCCAAGTTTTTACTAAGCTCTGGTAATTTCCGCTGCGCTGCGGCGGATTTTGAAACTGTGGTGCTTGAGTATGTTAAATAAAACTTTCTGGCGCGCTCTAAAGTATCGACACCGAATCCTTTACCAAACTCTTTAGTTAGTCTTGTTGAAATTTCTTTTAATAAAAATACGCCATATTGCGCTCGTTCTTTTCCTGCTTGTTCCTCTTCTACGATATCCCTGCCTATCAACCAATAAGCTTTAACCTGTTCGGTGTTAACTGTATGTACTACGTTGCCTCTTGCAATATTTATATAATTAGCAATGTTTTTATATAAAGTATCTATACGGCTATTACCTCTAATAACTATTTTAGATTTTTTGATGGTTTGTGTCTTTATCATTTTTCTGTCCCGAATTTATTGTTATGATTTTGTTTTTATATCTCCAACTCCAGCAGCATTTAACATTGCGTCAGTGGCTTTATTCATTGATTCTCTTATAGGGTCGATATTTAGGCGTGCGTAAATTGCTGTAGTGCTTACGTTCTTGTGCGCCAAGGTCTTGCCTATAATTGATAAGTTAGCTCCGGTGGCAGCTTGCCAACTTCCCAGAGACCTGCGCAAATCATGTATTCTTAAGTTTTTTAAACCAGCTTTGTCTAAAATTCTTTTCCATGGTTTTTTTGTTTCTACTAGGTGTCCGCTAATTCCAGCACCTGGAAAAACCCAAGGGCTGCTGTCTATATTGTTTTCTTGGCGCGTTTTTAATACATCAATTGCGGTTGATACAAGCGGTATGGTGTGGCTTTCACCATTTTTTGTAAGTGGAATTGTCCAAGTAGCTCTATCAAAATTAATTTCGTCCCAGCGCATAGCAAGAACATTTGAGCGTCTTGCTCCTGTTAATAAACTTAGTAAAATGTAATCGCGTACAATAATGCTAGTTTCTTCGCTTAAAGCTTTAAAAAATTTTGGAAGTTCATCAGACTGAATAAATCTATCTCGTGACTTTTCTTTAAATTTTTTAATACCATGCGCAGGATTAGCACTGTCCCAGCCCCAATCAATTGCTCGATTAAACATGGTATGCAGTAGTGCTAGTAATCTATTAGCAGCGTAATGTCCTTTGTTAGTGCCAACCTCTGCGTGTAACTTTTGAATGTGAGATTTGCGAATAGAAGATAGCTTACGATTTTCCCAGCCTCTGAGATAGCGTTGGAATTGATTGTGGTCTTCTTGCCATGATTTCTTATGTACCTTTGCGTATCTTTCTAAATATCTCTCAAAAAGATTTTTTATGGTCATTTCAGATCGCAGCGAGCGTTTTTCTTCATTAGGATTGATGCCGGAGGCTATTTTAGCGTTCAAGGTATCTACTTGATTACGAGCCTGTTCGATTGTGACTTCGGGAAAGCGACCAATAGTAATGCGTTCTGGTCTGCCTTGAATTTTACGATAAAGTACGAAAGTTTTGATGCCAGTAGGGCGAACCAGTAATTTAAGCCCATGTTTAGTTGTGTCGTGGTATGCCGCTATTTTTTTAGTGGGTATTCGTAATGTAGTAAGCGATTTTTTAATAAAATTAAAATGGGTGCTCATAATACCTCATTGTTTTAACTACCGAGAAATCCTCGGATGTTGAATTTTTAAATTTATTTTCCATGTTATTTGTCATTTATGGCTTTTATATTTTGTGGAAATAAATAGTTCGCTTTGGAAACTACCTTTTTTCTAGTTTTTGACTCGAGATCAAGTCTAGCTTTCTTAGCAATTTTACCGCCTTCCACTCCAGCAATTTTATTCTCTGTCATCCCTTTTGCTTCTGTAACTTCCGCTATTTCTCTTGTCGATAGTTCTGCTAAAGCGGTAAAAATAAGTTCAGCTTCGGTCATGTGATCTCTTAAATTTTGAGTTTTTAGACCTTTAAGATTTTTATGCTCTTTTACGGTAACATCTGACCATTCCTGATGAATAATGTCGGTGAGTATTGCATACTCTTCCTCTTTGGTTACTTCATGTTTACTCCAGTAGTCAGTTAATTTATTGCGGGTTTCCTGTCCCATCATTCTTTGCTGAATCCATTTTTCACTTCTTCCGTGTTTTTTCCAGTTTTCTCTGGCGCGGTTTAACGATTTTTCAGGATCGGATATTTCTTGCATTCTTTCGTAGCCTACTTTTGCCAGCCATAGTTTAATCGGTTCTGCTTTCGGACTCGGTACGGATTGAATAAGGCGTAATAACGTTTCTGGATTAGCAACATCTGTTAGGTATTTTTTACCATCAGCAGCCTCTAATTTCAGTTGGTGACATTTTGTCACCGACTCACTTCCTTCCTTGCTTAATCGCTCTTTTAGCTTGTTCCAATACTTTCTTGTGGTTTGAAAATCCTTTTGTTGGATTAGCGCACCGATGATATCCACAACAGAAAAGCACCACATTTCTTTTTCTTCATCGTAAACCCTGCGTATTTTAAAGTCTTCAAAGATAGCTAAAGTGTTTTTCATAGTATTTATTTTCTCAAATTATTATATGTTTTAAATCGTAAGAGGCTGTTTTTGGCTAATTTGCCTCAACTAATAAATTCTTGATTAATGCAATCATCAATTCTTTGCTTTTTGGTTCGCTTTCTGCAATTAGCAATGCCAATGCTATAAGTGCGTTATCGTTAATAATCATCTCGCCATTTGTTTTATAGAGATTATTATTTTTGTCTAAATAATGGATAAATAACAATGAAGCAATACGTTTATTGCCGTCTGAGAATGGATGATCTTTAATAATAAAGTAAAGTAGGTGAGCAGCTTTTTCTTCTAATGTTGGGTATAGTTCTTGACCGCCAAAGTTTTGCTCTATATTACCCAGAATAGCTTCTAAGCCATGTTCGCGCTCATTGCCAAATAAATTGCTTGCTTCTCCTTTAGACATAAGTGCTTTTTTGAGTTCTTTAATAGAATTTAAAGCGTATTCATAGGTAAGATTAAATTTCGGCAATTGCCCACTGGTGGCTGGTAAATTATCCTCGTCATAACTTTTCAGCAATAACCATGATTTGGCGTACTTTGTGATAACATCTAGCAATCCTTGTGCTTCTTCATTGGTAAGTTGGCGACGACTACTTGCTTGCTTTATAAATTGTAAAGCATTTTCTAATTCTTTTACGCCTGTTTCGGCAAGGCGTTTTTGGTTAATGGTATAGCCCTTAAGTAAATGATCTTTAAGAGTACGGGTTGCCCAGATACGAAATTGGGTGCCGCGTAATGAATTAACTCGATAGCCAACTGAAATGATTACATCAAGATTATAATATTTTACCTCATATTCTTTTCTATCTGCCGCAGTATGTCGGAAATCCCGACATACTGATTTTTCATCAAGTTCTCCTTCTTTGAAAATATTTTGTATATGCTCTGTTACCGTAGTTCTTCCCTTGTCAAACAGCTCCGCCATTTGTTTTTGCGTAAGCCATACTGTATCTCCTTCCAATAGCACTTCAACCGAATATTGTCCGGTTTCTGTTTTATAAATTAAGACTTGGTTTTTATTGCCTGGTGTTTTTTGATTCATAGAACCTCACTAAAAAATAAATCTAACATTATGTTTTGCTGCGAAAAACCACCCGTATCCAATGGGATTATAGCAATAAGCCACATAACCCACAACACCGTAAAAAAGTAGCTCTTGACACAGAGCTACCTATGAGCTACCATAAGTATTAAGTTTGATGAATTTTAAGGTAGCTTTATTAAGCTTAGTTTATAGGGTTTATCAAGCGGTGTAAAGGTTTGTTAAAGATTGGTAATCAGGGAAAATGGGTATACCACGAGATTTGTAATCAGCAGGTCGCGGGTTCGAATCCCATCGCCAGCTCCATGATTTAATTGTTTTTTTTCGTAATTATCTGACTTATCTCAAGTGTTCTGGAAGCGTAATTAAAAGATGACAAATTAGCTGTTTCTGTGTTAAGCTTCACGAAGGTCAAAAACCCAATGGAGATTTTCATGAATTCAGAAATACGTATCATCCTAGAAACGGTATGCAAAGAAACAGGCAAGGTTGTCAAGAAAGAAGTTATTGAAAAACATAAAGTCAAAAAACCGGGCAACATATTAGAACTTGGCCTTCGCCATTCTGAACAAATCGAATTGTTATCAAAAATTCAAAACTATTTATTACAAGAGCAGTGCCCATTGATAAGAGAAGATATAACTTATTGCCCAAATTGTGGGAAAAAACTGTCTAAACAAGGTTGCGAAAATTCAGATTTCCATGCTGTGTTTAGCGATCATAAGCTTCCAATACAAAGATTGGTTTGTCCAAAATGTAAATGGCGTAGCATCCCGAGTATCAAATCATTGTTTGGTACATCAACACACCCAGATTTAGCTAAGCTACAAATAGAAATGGGCTCACTGCATAGCTATCGTAATGGGGAAAAGAATCTGGAATTATTGACTACCAAAACCAGAGCGATAAATAATCACGTAAAACTTAGTGTTTTAATTAATTCTGTTGGAGAAAAAATAGAGAAATTTAATTGTGATATAGCACCAAATATCTTTTCTAAAGCAGAAAAATTGATTGTCCAAGTTGATGGCGCACATATACCAGATAATGATCCGAAAAAAAGAAGTTTTGAGGCTTTACTGGCAGTGGTATATAGGCCTGAGAGCTTAACACAAAAAAAAGACGGTACGCACCAAATAGTACAAAAGCACTATGCCGCATCAGCAAAAGCGGATGACCAAAAGGTCATAAAAAAATCTATTCTATCTATTACCAAGCGTGAGGGCCTATACGATAAAACAGAAGTTACGGTACTTTGTGACGGCGCGAAGAATCGTTGGAATGCTATTGAATTACTTCGAACAGAAAGCGGCTCTATTCTGAAGATATTGGATTGGTTTCATATAGGGATGAAATTTCAAAATGCCATGGCTAACTTGAGCGAGGAAGAAAAAGAGAAGTTAGAAAAAATAAAATGGTGTATCTGGCATGGGAAAAAATTAAAAGCATTAAATCGCTTTGAAGAGATAATATCGTATTTGTCTGATCCAGTGGCGCGTAATAATGTTAAGAAGCTGTATGATTTTATTAAGGGTAATCATACAGGGCTAGTAAATTATGAAGAAAGAAAAAACTTAGGTTTGGTTTTTACAAGCCAACTAGTAGAATCAACAGTAGAAGATTTAGTTAATAGCCGCTGTAAAAATAATAGGAAGGCAACATGGTCTAGAGAAGGGGCCCACAATGTGTTGCAAATAAGAGTGGCGATCAAAAATGGCCTATGGGAAAAACGTTGGCTAGGCGCTATTAATGATGCATTTGTAAAGGCTGCTTAAGAAGCGGTGTGTCATCTTTTAATTACGCTTCCTTTCAGAAACCATACCGATATCATGAATACACAACGCAAATAATAATAAAAACAACTCTGTAGCTGACAAAATATGATCTTGGTTTAATATACGAGTTATAAAATTAATGCACTGTATTGAATGCAAAGCTGGATCAGCGGCTGTATCTGGATAAGCAGCATTATATCTTGTTCTTAACTCACTAAAAATGATACTTTTTGTGTTATTCCATCTGGCAAATATACAGGGACTTAAACTTTTAAGCCTTTCCTCGATCGGTATATTTTGTAAATCGGTGTTGCAACCATGAAAATTAAAATTTTTATTCACACTTATTTACCAATTTCTATGTTATTTGTTGCACAATTTCAATTAAACTAAGCAAATTATCTGGAAAAACTTTTTCACTGGTTGCTATTAATTCATCAGCTGACCACCACTTATAACCAACAATTACTTGGCGCTCATATGCAGTCCAATTATCACAAGAAATTGTTAAATTAGATGGCACCTTGGCAGCAAAAAAACACTCTTTAGTCATATCTTTAGCATCATTTGATGCATGCAGCATTACCTCTTGCTGCCAAATAGGCTTTCTAATAATACTTATATCAGACCACCCGGTCTCCTCATAAAGTTCTCGCATTGCAGCTTGTTCAAAGGTCTCATCTGCTTCTACTGATCCGCCAGGCAACACCCAATAAGAATCTCCGTCTGTATAAACAAAATTAAACAACAAAACTTTTTTGTTATCATCTACTATAATTAATCTTGATTTACATTTTTGCATAAAAATTTATTTTGGTACAACTTGAGAGTACCGAATTCTCACCCCTATTTTGACACAAAAACAATTTATTACTAATTCTTTTTTTCCTATTTGAGCCTACTTATTTCCGCCAGTCTCAATTGAGATAATTTTGTAGCCGCAATTTTCCATTCTTCAACCAACTGCTTAAATTTTTGATAATTAGCGATCTGACGTTTAGTTTCTGGCAATAACTCTTTCTTTACAAAACGAGAGGTGCTTTTTTTGTTATGTACAAAACTGATCTGATAATATGGACCATGCTTTTTAGGGTTATGTTTGTCTTTGCACTGGCAGTTAGGATTTCCACAAACATTATATTGCTTGGTTAGGCTTCCTGGGTGCATATCTCCTAAACCCATAAGCTTGTTTTTAATACTAGCAATTTCTTTTTCAAGCGCCTTTATGCTTTCCATTTTCTAATGATACCACAATATATTTTTTCTTGCCATTCTTTACCGATAGCCTCATAATGCTACCGGTATAATATTAACTTTATTCGAGGTAAAATATGGAATTGTGGCAATCTCTGTATCATAATATTTTAGAGCTGAAACCAGCTTGCAGTCGTAACAAAACCTTTTTGTGGATGTGCATCATATTGATGTCTATGATGATGCGTTACGGTGATCATGATGGCGTGACCTCAATTATACGAATGTTTGGTTTGGCACCAATATGCTATGATCGCATACTAGATTTTTTGCACAGCCCAGCGCTTGATCTGGATATATTGCTAAGTTTATGGGTTGGTTTGGCTCTCAGGATTTTTCCAAAGCCCATTGTAATAAATAACCGTTTTGTGCTTATCGGCGATGGAATTAAAATTGCAAAGGAAGGTAAGAAAATGCCTGGTGTTAAATGCTTGCACCAAGAATCAGACTCAAACTCTAAGGCAGAATATATTATGGGACATTCTTGCCAAGCTGTTTGTCTTTTGGTTGGAGCTTTAGCAACAGCATTTGCTGTGCCTTTAGTTTGCCGTATCCATGAGGGCGTAGTATTTTCTAATCGAACCCGCCATACTTTATTGGATAAAATGCTTACTTTGCTCAAATGCATTTCATTGCCTGGCAATTTTTATTTTGTTGCAGATGCATATTATGCTGCATCGAAGGTCATTCATGGGTTGCTGGAAGGTGATAACCATCTTATTAGTCGCGTAAAATCTAATGCAGTAGCGTATTACCAAGCTGCAACTGATAAAAAATCAGGCCGAGGACGTCCCTTAAAGTATGGTAGCAAAATAAAGCTAAAAACTCTTTTTAATGATTTTGAATTTCAATCTGAAAAAAGTCCGGTATGTGGTGAGAGTTGTTTTATTAAGTTTCTCAGTATTGATCTATTCTGGCGCCACGCCGGTGTGTGCTTGTTATTGGATAGCAAAACAGATTAAATTTACAGTAAGATTGCCTATCATTTTTATCTGTTTTTTTAAAAAAGTCATATTTGCATTTACGATATTTCAATCTTAAAAGTCTTCAAAAAACTTTTACCAGGCGTAGCTGCCTACAATTTTAAAATTGATAAATCCTATTTGTTACTCTTGCTATTGGTAGCAACAAGAAATTCAAAAATCACACTTTTCGGACAGTAATCCAGTATCACAAATAAACTAAACGCTGGCTAAGATACTTTCTCCAGCAGCGGTTTTTCTATTATAATTATCATGCTTTATTCTTTTCTTCAATAGCCTTTTTTACCAATCGGAGTGGGTCTTTAACATTATTGGCTCTAAACACGGACATTATGTTTTCTGCCGAGCTAAACAATGATTGCACCTCATTTTTACTTATGTTTCCTTCTTTAAGCTTAATAGCCACTTCAACTAGATATATACATTTTTTGTTTTTACCTACTAAAATACAGTTAAACAATTCCGCAGTTATCATAATTAACATAGCCACAAACGAGCAAGACAATATAGCTAATTTGTATGTGGCAAATAATGAATAATTGCAATAAACAAACAGAGCAGTAAAAATAGTTGCAATTAGTAATGGCAAAATACCTATACTGCTCACCATAGATTTACCGAGCTTTTTGCTATCGTAATTTAGATTGTTTAGAACGTAAGCAAGAGTTAAACTGTCGTATTGCATTAACCAGTTAATTAACCTATGTTCCTCTTTAAGCTCCTTTGATGTCGGTGTCGCACTAGCAAAAAGGAGCCTAAAGATTCCTACCAAATTAATATTACTCTTATATTCGCTGAGTCCAACTTGAATTTCAGTAATTTGCTGTTCTATTGCTGACATTTTTTAATACGCCACATGTTTATAAAATTTAAAGTCATTATACTTAGATTTCGGGAGATGGAAACAGCAACTCGGTAAAAATGTCACTAACACGTGATATGACCGATATAAATAACACGTCAGTTGACCGATTTTGGTAATAGCATACACCACCAAAAGTTAAAAAAGGAGGTGTTTGCTGCTTATTGGCAGTCAAAGCAAGTCAAACTCAAGCTAAGATTGCCTATTATTTTTTTAGCAAAAGTCATATTGGTTTTTCCAGCGTTTTTATTTCAAAACTTTATAAAAAGGTTTTTTTTAATATCTCACTATTCCACTTCTAAAATAACAATGTTATTGTATGCAATTATTAGAATCTTACAATGCAAATTGTCATTTTTTAAAACATAAACAACCAGATTTATATTACGAGTTTTTTGAGATGGATATTGTAGAATTGATGGATGTACTTCTCGTAATAACGCAAGCGATACGGATGGTAAAATGATAGAAAACAAAGCGCTTAAAGAGTTTTCTTTTTTCCGGTTAGTTATTGGTAGTATGCTATTTGGTTTCATTATAATAATTCAAAACCGTCTTGAGTTGTCATGTATCTCATCAAAACCATACTTTCAACAACCGGCAACGTTTTTTATATATCTCGCTGCGCTGTCTGGGTTATACGTTTTCTGTATTGCTCTAATAATGCAATTAGCTATGTTTATTTTTGCGCTACAAAAAACTACGATTAACACTAGGTTAATACCAATTTTTGCTGCTGGTATCTTTGTGCTTTTTGTATCCATTTGTTTTCCAACGTCTTTTGATAAATTAGTAAAAGCGGGCTGTAAAAGTCCAAACACATATGAGACTAATTAAGTAGTAATAGGCAAGGCAGGC
>JBAXAM010000036.1:0-10275 GCA_037142515.1 bacterium | reverse complement strand
TTAAAAGGGCTAGAAGTTTAAACATATTTACAGAAAAAAAGTTGCTTTATCATTAGCCTTCCTTTTCATCACCTCCACAACAACATCGTTCCAAAGCATAGCATCCCCACTTATAATGATTTTCATTATGAAAATTAATTATAGCTACCATGCGATTACCCCGTTTTTAACTACTTCCCGCGTTATAGTTTTGTAACTTATAGAATAGTTTATGCTGGGTCAATACCGTATATAGTACTTTATTGAAAATACCGGTAATAAAAAATGAAGAGCTTTAAGGATCAGACGCGTTCTTTAGGAAAATTTAGACTTAAAAGATGTAATGCATCACTTGCCTGTTTATCAGCACCTAAAGCACGATAAGATTTTATCATGATTTTAAGAGCATCTGCCATTTGCGGAGCTCCTTCGAGATGTTTCACAATATAACTTGCACGATTAGCTGCAGCTACATAAGCATTGCGATCAAAATAAAATTTAGCTGTTTGTAATTCACGTTTTGCTAGCATATTGCGAATATGCAGCATTCGTTTTTCTGCATCTTTGGCATAAAAGCTCTTTGGAAATCTTTTAATTAGTATTTCAAAATCAGCAAAAGAATCTTGCAGACTAACAAGATCGAGCTCCTCTGAGTGTTTTGTATATATTTTTTGCAACCAATTACGATCTTTTTCAAAATTGACTATACCCTTCATATAATAAGCATAATCTGTATGTTTGCCCGCAGGATACAAATGAATATAGCGATCAGCCGCAGCAAGCGTTGAAGCGTAATCATCCGCTTTGTAATAGGCATAAATCATATCCAACTGCCCTTTTTGAGCTTCTGAATCAAATGGATAAAGCGCCTCAATTGCTTCAAAATACTTTGTTGCTTCCTTATAATTATGTTTAACCAATGCCGTCTCACCGCCAGTTAATATTTGTTTGGCTGTATAATTCTTAAAAGCCTCTGGACCAGAAACTTTGGTAGCACAAGCAACTAACATTGAAGCACAAAAATATATAAACAAGTTCTTAAGTATATTCATAATTTTTTCGCAATTTTATCTAACACACCATTCACATATTTGTACCCATCAATCGTACCAAATTTTTTTTCCAACTCCAAAGCTTCATTAATAACAACCTTATATGGCACATCAAGACGATATAGTAACTCATAAACAGCCAAACGCAATACCGCACACTCTACTTGGTTTAATTCTTTTATTTTACGATCAAGAACTGGTGTTATAACTGCATCAATTGCCTCTACATTTTTAATTGTATTACGTAGCAAATCGATAAAATACTCAGAATCAGCTTTTTTAGGGTTAAGCTCTGCAAGATACTGTGCTTCAACATCGCTTATACTATTTGCAGCAAACTGCCACTGAAAAATAGCTTGTAATGCGAGGGCGCGTGCTTTGTGACGAGCATGTGGTTTCATATTATTTCTTTTGCAATTTTTTCACTTCTTCGCTAAATGCTTTTACATCTTGAAAACTTCTATAAATCGAGGCAAATCTAACATAAGCAACCTGATCAAGGCTACGCAATTCTTCCATTACTAGTTCACCTATTACATGAGAATTAACTTCTCTCTCTCCAGTAGTACGTAATTTATGCATTATACGCTGTACTGCTTCTTCAAGTTTCTCGGTACTAATTGGCCTTTTTTGCAAAGAGTGCTGTATACCATGACGTAATTTTTCTTCATCAAATGGCTGACGCACATTGCTGCGTTTAATCACATGCGGCATAGTCAACTCTGCTACTTCATAGGTTGTAAAACGCTCGCTACAAACTATACACTCGCGCCGACGTCGTACTTGCTTTCCTTCACTAACCAAGCGCGAATCTATCACCTTCGAATCATCAGCATTACAAAATGGACAATGCAATTAATACCCCCTATTTTTCATATACCGGAAATCTTGTACATACATCTAATGCTTCTTTTTTAACACGCTCAATTGTTTTGAGATTATTAACATTATCTAAAATATCACAAATCCAATTGGCAACTTGCTCGGTTTCGGCTTCTTTAAAACCCCGCGTTGTAATAGCAGGGGTTCCTAAACGTATACCACTAGTAACCATTGGCGGACGAGGGTCACTTGGTACAGAGTTTTTGTTAACCGTAATATTAGCTTTAGCCAGTGCCTCTAAAGCATCTTTACCGGTAATGTCTTTGTTAATTAAACTCAATAAAAATAAGTGGTTATCTGTTCCACCAGACACTACATCATAACCTCGCTTAATTACAGCATTTGCCATAACCTTAGCATTTTTTACCACTTGCTGTTGATAAATTTTAAATTCAGGAAGCATAGCCTCTTTAAACGCTACTGCTTTTGCCGCTATAACATGGCATAGCGGACCGCCTTGTAGCCCTGGAAATACTGCAGAATTAATCTTCTTTTCTAAATCAGGATTAGATTTTGCCATCACAATACCAGAACGTGGTCCACGCAAGGTTTTGTGCGTAGTCGACGTTGTTATATCTGCAATCTTCATTGGAGAAGGATACAAACCAGCGACAATTAATCCGGCAACATGGGCAATATCAGAAAGTAAAAACGCACCAACTTCATCTGCAACACGGCGAAATCTTTCCCAATCAACAATGCGTGAATAGGCAGAAAAGCCAGTAATAATTAGCTTTGGCTTATGCATACGCGCTAGTTTTTCAGCTTGAAGATAATCTATTTCTCCAGTTTTCGAATCTAAACCGTAAGTAACAGCATTATAAATTTTTCCTGAAAAGCTAACTTTAGCACCATGTGTCAAATGCCCACCAGCAGACAAATCCATGCCCATAACCGTATCTCCTGGCACTACACAAGCAAAATATGCGGCCATATTAGCCTGAGAACCAGAGTGCGGTTGCACATTAACAAAATCAGCACCAAATAATTCTTTAGCACGCGTAATTGCCAAGTTTTCGGCAATATCTACATATTCACATCCACCGTAGTAGCGCTTACCAGGGTAACCTTCGGCATACTTATTAGTTAATATTGACCCCTGAGCCGCTAAAACTCTTGGGCTAACATAATTTTCAGATGCAATTAACTCGATGTGTTCTTCTTGACGTAGCAATTCTTTTTGCATCGCATCCCAAAGTTCTTGATCAAGCTCAGAAATAGAAATGTTTTTTTTAAACATCGGTCCACCCTCCAATGATTATCAAATTATTACCAGATTACCTCACCGCCTGCAAGGCTTCAATTAAATTATCAACCACGATAATTTCTATATCAGAAAAAAGTTTTTTTGGAGCATTGGCTTTCGGAATAATGGCTTTCGTGAATCCATGTTTTGCTGCAGCTTTTAATCGCTCTTGCCCACTTTGCACTGGACGAATTTCTCCAGCCAAACCAACTTCGCCAAAAATAACCAGATTCTTTTCTAGTGGCCGATTGCGCATACTCGACAATACTGCAAGAAGTAGTGCTAAGTCTGCAGCAGTTTCAGTAACCCGCACACCACCAACAACATTAACAAACACGTCTTGATTATAAGTTGGAATACCACCATGACGATGTAGCACCGCAAGCAGCATTGCCAAGCGATTTTGATCAAGTCCAACGGTAACACGGCGCGGATTTGCCAAATGGCTTTCGTCAACCAAGGCCTGAACTTCGACCAAAAGCGGACGACTGCCCTCCCAAGTTACCATCACTGAACTACCTGCAACTTGCGTATTGTAGTGCGACAAAAAAATTGATGAAGGATTTGTGATTTCTCTCAATCCCCGGTCAGTCATAGCAAAAACACCAAGCTCATTGACGGCACCAAAACGATTTTTCGTTGCGCGAATCACGCGGTATCGACTATCGCTATCACCCTCAAAATATAAAACACAATCAACCATGTGCTCCAAAACTCTCGGACCAGCCAAAGTACCTTCTTTAGTAACATGCCCAACAAGAAATAGCGCGGCTCCAGATTGTTTGGCATACTGCACTAGCCTAGCTGCACTTTCCCTAACCTGACCAACGCCGCCAGGCGCTGATTGGATTTCTTCGGTATACATCGTCTGTATAGAATCAATAACAATAACATCAGGCTTTTCCTGAGTTGCAATAGCAATAATTCTTTCAACTTGAGTTTCAGCGAGCAGGCACAACTGATCTTGTGGAAGTTCTAAACGCCTAGCACGCATTGCTATCTGCTGCAGTGATTCTTCTCCGGTAACGTACAAAACTTTGTGCCTCTTACCAAGATTACAAAGAGCTTGCAATAATAGGGTCGACTTACCAATGCCAGGATTACCGCCAACAAGTATCGCTGAACCAATAACTATACCACCACCAAGCACGCGATCTAATTCACTAATTGCAGTCGGTAAGCGCGGCTCATCCTTTAGGCTAACATCGGCCAGTGCCACTGCATATCCAGAAACACGGGTATTACCTTTGACAGCAACATCTTCTACCAAACTATTCCATGCTCCACAATCAGAACATTGCCCTGCCCACTTTGGGTATGCGGCTCCACATTTTTGACAGGTATATATAAATTTGGTTTTGGTTGCCATTAAAAACAGTATAACTTAAAATAGATACCATGGGTATCAAAGGTACACTTTACATAATTGCCGCCGCTTCTGGTACGGGTAAAACCAGCCTAGCAAAAGCACTTGCAACTACGCTAGAAAACATAAAAATTTCAATTTCTTACACTACTCGCTCAGTTCGCTCTGGAGAAGTAGCAAACCAAGATTATTTCTTCGCTGATGCAACAACTTTTGAATCTCTAATAAAACAAAAAGAGTTTTTAGAACATGCTCGGGTTTTTAATCAGTATTATGGCACATCACGTCAATGGGTTGAAACACAATTAAATGCCGGAATTGACGTTATTTTAGATATCGATTGGCAGGGCGCAAAGCAAGTTCGCAAACAAATAAACTGCATCAGCATCTTCTTATTACCGCCATCACGCGCCGAGCTTCGCCTTCGCCTTGAAAAAAGAAAGCGTGAAGATGCTAAAATTATTGAGAATCGCCTAGCTGCTGCAAGCGGCGAAATTGCTCATTGCAAAGAATTTGACTATATTGTAATCAATGATAAATTTGAAGACGCACTGAAAGATTTAAAAGCTATTATTCACAGCAAAAGATTACAATACGAGCATCAAGCAAAAAAACATGATATGCTCATCAAAGAATTACTAAAAAACTAATTAATATAAAGAGGTTGTATTTATGGCGCGTATAACAGTAGAAGATTGTCTAAAAAACGTTGATAACAGATTTGAGTTGGTATTGATTGCCAGTAAACGCGCGCGTCAAATCGCACTGGGTTCAACCCCTTTAGTTTCAGCCGACAATGACAAACCAACTGTTATCGCCCTACGAGAAATTGCAGCAGGCCTTGTTAATAGCGACATCCTCGGTGGTAGTAAAGCATTACCAAAAGTATCACCAGAAATATCAATCGGAGACACCAGCGAGATTTCAAGCGAGATTATTGCAGAAACTCAAACCATCGCAGAAGAACCAACATCACAAGAAATAACAGCCACAGACACTGAAAGCGAATAAAAACAAAGCAGCGGAGCGCGCGTGCATCTTTATAAACAGCTCCATATAAAATTAAGCTATCTTGAAGCCGATCAAATTGAGCAAATTCATCAAGCCTACTTGATCGCTGCCCAAGCGCATCTGGAACAAAAACGCGATGATGGGGCAAACTACATTACCCACCCAATTGCCGTAGCCTGTATTCTGGCTGACATGCATATTGATTATCAGAGCATTATTGCTGCATTGCTACATGATCTTATTGAAGACACATCAATCACTAAAGAGACAATAATTTTACAATTTGGCCAAACTGTCGCCGACTTAGTAGATGGCATCACTAAATTAACGAAAATTGAATCTTCAAACCAAGCTGAAACTCATGCACAGAGTTTTCGCAAAATGGTTCTGGCAATGTCACGCGACATCCGTGTAATTTTAATTAAACTCGCTGATCGCTGGCATAATATGCAAACCATAAGTGGTGTATCACAACATAAACGTTATCGCATTGCCAAAGAAACCCTTGATATTTATGCACCAATTGCCAATCGCCTCGGCATGCACAACATGTATGTTGCCCTGGAAAATTTGGCTTTTGCTGCCACCTACCCACGTCGTTATCGGATTCTAAAAAATGCCTTGGAACAAGCTCATGGTAATAATACTGAAATAATGGCTAATATTGAAAAAGAATTAAATAACGCATTTATCAAAAGTCCATTAAAAAATACCACTATCACCGGACGCAAAAAACACCTTTATGGTATTTATAAAAAAATGCAAAGTCACCATACACCATTTACTAATATCATGGATGTGCATGCTTTTCGCATTGTGGTCGAATCTATCGACGACTGTTATCGTGCCCTAGGTATAGTACACGGCCTATACAAACCAGTACCAGGTAAATTTAAAGATTATATTGCTATCCCAAAATTCAATGGCTATCAGTCATTGCATACGAATTTATTTGGCCCCTATGGTATTCCGATAGAAATTCAAATTCGCACACAAGCTATGGATCAAATGGCCAACAATGGCATTGCTGCACACTGGTTATACAAAGACGGCGATAAGACGACTAATGCGGCTCATATTCGCGCCCAACAATGGGTTAATAATTTACTTGAGATGCAACAAAATACCAGCAGCTCACTAGAGTTCATCGAAAATGTAAAAATCGATTTATTTCCTGACGAAGTTTATGTGTTTACACCCAAAGGCAATATCATGGAATTACCGCGCGGTGCCACAGCTGTAGATTTTGCCTATGCTGTCCATACAGACATTGGCAATACTTGCGTTGCAGTTAGAATTGACCGCAAATTTTTGCCGTTATCTACGGTATTACTCAACGGCCAAATTGTTTCGATCATTACTTCCCCCAGCGCCAAACCAAATCCAGCATGGCTTAATTTTGTTATCACCGGCAAAGCACGCGGCGGTATCCGCAATTATCTAAAAAACCAAAAGCGCAGCGAATTAGCTGCTTTAGGCAAACAACTACTTGACCAAGCACTCTCTGATTTGAAAACTGATTTCCAAAAAATTCACCCTGATGCAATTAACAATTTTTTTAAACAAACCAACTTCAAAGAACCAAACGATTTATATGAAGATATCGGACTTGGAAATCATTTGGCTATTTTTGTAGCACACCAATTAGCGAACATGCCTGAAAAACAAACAGAAATTGCTCAAAACTTAGAGAGCAATCCACTGTTGATTCACGGCGCCGGCGGCATAGCAATTACTTTTGCCAACTGCTGCTCTCCAATTCCTGGTGACCCAATTACTGGTTTTCTCAACAAGGGGCATGGTTTAGATATTCACACCCAAGACTGCATTAACTTAACTAAGCTGCGCAAACAAGCAGAAAAGTGTTTGCCGGTACAGTGGGCAGATGATGTCAGTGGTAATTTTCGTACTACATTAAACGTAGAAATGGCTCATAAACGTGGAGCCTTAGCTGAACTAACCAAAGCTGTTGCCGAAGCTCATGCCGGCATCGATGACATAGGTATGAGCGAACGCAGTGGCGGCTATTGTTTGGTGTCACTACACTTACTAGTAAAAAATCTATCTCATCTTGAACGAGTACTGCGGCATATTAACAATACTTCTGTTATCGTTGGCGTAACAAGAAAAAAGGGCAATTATAATTTTTAGTTGACTTCTAAAATCCCCCTAATTACAATGTCGGTTCCATTTTTAGCCATAAGCAGAAAATGGACGGCTGGCACTGGTGCTTGCTTATTCACATAAAAATAGGTAATATACTCGAGTTAGTTGATTTATTTGTTGTCCATTTTTTCGAAAAAATATATAGAGGAAATATTATGAAAAAACTTTTAGTTGTAAGTGCGATTGCTGCACTTGGTTTAACATCAGTAGCTTTTGCCGGTGGTCTTCCAGAAGAGATGCCAACTGCTCCAGCTGCTTCTTCTTCAGATACAGGTGTTTATGTCGGTATTGAAGGCGGTTTCGGGATAACCAATTGGAAGACTTGGGAGACCGACGCCTCGTCTTCAGATAAGGTTAGCAAAGACAACGGCTTTGCAGGTCGTGCTTTTGTTGGCTATGACATCAATAGATATTTTGCATTGGAAACAGGGTATTCATACTTCTCCAATAAAGCAGTTATAAAAACCTCTGGGGGTGTTGAACAGACTAGTGGTATAAAAACACAAGTAATTGACTTATATGGCAAGATCAAGGCTCCAGTCGTTGATAGCTTTGACCTTTACGCTAAGTTAGGTGCTTGCTATTTAATGTCAAATATACAAAAACTAACTAGTGGTAGCACTGCGGCTACTCTGTACAAAAATGAAGGCAACGTTAAAAACTTTAACGTAGCTTTTGGTGCTGGTGCTGATTATGCGATCACTCCAAACGTTATTGCTAACGTTGAGTGGTTACGCAACGCTGGCCACTATAAGAGCGATGACAAATATCAGCCAAACACTGATGCGTTCATGCTTGGTTTAAGATATAAATTTGATCTTTAATTCTAAGATCGAGTTTGTTGATTATAAAAAGGCGGGGTAAAACCTGCCTTTTTTTATGCGCCTTACCCTTGATTTCTCCACCACTTCACATAAACTAGCGTAAGTTGATTAATTAAAGGTGAGATTACCATGTATAAAAAAATATTATGTATAAGTGTTTTAGCCTGTAGTTTAAACAGCACTGTATTCGCTGACGAACCAGCTCCTGGCGGCAGTGAATACACCAGCGCTGGTTCTAACGCAGGGATTTATCTTGGCGGTCAGCTTGGTATGAGCAGCATGCATTATGGCGCCTCACAATATCTTATCGCCAGTAACTCCGTGGAAAACTATAAATTCGCCGGTCGCGGATATCTCGGCTATGCTTTTTCACAGTTCATAGCGGCAGAACTAGGCTATGATTATTACGGCCGTCCAAAGTTTAAAAACACCAACGGCAATACTCAAGATATTTTACAACAGGGTTTTGATTTAGTTGGCAAGGCAAGCTTGCCTCTTGATTATGGATTTGGTTTTTACATAAAAGGCGGTTTGGCTTGGGTGCATCGCAGTGCTTTAAATAACAATGCTGGAACCTTTGCTCAAAAAGACTCAAATAGCAAAATTGTACCCGTCGGTGCAGTTGGCGTTAGCTACTGGTTCACACCAAACATGGCTACTGATCTTTCATGGACTAAAACTATGACTATTGGTGATTTACCAACAGTAGACTTTATTGCTTTAGGCTTAACCTATAAAATTAATATTTAAGTAAACTTATTTATTACGCTCTTTCAGAGCTTAAAATATTTGGGTGGCTTACCCAGGATTCCTGTCACCACTTCGTGGTTCGGTCACCCTGGGCTATAGATATTACGTTTCCTTCGGAACGTTTTTGAGTTTACTGTTTTGATAGGTTATTTTGATCAATTGAGTTTTTTGTTTTTCTCTAAATATTTTTATATGCTACTAAAATAAATATAATGTTAATAACTTGGTACAATCTATTAACGAATGACAGATAAAAGGCGTTCCAAAGGAAACGTAATATCTATAGCCCAGGGTGACCGAACCACGAAGTGGTGACAGGAATCCTGGGTAGGCCACCCAAAAATTTTAAGCTCTGAAAGAGCGTAATAAAAATGACTGATCGAAAAAAAATTCTTATCATCGCACCGTCATGGATTGGCGATTTGATAATGTCGCAAGCGCTATTCAAACTCCTCAAAAAACAAGATCCAAGCTGCTCAATTGATGTTTTAGCTAATAAAACATTGCATCCTGTCTTGGAGCACATGCCAGAAGTTGATAATTACTTAACCCTACCATTTGAACATGGAGAATTAAAATTATTTGAGCGCTTTAAATTAGCAAAAAAACTACGCGAAAATTCTTACACTCACACATATGTATTGCCAAACTCATTTAAATCCGCATTAATTCCATTTTGGGCAAATATCCCACAAAGAACTGGTTGGCGCGGAGAATACCGCTATATTTTATTAAATGATATAAAACCACCAATAGCAAAAACATCTCTCCTAGTAGAGCGCCTAGTCGCACTAGCAACAGAATCAGGTACGTATTTACCACCGCAATTATCTGTTTCGCAAAAAAAGCCAAGTACTACACAAAAAATTCTGGCGCTGTGTCCAGGAGCGGAATACGGCATAACAAAACGCTGGCCTACTGCTTATTTTGCCAAAATTGCTCAAATTAAAAAAAGTGAAGGCTGGGAAGTTTGGATTTTTGGCGGACCAAAAGATAAAA
>JBAXAM010000035.1:0-11131 GCA_037142515.1 bacterium | reverse complement strand
TATACTAACCAATATCTGATGAGTCGGCAGTCTCATATGTTATGAACCTATACATGTACACTCCCACAAATTGACTTAGGTGAATTAAGCGGTTACGATACAAGCCACGACATGTAAGCTTTAGGCCGTTAGCTCAGTTGGTAGAGCAGCTGACTCTTAATCAGCGGGTCGTGGGTTCGATCCCCACACGGCCTACCAATAAAATCAAAGAAATTAGTCGGTTAAAAAAACAGGACTACCAGTATGAAGGTAAAAATAATAGTATTAATTTTGTTAAGCATAATATGTACATCATGCAGTAATCTGGGGGGCCAGATAGTTTTAGATAAATTACATGATAAAAATGAAAAATTTGGTCTTATGGTATTTAGACCTATGTTTTTTGAAACGAAAGAATCAACCGAAGCTTTTTGTTCAGATGGTGTTTTTTCTAATCTCACAGAAAATAATGAGCTATCAATATGGTACAAATTAGACGGCTCTTCGTTCGAAGGAGCAATGGGTAAACATATTGGCGTTACCCGTAAATGTAAACTATTACGAACGGAACTAGATGACAAATTGTTTGTAATTGAACCACGTAAACAAATATCTTTGCTTACGTGGAAACCAGATATATTGAGGCCAGAGTATTTTTATAATGTCGAAATGCTACCAGAGGGCAGATATTATATCTCGTCTATCGCAAAGTATCATACTGGAAACGCGTACTATCTTAAAAAGAAATTTACAAAAAATGAGGGGCCTTCTTTTTACATAAAAGCCGGAAAAATAAATTACTTGGGAGATCTTTATCATTCATCCTTACTCCTTGTAAAACCGGGAGGATTTTTTTCTAATGGAACATACTGCACATCATTTAGAGTATGCGATCGAAACCAAGACGCTCAAGCTTTTCTTAAAAAGTTTTATCCAGAAATTAACTTGCCATTTACTAAAAGCCTACTTGAGAAGCATCAGGGTCAAGTCTTGAATCAGAACCCAACCCCGCAACCATTTCAGCGGATTTGAAGAGAAATTTAGTCCGAAGCTCACTTTAAGTTTTCTAGACAATTACTGTCTTGACGCCATTAAAAAAAATTTTATGTTTTATTACATATCGTTTGCTAACCATTTTGGATTGGAGTATGGGGTTTTGAATTTTGATAATTTTCACCAATTTGATGTTATTATAAGCATTGAAGACCTTGCAGAAAATGGGCATCGCCTTAATTTAACAGCTAGACATAATCCGTTCAAAGAACCTTACCGAACTATTTGGATCGAAAATCTATCTTGACTATGAACAAAATTGATGCGATAAAAAGTTTAATGCTGATTTTACTTTGAAATAAAGGAGTAGAAAATTAATGCGTAAATATTTATTTTTATTATTCTCTTACCATAATCACATTGACCGCTTGACTTACTTAAAGGGTAAAATAGGACAACTGATCCTACTTATTCTATGTGTGATTTTTATATTTGTTCCAAATATATTTCTAATCTCCAAATTGGCATCAGCAATTTCCTACCTTATTGGATTCATTTTTCTTGTATCGGTAATAGTCACGGGACTTGCACTAAACATAAAAAGATTAAGAGATATAGGACTGTCTACCTGGCTAATTGTACTGAATCCTTCGATTAACTTAGCATGCTATTATTTTAAAGGCGTACTCCATTTGTCAACTTTATGGGGTCTTTGTGTTATGTGCCTGCTAATTAGCTTGGCTTATTTTTTGATTCCAGCTGGCTATATCTGCACGTTTAAATGTAAAAAATAAATCTCTAAGTGCAATCCTACGCTTTGTTCTGCTGGCTTACTTTTGACATTTAATTTTTTCCTAACCCACAGCGAAAAGCACATCATTGATACTTATATTTTTTCTATTTTATTTACTTCTGTAAGTTATTTAATAATACGGGATTTATATTGTTTAATCCAAATTATTATTTTTAGTATTGCTATCATAGCTAATCCAATAACACCTAAAAACACCATAAATGGTGGTCCCAAACAGCAGAAAATATTGTCATGCACCATACCGCTAGTGTCCATATACGAACAACTATCACAGACTCTAAAACACATAAGTGCAGCCCCTGCACCGCACAGCAATAACGAAGAAATAGAGAGAGAAATTAAATATTTCAAAAAAGCTCCTATTAAAATTAAAAATAATAAATCTTTTCTCTATTTTATCCCGTTTATTTTTATTTTCCAGCAATAGCGTGTTTATTTAGATGGAGGACCATCAAGAATTGTGGTAGAATTAATGCAGTAAAATAAAGGTTCAATAATGAAAAAATATATATTTTTAATACTTATTCTTATTTCGAGAACCGCTTTGTGCGAACAAATCTATGAACGCCACATCTTTACTATTTACAATGATTATCCTGTTTTGACTTTTGAAATATTTAATCCAGCAGACGACTTATTGAAATTTGCATTTATTAGGAAACCTTATAATTTTAGCTCGAGCGACAACAGCTTCAAAATAAATTGTGATTCTTCTTCATGCAAGATTAAAATCTCTCTAACTTCCAAGGAAAATTTTGATGCTAAGATTCCATTTACTGAACAAGCTTTCTCAAAATCAACCTGCAGTGAACTAGTGAAAAAATTTAAACCGGCAACATACCTGTTCGAAAATGGCAATCTAGAGTTAGGTCTAAGTGACAGGAGCTGTTTTTTAAGTTATCTTAACCTCGACAATTACTCTAATCAAAAAATTGATACTACGCTTAAAAAATTTCTTGAATACAAAAAAACGGAAAGTGATAAAATCAAGAACTTTTCTGGAAGCATAAACGATATTTCTTGGGTCAAAAATAAGTTACAGGTTTTGGTTAATATAGATCAAAAAGCTCGTTCATTGTTGTCATATCCCGAACAAAATAAATTAAAATTAACGGATAATATTTATTTTAAAAAAACTCTTAGAAAAAGGTTATATGTTGATACTGAGCACACTTCTGAGCTAAAGGAACTTTTGAATAAATATAATTGGTTTGTTATTTCCAAATTTGGAAAACAAGCAGACCATAATGGCTGGCTTTTAATTCAGCATCAAGATCATGATAGAAAATTTCAAAAAATGGTTCTTAAAAGATTAGAGAAACTTTATCCATTAGGTGAAACATCTAAAAAGAATTATGCCTATCTATACGATAGGGTTAGCAAACCACAGAAATATGGAACCCAAGGAACGTGTGTTGGTGTTGGTTTATGGGAACCTGACCCACTTGTAGATATAAAACTAGTTGATGACTTTAGGAGAGATGTTGGTTTGGAACCTATGTCTGAGTATAAAAAAGGCTTCAAAAATATTTGCTTATAAAATAACTTTAAACTTGACTTTTGTTAATAATTGCTACGGAGCATTGTATTTAAATGGTATGGTTGATATGTTGCACACCATCACAATAAAGTCCGGAGCATGCAAAGCTAATTCCTTAATACCATCCCTGGCCTTGGTAAATTCTAATATATCCAAATAAGGCTCACAATCTAAACAGCCCCAAGCACCACGGAACTGGCCAAGCCACCCATACCAAAAGAATTTTTTAAAATTAGCGAAACAGATGATAACTCTGTGTTTTTTACAACATTAATTTTACATTCATCGTCCTGCTCATCTAAATTTATTGTTCCTGTATAAAATTTTCGTTAACAAAAATCATGGTATTTAAAATCTCCATTGCTCCTGATGCCGCAATTAAATGTCCATGCAAAGATTTATTTACTACCACTTTGACGCTTTGAGCACGACCTCCAAAAACATTATTAATTGCTCGCGATTCATGTAAATCATTTAAAACAGTTGACGTTGCATGTGCATTGATCAAATCAATTTCTTGCGGAGCAACATTAGCATCTATTAGAGCTCGCTTCATACTTAGTTCCATTTCTAAGATGTCAATTTGCATCGAAAACTGACCCCCTAGTTGCATCGAAAATTGACCCCTCCGCCATGGGCTCAAAACCTTACTTTTACTGATCGATTTTTTGTTGTTTTTCCCTCCTTTGTGTCAGACTGTTTTTGCATTAAATTTAGAAGCAAATTTAAGATATAAAACGCCACCTGTTAATGTTAATATTTAGTTGCGGTACAGGTGGTGGACACCGATGACCGTGATGTGATTCATGGCAGCTTCGGCTGCCTTAATTCTTTCCTGTTTATGAATCACATCTAAAAATATCCCGGGGTCTGGGGCAGCGCCCCAGTTTTAATACAATCGCCGAAGGCGACAATAACATCATAATAAAAATTAGTTTTTTGTGCTTTTTCCCTCCCTCAATCTCCAGCTTTGATCACCGGTTTCTAAGATCAAACAGTGATGAGTAAATCTGTCAATTATCGCCTTAGTGGCTTTTATGTTACCGAAAATATTTGGCCATTCGTCGAATACTAGATGAGTGGTTATTATCGTCGATACCTTTTCATAAAGGTTAGAAAACAGCTCAAATAATAGAGGGCTAGCCTTTGGGTCAATCGGCAGGTAACCTAGTTCATCAATTACAACAAGATCGAACCTTTGTAGCTTTGCCATAAACGCTGTTTCGTAGTTGTGAGACTGCGCCCCGTTATTAGATTTCTTGCTAACTCAGCAAACTTATAAAACCGTATACGATAACTATTTTGTAATGCTAAATAAGCAAGTCCAATCGCTAAATGGCTCTTCCCCGCACCACTGCCACCAATGATTAAAATATTGTGGAGCGCCATTTCTTAATGCTCCAGGCTTGCGCTCAAGTGCTGGTATATAGTGCCACGGATCGTAAATTTTCTTTTTTTTCTCAAAACAACGCTCATGCTCACCTATTACTTTTCCTTTAAATACTATAATAATTTTGTTGACATAAGCTCTAACATCAGCAACCTCACCAACGTAATCGCAATCTACACTGTACATATATGTTTTCTGCTGTACGAACAAAATCAACAACACACCAACGATTTTCTTCAGCTCTCCAATACTCTAAAGCTGTACTATCACAATAAATATAGTGATGTTTGTGAAAACCAAATCTTACACGTGCCGGTATTTTTTTATGTCGAAGAATTGAACAAAGTAATACTTTGAAATCACGGCAAGTTACAATTAATTTTTTATTAACTTTTCTATTCTCAAAGAGGGGTTTATTATCAAGCTCTAATATTTTGCGTAACATTTTAGAAACATAACGCAACTCTACTTCTTTCCACCTATCTATAGGTGGAGAATAGCCAAGGGTTCCAATATCAACATCTAGTAAAAGCACACCTTGAATAATTGAAACTAATTCTTCTATCTTGTCTGGCAACTGATCAAACAGATAAATAAATCCATGTGGATCAGTAAATTTACCATGCTCCGTATAATAATTTAAAAAATTCATAATTTTCTTACAATTCTTGACGTGCGTGAATTTAGGAATTTACTTATATAGATTGATTTATCAATATCGACGCAAACTTCAGTATTTGTTTATCAGAAATAATGTTATTATTAGTTGATAAAAATTCAAGTAACGTTCGTTTATTCGTGGTGTCTATAGATAAAGTGGATTCACCTGTGCAATCACACAAAAGCCTAATTGCATATAACTGCATTGCCAGTTTTTTAAAAACTGATAATTTTCTATTCTCTTCTGGTGTAAGTTCTCTCTCAAAATAAGAATCAAGAAGCATCTTTTCACTTGATTTATCAAAACACCAAAAAACAATTATGGTTGCTAAATCATAAAAAAGATCTCCGCGGGTAATATAAGCATCAATAAGACGAAATTCATTGTTTTTGTAAATTAAATTCTTCGGGGATAAATCATTATGACAAACAACTGTATTAGCAAAAACGAGATTTAAATCAAGCATAGCTTTTTCTCTTTTAAAATTATCTGCAATTTTTTCTATTATCGGTTTTGTTCTATCATCAATCTTCTTTTGCGCTAATAGAGACAATGATTTTTCAAACAAATCGAACATGTTAACATCTGGGATTGTTGTGTTTATATTTAAATTATGTAACTTTTTTAAAGTTCTAGCCAACTGTTCATATAATTTTTTAGTTTTTCTCATATTAATGGTAATGAGATATCCTTCTAAACACTCCATAACAATCATTTTTTTTCATTATCATAAAAATAAATCTTTGGTCCAAGTGAACTATCGGAAATAATTTGCGACGATATCAATTCCTCTTCAAAAGAATATTGTTTAGGTTTAACAAATTTAATAATATATGTTTTATCGCTTGATGAAACTTTGAATATTTTGGAACCAGAAAGGCCCTCTAAGATTTTTTCTACACTATAGACTTCTTTGATATGGCCACTCGCTTTAAGCATGCCAATTGCAAAAGACAGTTCATCAAAATGATTTGAACTGCTTTTACAGTGCTCTGCATCTTCTCTTGGCTTTTGCTACTCTATATTACAATCATTATAATCGGAAGGTTTTTGTCCAGGTTGAAACGTCGCTAATATACTTGTGCTTGATACTACAGCAAATAGACGCAACTAAGACCAACGCTATGATTTTTTTGATGTTTTCCATAATAAAATTTTCCTTAATCTGATTGCCTCGTGGATTCTTTAAATCTGTTTATCATGTTAACCTCCTTTAATTATTATTTTTATAACAATACTACAAACCCAAAAGAAAAATTTTATCAACACAAAGACATTTCATTCAGTAATTCCCGACTTAATTAAAAAGCAGACAACTTTAAAAACCATAATTACAAAAACAGCAAAAAACGAGGGACATACTAACGAAAAAGAGCTAGGGTTGCAAGGTCTAATTTTACAGTGTCAGAACAAAATTAAAATGTCCTCAGCAAAAACACCTATATGTTTAGAATGAACATCTAAAAATATATTCTCTTTCTTTTCCATATTTAATGAAAGCACTCTGCTAAACAAGTAGTATCTGATAACCGATGAAACCTATGCAGTAAAATTATCGATCCAACACCATAGCCAATGATAAATCCCCACGGCATCCCTAAAGCACCAAAGTGCATAATAAAAGCCAGAAAATAACTAGCTGGTAAACTTAAAACGCATCCCAAGCCTACAAAAATAAGCATTGGTTTAACCGTATCGTGCAAACCGCGTAATGAGCACACGGCTATAAAACGCGGAAAATCAAATATGTTCAAAATTCCGGCCAGCATTAATAAAGGTACTGCCAGTTTTAGTGTGGCATGAACCATAGGTGATGAAAAATCCAAGTAAAGATTCACTAAATGTTTATAGGTAAAGGCATAAATAACGAGAACCAATAAAGCCGCCACAACACCAATCATCATAGCTGCGTAACCCAAATTACGAACTGAGCCATACTGTTTTGCGCCAAGCTCTTGACTAATTAATATCATAACCGCCTGGCCAATTCCTTGGGTTACCATAAATGCCATAATGTTTAATTGTATAGCTATATTTTGTGCCGCTAATGCAACCTCACCAAGCCAACCATACAAAATAATAGTTATAGCGAAAATCATTAACTCGCCAGCAGTCATTACCGCAATTGGCCAACCAATTTTTATAACTTCTCTTAAGTAAACAAAATTATCTTTTTTAAAGAAATCAAATAATCGATAAGGTCGATACGTAGCGTTAAAAAATAAATTTGCTAGAATTATGATAAACATTATAGCATTCGTAGCAGCACTAGCGTATCCCATACCACTAACACCTAATGCTTGCATACCAAAATGACCGAAAATAAAAACATAGCCTAAAGACATAACCAATAAAGCAGCCAGTGTAGTAAATATTAAAGACATTTTCTGCTTGCCCACACTTATGAAAAACTGTGTAAAACAAGCGTCGAATAAGCTTAGGATTATACCCCATGAATTCGCTTGATAATAATCTTGAGTTAGCATTGACAAATGGTAGTCTTGACCAAAAAGTATTAAAACCGCACCAATATGCCGTAAAAATATCATAGTTGGCAAACCGATGATCACTCCTAAAAGCATACTTTGGCGCATAACTTTGCCAATTTCAGCATACTGCTTTGCTCCATATTGATGCCCAGCAATGGCACCAACAGCGCAAAAAAACGCCCATAATGGCACCATAACCGATAACATTACCGAATTGATCAAAGCACCTGCAGCAAGCTCAGCATGTCCAAGTCTAGCGATCATCATCATGCCAATGAATCCACCCATATTGGCATTTATATATGATATAACAATTGGCAGAGATAACTGAAAAATTTTATGCGTAGCAGCTTTAAAATTGGCAAAACGCGGTGAATGTAACCAAGCAGTTATTTTCGTCATAATTTATTCTACGAATATGCGCGACATTAAGTCAGATTGATTTACTTGTCAAACACTTTAAAGACCAAAAAAATCTTTAGAAAAATAAAATATTCATAAGTTATTACGTCCGTACTGGCAATATGGTTTTGTCGCCCCTTGAAAATAAACTTATAGAACGATAATGCATCTCATTAACGAGTTGTTCAGGGTATTCGAAAATAATACCCTGCATACCGAGTTTCATAGCTACTGCAACATTATCAGAATTATCATCGATAAAAAGACATTCGCTCGCCTTGAGTTGATGTTTCTGTAAAAGAAGCTGATAGATTTGCGGCTCAGGCTTAATGCATTTCACCTCACCCGAAACAATAATATCACGAAAGCAACTAAAAAAATCATATCTGGCTTTGATAATAGGAGATGCAATGCATCTTCATCGTTATTAAAATAAATTTTATAAACAGAATCTGGTTCCCAAACAACTAATACAAAACCAATATCAAAAATAATGTTTTTCACCATACCTTTCTCGATACTCTAAAACGGTAGTTATAAATTATTAAGCCCAGTATCGATAAACATACAAATGTTACTGCTATTGGCAATTGGGTTGTACTTTTCAATAGAGCAGCTATTAATGACATAAAAAATGTTCCCACTCCGAAAAACGACTCTAAAACTGCGCTGGCTGAACCTGCACTTTCTGGAAAAATCCCCAAACATTTGCCCAAGCAATTTGGGAAAATAATACCGTTACAATAAAAAATAAAAAAAGAAGGCACAATAATAATAAATAAGTTCGCTCCAAAATAGACACTAAATAGTACCATCAAACAACTAATGACGATTAGGCAAACTAATCCAAAAAATGCAGCTTGTAGTGAATCTATGAAATTAATAAACAATCTATTGCTTAATCCACCCAAGAAATATGCCAACCCCATTGAAAGCCCAACATATCCATACGTTATTGCTGAATATTTCATCGTATCCTGAATTATAAACGGCCCTAGTGTACTGAATATGGTAGAAATAGATTGAACTAATGTCATTATCAGCACACCGCTAATAAAAACAGGGTGTTTTAAAATCTTAAGATGGGCGCTTAAAGCATGCGACATTTTGCAAGGACGAAGATAGCGATTTGTCTCTGGTAGCCAAAAAAAGGTAATTATAAAAATAAATAATCCATGTAATGCAAAATAATAAAAGCTCGCCTGCCAACCAAAATAATGCTGAAGATGACTACCAACAAATGGTCCCATGATTTGACCCAATGCCCAGCTAATTGTCATATAACTTGCCATTTTTGCTAGAGCAATTCCAGTAAAAGAATCCGTTAGTAACGAGTTAACTACCAAACCAACTCCGCCAATTGCTATTCCTTGCAGTAATCTAAGACCAAGAAGAAAGTAGATATTGGGCGCAAAAATAGCACATATACTTGCTATAAAAAAAACAAAAGCTGATATTAATAAAATCTTTCTACGGCCATAACTATCAGACAATATTCCAAAGAAAATTGGGCTGCCACCATATCCTAGCATATAAAACCCCACAGTAAGTTTTACCATACTAGAAGTGGCGGAAAAATAATGCCTAATCTCAGGCAAAGATGGCACATACAAATCTATGCCAGTAGCCATAAGAGCCGGTATTGCAAAGATTAAAATTACGATTACGGATTTATTATGCGCATGTAGCAAGATCAAATCCTCAAATGATTTTTCCAGAAACAATGCTATATACTTTTTCAGGTGTTAAAACAACCAATTCAAGCTGATCCTCCTTATGGTAGTTAACCCCAGCATCATTGGATAAAACCCCACCTTTTTCATATGCTGATGGATGGTATGAGTTAATTTTAAATTCATTCAATATGTATCTTATTTGCAAATAATACTCAATATCTTTTGCTTCTGGAACTAATAATTTTTCCTGGAAACTCGCAAACGGTGTCATTATATTATGACCAATTGCATCAATTAAGTTTTCCTCAGACAATCTAGCTATCCCAACTCTAAAATCCTCTAAGGAATCCAAGCCTTCAATGTAGTTGATAGAAATCTTTTCAAACCTGGCATCTCTTGCTATGCGCAATATTTGGCAAATTTCTTCCATGGATATTGCTTTATATTTGCTCATTAACTCATTTCTTCTGGTAAATGCTTCAACCGTAAAAGCAAAGACTTCATCATCAATTTTATCGTGATACGTATTAATCCCCTCTTTTGATCTAATATCATTACCAACAAAATACATCCGTCCTTTACATCCGTATTTTGTAAGCAATTTTTTTACAGATAATAAATAATTAAGACACTTTTCCTCGCTGCCAAATGTCTCAGTAATGATTTTATAATATTGAACATATTTGAGCACATCTTTACCATTTCAAAATTTCTTCTTTTAAAAGCTACTTTTAACTCATGGTCTTCGCCCTCAACATGAATCCCATGAATAAGCATGTTATGCCTATGATAAAGCGGGGGTGAAATTCTTAAACTGTTTATTACTCTGGCCGCATTTTCTAACGCCATTTCTTTAACCAAAGTAATTTTTTGCAACACTTTGCTTTGATCTTCTAAGTTATTTTGAGCTTGCAAACAAGATAATAGCCTCACGTGCGCAATATAGTGTTTTTCTCTTTGTGTGTTTTTTTGATCACTCAATACATTGTGAAGAGAATTAATGATTGTATCAACGGAAGAACTGCTCATTTTTCACTCGCTAAATTGGATTCAAGAGAAAATTTCAACTCTCAATTAACCCCATAAGACCATCAATATCGGTTTTCATAATTACAGTTAGGTAATTGGGGATTTCGGTAGTGTAACATCCTTTCTGTAAATTATTTTTGACGAGGCAGCATATTTGT
>JBAXAM010000034.1:0-12350 GCA_037142515.1 bacterium | reverse complement strand
TTTAAAAGGGCTAGAAGTTTAAACATATTTACAGAAAAAAAGTTGCTTTATCATTGTTTACTATCTCCGTGATAATTCATAATTGCCACTGGAGGCACATACTCAGGGGCCTCTACCCAACCATTTTCATTTGTCTGCCATTCAAATTTCGTTGGCGTCAAACAAAGGCCACCTCCACTACACTTCTGGATACTTGTTAGACGCGAACGAAAAGTGTTTTTGCTAATTTCGTATGTCAACCGATATTCATAAACTAGAATTGTGCTTTGATAAACCCGAATCGCCTTTAAGCGCTTGTTTAAAGTGGTTCTAGATCCAGCTTGGTAGGTGGTTTTAGTATCTGGTCTTTCTTCATAAATAAACTTTATTGAATTGTATGGAGTAAGTTTGGCTTTTTCATTACCAGTGTAATTAACTTCAACAGGATAAAAAACTCCCTGGGCTTCATCTTTAAAGTAACGCGCTTCTAAATAATTGGAAACCGTATCTTGAATACGACTTAATCCCCAAAAAGCTGCTGTATTTTTTCCTTGAGCGTTGACTTGCGAATCAGGAGTATAACCATATTCTGCAACTTGGCCTCCCTTAGTCCAAACTTTAAAATAAGCCGGTCCATTTCCTTTGTGGCCATACGAAACTATCTTTGCTTTACTATCAATATAAGTTCGATATTCAGTACCATTATCACCATAACTTCCTTTTACTGCTACAAGCTGTTCCCCGTTTAAACAAAACCTATCTTGATCGGTAAAATCCACTCCATGAATTAAGCCGTTTTGAGTTTTATTACTTGAACATCTGGTAATTGCAGATAAGCCTTCTAGAGAAAAACCCATCCCCAACAAACCATTACGAGTATTGCTACTTGTACTATCATAAACAATCGATAATGCCGGCGTAATACCAGCAGTACCAGGAGAAGCATCAATCGGTATCGAATAATGAGCTTGCCCTGCCGGTGTAACTTGAAAATCACCTTTTAAACTTCCAACATTATCAGTAGGAGAATTTGTAGCAACGCTGGCAGCAGTAAAAAACAAAACCAGCCAATTAGAATGATTATATTTTGACATATTTATAGTCTGCAAAGATTGTCGTACTTACCAAACTTAATAGCGCGGTATCTACCATCACCATCTACGCAACAATAGGCCCAACAATCACTCATGGCACGCATATTCGGACCGGGAAATAGATTATCGTTGTAATCTAAACAATCACAAGAAGCCGTAGTTAATGTATAGACGGGGCTAGTTATTTCTTCTAACGTAGCAGTAATGTTAGTTAATCCAAGCTTTCGAGCAATAACCATGCCTGGTTTTGCTGAGTCATCAATCGTAGCTACAATAACATTACTAGAGCTCCAACTAGCGAAGCTAGTTATATCTTGTATCGAGCTATCGTCATATGTGCCTGTAGCTGCAAATTGTTGTACGCTCTTGTCCTTTGTACTAGACTTGTTTAAAGTTACTGCTATTGATTGCAATCCTGCTATTTTAAGTCTCAATGTGGGATGGGAAAACTCCCTCGCCTTTAGGCGAACACTTTAGTATTATAGGATGATGAGTTACAGAAAGGGACCACATACAACGTATGATCTAAAGTATCATATTATCTGGTGCACGAAGTATAGGTACCGTGTGTTAACCGGGGAAGTAGCAAGCCGTGTACGGGAATTGATACGGGAAGTATGTTTAGTGAATTATATAGATATAATATCTGGGAGCATGAGTCCGGATCACATACACTTGTTAGTATCGGTGCCGCCGAGTATATCATTGTCGAAAGTGATGCAATATGTAAAAGGAAAAAGTAGTAGAAAAGTTCTAATGGAATTTGACCATTTGCGCAAGAAATATTGGGGTCAACATATATGGGCGAGGGGATATTTTGCTGTGACTGTTGGAAATGTGAATGAGAAGGAAATACAAGAATATATTGAGAATCAGGAAATAAGTCACAAGCAAGATAATTTTTCGATATCAGAACATTGAACCGCTTTCAAGCGTCAATCCGCTTTGCAAGCGTTCATGAAGCCACCGGCTTTAGCCGGTAGGTGATTCACATATATTTAATCCAGCATTGCCAGATGCCACATATATATAATCATTTGCTACCGCCATTTCCCAAGCAACACTATCTGTGTTTGAGCTATAAATTAAAACTGGAGCTTTTGGATTTTTTATACCAACTGTTTTTAAAACTCCATTCACCATATCCATAACATACGCATGATTACCTATCACTGCTACTCTATGAGCCTTCCCATCAACAGTCTTTCCAATTAAAGCAAGCTTAGATTTTAGTGGATCGTATATATTAATTATTTTTAACCCGATAGCATCAGCCACATACACATAATCTCCTGATGCCGCTACTCCAAAAGCATAACCACTCAAATTTAAACTACAAACCAAAACAGGAGCTGCTGGTTTTGATATATCAATTACTCGTAACTCCTTACCACCAACTGTCACATATGCATAATTCCCAGCTACTGTCATTCCAAAGGCATAACCACCTAAACTTAAGTTCCCAACCAAAGCTGGAGCTGCTGGATTTTCTACTCTAATTATCTGTAATCTACCATCGTCAACCGCTACATACGCATAATTTCCAACTACTGTTATTTCAAAAGCGTAACCGCTTAAGCTTAAGCTTCCAACCAAAACTGGAACCATCGGATTTTCTATATTAATTATTTGTAATCCTTTGTCATAACTTGTGACATACGCATAATTTCCCATTACTGTAACGCCAAGAGCAATGTCATGTATGTCTAAGCTTCCAATCAAAACAGGTGCTTCTTTATCCTCCACATCAACTATTTGCAAACCTCTACTACCAGTTGCCACATACACATGATTTCCTGACACCGCCACACCAAAAGCACAACCACCTAATTTTAAGTTTCCAATAAAAGCTGGCTTAGCTAATAAAGAACTGGAAAAAATTACTATCACAATCAAAAAAATGGTACGACACCAAGATTTAATAATCATTCGTTATACCTCTTCAGTTTGCATAGCTGCTTTTTCTTTGACTATTTCTTCATCTATTATTGCCTTTATCGCTTTTTGCATATTCTCTTGCGCAATTTGCATAGCGGCCTTCATGGCTGCTTTATCTTCTAATTTTGTTCTAATGCTAAGCTTATATAAATGATCATTACACGCCGTGTCATTACGATCACACTTATAAAACAATACGCATTCTTTATTTACTTGTTTTATCCACTCCAAATAATCGCATCTTCGTACTGGCTTGCCTGCCTCTACAGGTACGTTGTAGCCTGTTTGCATATGCATCGAAGAAAAAGTATTCACCCCATCAGCAACAGCTCCTACATAAGCTATTATCGTTCCAGATACAGGCAAAATTAAATCGTCACAATGATAATTTCTTGGATAACAATGCAATCCTCCCGAATATTTTTGAGTCGCATACATCCAAATAATTGCCGCCTTCTGTACATCCACTTCTGCATTGCGATACTCATCTGGTACCACTACATCACCAAAAACTTGAGCAGCAAAAAAAGACAAACAAATCAGCGCAGTTCTTTTCATAGTGTTTTCTTTTTTAGTTTTATTGGATTGATAATATTCTTTTCTCAATAAAAAAAAATCCGGTAAAAAATACGCCAGTAAAAAACACAGTAGCACTTATATTTTTAGGTTTGAAAATGGTGAGGTACTTTTGTACGAAGAAAACAGCTGCATACTATGATGCAGCTGTGAACGAGGCATTACATCTTAACGCATAAACACACAACTCCAAACAACGGCACCAAACAATCCTCCTACTACTGGCCCAACAATAGGAATCCATGCATAAGACCATGCGGAACCACCTTTACCTGAAATTGGTAAAATAGCATGCGCGAGCCTTGGCCCAAAATCACGTGCTGGATTAATGGCATAGCCCGTAGGTCCACCCAGAGACAATCCAATTGACCACACTAATATACCCACAAAATACGGAGTTAAACCACCAGCAACGGTAGCATTTGTAACTAAGGCACCGACTCCTAAAACCAAAACAAATGTCCCTATCGCTTCACAAAGAAAATTACTGCGCACATCCACTATTGCTGGCGAAGTTGCAAACACACCTAACTTACAACCTTTATCAGTAGTCTCTTTCCAATGAGGCAAATACGCCAGCCATACAATTATCGCACCAACAAACGCGCCGATCAGTTGTGCTATAATTTGAATAATTACCTGGATAAAAGAAGTATAAACATGTAGATAATATTTGCTAATGGTCACTGCAGGATTAAGATCAGCTTGCGCTGAACCAGCGGCTTGAGCCACAAAAACTCCGAATATAACCGCAAATGCCCACCCTGCGGTAATACAAATCCATCCACTACCTTCACCTTTACATTTCTTTAAAAGCACATTTGCAACCACACCACAACCAAGTAAAACCAAAGTCATGGTACCCAAAAGCTCGCCAACAAAATAATTTTGCATATTTTTCTCCTAGATAAATTTAGAATCTTAGTAATTAATTATAAAATTAAGTGACTATAACATCAAATATAGTTATTATGCGCTCTCAACTCATTACCAAACCACGCAATAAACAAATAGGGGGAGATCAAAATGCTTAATAAAAAACCATATATTCTTTCCATTGACCAAGGAACTACCAGTACCAGAGCTATTATTTTTGATCACTCTGGCACTGCCATTAGCAGCGCTCAAGAACAATTTGCCCAACATTTCCCAGAAAATGGTTGGGTAGAACATGACCCAGAAGATATTTGGCGTGATACTATAAAAGTTTGTAATAATGCATTGCTCGCAGGACAAATCAAGCCTTCACAAGTTGCGGCTCTGGGAATTACCAATCAAAGAGAAACAACAATAATTTGGAATCGAAAAACTGGCAAAGTAATTTATAATGCGCTCGTCTGGCAAGATCGACGCACAAATAATATTTGCAAACAACTAAAACAAAAAGGGCTAGAAAAAATTGTCCAAGAAAATACCGGGCTTTTAATTGATCCCTATTTTTCTGCAACTAAAATTATGTGGTTACTTGATAATGTTCCTCATGCACGCCAACAAGCAAATCGTGGTGAACTTGCCTTTGGCACTATTGATAGCTTTCTCTTGTGGCGCTTAACCAATGGCAAGGTTCATGCCACGGATGCCACCAACGCATCACGCACTATGATTTTTAATATTCATACTCAATCTTGGGATAAAGAGCTATTAAAACATTTTAATATCCCAGCCTCATTGTTACCCAAAGTAAAAGATTCTAGTACTGACTTTGGTATAACCGAAAAAAATCTTTTTGCAGCAGCTATCCCTATAGCAGGTGTAGCCGGAGATCAGCAAGCGGCTACTATTGGTCAAGTTTGCTTCCAACCAGGTATGATAAAAAGTACTTATGGCACTGGCTGTTTCATGGTTTTAAACACAGGAACAAAAGCCGTTAAATCTAAAAACCGCCTACTTACTACCATTGCCTATCGTTTAAATAATAAAGTAGTTTATGGTTTAGAAGGCAGTATTTTTATTGCTGGAGCTGGTGTGCAGTGGCTTAGGGACAAAATGAAATTGGTAAAAAATTCAGCGGATACCACAAGAATTGCTCAGTCTGTGACTAATACCGGTGGAGTTTATTTTGTTCCAGCATTTACAGGCTTAGGCGCACCATACTGGGATCCAGATGCGCGTGCTGCAATTTTAGGTATCACTAGAGATACTAGCACTGAGCATATTGTCCGCGCAGAACTAGAAGCCATAGGTTACCAAAGTCTAGATTTAATGAATGCTATGATTGCTGACGGAGCTAGTAAATGTAAGGCCCTAAGAATCGATGGAGGCATGGTCAAAAACGACTGGTTATGTGAATTTCTAGCAGATATTCTTGATGTACCAGTTGAGCGACCAAAAGAAATTGAAACTACAGCATTGGGCGTAGCATTCTTAGCTGGTTTACAAATAGGTTGGTATAAAAACCTAGAAGACATAGCGAAAACCTGGCAAGCCAAATCAACTTTTCATCCCACGATGAATAAAGAACGACGTACTGTGCTATATTCTGGATGGAAAGCTGCCGTAGCAAGAATAAGAACAAACTAATAAAGGGGACAAAATGCGCATGTTATTTGTCGAAGACGATGAATCGTTTGGAACAGGCATAACTTCTTATTTAAATCAGTGCCAATATAGCGTTAGTTGGATAAAAGACGGCTTATCAGCATGGGCCTCTTTACAGTCGGAGCATTTTGATATGGTACTTTTGGATCTTGAGTTGCCAAAACTATCAGGTGAAGAAGTTCTGAAAAGTATGCGCCTAAAAAGTATTGAGACCCCTGTTATAATTTTAACCGGCAAAAGCTGTACCACTGATCGTATTAGAGGATTAGACTATGGTGCAGACGACTATATCGTCAAGCCTTTTAATATAGGAGAATTACATGCTCGTATCCGTTCAATACAAAGGCGCACCAAGTCTCGTATCAAACCAAATATTGTAGTTGGTAACCTCACTTTGAATCCAGAAACAAGACTAGTCCTTAAATCTAAACACAAGATAAAATTAGCACGCCACGAATTCATGTTGTTACAACTGCTGATGGAAAACGTAGAACATGTGCTTCCGCGAAAACAAATAATGCGAAACTTATACAGCTGGAGAAACAATATTAATAGTAACGCTGTTGAAGTGCATATTCATAATATACGTAAAAAGTGTAATGTTAGTATCACAACCGTTCATGGGGTTGGATATAAACTACATCGTTCTTAAATTCTAACATGGCCAACACTTATGACAGCCAAAAGACACAGCGTTATTCCATCTTCATATTTAGTTTTGATGAAAAACGATAAAATTTTACTTCTAAGACGGTTTAATACCGGCTACGAAGATAGCAACTATTCTCTCATAGCTGGACACGTTGAATATGGCGAAACTTTTGTTGGGTGCATAATTAGAGAAGCAAAAGAAGAAGGCGGTATAGAACTTAGGTCAGAAGATTTAAATGTTGTTCATGTAATGCATAGAAAATCTCATACTGCTTCTGACAATGAAAGAATCGATGTTTTCTTCACCGCCAAAAAATGGGACGGAAATATAGTAAACAAAGAACCGCATCAGTGTGATGATTTATCTTGGTTTGCCCTAGAAAATCTACCAAAAAACATTATTCCATATATTGACCATGCAATTGATAACGTAAAAAATAAAGTTTTTTATAGTGAGTACGGATGGCAAAATAAGCAATAAACCATAATTTTTTACGCGGTTTTAATAATCATAGTATTCATAACCAGCAACATCGCATATCTTTGCGCAACTTTTGGCACTGTCGACATCGAGAAAGTACTCTACACTACTCTTCTTGCCTGGCTTCGACAAACACACGCACGAGCGCTTCATCTGATTGTAAAATTCTACGCCAAAGCTTTGAATTACTGAAACACCACCATCTAATATAAGACAGCACGCCATTTTTTTTGCAAAACCTTCATGTCGATTCAGGCAGTAGCTACCAACAGCCATGTGCTTTGCTAAATCAAACAAATTAAACCCACCATAAACACTCTCCATTTTTTCTTGCTCAATTTCTGTAATCATGTTTTCCTCCCAAAAAACAGTGATCTTGCAACCTAAATTTTTCCAAATTCATTATCTATATCCGTATAGTTTGTATTCAAACTAAAAACATTAAATACAGTATTCTTATCATAAATATCAAGCTGTTCGCTCTTTTTTAATCGCTTCGTTAAATTAATGGAAAGAGGCAGGCAAATAATTTCTACAAACGATTTTACTAACCACATTGTAACAATGAGATTAAATAAGTTAATGTTACTCATAACGTTATAAAAAGCCAAAGTACCAAAAATTACACTGTCTACAGCAGATGCTATTATAGTCGATAGGACAAATCTAACTCCCATGTAACGTCCTTTCGTCTTAATCTTTAGCTTCGCCATTATAAGAGAGTTTAGCGGTTCAGAACACAAATAACTAATCGCAGATGCTACAATAATACGCATATTAGTCGCTAATAAAGCATCAAATGACGCATTGTTAGTATGGTAACTAGGACTTGGTAAATGAATAACTAATTGTCCGTAAGCAATAAAAACAAAGTTAAACAAAAAACCACACCATATTGCTTGGCGAGCATGCTTATAGCCATAAACTTCGGTAATTAAGTCTGATAACAAAAAAGTTAAAGGAAAAATCAGTGTTCCAGCATCTGTATCCGAACAAAACACATGCACTAACCTAGAATCAAACCAGTTAGCTAAAACTATCACCATAGTATACGATAACATTATAAACCACAGATATCTGGTTTGTACGATTAAGCCATCAGTAGATGTGTATGCTTTACTTTCGAACATTTGTACTCAAAAATTATTTGTTACTAAATCAACTTCACGTGCTTTAAACATTTTTTAATTCTTTCAAATGTATTTTTAATATCATGATCAAGTCCGACAGACATTCGTACTAAACCATTAGTAATACCTGTGCTTTCTTGATCTTCTGTTGGAATCTCAGAAGAAGTACTAGATGAAGGAAGGCTAAATAAAGTTTTATAAGATCCTAAACTAACAGCAAGATAACCAACCAACTCATTCTGCATCTCTACTAATAACTTCTCGGCTATTTTTTGATCTTTAGCATCGAAAGTTATTATCCCACTATGACCATAACCTAAGTCAGCCATACTCTCGAAAAGCCTATGTTGAGGATGTGAGAGCAACCCAGGGTAAAAAACCTTTATGCCCAATTTTTCAATATTTTCTGCAAGATACCGAGCATTTTGGCTATGTTTTTGCATTCTTATGGATAGAGTTCTTAGGTTTTTTAAAATACTTGCTGCACGAAAGCTGTCCATGACTGGTCCTAAAAGCATTCCGGCACCGTTGTGTACATCTTTAAGGCTATTAATAAATTTCTTATTACTACAAATTGCGCCGCCAACACAATCGCTAGCTCCATTAATATATTTTGTCAAACTGTAAATAACAATATCAGCGCCATACTTTATAGGATGTATAATTAATGGTGTAAAAGTATTATCGACTACAAGCAATAAACCAGCCTCTTTGCAAATTTTAGACAATGCAACTAGATCACATACTTCTAATAACGGGTTACTAACAGTTTCGCAATATATAAGTTTGGTATTGGAAGTAATTTTGCTTTTAATGGATTTTAAATCAGTTATATCAACAAAATTAGTTTTGATTCCGAACCGCGGAAGAAAATTCTTCATTAAAGCATGTGTACCTCCATAAATCGTACGCGCAGAGATTATTTCATCTCCGAAATTACATATTTGCATAATAGCGCAGCTAATTGCGCTCATTCCAGATGCTGTAACTTGCGCATCTTCTGCTCCTTCCATGGTAGCTAAAGCTTGTGCCAAATAATTAGTTGAAGGACTTAAGTGGCGTGAATATAAAAAGCAGTCATCGTCATTTTCACCAGCAAACGTAGCCGCCATTTTCTCTGCCGTAGGAAAAAAATATGTTGCAGTATCAGAAATGGCCGGATTAATACCTTTGTAAGCATCTAGAACAGAATAGTCTTCAAGTTTAGTTGTTTTATTTTGATGAGTCATAAAATCCTCCTATAATTTTACTGTTAACGGGATCAAAAAATTTTTTGATTTTAATTTTATCTTCTGCAGATAAGTTCGATTTGAATTGATATAGCTTTTTCTTATCTGGGCTCTCTGGCCTAAACTCGAAGATATTCTTGTCAGTCTTAACTATCGACATCGCATAGCTCTTAAATTAATAAAACTTCTACCTGGTCATAAATTTCCAGGTAGTTACAGGCAGAGGTATTCCCACCTGGCTTTGCAACGGCTGTCCACTACGCCCAAGCTGAAGACTATATTAATGAGTTTTTCACCACGTTCTCGGTACCACTGCCGGTCGATCAAAATCTGGTTGCGCTTGGGGTTAAACCTAGAAACACCAGCGTTGGTGAACTTAATCGTAACTCGCGGCGGCATCGCGTGACCGTAAAATGCCTGAAGCTTGTTCCATATTGGCTCATATTCAAACAACTGTTTACCGTCATCACTAATAAAGTGCGCAATCGATGCTTGTTGCGCTAAAGAGCAAACGGTGAAAAAAGGGATAACAATTAAACCAACGACAGACAAGTAATATTTCCGCATAACCAATCATATATCACCATCTTCATCCACGCAATACCAAAGTTAACGGAATCGGTCCCGATGGATACCCACAATTCCATAATTGAATATTTCGGTTACCTGTGTTGAAATAGTCTTAAATTTCAGGGGAATTCAGAAGCTGCGCAATCCCAAATAGATTCGTGGGTGAGTATCAATTAAATGAAAGATATAGACAAAATGCAAAAACAAAATAATTATGTTCCACATAAAAAATATCAGCATTATAAAACCAAACAATTTTATGAAATAGTTGGTTTTGCTCATCATACTGAAACCAATGAAGAGGTGGTGGTATATAAAGCTTTATATGGTGATAATCAAATGTGGGTTCGGCCAAAAGAGATGTTTTTTGGTACTGTTTTTTATAATGGCCAAAAGATTCTGAGATTTAAATAAAGAAAAGGAATACGTCAAGTGATAAGCATCAAAAAACAACAGTTGCCTATAATTGCAGCATTTTGGATACTGATCTTAGCTTTTGCGCAAGCTTGTTATGCCAGTAGCGAATTTAAAAACGATGATGTTTTGTATTCACATATCTCATGGCCGCTACAGCAAAAGAACATATTGGTGTTGTAAAAAGATTGCTGCAAGAAAGAAATAAGGAGAACCAATATGGCTGGACTGCGATTATGTATGCGGTTAAAAATGGTCATAGTGCAACATTGAAAATGTTACTTGATTATGGTGCTGATCAAAATAAAAAAAACACCATAAAAAAAATGCTATTGATATCGCTAAACTCTATGAGCAAAAGGAATGCGTAGCAATTTTAGAAAAATATCAAAATAAAAATAGACGGAATCAAAAAGAAGATTTGTAGAACAGAATAATGCAACTTTACCCAAAGTGGCTTTCGACAAAGAAGCTAGGATTGGTTGTAAAGGAAAAGATAAATATTGGTATGGTTACAAGAAGCATATAGGTGTGGATATGCAAAGCGGTCTAATAAATAAAGTTGCAATAACACCCGGCAACATTACGGATGCGCAAGGGCTGGAAAATGTTTGCCCTGATCAAGGAGCAATATATGCCGATAAAGCTTATTGCACTGAACCGGCAAAACACCATACAGCAATCAGTTTGCTGGATTTATTTTTAAATCTTTAGATTGCAACGGTTCCATTTTATGTGGTCAAGTGTTAAAATGAAACTTATGGAAATATTACGATGATAGGTACATCAGTATACGGAATTTGTACAGTGATGATTTTTTTTAAGTCTCAATGTGGGATGGGAAAACTCCCTCGCCTTTAGGCGAACACTTTAGTATTATAGGATGATGAGTTACAGAAAGGGACCACATACAACGTATGATCTAAAGTATCATATTATCTGGTGCACGAAGTATAGGTACCGTGTGTTAACCGGGGAAGTAGCAAGCCGTGTACGGGAATTGATACGGGAAGTATGTTTAGTGAATTATATAGATATAATATCTGGGAGCATGAGTCCGGATCACATACACTTGTTAGTATCGGTGCCGCCGAGTATATCATTGTCGAAAGTGATGCAATATGTAAAAGGAAAAAGTAGTAGAAAAGTTCTAATGGAATTTGACCATTTGCGCAAGAAATATTGGGGTCAACATATATGGGCGAGGGGATATTTTGCTGTGACTGTTGGAAATGTGAATGAGAAGGAAATACAAGAATATATTGAGAATCAGGAAATAAGTCACAAGCAAGATAATTTTTCGATATCAGAACATTGAACCGCTTTCAAGCGTCAATCCGCTTTGCAAGCGTTCATGAAGCCACCGGCTTTAGCCGGTAGGTGATTCACAAAGTCGTATTCTCTTTTTTTATATTCTCTTCTGCTCTTTTCTATTAGCTCTTATGCTATTGCGGCTCCTTTTAATGATGATAACCAAATACGCGCTCTAAAAGGCGATGAAGTAACCTTATTACCATCATCTAGTGGATCACAATTACAATCTTATCTAAAAGGTTTTCAAATTTCCGGCGCTCTTGGCATGGCAATATTGAAAGTTGATGATGGTGTTTTTGGTCCCGTTTCTATTGGTGGTCCTGAGTACGACACTACGGCTGTAAAAAGAACTACTTACCAATTAAATACAAAAATTGGCATTGTGCTGTCCAGGTTTGTAAGTTAATTACAAAAACTGTTTAGATTAAGGACGATA
>JBAXAM010000033.1:0-13280 GCA_037142515.1 bacterium | reverse complement strand
TATACTAACCAATATCTGATGAGTCGGCAGTCTCATATGTTATGAACCTATACAAGATCGGCAATGGTGCGTGCGATTTTTATAATACGATGATAAGCTCGAGCCGAAAGCTTGAGCTTGTCGATTGCATTTCTTAAAAAATCCTGATCTTGAATTGATATTTTACAATATTTTTCTACGTCTTTATTAGTAAATGCAACGTTGATTTTTCCCGAGCGCGCAAGAGCAGTTGCGCGCGCACGAATAACACGCGCACGTACTTCTGAACTGGTTGCGCAATTGGATTTTTCACACATTAAAATATTTTTCGGTGGTGGTGAAACCGTGACGTAAATATCAATTCGATCTAAAAAAGGTCCGGAAACGCGTGCTTGATAACGCTGCACCTGCTCTTGCGTGCAACGACAACCAACACGGTTATCCCCGCGGTATCCACACGGACAAGGATTCATTGCCACCACCAACTGGAACTTTGCTGGAAATTTTGCCTGATGTGCTGCACGCGAAATTGTAACACAACCTGACTCCAACGGTTCACGCAAAGCCTCGAGTACGCTACGATTAAACTCTGGTAACTCATCCAAAAACAATACTCCATTATGCGCAAGCGAAATTTCACCCGGCCTCGGGGGACTTGAACCACCAACTAGAGCGACGCTTGAAGCAGTATGATGTGGCGCCGAAAACGAACGCATTCGCCAAAATTTAGCATTAATTTTTTTGCCACAAATTGAATTTATCGCAGCTACCTCTAACGCTTCATCCTCAGTCATTTCTGGCAAGATTGTAATTAGACGATTAGCCAACATAGTTTTACCTGTTCCTGGCGGACCGATCATAAACAAGCTATGGCCACCGGCTGCCACGATTTCTAATGCGCGCTTGGCATGCTCTTGTCCATAAACATCAGCTAAATCTAATTCAAATGTTGGCTCACCAGTCAATAATCGTGGCTCGTATGGCTCAATAATTTTAGCACCAGTTAAATGCGCACATATATCGAGCAAGTGCTCTGCTGCCAAAATTTTTATTTTACGTGTCAAGGCAGCTTCAAAAGCATTTTCTTCTGGCAATATCAAAATACGTTTTTCTTTTTTGGTAGCTAAAGCAAAAGGCAAAGCGCCATTGAAAGGTCGCAATTTTCCATCGAGCGCTAATTCACCAGCAAATTCATAAGAAGAAATACTTTCTAGTGGAATTTGCCCTGATGCAGCCAAAACTCCCAAAGCAATTGGCAAATCAAAGCGCCCTCCTTCTTTTTTGGGCAAATCTGCGGGCGCAAGATTAATAACTATGCGCCTAGATGGAAATTCAAAGCCAGAATTAATTAGAGCGCTTCGCACCCTATCCTTGCTTTCTTTTATAGCCGCCTCTGGCAAACCAACAATTGACAACGATGGCATACCTAGCGAAAGGTGCACCTCTATCGTAACTGGTGGCGCATCAATACCAAGGCTGGCGCGACTGTGGATAATAGCAAGAGTCATAAAACACAGATTAAATGCTTTTGAACTATAACTCATTACCGGATTTTTCGCGGGGATGTTTTATTTACAGCAATTTGTATAATAATGTATAATAAAAAATGAGAGTTAATTTATGACACGTCATATAATAGCATTTGATACATTAATTGACAGCAACCTTGCAACCAAGCAAGACATAAGAGAGCTAAAATTAATTACTGAACAAAGCATAAGAGAGTTAGACTTAGCAACAAAGCAAAGCATAGGAGAATTAGAATTAAAAATAGAGCTAATTAAAAAAGATATAAAATATATTATGGTAGTTGGAAGTATATTTGGAAGCATGATTCCCGTTGGCTTCACAACACTAGGCTTTTTAATGATGTCATGAACGCACCAATTTTAGATTTAGAGCAGCGCGAGCTTGCTTTAGATACAACTAAATCTTTTATAGTTCAAGCGCCTGCCGGCTCTGGCAAGACTAGCCTACTTGTACAGCGTTATTTAAAGCTTTTGGAAATTGTAAAAGCTCCGGAAGAAATTCTTGCCATCACTTTTACCCGCAAAGCCGCTCACGAAATGCGAAGCCGCGTTATCAACGCTCTAAAGCAAAATAAAAATAATCATTGGGATATTACGAAAAATCCACAACGACTGCGTATCCAAACTATTGACGCCTTTTGCAGTCAACTGGTTCGCCGCATGCCAATACTTGCAAAATTCAGTATTGATCCAAAAATCATCCAAAATCAAGAAGCAGAAATATATTACCGAGAAATAGCACGAGCAGTTTTAAACTGCTCGGATATGCCAGAATATATCCATTATTTAGAAACTCTATTGCTACACCTTGATAACGACTGGCAACGCGCAGAAAACTTGTTCATCACCATGCTAAAATCACGTGAACAATGGTTACCACATATTGTTGGTTTAAAAAACACAAAAGAACTGCGCAAAAACATGGAGCTGGCTCTTAAAACCATTATTCAAGAAAATACAGAACGATGCCTCGCCCTATTCCCACAAAATTTGCAAAAAGAGCTATACGAACTGTTGGCATTTTCTAAAAAATCAGATTTTTGCATGCATAGCATAGCTGAACTTTTGTTGACCCAAGAATTTACTTGGCGCAAAAAAATAACCAAAGAACACGGTTTTCCAGCACAAGCTACCGGACGTAATAAGCAAGAAAAAGAGCTGTTTAAATTAATGAAAGAGCGAATGGAAAGCTTGCTGGCAAAATTTAGTGAGCATGAAAACTTTCGGATAAGTCTTGAAAATTTACTCTGCTCACCACCGCCAAACTATAATAATCAACAATGGGAAGTGGCAGAAGCATTGCTAGAATTATTGCCCCTATTAGCCGCACAACTAAAAGTAACATTTAAAGAATGCGACATAACTGACCACGCCGAAATCTCTATGGCAGCATTGCATGCTCTAGGTGAGAATGATACACCAACTGAGCAGGCACTCAACCTAGACTATTGCCTGCATCATTTATTGATAGATGAGTTTCAAGATACTTCAGTAGCGCAATATCGATTAATTGAAAAGCTAATTGCCACCTGGCAGCAAGGTGATGGCCGCACTTTATTCTTAGTTGGCGATCCCATGCAATCAATTTATCGTTTTCGCGAAGCAGAAGTGGGATTATTTTTACGCACGCAAACAAATGGCATAGGGACACTTCCACTACAACTATTAACTTTGACTACAAATTTTCGTTCAAGCCAAAACATCGTTGACTGGATCAACATTAATTTTGCTAAAATCTTTCCAACAATAGCTGATATTGGTTTTGGCAGTGTGCCATTTCTGCCATCCACTGCAATAAAGCAGGAACAAAACTCCAAAGTAACAATAGAGCTCTTAACAAGCGCAGATACCGCTGCAGATGCAGAAGCAACGCATGTAGTCAATGTTATCCAAAAGTTGCAACAGCAAGATCCGAAAGCAACCATTGCAATTTTAGTTAGAGCGCGCAGTCACTTGCAAGGAATCATCATAGGCTTACGCGCTGCTAATTTAAACTATCAAGCTCATGAACTTGAAAATTTAGGGGCAAGTATAGTAGTACGTGATCTATTTGCTTTAACACGAGCCCTACTCCACCTTGCCGATCGTATTGCCTGGCTAGCAATTTTACGTGCACCTTGGTGTGGTTTGAGCTTAAAAGATTTATATATAATAGCAAATGGTAATGCCCAGCTTATTTGGGACAATGTGCACAATTATCACAATCTAAATTTATCAACAAATGGCAAAGAACTAATTCAAAAATTCAAATTAGTGCTCGAACCAATTTTGGCAAAACATGGCCGCGTATTATGGCGCGATATGGTAGAAGAAGCTTGGCTTATGCTTGGTGGACCAGCAACGGTTACTACTGAAGCAGAACTAGAACATGCAAATATTTATTTAGAATTACTTGAAACCAGTTCGCTTGATGTAGAAGCATTGCAAAAAAAACTTGGTGAGCTTTACGCACCAGCAACTAAAATAGCAAGCATTCAAGCTATGACTATTCATAAAGCAAAAGGCTTAGAGTTTGATCATGTAATTATTCCAAGCATAGATCGAGCAATTCGGTTTGACGAACATAAACTAATGTTATGGTTTCAGCTACCACAAACACATAGTGGCAGCGGTTTGCTGCTGGCACCAATTGAAGCAAGCGGCAATAAAATTGATCCGATTTACCAATACTTGCGTTTAGTAGAACAAAAAAAGGGCTTTTACGAAACCGGAAGGTTGTTATACGTCGCATTAACACGTGCAAAAAAAACAGCATATCTAACTGGCTACATAAAACCATCTGGCGAAACACAAAAAGATAGCCTACTAAAACAACTTCAGCCTTGCTTTAATGAAAACTGGATAATTTAGAGCTGTTTTTTTTGGAAAAACTGCTTTATAATGCCCTCTAAAGGAAGATCAGTAAAAAGTCTATGCGAGAAAACTTTGTTTCATCATACACTAGGATACTGTTTTCGCTTTTGTGTCCTGAGACACCGGAGCTGCGTAAGTATGCCTTACAACACTCAAGCAAAAAAGACAAGTCTTCGCTCACCTCACCATTATCATCAGCTCAATTTCAAGAAGCATACTCGTATTCTAGCTCTATCATTCAGCAACATCTTGAAACGGTCGCTGTAGCTCAAAGTGCTCGAAATACAGCTAAAACCAAACTCGATATTATAACCGATCAACGCAGCCTGATCGAAACTATACTTACTGAGTTACACTCACGGGATATTTCTGATGATGAGATTATAGCTGAGCTGCATCAACAACTGCATACACTGCACGCATCGGAAACAGACATAGAAGCGATCCTAGATAAGTTCAAACAAGAGCTTAATGGTGCAAACAAACTATTACAGAAGCATGATCAAGAATGGCAGCTACATCAAGAAGAACTGTATAAGCAATTAATAACTCAACTCAAAGATAACGACATTGCCTTAAACGACATGGAAAAAACCGAGTTACATAGAAGCAGCGTTACCACCACAAATATTCAGGAAAAATTAAATGAACTTAAGCGTCTTAATGTCAAACTTCCAGATAGACTGTCAGATTTTGCCATTATTGTTTATAGCGCAGTTGCGGCATATTTAAGCCGCACCTTTCAACAAATTGACGACAAAGCCGTCAAAAGCGTTATCAAAAAACTGAGTATAATTGATGAAGAAAAAGACATCTCTAATAAGCTCAGGTCTGACCATTCAGAGCAGTACAAGCAGATCAGCGATGCAATTAAGCAACTAGGAGCACAAATTGATCAAACCCCGGTACTTTCGTCTGGTGAGTTACAACGTCTTGAACAAATAAAAAAACAAGCAGAAGCACCCGCTCATATTGTTGAAGAAACGGAAGCTTATGGAACTGGAACTGGCGCTGACACTTAAATAAAACCTAATTTCTTCCAAAAATCATCTAAATAAACCCGACACTCTTTTCCCCAAACCAAATCGACAGGTGTCAATAATGATTCGTGTGATGGCTGTTTCTTGCCACATAATTCTGCTAAAAACTGATCACGAATTTTAGCAACAGTTGGATGAATACCAAACTCAATCAAAGTCTCAATTTTTTCTCCACTTTGCATATCCGTAGCAGGTTTAACAATATCAACCTTACCAACTGGAGTAACTTTTACTGCATTACCAACAAAGGCTAACCCAACTATCTCTCCTTTTCTAATCTGTTCAAGGGTAATATCTTGTTCGCGCACTTTAAGACCAAGAGCTGGCGCAAGGTGCTGCACAATATAATTTAAAACTGTCCCACCCAAACGATTAACTCGCATTGGTGGATAAACCAAAGTCTCACCATCTTTCAAAATAGCAAGTACTTCTTCTCCAGGACCATCTGCAAATACACCATAACGCATAAGTTCATCGAAATCTCTAATACCAAAATCTAGGTTTCCATTTCTCAACCCATAAGGAGCAAGATAAATTAATTCATCATATTGCAAACTACGCGCAATAGACCCATCCATAGCAGCAGCACCGTAATTTGACGCATGTTTTCCCATAATTGGAAACATACGCTGTACTCCGGTAATAACCGCTCGAAGACCATCTTTGTTAATCCTTGCGGCATCAGGAAAATAATTACCCCAACGAAAAGCTAGTGCACTACTTTCAATAAAATGCTCTGATTTAAATGAAATTCCCCAGGGTCCAACACCAGTACCAAGAGATGGACGAATATATGCGCGCGCTGGTGAACCATCATCGGCTGTTACCATGTCAAAGCCATGTATAGCTACAATATCTAATATCATTTGACTGAACTGCTCTATTGGTATATGACAGTCATAGCCTCTAGCTCTTAAGGAGCGCATTAAACGGGCTAGTCTTTGGCGATGCAAAATAACGTTAATACCAACTAAATTATTATCTTTGTCTAGCATTGGCTCTGCGCTTGAACCTTCCCAAGAACCAGTTGCATAATCCGATCGATGTTGTTGGTTCGGCGCTAAATTTAATGCAGAATGAGGCGGACATATAACCATTTTATCTGGAGCAAAAGGCAAATTACGAGCAACGTATTTCGTCTTCTGCCAACTCTTTTGAATAACATCAGCAAAGTGCAGCTGCACTTTATTAATCTCTTCGTGCCAACCTTTTAGCGATTCATAATATCCAGCACGCCATGAGTCTAAATACTTATTCACCGTCATTTTTTGTCCTCCTATATTTTTTTAAATAATTTCTATCTGCGCATACTGTGGCGAAAGCCACTTGATACCCTCACGCTTAAATTTAACTTGCACTAACATATACTCGCCCTGCCCCTCAAAACCGATAATACTTCCTTCGCCAAAAGTTTTGTGGCGCACTCGCTGTCCTAAACTAAGCCCACTAGCCTCATCGCTAAATTGTATATCAACATCAGGCGAATCAGCTGGCACAACTCTATTTAGTATAGTATCGCTGCTTATTAACTCTTGCGGAATTTCTTTTAAAAAGCGCGATGGACGACGAAAATTGGTACTCCCATGTAGCTGCCTCGATTCAGCATATAACAAATATAATTTCTGCATGGCTCGCGTCATACCGACATAGCATAAACGCCGCTCTTCTTCCAAGTCTTCCTCAGTCTCCATAGACATAATATGTGGAAACAGCCCCTCCTCCATACCACATAAAAACACTAACGGAAATTCTAAGCCTTTGGCTGCGTGCAGAGTCATTAACTGGGCACCATCTTTATCATTATCACCAGTTTGTTCTCCAGCTTCCAAAGCAGCATGATCTAAAAAAGAATTAAGATCTGCCGCGGCAAATTGTTCAGCTGCAGTAATTAACTCATCTAAATTTTCTAATCGTGATTGCCGTCGTTCACGCGGATCTTTTTCATAGCAAAGACGTAAGCTTGTTGTATCAATAACAAAGCGGACCAACTCGGCAAACTCTAGGTTAGCAATTTGCTCCATACAACTATTAATTAATTTAGTAAAACCAGTCAAAGCAGCGGTTGATCGAGGAGGTAACTGCTGCGCTGCCAACACCATCTGCACCGCTTGCCAAAGCGAGCAATTTTGTGATCGTGCATAACTACGTAATATTACTAGTGTCGCTTCACCGATACCACGTGTTGGTAGATTAATTATTCTTTCAAAAGCTGTATCATCGTTATTATTGGCAATAAAACGTAAGTACGCTAACACATCTTTAATTTCAGCACGCTCAAAAAATTTCAAGCCCCCATAAATGCGATAAGAAACACCTGCATATAATAACTGCTCTTCAATTACACGTGATTGCGCATTAGAACGATATAACACAGCAACTTCACGTAGTATATTCCCTTGCTCAATCCAAGCTTTTATTTTATTAACTATATAACGCGCTTCATCAATTTCATTAAAAGAAGCATATACTGTTATTGGCTCGCCCCCATGACGCTCAGTCCAAAGATTTTTACCCAACCGGTTGTTATTGCGCGCAATTACCGCATTAGCAGCACTAAGAATGGTAGAAGTTGATCGATAGTTTTGCTCTAAACGAATAATATTAACATTGGCATAATCATCACTCAAACGCTGCATATTATTACTATCAGCACCACGCCAACTATAAATTGACTGATCATCATCGCCCACAGCAGTCAAATTAGATTCTGGCAAAGATAATGCTTTAATCCAAGCATATTGAATAGCATTCGTGTCCTGAAACTCATCTACTAAAATATGTTTAAAACGCTCTTGGTAGTGCTGACGCAATTGTGGTTGATTTTGCCAAAGCTCATAAGAACGAAGCAATAACTCAGCAAAATCAACCAGTCCACTGCTGGAGCAGGCCTCTTGATAAGCTTGATAAACTCTTAATAAAGTTCCTTCAGCTAAATTACCAGCCTCAACTCTATTCGGACGTAGTCCTTTTTCCTTACTATTATTAATAAAACTTACAGATTTTTTTACGGGCCACTTTTCCGTATCTAAATTAAATGCTTTATGGATACGCTTGAGCAATCGCACTTGGTCTTCGGCATCAATAATTTGAAAGGATTGTGGCAATCCAGCTTCTTGCCAATGCCTACGTAGCAAACGATGCGCTAATCCATGAAAAGTACCAACCCACATCTGCGTCAATGGAAGCTGAAGCATTTGCTCTAAACGACTACGCATTTGGGTAGCAGCCTTATTGGTAAAAGTTACGGCAAGAATATTTGAAGCAGATGTACCATTTTGCATTAACCAAGCGATACGATGAACTAGCACTCTAGTCTTACCGCTACCAGCGCCAGCCAAAATCAGTAAATTTCCACGAGGAAATGTAACAGCCTGTAGCTGTGGTGGATTAAGATTAGCCAATAAGTCAGAGTTCATACTGAGCTTCAAACTACCACATCTGACCTTAAAATACTAATCGTTTCCAAACCCGACTAATAGGCGCAGCACTCAATAATTTAACATCGTAAAGATGAGGAGGATTAGCTATTGTATAAGGATTAACGCAGTAAAGATTAAAATTACTGCCATCACTCCCCTGAGCAACACGCCGACATAATAATTGATGATCCTCTGTTTCAACAATACAGCTTTTACCAATTGATTTTGCCAAATCCGCTGCATACAATCGCTTGCCACCAACGCCATCACCAATGGAGTAAACTGGCTCCATGCTATCATCAAAAACAGTTAAGGTAATTGCGTCAGCGATTTTTTCACAAAATAATGAAATTTCATAAGCAATTGATTTTTCTTCTTCATAAGTAGCCTGATCAACATATGGCACTTGCTTGGTGCTGTCATGAAAACGCACATCAAGAAATTGCGGTGGCAATCCAATACCATGCATTAACCACATATATGAACATTGCACTCCTTGAGTTTGCATGGCCGCAATAATTTTTTTTGCTCCCTTAGAACTCAAACCTTGGTTTTTAGCGCATTCCCAATACTTTATAGTTGACACACCAAGATTGTGTTTTTCTGCCAACTCGTTTAAAGTCAATCCAGACATTTTCCTTACAAGCCTAAGCCTTTTCCCACGAGCCTTTGCAGATGATTGTTGCCCTTCGTCTAACATAAATTTACCATGTTTAGTTGTCTAGTATGTATATTTTAGTAGCTTATTTTGAAGTGATCAATCAATTCTTTGAATAAACAAGATAAAATTCTTAAATCAATATTAAATTGTTGATTGAAGCTATTGTGATTTTACTTAGCTTCAATAAAACAGTTCTACTGGTATTAAGCGGCGGGAGCCAATAAATAGTATTACCAAGAGGACGCAGCAAAGCTCCAAGTTTTACCGCCTCCTGAAACACTCTATACCCATAACGTTGGCTCTGCTGCCGCTTAGTTAACACTAGATCAGCTGCAACCATAGCACCAATATTGCGTATGTTTGTTAAGCGTTTGGTTTTAAGAGCGACATCCGACATTAGCTCATATAAAACCGGCTCAATAATTCTAACCTGCGAATAAATATCTTCCTCTTCTAAGACTTTCATGCATTCAAGCGCAACTGCAGCAGCTAAGGCATTGCCACTATGAGTATGCGAATGTAAAAAAGATTTATTTTTTTCGAAATCATCATAAAATAAATTATAAATTTTATTAGTTGTAAGCACTGCACTCATCGGCAACCACCCACCTGTCAAACCTTTTGCTAAGCAAATAAAATCTGGCTCAACCTTCGCATGTTGACAAGCAAGCGGCAAGCCCGTGCGCCCAAATCCAGTCATAATCTCATCAGCAATCAAATGTATATTGTGTTTGATTGTCCAAGAACGTAAACGCTTTAAAAAATTTTTGCTATAGATCAACATGCCGCCTGCACCCTGCACAATTGGCTCTATAATAACAGCGGTTAATTGCTTCGCGTTAATTTCTAATTGCGCTTCAATGCTTGGCCAAACTTTTGAGCAATCTTGCCATAGCAAGTCATTTTTAGAATGCACGTATGGAATGTTTTGTAAAAAAATGCCGGGTTTCAATACTTCTTCATATGGTTTGCGATATAAACCAACATCGCTTACCGCCAGCGCAAGTCCGGTTTCACCGTGATATCCATTTTGCAGGCTCATAATCTGCCTACGCTCATCTTCGCCAGAAATTTTCCTTGAATGCAAACTCATTTTTATGGCTATTTCTACCGCAGACGATCCTTCGCTAGCATAAAAAACTTTATCTAAAGATTTTGTCATGCTAGTTAGTTTTTCTGATAATTCAACTATTACCTCATTCGTTGTATTAGCAAAAATTACATGCTCAAATTTATTCGCTTGCTTCAACAAAGCCGCTTTCAAACGCGGATGACCATGCCCCAATATTTTGCACCACCAACTGGAAACCGCATCAATTATTTTGGTGTTATCATCAAGTTCAATATAAGACCCTCGCGCTCTCTTAACTACAAGCGGTTTAAAACGCCTATAATCTTTCATTTGCGAGCACGGATGCCAAATATGCTGTAAATCACGTTTAATTATTTTATATACCATTTATATATCATGTCAACTTATTATTATAAAATAAGTTGACAATTAGTCTAGTAAAATTTAAGCTAAATAATATGAATACAAATATCCGTCATGACTGGTCAATAAATGAAACCACTGCCTTATTTGACCTGCCATTTATCAAATTATTGCATCAAGCGCTGTCGATTCACCTGCAGAATTTTTCAGCAGATACAATACAAATTAGCAGCCTATTAAACATAAAAACTGGCTCATGCCCCGAAGACTGCTCTTATTGCGCTCAGAGCAGCCATCATAAAACCGGAATTCAAAAACATGATTTGCTTAGCACAGAACAAGTAGTTGTTGCTGCCAAAATCGCCAAAAGTAATGGCGCAACACGTTTTTGCATGGGCGCTGCCTGGCGCACTCCTCCAGAAAAACAGTTCGCAGAAATACTAAACATGGTAGAAAAAGTAAAAGAACTGGGCTTAGAAACATGTATGACACTAGGAATGCTCAATGATGCACAAGTACAAGCTTTAAAAAAAGCTGGTTTGGATTATTACAATCATAACTTAGATACCTCAGAAGAATACTACCCAAAGATAACCACTACTAGAACATATGCAGAACGTATAGCAACTCTAGAAAAACTACGCAAAGCTGAGATTAAAATTTGCTCTGGTGGAATTATTGGTCTTGGTGAAAGCAAAAAAGATCGCGTTAATTTATTACAACAATTAGCAAATTTTCCAATACATCCACACAGTGTATCAATCAATCGGCTTATCCCTATGAAAAACACTCCTTTAGCCAATATTGATCCAGTAGACTCTTTCGATTTTGTGCGAGTAATTGCGGTCGCACGTATTTTAATGCCACACTCTTTTATCAGACTTGCTGCAGGACGAGAAACAATGAACGACGAACTTCAAACTTTATGTTTTGCCGCTGGTGTTAATTCAATATTCTGCGGCGAAAAGCTTTTGACCTCATATCTGCGAGAGGTAAAAAAAGATCGCGAGTTGTTACAGCGTTTGGGAATCACAACAGGCCATGATACATAAAATTCTAGCCAATAAATTACAAAAACGCCGACAGGCGGACTTATATCGCACTCGATCTATTTCACAAAATACTAAACAAAATTTTCTGTCTTTTTCTAGTAACAATTATTTAGGACTAGCAAACCACCCTGAAGTAATTGCAGCTTGTAAAAAAGGTGTAGATCATTATGGAATCGGCAGTGGTGCCTCAGCTTTATTAGGCGGTTATAGCTATGCGCATCATGCCTTAGAAGAAGAACTTGCTGAATTTTTGGGATACGAGCGTGTATTATTGTTTTCAACTGGCTATATGGCAAACCTAGGCATATTAACTGCATTGTATAGTACCGGCGATCATATTTTTATGGATCGCCTAAACCATGCATCATTAGTTGACGGCTGTCGTTATTCTGGAGCGCGCTTCGAACGCTATCAACATAAAAGTATTTCTGATCTAAAATTAAAGATAGCAAAATCTAAAGCGCAAAATAAATTAATCTGTAGCGATGGTCTGTTTAGCATGGATGGAGATTTAGCTCCACTACCGGAATTAGCTGCAATTGCAAAGCAAAAACAAAGTTTATTAATGATCGATGACGCCCATGGCATTGGAGTGTTGGGCGATCTTGGCAAGGGAATTGTAAATCACTTTGGTTTGGCGACAAAAGATGTGTGCATCTTGGTTGGCACGCTAAGCAAAGCATTTGGTACATTTGGTGCTTTTGTTGCCAGCGATAAAATTTTAATCGAAAGCTTAATTCAATTTTCCAGATCCTACATGTACACAACAATATTACCAGCCGCAATGGCTGAAGCAACACGTGCTAGCTTAAGATTGCTGCAACAAGAAAATTGGCGCCGCGATCATTTGGCTGTATTAATAAAGAGATTTCAACAAGGCGCGCTGCAACTAGATTTGAAAATACTGCCATCAATTACTCCTATACAGCTTTTGATTGTTGGTGATACCAAACAAGCAGAAAAAATAGCATTAAAGCTAAAAAATCTAGGAATTATTGTTGGCTTAATTAGGCCGCCAACTGTCCCGAATAATACAGCGCGCCTGCGCATTGGCTTAACAGCCAATCACACCGAAGAACAAATTGATAATTTATTGGAAGTACTAAATAATGCCAGCAAAACCCAGTGAAACTATTGTTATGCTGCATGGCTTTGCAATGCACTCTGGAGTTTGGCAGAATATTGCAAGTCAGCTATCACAATCATATCGTATTACCCTAATAGATTTACCAAGCAATCATGCGTTTTCTCTAGAAAGCATGGTAGTGTAACATCCTTTCTGTAAATTATTTTTGACGAGGCAGCATATTTG
>JBAXAM010000032.1:0-13843 GCA_037142515.1 bacterium | reverse complement strand
TTTAAAAGGGCTAGAAGTTTAAACATATTTACAGAAAAAAAGTTGCTTTATCGCTTTTATAATTTCATCACGACTGTTTGCAACTGCCCGTTCAAGCATATATTCCGCTTCATAAGGAGAAAATTGTGCTTTTTCGAGAAGTTTCAGCGCAGCATCGTAACTAGCCCTTTCTTCCTCGTTTATAAGCGTTTTATAAGCAGCAGTAACGCGTTTAAATATTTCTTTAGCTTTAGCTGTTTCTTCTTCAGTCCCTCTGTACTTATCGGGATGGTATATAAGGGATAATTTATTGTAGGATTTTTTTATATCACCATAAGAAGCTGTATGTGGAATGCCCAATATTTCATAACAACTAAGATCGAGGTTAAGTAGTTTGTCTATATCAGAAACATTACTACTAATAAGTTGGTTATCGTTTGTATACATATTTTCCTTCCTCTAATCCCTTTTCTAAGCCTTTCTGTACGCTTTGTTCCATGCCTTGCTGTATACTCTATTGATTACACCAAATAATGGTGTCGCGGCATGCCTTTTTAACTACAAAAGTTGAAGCTTGTAAAAACAACTATTGGTATGAAGAAGCTAGATACTATGAATGGTTTTTCAATAGCAGTAGCTTGGCCATGTGTTGCGCTTCTTCTTTTATAATAATATCGATTTTTGTTTTGTCGTGTGTGTGTAGATAATTTTTTAGGCCGACATAAAATAAAATAGAGTCTTTTTCGCGAGCGATAGCATAATCTAAGGCGAATTTTGTGTCGGTAAGTTTTTGTGCATCTGGAGAGTGTATAGACCTACTAGCGCGTATTAATTCCCGCATATAAGCTTCGTATTCTGCGTTTTCTGTTACACCTGGAGACTGTTCTTTGGGGGTGGCGCTAAGAAGTTTAGTATAAAAATCTTCGTGTTTTTCTTCTTCAAGCATTAGCTGATGAAAAAGATTTTTTGTGTTTTTAGCGCTAGTTTTTTCACTCAGATTTTTATATAGTGCGACACTTTCCTTTTCTTTTTCAACTGCGAATTTAATTATTTCGCTGAGGTAGAATAACTTTGTCATAATTGCCTCCCTTGCAATTTAAATTATTCTGTTATTTTACAGCCAAAATGGGTGTAGATCAAAAATTAGTGTGGCGTCCCGGAGAGGATTTGAACCTCCGACCTGTCCCTTAGGAGGGGACTGCGCTATCCAGCTGTGCCACCGGGACAATATTTAAATAACTTTTAGTATTAGTTGCTTGGTTAATTCCATGGGTAAACCAGTAATGCTGTCTGGTGCCCCTTCAATTTTTGCGATATATTTTTTTAATAGTAAATCATCGAGTGAAAATCCGCCAGCGCAGTTTACAACATATTCTTGATTTGCTATTTGTTCAATCATATTTTCTGGAATTGGGTGAAACCAAATTTTGGCAATATCAATTCCTGATTCTTGTTTTTTATTTAATGTATTAGTAACGGTAACCGCGGTGATTGATTCAGCTGGATATTGTGCATACATGTGTAAAAATTCACGTGCTTCATTTTGATCCTTAGGTTTTTCCAATATTTTACCATTGCAATTAACTACTTGATCAGCTGTAATCAATATCGCAGCTTCATTTATTTTAGGCAGTAGTGCCATTGCTTTAGCGCGGGCTAGGGCAGAAACTAGCTTTTCTGGGGTATCGCTTCGGATTGATTTTTCGTCAATATTGGGATCGAGTACCGTGAATTCATACCCCATTTTTGTTAGTAGTTGCCTTCTTCCAGGTGATTTTGAGCCTAAAATAAATTTCATATATTATTGCACCTATGGATATGGTGGAGCCGAGGAGGATCGAACTCCAGACCTCCGCATTGCGAACGCGGCGCTCTCCCAACTGAGCTACGGCCCCACTGGAGGGCGATTTTAGACTATAAATGCGGCAGAGGCAAACTGGTTGAATTTTATGAAATGTTTTTTGCATAAATTCTTCCTCTTTTCCTTATAAACTGTTATTTTAATACGCTTATATGAAGCTAAAAAAAATAAAAATGTCTGGTTTTAAATCATTTGTTGATCCAACAACAATTCAGATGCAGAGCAGTTTGACTGGTGTTGTTGGGCCTAATGGTTGTGGTAAATCAAATATTATAGATGCTGTGCGCTGGGTTATGGGAGAAATCTCAGCAAAGCAACTGCGCGGCGAATCAATGACCGATGTTATTTTTAACGGCTCTTCTTCGCGTAAGCCCGTTGGTCAGGCTGCGGTAGAGCTAACTTTTGATAATAGCGATGCTAGCCTTGGTGGCGAATACGCCCAATATAGTGAAATTTCAATTCGTCGTGAAGTTGATCGCAATGGTTTCTCTGATTATTTTCTTAATAATGCCGTCTGTCGGCGTAAGGACATTACCAATATTTTTCTTGGTACCGGTTTGGGTCCGCGTAGCTATGCTATTATTGAACAAGGCATGATTTCTAAAATCATTGAGGCAAAGCCAGATGAGCTCAGGGTGATGATCGAAGAGGCTGCAGGAGTATCCAAGTACAAAGAACGACGCCGAGAGACAGAAAATCGCATAAAACATACAAAAGAAAATCTTTTAAGATTGAATGACATACGAGATGAGCTTGATAAACAACTTAAGTATTTAAAATCACAAGCAAATGCTGCCGAGCGCTATAAAAAATTAAAGCAAGAAGAGCGCTTAACTAAAGCTCAGCTACATGCACTTCATTGGCAAGATTTGGCGAAAAAGCTAACTACCCAAGAAGAAGCTATAAAAAATGAAGAGCTGCAACTAGAAAACAAAATCACCGAGTCGCATGCGCTTGAAGCTAAGATTTCTCAGCTTAGGCAAGAGCGTAGTGACGCTACAGAAAAATTTAATCAAGTGCAGGAAAGTTATTATAGCGTTGGCGCTAATATCGCTCGACTGGAGCAACAAATTCACCATATTCATGAGCGTCGTGAGCAGCTAACTAAAGATTTAGCTCAGGCTAATCAAGTTTGGCAAGAAACCACGGCTCATCAAGCGACCGACCAAGGCCAAATTGAATTATTGTCAACTGAAAAAATAAAATTAGAAGCAGAGGTTGTTGAGTTGCAGGAAAACTCAACTAAAATGCAGCAAGAATTACTAGAAGTAGAGCAACAAATGCAGTTGTGGCAACAAAGTTGGGATGGTTTTAATGCAAATGCAGCACAAATTTCCCAGCGACTTGAAGTTGAGCAGACCCGTATTCAGCACTTGGATCAAAGAATTATCCAGGAAACCAAAAATTTAGAGAAGTTTAAAGCCGAACTTGCTAGTTTAGAATTTACTTCTTTGACTGCGGAAGTCAATAGTCTAAGTAATAGATTTGAAGATTTAAAAAGCCAGCATGAAAAGCTACACAATAATTTAGCTACGAAACAAGAGAAAATTACAACGCAACGTGAAAGTAATGATAAGCTCGCGCTTGAGCTTGACCAGATTCGTAACAAACTCCAAACTTTAACAGGTCGTTATTCTTCGTTAGAAGCACTGCAACAAACTGCACTCGGAAAAAATGATGCTGTTTTAGTAGATTGGTTAAAGCAGCATAATCTTGAGAAAAAACCGCGTTTAGCGCAAGAATTGCAAGTTGTTCCTGGCTGGGAAACTGCGGTTGAAACAGTGCTTGGTGTTTATCTTGAAGCGATATGTGTTGACGGTATTAACAGTGTTGTATCGACCATTAAGACTTTAACGCACGGTAATTTAGTTTTGTTTGACACTACTGCGCGAGCAGCTTTGGCTCAAACAGCTGCGCAGACGACTACTTTGCTGAGCAAAGTAAATTCCAATCTTTCTATCAACAATTTACTCCAAGGTATTTATGCTGCAGAAAATATTAATGAAGCATTGGCTCTATGCTATAAACTAAATTCAAGTGAATCGATTGTCACTAAAGATGGTATTTGGTTTGGAGCTGGATGGGTGCGAGTTGCTTATGATACTAATCAAAAAACAGGTATTTTGCAGCGCGAACGAGAACTTCAGGAACTAGGCCTAATTATTAAACAAGAGCAAAATAAGCGCATCCAGCTAGAAGAAGAGTTTAAGAATGAGCAAAATATTTTAGTGGTTTTGGAGCAGGAGTATCAGGAGTTGCAGCAGCAATTGCGTTTGGTTACCACTGAGTACAGTGAGGTGCAAAGTCAAGTTAGTTCAAAACAAACTCATTTGAATCATCTGCGGCAGCGCGAACAAAATCTTGCAAGCGAAATTAAAACGCACGAACAAAACCTGCAAAATGAAAAAGAGCAACTGAATATAGCACAAAAGGCATGGCAAGATGCGTCTTGCCAAAAAACTATAGATGATTCTGAGCGTGCTACTCTGGTAACGCGGCGCGATCAAATACAAGAGCAGCTAGTAGTGGTACGTGCACGTGCTGGTCAAGAACAGCAGAGTGTTACACATGTGACGATGCGTTTGCAGCTATTGCAAAAGCAAATTGATTATTTAATTCAAAGTTTGGATCGTAATGCCGATCGTATAGTTGGTTTAAAGGAGCACCGTGCTCATATAGAAGGTTCTTTGGCTGAAAATGAAGCTCCCTTGATTAATATACAGCAAGAGTTACAACACGAATTAGAAAAGCGTCTTAAAACCGAAGCGCAGTTAGCATCAGCTAAACAACAAGTGGCAGATATTGAACATAGATTACGCGAGTTAGAACAGAGGCATGTTGAGTATCAGGAAGCCATCGAGCAAGTCCGTGCATCTTTGGAGAAATTACGTACTGAGCGTCAGGGATTACAAGTTCGTGGCACTACTTATCAAGAACAAGTTGCTGAACTTGAAATGCAATTAGATACTTTGCTAGAAGCAATGCCTGAGGATGCTGCTATTAGCGCATGGGAAGAAAAGTTGACGCACTTGGCCTCTCGTATTGAGCATCTTGGTTTAATTAATCTGGCGGCAATTGAAGAGTTTGAAAAGCTACAAGAGAGAAAAAATTATTTAGATGCGCAAAACCAAGATTTGGTAAGTGCATTAAATACCCTAGAAGACGCGATTCGTAAGATTGATTGTGATACCAAAGAGCGCTTTAAAGAGGCTTATGACAGTATCAATGTACGATTTCAAGATTTGTTTCCTAAAATTTTTAGTGGTGGTAGGGCATATTTAGAGCAGACTGCTGATGACTTACTTGAAACTGGTGTGTTGATTATGGCACAGCCACCAGGTAAGCGTAATTCTAGTATCCATTTATTGTCTGGTGGTGAAAAGGCCTTGACGGCAATTTCTTTAATTTTTTCCATTTTCCAATTAAACCCAGCACCGTTTTGTATGCTGGATGAAGTTGATGCGCCTCTTGATGATATAAATGTATTGCGGTTTTGTAATTTAGTAGCCGAGATGGCAAAAACAGTACAGTTTATTTTTATAACGCATAATAAACTGACTATGGAGATTGCCGAGCAACTGATTGGTATAACAATGCAGGAAGCCGGAGTATCACGTATTGTTACGGTTGATATTGATACGGCAGTGACATTAGCAGGGACTGATAAAAAATAATCTTTGAGGGAATATTATGTCATCGTTATTTTTTTATGTAATACTATTATTTGTCTTTGCTGCTATTAGCTGGTTGTTTCTATATCAACGCAAGCAAGCAAAAAAACGTCCGGTTAATATTAAGCGTGAGCCAATAGTTGATTTTAACGCGCCGTGTTCCATTATAGCAAGCGAAGCTGTGCAGCAAACCCCTGCTATTGCCGATAAGCAGCCAGCATATAATTCAGATATTGTTGTTCTGCAAATTCAATCTTTCCCCGGCAAGCCCTATATGGGCTATGAACTGCTGCAAACTTTATTATCTGTGGGTTTGGATTTTGGTGATATGAGTATTTTTCATCGACATGAGGGCAAAGGTGGTAAGGGTAATGTATTATTTAGTGTTGCAGCAGCCACGCCAGATGGATCATTTGCGATAGATGACATGGGTTCTTTCAAATGTGCTGGTTTGGTGATGTTTATGAAGTTGGATGCTAAACAAAAGCTAATGATGCGTTTTGATTTAATGCTAGATGTTGCGCGACAGTTAACAGAAGAGCTTGGCGGTGACATTTATGATGATCTCTATCAGCCGATAAGTGCCGCGGTAATTAGGCGTCTGCGGGAAAAAATTTGTACAGTGGAAACGAGTAGTTTGTATGTGGCGGATTTGCTAGATAATTTAGATTGAGTCTATGGCTGCAAACATCATAAAACGCATTACCGAACTTAAAAATCAGCTTAACGATTACAGTTATTGCTATTATGTTCTCGATCAGCCCAAAATCCCTGATGCTGAATACGATCGTTTGTTTTTAGAGTTGCAACAGCTTGAGGCAGAGCATCCAGAATTAATTACCATAGATTCGCCGACGAGGCGGGTGGGGTCTAAACCTGCTGGCTTTTTTAAACAAATACATCATACGATACCGATGCTATCGCTCGATAATGCTTTTGCTTCTGATGATGTGTTAAATTTCGATCGCCGTATTCGCGAACGCTTAGAAATTGAATATGAAATTGAATATGTTTGTGAGCCCAAAATCGATGGCATAGCCGTGAGCTTGTTTTATGAAAATGGTATTTTAACTAAAGCCGCTACTCGTGGTGATGGGACGGTGGGTGAAGACATTTTGCAAAATGTGCGAACAATTCCAAGCATTCCATTGATGTTGCGTGGTAGTAATTTTCCACAAGTATTAGAGGTTCGCGGTGAAGTTTATATGCCGCTTGCCGGATTTAAAAAACTTAATTTTGTTAATCCACGTAATGCTGCTGCTGGTAGTTTGCGGCAACTTGATCCAAAAATAACCGCAAGTCGGTCGCTAGATATTTTTTGTTATGCTGTTGGTGAAGTTATTGGTGTGACATTGCCAATTAGGCACAGTGGAGTATTATTAAAAATAAAAGAATATGGTCTAAAAATTAATCCAGAAATAAAAGTAGTGACTGGTATAGAAAAATGCTTAGATTACTATCAATCTATTGGTAAAAAACGTGATAAATTGCCATACGAAATTGATGGCGTAGTTTATAAGATAAATGACTCACAGCTACAAAATAAACTGGGCTTTGTTTCGCGTGCGCCACGTTGGGCGATTGCCCATAAATTTCCAGCGCAGGAGGAGTTAACTAAAGTTTTAAATATTGAATTTCAGGTTGGTCGCACAGGAGCGATTACCCCAGTTGCTCGACTAGAGCCGGTTTTTGTTGGTGGTGCTACTGTTAGTAATGCTACCTTGCACAATATTGACGAAGTTTGGCGTAAAGATGTGCGTGTAGGTGATACTGTTATTATTCGTCGTGCTGGCGATGTAATTCCTGAAGTTGTTTCCGTAGTAAAAGAGCGGCGTTCTTATGACGCAAAACCAGTAACGCTTCCTAAATATTGTCCCGTATGTGGCTGCGAAATAGTAAAACCAGAAGGTGAAGTGGTGTCGCGCTGTACTGGCGGCCTGTATTGCAGTGCGCAACGCAAAGAGACAATTAAGCATTTTGCTTCACGTGGTGCACTCGATATTAATGGTTTGGGCGATAAGCTGGTCGATCAATTAGTTGATAAAAATCTCGTAAATAATGTGGCTGAGTTGTATTCTTTAACTGAAGCAAAAATTGCAACACTCGATCGCCATGGAGAAAAATCAGCGCAAAATTTGCTACAAGCTATTGCTGCGAGTAAAAATACAACATTATCTCGATTTATTTATGCTTTGGGTATTCGAGAAGTAGGGGAAACTACTGCGCAAAGCTTAGCCAAATATTTTGGTGATATACATAAATTGATGGAAGCAGAAATTAGTAATCTTGAAATAATTCCTGATATCGGTCCGGTTGTTGCTGCGCATATAGTAATTTTTTTTCGTCAAAAACACAATCAGGAATTAATTGAAAGCTTGCTTAAATCTGGAATTCATTGGCCAAAAGAGCTATCGGTTGTGCAACCACTTGCTGGTCAAATATTTGTGTTGACTGGCAGCATGAAATCTATGAGTCGTGAAGACGCAAAAGAAAAACTACATGCTTTGGGCGCCAAGGTAAGCGAGAGCGTTTCTAAAAAGACCGCTTATGTTGTAGTCGGCGCTGATCCTGGATCAAAATTAGCCAAGGCAGAAAAGCTTGGCATTAAAATAATTGATGAAAGAAAATTGCTTGATATTTTAAAAAAGAAGGGATAGTGAAAATGGAAATTCAATTTTTAGGCGCGACTAAAACTGTAACTGGATCTAAGTATTTATTGAAGACCAGTGATAAAAAAGTTTTAATTGACTGTGGTTTGTTTCAGGGCCTTAAAGACTTGCGTTTACGCAATAGATATCCGCTGCCAATTGCACCAGAAACTATTGATGCAGTAATATTAACCCATGCTCATTTAGATCATACTGGCTATTTGCCTCTACTAGTCAAAAATGGCTTTCGCGGCAAAATTTATTGTACTCAGATTACCAAAGAAATGTGTAAGATTTTATTGTTAGATAGTGGACACCTCCAAGAAGAAGACGCAGCGCGTGCTAATAGGCATGGCTATTCAAAGCACAAGCCGGCTTTGCCGCTTTATACCCGTGCTGATGCTGAAGCAGTATTTCCGCAGTTGACTGCTACGCCTTTTCATCAGGATTTTTCAATTGGCGATTTAGTTTTTCGCTATAATCATGCGGGGCATATCCTTGGGGCTGCGTGCTTAATAGCCAAGCAGCATGATACTTCGATTTTATTTTCTGGTGATTTGGGGCGCATGAACGATCCGTGTGTTATTTCTCCAGAAAATATTTTTGCAGCTAATTATTTGGTAATAGAATCAACTTATGGAGATCGTTTGCATGAAAAAATTGATCCTAAAGAGCAATTAGGAGAGATTATTAAGCGTACTGTTCGGCGAGGTGGAACGGTAATTATTCCGGCTTTTGCAGTTGGTAGAACCCAGAGTATTTTGTATTATATTTACCAGCTTAAGCAAGAAGGGAAAATTCCTAATATCCCAGTTTTTTTAGATAGTCCGATGGCGCAAGACATGACCGAAATTATGTTAAGGCATAAGGAGGAGCATCGTCTTTCGGAAAATATTTGTACTGCAGTCACGCATATGGCGCGTTATATCAATACAGTTGAAGAATCTAAGCAGCTGGATAATTATCCATTTCCGAAAATTATTATTTCAGCTAGCGGCATGCTTACCGGTGGAAGAGTGCTGCATCACATTAAAGCTCTTGCTAATGATAAGCGTAATGTGATAGTGCTTTCTGGTTACCAAGCAGCTGGTACTCGAGGTGATGCCTTGTTGCATGGGCGTAATGTAATTAAAATATATGGAGAATTAGTTACAGTAAATAGTGAGGTTGTTGCGCTAAGCAATATTTCTGCGCATGCGGATTATCAAGAAATGATTGACTGGTTAAAAAATATAACAACCCCACCGCGCAAAGTGTTTATAACTCATGGCGATCCTGCTGCAGCTGAGTCTTTGCAGAAGAAAATTACAGATACCTTGCACTGGTCCTGTGAGATACCAGATTATTTACAGAAGGAGTTATTATGTCAGAACTAAATACTATTCGTGATTTTGTTCGTTTGGCAGTAAGCCAGTTTGGACGAGCGCAAATTTATTTTGGTCATGGTACCGATAATGCTTGGGATGAAGCAGTTTATTTAGTTTTGCATACTCTATATTTGCCGCAAAATATAGATCAGGCTATGTTAATGTTAGATGCGAAACTCACAACTGGCGAAAAGCAGGCTGTGTTAAAAATTATTAGTCGTCGTATTAAAGAGCGTATTCCAGCTGCATATTTAACTCAAGAGGCGTGGTTCGCCGGACTATCTTTTTACGTCGATGAACGTGTATTGATTCCCCGTTCGCCAATGGCAGAGTTAATTCAAAAGCAGTTTACTCCATGGATCGATCCGGAAAAAGTGAAGCGAATTTTAGATATTGGTACTGGTAGTGGTTGTATAGCGATTAGCTGTGCCTATGCGTTTCCTAATGCGACTATTGATGCAGTTGATATTTCGAAAGCTGCGCTAAAAGTTGCGGCAATAAACTGCGAAAAACACAACTGCGCTAAACAGGTACGATTGCTGCAATCAGACTTGTTTGGCGCGCTTAGAAATACAACTTATGATATTATTATTAGCAATCCGCCGTATGTAAGCAGGGAAGAAATGCAATTATTGCCACAGGAATATCGACATGAGCCAAAAGGCGCATTACTTGCAGGTAAAAATGGGGATGAAATAGTTGAAGTAATTCTTAAAGAAGCGCCAAAGCATCTGTCGCCAGATGGAATTTTGGTGGTTGAGGTTGGCAATAGTGAACCCGTAGTATTACAAAAGTATCCGCATTTGCCATTTACTTGGTTAGAATTTGAGAAAGGAGAGGCCGAGGTGTTTTTGCTGACAGCCGATCAGCTGCGAACCAACTTATAAATATTATTAATGTTATTAATTGTTCTAGTCACTGAATAAAAAATCTATTATCATAATCACCTATTAGAGCCTATGAGTTTTTGGAATTTGCTATGCGTAAACTTTGTATTTACATTATTTGTGGTTTTTTAATCACAGCAAGCGCTTTTGCTTCATCAAATACAACATATGGTCCAACAACGGCAAATGATACCCTTTGGCATATCGCGAGTGAACTAAAACCAAATAACAGGGTTTCGGTAGAGCAGGTTATGCTTGCCATATTTTGTAATAATGAAGATGCTTTTTCTTGTAGTAATATAAATGCTCTTAAATCAGGAAGAATTATTAAGCTTCCAGGTATTGATGGGATTATTAGTATTCCGAAAGACCAAGCTTACATCGAAGTAGAAAAACAAAACCGCCAATGGAAAAAAGTTCGTTTAAAACAATCAATTAAGCGTTATATTAAGCGCCACAAGTCAATTAAAACACTAAAGCCTGAGAAACCCAAAAGAGCCAGTCCAGAACAATCAAGTTCGTCACCACAGCAGCCTGTGCAACAGCAAGTAGTCGTAGTAGCGCCGCCGCCAGTCCCATCGGCACAAGAAATAGCTTTTATTGCTGAGACAAATAGTCGCTTGGAGGCTATTAATGCTAAAAATAGTGCTGTGCAAACTCAAGTGGTCCAGCTCAGCGAAAAGATAAGTTATCTTGAACAAAATATAGAGCAGTTAAAAAAAAGCATCTTGGAGAGCCAAAAGACTTTTTGGGATAATTTAAAACCCATGCAGCAATATGCAGATAAGCTGGCCATGCGGTTAGGTCAACCATTATTTACTATTTTATTTGTTTGTGTGGTTATCTTGTTGCTTTTAGTATTGTTTTATTTGTTGCCATCTAGGCGTCGTAGCAGTGCAGTGTTTCCTGAAGAAGAATATAACCTGATGGAAAGCAAAGAAGGTATTGCTGCTAAGTTAAATTTAGCCCGTGCCTATATTGATATGGGAAAAGGGACTCAGGCACGTGTTATGCTTGATGAGGTGCTGGTAAATGGTAGCCCGTCTGAGCAAGCAGAGGCAAAAGAGCTATTGGCAAAGATATGCGCATCGCTTTAGGTGTCGAATACGACGGCACCAGTTATCATGGTTGGCAACGTCAGAATAATATTTGCACTGTCCAGGAAAAAGTCGAATACGCCTTAAGTCAAGTTGCGGCAGAGCCAATTAGTGTGGTTTGTGCTGGGCGAACTGATGCTGGTGTGCATGCTCTGAGCCAAGTAGTGCATTTTGATACCGAAGCCACACGATCTGATCGTGCTTGGATTTTAGGGACTAATACCAACTTACCACCAGATATCCGCGTGCTTTGGGCACGCCATACGTCTTTTGATTTTCATGCGCGTTTTTCAGCAACTGCGCGTCAATACCGCTATATTATCTATAATAATAAAATTGCTTCTGCTATTTTGCGTCACCGAGCAATGTGGTTTCCGTTTCCCCTTGATGAAAAATTAATGCATGAAGCTGGGCAGTATTTAGTCGGAGAATATGATTTTTCTTCGTTTCGTGGTAGCGGCTGCCAAGCAAAAAGTGCAAAGCGTAATGTTATGTTTCTCACAGTTACGCGCAATGGATGCACGGTGACCATTGATATTAAAGCCAATGCATTCTTATTACACATGGTTCGCTGTATTGTTGGGATGTTAGTAAAAGTCGGTGAGGGTGAAAAGCTTCCAAGTTGGGCTAAAGAAATTTTAATAGCGCGTGATCGCAGAGTATCTGCTGCAACCGCTCCGGCACAAGGGTTATATTTGGTGGGAGCGGAATATGGATATGATCTTAGTGTTTCTTAAATTGGTATCCCGGTGGTAAGTATATAGTCTGTTGCTGCTGGTATGCTGGTATAAATTGTGGTATGAATTGTTGTGTGTGCTGGATTAGTATGGGAGGTCGTACTAGTATTACTGGTATCGTTCTGTGTGTGTTCTTAGCAGACATTTTTTTGATTTCTTTTAATACACAGTTTTGTTGCTCAGCTGACAACGAGCCTTTTTTTTCTTTTAATATTTTTAAAACTGTCTGTTCTATTTTTTGCCGTTGTTCTGTACTTAACGGTAGATACTGATTTTGGTATTGCGACCACGCGAATCTATATTCGTTAGGTCCTGTTTGATAATACCGTAATATTGGTTGATTTTGATTTTGAATTCGTAAACAGAGCGTTACATTAACATTGTCTTGATTTGTTGGTTCACTTTGCTGGGAGTTGGTGTCACTGTTCTTAGGTTGAATTACTGGGTTGTTATTTGCGTCATCACTCTTTTCTTGATCGTTTTGCGAAAATAAATCTCGTACTACCGGAGGAGTGTATTCTTCATTTCCTTCAGTATTTTTTTCTTCGTCACTAGATGATTTTTTATCACTGCTATCACCTTTCGTTGAGGCAGAACCGTTGTTATCTTCACCATCATTTTTTTCCTTAAGTTTTTTCGGACTGCTTGTATCATTACTATTATTATTATCTTCTGCCACTGTATTTTGTGTGGTTTCCTGTAAAAACGATCGATATTGATTCATGTTGCTGAAGAAAATTCTAATAGAGTAAGTATATTGTGGTACGTTATTATTTGCTAATCGTCGTACTATTCTATTATTATCGTTACTATCGCCATTTTGCTCTGAATTTTGTTCTAATCCGATGGATATGTTATATAATTGTCTGTGCGTACCGAAGAATTCAAATATTTGTTGCGGCTCTTGTAATGATAGCTGTTCTTCTTGCGCAACCTCTTGTAGAAACTGTTGAGCTTGATTTTGATTATTGAAGAGAACCGTAACAAGATACGCATCTTGGAATTCCTGTCTGTTATTAGCAAGCTGTATAGCACTGTTATCATTATAACCATATTCTAATTCGTTTCTTGTGGGTAATCTTATAATATGCACTGTTACAGGGGTGCCTCGGTAATTAGGCGAAATAAAGATATCACGTAATTGAGGATTTGTTCTGAATAATAAAGACATACGTTGCCAAACATTTGTAGGGAGCAAATCTATGACTACTTGTGGTAACACAGATACATTTTGATTCTGCTGTATTTGTAGAAGGAAAGTAACAGCATCCTGAGGATTGACACCTTGTTGTTGAAGAATAGTGTTGCTACTAGCTCTGTTTGTTACTTGTAATTCATTGTTGCTGCTAATAGTAGCGATACTATTAACTATGTCGTTAGTAGGTGATGTGATTTGTTGTTGCCTATTATTTTCAGTGCCAGTTTCTGAAGGTATAGTTAGGTATTTGAGAATTTTGTTGTTGGGGCTTGGTATTATTCTTAGCTTTTCTTGTTATTTGCAATTTACTATTAATCTCAGGTTCTATCCTCTTTTGACTTTGCTCGATAAAGCAACTTTTTTTCTGTAAATATGTTTAAACTTCTAGCCCTTTTAAA
>JBAXAM010000031.1:0-16273 GCA_037142515.1 bacterium | reverse complement strand
TTTAAAAGGGCTAGAAGTTTAAACATATTTACAGAAAAAAAGTTGCTTTATCGCTAAATAAACAAGCGCGTGCTGCATATGACGAAGCAGTTGCTAATTATCGCCAAGTTGTTCTTACTGCTTTTCAAGAAGTGGAAGATAACTTGGTTGCCACTCGTCAGCTTGAGCGAGAAGATATGACTCAGAAAGCTGCATTAAGAGCAGCGCAGCGTGTGTTTGCTCAAGCTAGATATCGATACCGAGGTGGTGTTGCGACTCCAATTGAAGTAATTACCGCACGAAGTGCAGAGCTTAATTCTGAAATGGCAGCAATCAATATTACTATAAGTCGCTTAATTACAAGTGCGTTGCTTATTAAAGCACTTGGTGGTGGTTGGTAAGCCTCTCGTTAGTTTACTTTGCACCCGAATCTTTTGTTACCGTTGCTTCCTTCCGGACCTGGCGGGGTTGGCAAAATATCGCTGCAAAAGGACCAACAAGAGGCGAGGGTGATTCTAACTAAGTTTCCCTAAAGCAGCAATTTTTTTCTTTAGATATAAGCTTCTTGAGTCCCTTCTTCTAATTGAGCTATTAATTTTAGAGTAAGTTGTTTTTGTTGCTCTGATGAAGCGGCTAGTTCTTTTGCTATTAATTTTTCTCCAGCATCTCGAGTATCTGGTGAGGCATAATGTAAGAGATACTCTTTAAAAGTCACAATAGCGTTGGGAGTGCACATGTTTTTAATTTTTCCTGTTTTGGCCAGTTCCATAAAGCTCTCGCCCGTGCGTCCTAAGCGATAACATGCAGTACAGAAACTTGGCATGAATCCTAGGGAGACTATATCTTTGACCACTTCGTCTAGATTGCGACAATCACCTACAGAAAATTGGCTCGCATTAAACTTGTCTTTACTTTCACTATAGCCTCCTGGGCTAGTGCGGCTTCCAGCTGAAATTTGGGAAACGCCCAATTCAAAACATTGACGACGCAAAGCGACTGACTCACGTGTAGATAAAATTATGCCAGTATATGGAACAGCTAAACGCAATATGGCAATAATTTTGCAGAAATCCTGATCTGATACTAGATAGGGTGGAGAGCTTGCTATGTTCGATCCGCTTGCTGGCTCTAATCTGGGTACGCTAATCGTATGTGGGCCAATACCAAATTCTTGATTAAGGTGTGCGATGTGTTGCAATAAAGCTAAAATCTCAAAATGCCAATTAGCTAAACCAAAAAGGGCGCCGATACCAACATCGTCGATGCCAGCAGTCATGGCTCTGTCCATTGCAGTTATGTGCCAATCGTAATCTGCTTTTTTGCCAGCAGCATGCATTTTTTGGTAAGTATCGCGATGATAGGTTTCTTGAAAGAGTTGATAAGTTCCAATGTTTGCAGCTTTTAGTCTGCGGAAATTTTCTACTGTATAAGGAGCAATATTGGTGTTAACACGACAGATTTTTCCCGCTCCGCTTTTAGTAGCATAAATAGTGGCGATCGAATCTAAAATATATTGAAAGTTATCATGATCATGAGCTTCTCCTGTAAGCAGTACAATTCTTTTTTGTCCTTGGTCGATCAGGAGTTTGGTTTCTTCGGCAATCTCAGTTTGGCTTAAAGTGCGGCGTTTAAGCTCTTTATTATCAGTGCGAAATGCACAATATAAGCAATTATTTGTGCATGTATTAGAAGCATATAATGGCGCAAAAATTACCAAGCGATTGCCATAAATAGCTTCTTTTACTTTTTTTGCAGTATGAAAAACTTCTAATAATAATTCTTCACTATCTATGGCAATTAGAGTGGCAACATCTTCTGCAGATAATCCCCCTAGTTCTGAAGCCTTACTTAGGATTTCTTGCACTAAAATACGATCAGGCTGCTGATGCTTGTCTAATGTGTTAAATATTTTTTGTTCGTCAATAATGTTGGTCATATAATGGAACCTACCTTATGTTATCGTAATATTTATTAATTGGCCATAGGTGATAGAAGTGATGGACAGGGCCGTGACCTTTTCCTACTGAATTTTCTTTTGATGCGAGCATCGCACCAGATAGATACTGCTTTGCGTATTTACAAGCATCTATGAGCGGCATACCAAGCGCCAGATAAGAAGAAATTGCAGCAGATAATGTACATCCAGTGCCATGGGTATTGTTTGAGTCAATACGGTTTGCTTCAAGCCACAACATGCGCCCGCTTTTTTCTAAGAACAGATCATTAGAATAAGCATTGTTTGAGTGTCCGCCTTTTAACAAAACTGTTTGGGGTCCTAGTTTTATAAGCTTTGCTGCAAGTTCTTCCATACTATCTGATTTACTACCTACAAGAGCGCAAGCTTCAGGTAGATTAGGAGTAATTACAGTAGATATTGGTATTAGCTCTGTTTTTAGTGTTGTAATAGCGTCTGTTAATAAAAGCGAATCTCCGCTTTTTGCAATCATTACTGGATCAAGAACTATAGGAATATTGACTGCATATTTTTTTAAAAAATTTGCGACCAAATCTATAATAGGCGCAGAAAACAGCATGCCAATTTTAATGCTATTAGGGGTAATATCATCGAAGATGGCTTCTAGTTGTTCTCTGATTGCTGCAAGCGGAATATCATAGCAATTTCTAACTCCGCAGGTGTTTTGTATGGGAAGAGCAGTAAGCACTGTCATTCCATAGCACCCTAGCGCCGAAAATGTTTTTATATCAGCTTGAATGCCGGCGCCTCCGGATCCATCAAATCCAGCAATGGATAAACACTTGTGTTTCATAATTATTCTCTTGTGGTATAGCTGTCAATAGCTGGAACATAAGAAATCAACTTTTCTTTATACATAAAATCAGCAAGGTTTTGATAGCGCGCTCGATCTAATTTTGCTGGATTGCGAGCAAAGTAATGGATGGTTAAAAACCATGCTTTTTCGTTTATGGTGTTATTTAGCTCTGGATGATTTGTTGCGAATTTTTGCCAGCTTTTTCGCGGGTTTTTTTGCAAATAATCTACTCCTTGTTTAAGTGCTCTAGTGAATTTAATCAAATTTGGATCGTTAATTTTATTTTTATTTGTTACTAAAATTAGTTCATCGTATGGAGGAAATCCATATTTTTCTGGATAAAACGTGCGAACAGGTTTGCCCGCTAGCTCCATAACTATTGGTTCAAAATTACGCATACCGCCGGTGAAGCCGTCAATTTTACCAGTAAGCAGTGCTTGCGTGAGGTCGAATTTTACATTTATCAATTCAATATCACTAATATTTAATCCTACACTTTTTAGCATAGTGGCTAATAATATGTTGTCAATTCCGGGCACGCTGAATCCAATGCGTTTTCCTTTGATATCTTTGATAGAGTGAATTGAACTATCTTTCAAAACGACTAGCGTGTTTAGCGGGGTATTAATCAAAGTGGCAAAACGTGTTAATGGTAGGCCATTAGTTACTTTATACATTAGTGCTGGTTGATAGCTTACAGCGATATCCGCCTTGCTTGCAGCAACCATTTTTTCTCCTTCGGATGTATCTGCTGGAGAAATAAATTTGACTTCAAGTCCTTGCTTGGCAAAAAAACCCTCCTGCTGGGCTACAAATAGCGGAGCATGATTGGGATTGATAAACCAATCGAGAACGACGATCAATGGTTTTTGATCACTAGCAAAAGCGGTTTTGCAAAACATAAGAAGCAAATAAAAAAATATTTTTTTAGTAGGCATGTTGCTCTGTCTCCCATGAAATTATTGTTTTTATTAATATATCAATCACAAAATAAAACACTAAGGTTAATACGACAAGTACGAGCAGTGCTGCAAACATTAAATCAATTTGCATTCTTGAGTTTGCATTTAAAATTAAAAAACCAAGTCCTTGGCTCGATCCAACCCATTCGCCAATTACTGCTCCCATTGGTGCAAAAGTTGCAGCAACACGCAAACCATTGCCAAGCGAAGGCAGCGCGGCAGGAATACGAATGTGTCGAAGCGTTTGCCATTTTTTAGCATTCATGGTTTGTGCTAAATCTAAATATGTTTGTGGCGTGTGGCGCAGCCCATCATAAAATGCACTAGTAATCGGGAAAAAAAGCATCAAAATTGTAGTTACAATTTTTGACATCATGCCATAACCAAACCAAATAACAAGTAAAGGAGCAATAGCAAATGTTGGTAATGCTTGGCTGATTAATAAAATTGGTAAAAACCATAAGCGCATTGGACGAAAGTAGATTAATGTTAGCGCGCTAAACATCCCAAGTAAACAACTTAAAATAAAGCCAAGTGTTGCTTCGATCGTTGTTGGGATTGATTGCTTGAGAATTAAAACGCCATGATGCCCAAAGCTTTTTAGTACCAAAGTAGGCGATGGTAAAATGTATGGTGGCAAGTTAAATAATATAACAATAGATTGCCATATTAGAATAAGCACTATCGTAATTATTATTCCGCGTAATAAAATTTTCATATAAGTAATTGTAACAGCTTTGCTTGTTGCGTGAGTAAATTTACGTCAGTTGGATTGCGCGGGGCAATGCCTTGTGGCTCAATAGGATCGCTTATTTTTACCGGTGAACCAGTCATGGTGTAAATATAATCCCCGAGTCTTAATGCTTCCAGTGGATCATGAGTTACGAGCAAAACCGTACGGTTAGCTAATAATTCAGCAGCCAAATTCTGTAGTTTTAATCGTGTAATTACATCCAAAGATGAAAACGGCTCATCCATTAAAATTATTGGACGATCTTCAAATAAGGTTCTTACTAGTGCAACACGTTGACGCATACCCCCGGACAATTGTTTTGGCTTTAGTTTAATAATGTTTTTTAAGCCTGCGTTTTCTAATAAATTTATCGCTTTTTGTTCTATCTGTGCCGTTATTGTTTCGTTGCGTAGATGGGCGCCAATTAAGACATTATCTAAAATATTTAGCCACGGCATTAATAAATCTTGCTGTGCCATGTAAGTAACGCGATGGTTTAGAGGTAGATTATCTGAGGCCGAAATGTTGCCAAAGCACTCTGTGTTTTTTTCATATGGCAGCGCAGCAATAAAGCGTAGCAGCGTTGTTTTACCAGCGCCGCTTGGGCCAAGCAAACAGGTCCATTTTTTTGCGGGCAAGTAGAAATCTAAATTATCGAAAAGACGGAGTTTTTGATAGCTAATACAGAGTCTTGAGACAGTAATTGCTGGCGGCTGGTCTTTGTTCATTGGGAGTTAATCATACTTCAAATTTGCAATATTTGTAAGATGTGATCAATTTGGTTTAACTTACCCATATATCTGTTTGACAATTGGTAATTTTTTGTTATAGTGGTGTAAAGTGGCATGAGGTGGAAAAAAGTGGGGGTAGATTAAAGTGTTTCGAGGCATTAATTTTATCAATTTGGATGCAAAAGGGCGCATGACGATGCCGACGCGCTATCGTGTGCAATTGCCTGTTGAGTTAAAAGAGCAATTAGTTGTCACGATTGATACCGAAGATAAATGCCTATTGCTTTATCCCTTTCCTGTTTGGGAAGAGATCGAAAAGAAAATAGAAAATCTACCCAGTTTTAACCAAGTCACGCGCCGTATTCAGCGCTTATTAATTGGTCATGCAACTGAGTTAGAAATGGATAGCAGTGGGCGCCTCTTGTTGCCACCACTTTTACGTGAATATGCGAGCCTTGATAAAAGTGTAATGTTAATTGGTCAAGGTAAAAAATTCGAAATTTGGGACAAGAAAATTTGGACTGAAAATCGTGATAATTGGTTGGCTAAAGGATTGAGTGAATCATCAACTTTGCCTCCAGAATTACAATTGCTGTCGTTGTAAGAAGTTGGATGAATAAAAAATACAATTTTTTGGATGAAGATTTAGGTGCTGGGCATAAACCGATTTTGCTTCAAGAATCGGTAGATGGGTTAGCAGTAAAAAAAGATGGAATTTATGTCGATGCGACTTTTGGTCGTGGTGGACATAGCTTAAGGATTTTGCAGTGCCTCGGAACGAATGGAATGTTGTTGTGCATAGATCAAGATCATGAAGCGATCCAAAGGGCGCTGCAAATTAGTGACAAGCGTTTAATTGTTCGACAAGGATCGTTTAGCAACATTAAGTTATGGATAGATGAGTTAGATTGTAGTGGGAAAGTTGATGGTGTTTTGCTTGATTTAGGGGTTTCTTCACCGCAATTAAATAGTGCTGCGCGTGGATTTAGCTTTTTGCGCGACGGGCCATTGGATATGCGTATGAACCAAGAGCAGCCACTTGACGCAGCAATGTGGCTCAATTGTGCTAAAGAACACGAAATTGCTTGGGTTTTAAAAGAATACGGTGAAGAGCGATTTAGCAAAAGAATTGCACATGCAATTGTTAGTGAGCGTGCAATTGCACCAATTGTAACTACAGGGCGGTTGGCTGAGATTGTAAAAAAAGCTAACCCAAAATGGGAGGAGCATAAGCATCCGGCAACCAGGGCGTTTCAGGCAATTCGTGTATTTATTAATAACGAGTTGCAAGAGCTGCGTGATTGTTTGGAGCAATGTTTGGATGTGCTTGCAATTGGTGGGCGTTTAGTTGTTATTAGTTTTCATTCATTGGAAGATCGTATTGTAAAGCAGTTTATGCAGAAGCATATAAGGGGTCATATTCCAGAAGGAGTGCCCTTGCGTGATATACAACTGCCTAGGCGTCTTGAGTGCATTGGGCGGGTTGTTCACGCTAGTGTGGAAGAAATAAATAATAACCCGCGTTCAAGAAGTGCGGTACTTAGGATAGTGGAGAAATTAAAATGAATGCAGTAGTACGGGCAGTTGCTTCGGACAATACATTTGCACGGAATGCATTAATTAGCTTTAATTTGCCGGAATTAAAAATTTTGGTGTTGGTGTTTTTTCTTTTAATTTCAGCATTGGGAGTGATTTACGTTAAAGATATCAATCGTCGTTTATTTATAGATCAGCATAAGTTGCAAGTGCAAAGTGAACAGTTGCAATCCGATAGTAATAAATTGTTGTTGGAACAAAGTGCATGGGCGGCACAAGCGCGAGTGCAAAGAGTTGCACAACAACAATTACAAATGCAGATACCCCCGTCGGCTGAGGTGGTTGTGATTAAAGCTTGATGTGTTATGCATGATCAAGATCAAGATAACTATGAGTGGCGACTATTAATTTTAGTATTGATTATGCTCGTTGCTGTTTTGAGTTTGCTTGGCCGTATTGTTTATTTGGGCATTATTAAACATGGTTTTTTGCTTGATCAGAGTAATATTCGTAGTATCCGCGAAGTCAGTATTCCGGCGCATCGCGGTATGATTACGGATCGCAGTGGCAAGCCGCTTGCAATTAGCGTGCCAGTAGCATCAATTTGGGTTAATCCAAAATTGTTCAATGCTACCGTTGAGCAGATGGCGCAATTGGCATTATTGCTAAACATACCAAGTAGTACGCTGCAGAAAAAAATTACAACGCAAAAACAGCACGGATTTGTTTATTTGAAACGCTCTCTTCCCTTAGAAATAGTCGCTAAAGTTTTAAGCTTGCATATTCCAGGGGTGTCGAAAGAGCGCGGTTATAAGCGTTATTATCCAGAAGCAGATGCTATGGCGCAAGTGGTTGGCTTTACTAATATAGATGATCGAGGTCAAGAAGGCTTAGAATTGGCATATAATTCTTGGCTTCGTGGTGTTTCTGGAAAAGTGCGGGTTGTTAAGGATTGTTTGGGAAATACAATTGCTAATTTGGGGGTTACTGCAGAGCCGCAGCAAGGAAAGGATTTAGTGCTTAGTGTTGATAGACGTGTGCAGTATTTGGCATATCAAGAGCTGAAAAAAACCATTGAGCAATATCAGGCAGAATATGGTTCTGTGGTGGTATTAAAAGTTAAGACGGGTGAGGTTTTAGCGATGGCTAATTTTCCCTCATATAATCCCAATAATCGTTTGGGTGTTTTTCCGGGCCGATTTCGTAATAGAGCCGTTACTGATGTATTTGAACCTGGTTCGACTATAAAAGCACTTACTATTGTGAATGCCTTAAATAGCGGTAAATATTACCCCAATTCTCTTATTGATACTAATCCAGGCAGTTTAATGGTTGATGGCCATTTAATTCAAGATAATGATCACATAAATAATGGGTTACTTACAGTTACGGGAGTATTGCAGAAGTCCAGTGATATAGGTGTGGCTAAAATGACTTTATCGTTGCCAAGCAATAGTTTGCTAAGTTTATTGAGGAGTGTTGGTTTTGGCCAGAGTACGCAAAGTGGTTTTCCAGGAGAGGGTATTGGAGTTTTGCCGAATCATTTAAAATGGCGTCCATTTGTGCTTGCTACTTTATCCTTTGGTTATAGTATTTCAGTGAGCTTGTTACAGTTGGCTCAAGCGTATGCGGTAATTGCCTCTTATGGTTTGCTTAGGCCGATAACTTTTGTAAAAAGCGATGAGACAGTACTTGGTAAGCAAGTGTTATCACAAAAAATATGTCACCAAATACTAACAATGCTTGAGGCTGTTCTGGATATTGGAGGCACGGGTAAGAGGGCGCAAATCCCGGGTTATAGAGTTGCAGGAAAGACGGGAACTGCACATATTGCAAAAGCGGGCGGTTACTATACGGATCGATATTTTGCGACGTTTGTTGGTATTGCTCCTGTTACTGATCCGCAGCTGGTTATAGCTGTAGTGGTTAAAAATCCTCGTGGTGGTCACTATCATGGTGGTAGCGTTGCTGCACCAGTATTTGCCAATATTATGAATGGGACACTGCGAATCTTGGGAGTTCCACCGGATGATAAAGAGAGTATATAAATTAAAAGATTTATTAGAAACGCAAGTCGATTGCCAAGTTACAGGCATTGCAATTGATAGTCGCACGGTTCAGGCTGGTGATTTGTTTTTAGCTTACCGTGGCGTGGCAGCAGATGGCCGTGATTTTATTGCTGATGCTATTAATAAAGGGGCGGTGGCCGTACTTTGTGAAACTGCAGTACAAGACGTTGATGTGCCAGTTATAATTGTGCCTGATCTGAGAAATAAAGCTGGTTTGATCGCTGCCAAATTTTATGATTATCCCTCGAGCAAATTAACAGTAATTGGTGTTACCGGAACTAATGGCAAAACGTCAACTACTCAATTTATTGCCTCCGTTTTGACCAGTTTGGGTGTTCCATGCGGGGTAATTGGAACAATTGGTATTGGTTTTCCAGGAAAGCTTTCGCCAGTGATTAACACTACTCCAGATCCAGTTACACTGCAGCGTTGGTTATTTGAGCTAAAAAAAGCAGGTGCCCAGGCAGTTGCTATGGAAGTATCATCGCACAGTCTCGTGCAACAACGTGTTAGCGGTATTGATTTTAAAATTGCGGTTTTTACCAATTTGACGCGTGACCATTTGGACTATCATGGGACGATGGAAAATTATGGTGCTGCAAAGAAAATATTATTTAGGCTACCGGGGCTGCAATATGCGATAATTAATGCAGATGATGAATTTGGGCAAAAATTAATTAATGAGCTGAAAGAATCACTTAAGATTTATGCTTATACAATTGAAAATATAACAGCAGAAGTGCCAACGATTAAATTGGGTATAGGCTCTAATGCTATAACGCCATGGGGAGAAGGCTTATTAAAAAGCCGTCTTTTAGGTAAGTTTAATATTAGTAATTTGCTTGCAGTTTTAGCCGTTTTGGGTGTTATGAAAGTAAATATAGCTGATGCATTGGTAGGCATAGAAAAATTAGAAACTGTAAGTGGTAGAATGCAAACTTTTGGTGGTGATAATAAAAAGCCATTAGTTGTAGTTGACTACGCGCACACTCCAGATGCGCTTGAGAAGGTTTTATTGGTGCTTAGAGAGCACTGCCATGGAGCTATATGGTGCGTGTTTGGTTGTGGTGGTGATCGTGATTGTGGCAAGCGGCCGCTGATGGGGCAAATTGCGGAGCGCTATAGCGATCATATTGTTATTACCAATGATAATCCACGCACTGAAGACCCGCGGCAAATAATAAGCGATATTTTGCAGGGGCTTTTGTGTCCGTGGGCAGCCGAAGTTGAGCAAGATCGCAGAGTTGCTATTGCACATGCAATTGATTGCGCCAATGAGAGCGATGTGGTTTTGATTGCTGGCAAAGGACATGAAAATTATCAGATCATTGGTAAAGAGAAATTATTATTTAGCGATCAAGAAGTGGTATATAGATGTTTATTAAACTTGGAAATTTAAAAGTTCATTATAAGGTGGAGGGCCAGGGTGTGCCGCTTCTGCTACTCCATGGTTGGGGCTGCAGTGCTGAAGCTGTTGCTAAGTTACAAAAGCACTTGGCAAGACAGTTTACTACTTATGCAATAGACTTGCCTGGTTTTGGTTTGAGTACTGTGCCTGAGGAAATTTGGGGTAGTGCGGAATACGCGAATTCAATTGCACAGTTTATTAATGCAGTTAAGATTATTGACCCTATTTTAATTGGCCATTCCATGGGTGGAAAAATAATTATTGAACTGGTGGCGCGTAAGTTAGTTAATGTAAAAAAAATTGTTTTAATTAGTAGCGCTGGAGTAAGATTACCGCGGTCATTTAAGCTTAATTTAAGGATTTGTTTTTTTAAGATATTAAAATTTTTGAGTATTTTTGGTCTGCAGCTTGAGATGTACAAGAAAAAATTCGGTTCTGCCGATTATAAAAATGCCAGTGGGCGGATGAGGTCAATTTTAGTAAAAGTTGTAAATGAAGATGTAACTGCGTTGTTGTCGCAGATTAAAGTGCCAACGCTACTGCTTTGGGGTGATCAAGACACTAGTACGCCACTTGCAGCCGGTGCTATTATGCATAAGATGATTTCTGGTTCTGAATTTAAAGTGTTTTCTGGTAGTGGGCATTTTCCGTTTCTTGATAATTATGAAAAAGTGGTTATGGAGCTGGATGGGTTTTTAAAATGATGACCTATATAATCATGTGTTTTTTTGTTTTGGCGCTAGTCAGCCACGGGTGTTACACATTTTGGAAAATCAAAAAACACCTGCATATTTTACAATTAAACTCTTATTTCAACAGTCGTTATGTCGTTTGGCTTAAGAAGCGAGCTTTGCAGGTTTTTCATTACAAGGATCTAGGTCCATTGATTGCGTTGTTAGGAGTGTTTTTCCAAGTGCCACTGGTAATGCTTGTCCTTTTTATCCTTGTTTATTTTAGGCTGTTTTTGCTCAGGACTAAGTTGCCAGAAAAAAAACCATTGGTATTTACCGCGCGAGTTAAGCGTCTATTTTGCGTTAACATTGTTTTTGTAGCAGTTCTTTATTCAATTTCATTCTTTTTGTTGTGGCATCATGGTGATGTTTGGTTTGTGCTTACTCTTGTTTTGCTTGTGTTTTACAATTTTTTTGTACCAATATTTTTAATGTTTATAAATTGGCTGGTTATGCCATTTGAACAATTGATTCAAAATTGGTATTTTCGCGACGCCTGTCAGCGTAGGCGTGCACTGCTTAATTTGAAGGTTGTTGGGATAACTGGAAGTTTTGGTAAAACTACAACTAAATATGTTTTGGCGGAAATTTTACGACAAAAATTTAATACGCTGATGACTCCAGGAAGTTACAATACGACGATGGGTGTGACTAAGGTCATTCGTTCGGATTTAAAACCGACACATGATATTTTTGTAGTGGAGATGAGCGCAAAAAAACAGGGAGATATTAAAGAGTTGTGCGAGCTAGCAAAACCGCAATATGGTTTGATTACCGCAATTGGTGAACAACACCTTGAGTCTTTTAAGACCTTAGAAAATATTATAAACACTAAGAATGAATTAATAGAGTCGCTTCCGCCAGATGGAACTGCATTTTTTAATGCAGATGATATTAATAGTCAGAAATTGGCTAAAGCAGCAAAATGTCATGTAATTCGGTATGGTATTGAGGCAGCAGGTACTGATACTGGGCTTGATTATCTAGTTAGAGATTTAACTATAAACGAACAAGGTAGTAATTTTACTGTAGTGCGAATGTGTGATAACTCCAAAGCTGTATTTCAAACTAAATTATTGGGCAAATACAATATTTACAATATTTTGGGCGCAATAGCGCTTGCTTCTGAACTTGGGGTGGAGCTCGATGAGATGCTTTATTCAGTAAAGCAGCTTGCAGCAGTACCGCACCGCCTAGCACTCAAGCGTGTTGGTGCGGATATTATTTTTATTGACGATGCTTTTAATTCTAATCCAGTTGGTAGCAAAATGGCGCTGGAGGTGCTTGAGCAGATTTCGGGGAAAAGAAAAATTATTATTACCCCTGGAATGATAGAGTTGGGTGCAAAAGAAGATGAGTATAACGAGCGTTTTGGTAAATATATTGCGCAGGTTTGTGATTATGTTATTTTGGTTGGCAAGGAACAGACCGCGGCATTGCAGCGTGGTTTGTTGGCGGAAAAATACCCCGATAGTTCTTTATTTGTCGCTGTAGATTTTGCTGCGGCAAAACAACATTTAGAACAAATTTTGCGTGCTGGTGACGTGGTATTGTTTGAAAATGATTTACCAGATAATTATAGTGAATAACATGAAATTAAATATTGCAGTAATTTTTGGTGGTAGAAGCGTTGAGCATGAAATTTCTGTGCTTTCGGCATTGCAGTGTATTGCTGTGCTTGATAAAAACAAATATCAAATTATTCCTGTTTATATTTCTAAACAAGGTCAGTGGTACACGGGTGAGAAATTACTTGATCTAGAGAATTATCGTGATCTTGATAAATTAATGGCACAAAGCCAAAAAAGTATAATTAACCAAAATGTAGGCTCAGGTCGGATTTGTAGGGAATCTGTAGGAATTTTTAATAAAAGACAAATCGCTGCTATTGATATTGTTTTTCCAGTGATGCATGGAACCTACGGTGAAGATGGCTCTTTGCAAGGTCTCTTTGAGACCATGAATATTCCTTATGTTGGTTGTGATGTTTTGGCATCAGCAATTAGTATGGATAAAGTTGCAACTAAGATGATTTTAAGGAGCGTTGGTGTTTCAGTCTTGGATGATGTTTGGTTTTATGCGTATGAGTGGGTTGAGTCTAAAGATACGGTAATATCTAAAATAAAAGCTAAATTTAATTATCCTTTAGTTGTAAAGCCTGGAAATTTAGGGTCAAGTGTTGGAGTAACAGCTGTTAATAATGATAGTGAGTTAGAAGACGCAGTTGATTTGGCAGTTAGTATGTCACAACGTATTTTGGTTGAACCAAAAATTGTCAATCTGAAAGAAGTAAATTGTGCAGTGCTTGGTGATCATGAAGAGGCTAAAGTTTCAGTGTGTGAAGAGCCTGTTCGTGGAGATGCTATTCTTTCCTATCGAGATAAATATTTCAATAAGTCGAAAGGTATGAGTGGTGCTAAGCGCAAAATACCTGCAGAAATTTCTGATGAGATGAGCATAAAAATTCAAACCATGGCAAAGCAGGCTTTTATATATTTAAATTGTAATGGTGTGATTAGAGCTGATTTTCTTATTGATCAAGATACCGGCAAAGTTTATTTGTGTGAATTAAATACTATTCCTGGGTCGCTTGCGTTTTATCTTTGGGAACCCATGGGTATGAATTTTACTGCTTTAACTGAAGCGTTAATTAGTCTTGCTCTAAAAAGGCATCGCGAGAATAATAATTTGATTGTGTCTTATAACACTAATATTTTAAAAAATTTTAAAGGGTTAGGTAGCAAATTATGATGTTTTATTTGGCAAAATTATTAGAAGAATATAGCCGTAGTTTTCATGTTTTTCATTATATTACCATGCGCTGTGTTTTGGCTGCTTTAACCGCGTTATTAATTGCTATGTTGGTTGGTCCTGCGGTAATTCAGAAATTAGTATTTTATCAAATTGGCCAGTCTATTCGTTTAGAAGGCCCCAAAAGTCATCTACAAAAAGCTGGGACTCCAACGATGGGTGGGGTTTTAATTTTAATTGCCGTTAGTTTGAGCATGCTTTTGTGGGCAGATTTAGGTAATCACTACATTTGGGTGGTTTTTATTACAACTCTGAGTTTTGGTGTGGTTGGTTTTGTTGATGATTATCGCAAATTAATTTTAAAGAATTCGCAAGGGTTATTGGCGCGACAGAAATTTTTATGGCAGACATTAATAGGTTTGGGTGCGGCTGTTTTTTTATTTGTGACAGCAAAATATGCGGCTGAAACACGATTGATTATACCGTTTTTTAAGTCTTTTGGTTTTGAGCTGGGTGTTTTTTATATATTTTTTGTTTGTTTTGTTATTGTTGGTACAAGTAATGCAGTTAATTTAACTGATGGTTTGGATGGGCTTGCTATTTTGCCAATAGTTATGATTGCTGGGGCTTTGGGAATTTTTGCTTATGTTGGTGGTAACTCTCATTTTGCCAAATATCTATTTATGCCCTATGTGCCTGGAGTTGGTGAGGTCGCAGTGTTTTGTAGTGCTATTGTTGGTGCGGGTTTGGGTTTTCTTTGGTTTAATACTTATCCAGCACAAATTTTTATGGGAGATATTGGTGCTCTTGGGCTTGGTGCGGCACTTGGAACAGTTGCTGTAATCATTCGACAAGAGTTGATATTAATGATAATGGGTGGAATTTTTGTGCTTGAAACTGTTTCTGTAATTTTGCAAATTGCCTCGTTTAAGCTCACAGGCAAACGTATTTTTAAAATGGCTCCAATCCACCATCATTTTGAACTTAAAGGCTGGCCGGAGCCGAGAATTATTGTGCGGTTTTGGATTGTCACTTGTGTTTTGGTTTTGCTCGGGCTTTCAGCCTTAAAACTAAGGTAATTTTTTATGCTAAAGCGATTACTAGTGCTTGTTATAATCTTATTGATCAATAGTTGTGCTGGTAATCTATCAGAACAAAAAGCCGAAGAAAAAATAACGCGAGCTGGAATAACGCCACCTCACAACATTGCCGTAATGTTGCCGCTCAAGGGTAAGGGAGAGTTGGCTGCTACTAGTCAGGCGATAAATAATGGCTTGTTAGCTGCCTATTATTCCAGCAAACAGCAATCAAACATTAATATCCATATAATTGATACGTCCGATGGTGATGTTAGTTACTTGTACCAACAAGCAATAGCAAATGGTGCCGAGGTAGTTATAGGCCCGTTAACTAAGCCTGAAGTAGAATCAATCTCTAGTATAAAACCGTTGCCAGTACCAACTATTGCCCTAAATACTTTGGATGATTATCAGCATCATGTTGTGGATAATCTTTATCAATTTGGATTGTTGCCCCAAGATGAAGCGGCGCAAGTAGCTGTAAAAATGCAGCAAGAACGGCTTAATAATGTAGCTGTTATAGTACCGGAAAGTGCGTGGGGAGAAAAAATCGCAGTAGCTTTCGAAAATCAATACAAGTCCTCTGAAGGACAAGTTTCTGCAACTTTGAAGTATAGTGCTGGTCGAAATCTTGCTGAACAAGTTTGTAATTTTTTGGCAAAGGATGCTGCTACAATGTGTGTACCACAACAACATAAAAATAAAAAGCAGGTGATCTCTCATGAGATGCGACGTCAAGATATAGATTCTATTTTTCTAGTGGCAATCTCGCCAGCGCAGGCGCGACTGATTGTGCCTCTTTTAAAATTTTATTATGCTAGTGACTTGCCAATATATTCAATTTCGACACTTTATAGTGGTAATTCTGGACCAGATTTGAACCAAGATATTAATGATGTATATTTTTGCGATATGCCCTGGGTGATCCAAAATCCTAATTCTCTTAATGCTAATCTTAAGGCTATTCATGAGCGAATTACTGCAACCGCGCTTTGGGCGAATTCATTTGCTAATTATAGTAAGTTTTATGCACTTGGTGTTGATGCTTATAATTTGGCAATAGAATTAAACACTTTGTTGAGTGCGTCGCATGTTGGAATTGAAGGCGCTAGTGGTACTTTATATTTAGATGATTCCAATCATATTTATCGCAGCTTGCAATGGGCTCAGGTGAAAGACAATGTAGTTCAAGGTTTTTAGTTTTGTGCATTAGTTAATTCAATATTTACAATGCAAATCTCAAGTAAAATAATTGGTAAAAATGCGGAAAACTTGGCATGCGATTATTTGCAGCGCCAGGGGCTTAAACTTGTTGCAGCTAATTATCTGTGTAAGTGCGGTGAAATAGATTTAATTATGCATGATGGTACAACTTTAGTTTTTATCGAAGTGCGGTATCGAAAAGCCAGCAATTATGGAGATGGTATTGCTACGGTTACCAAAGCCAAACAACGTAAAATTATTAGAGCTGGGTAGTGTAACATCCTTTCTGTAAATTATTTTTGACGAGGCAGCATATTTGT
>JBAXAM010000030.1:0-16389 GCA_037142515.1 bacterium | reverse complement strand
AACTGTAATCATGAAGACCGATACTGATGCTATTTTTAAACTGGCTGAGAGTTAAAAAACAACTCATTAGTACTAAAGTTGTTTTCCCTGGATTGTAACCTCGGTAATTTGCGATAAAATTCGCAAAAATGTACAATACGAGGAAACACACATGACTAGCAGCGCCGTTGGAGTAATGAAGATGCGTGAGATTATAGACGACAAACTGGCAACGTATTCAAAATTTTTCGCACTACTGGCAATAAATCTAGCGCCAGCATCCCTCTCTCACCCTGCTCTGCCGCAACTATATCGCCAGCAGTTGCATGAACTAATACACCTAACTTGGCAGCATCAAATAAACTCAATCCTTGCGCGAGCAGTCCGCCAATAATGCCACTCAAGATATCGCCCATACCACCACTTGCCATTCCTGGGTTACCAGCATCACATACGCGCACCATTTCGCCCGACGCTGCAACTAAAGTTCCAGCTCCTTTTAAAATACAAACACCACTAAATTTTTGCTGTAACTTGTAAACAGCATCCAACCGATTATATTGAATAGCTTGAGTAACCGTATTCAAAAGCCTTGCCGCTTCGCCAGGATGCGGAGTTAAAACCCAATTGTCATACACTTGATGATTAGCGGCCAAAATATTTAATGCATCTGCATCAATTACTAAAGGCTTTTTGAACACTAAAGACGAGTCAAACAGCATCTTACTCCAACTAGATACTCCTAAACCAGGACCAAGAACGATAACGCTGGCCTTTTGTAATAAAAAATCCAACTGTTTTAATTCTTCTACACCGTGCACCATAATCTCCGGACGAGCGATATTAATCATTGCCACATGCTCTGGCCTAGTTGCCACACTAACTAAACCAGCGCCAACTCTAGCCGCTGCCTCCGCCACCATACGCACTGCCCCACTCATTCCATAATCACCACCAATTACTAAAACATGACCAAAATTTCCTTTATGTGCAATACGCGCACGCAATGGACATGATTTTAGTTCTTCAGTTAAATTTAGTGCTCGTGCAGAAGCACTTATCTGAGCAAATATTTTTTGCGGCAATTTCAAGTCATCGCAAATTATAGAACCTGTATAATCTCGAGCTCCTCCGATATACAAACCAATTTTATGCCCAATAAAAGTAACAGTTAAATCTGCATGAATTGCAGCACCTAAAACATTCCCGGTATCAGCATCAAGCCCAGACGGTAAATCAATAGCCAATACTGGTGCTTTGCTTGTATTAACAGCATCTATTGCAGCTTTAAATTGCGCTTGTACAACACCAGTCAAACCAGTGCCGAGTAATGCATCAACAATAACATCACTTTTTGTAAGTTTTTCGGTAGAAAATGGGGAAATTTTTATTTTTAATTTTTTCGCTTTAATTGCCGCGTTTTTTGCTGCTCCGGTTAAGCTTTCGCAAGGAACTAGCTGCAATATCTGTACATTTAATTTAGCCTTTTTAGCAAAGCTCGCTACAACATAACCATCGCCACCGTTATTACCTTTGCCGCAAACAACAGTAATATTCTTAGCTTTTGGCCAACGTTTTTTTAACTCACGAAAAGCTGCTGCTCCAGCACGTTGCATTAAAGCATCTACGCTGATATTGTACTGACGAATAGCAACACTTTCCAAATCACGAATTTGTTTGACATGATATAATAACGCAGAAGTATTTAGCATAAACATTCCCTATGAATTCAAATTACAATTGTAATTTTATCCAATTGGCAAGAATTAGACTACAGTTATTTCCACGGTATTGTAACTCTCCTAATTTACGATAAAATCATTTAAAATAATTGGTATGCGAGTATGATTATGTCATATGCAATAACATTTGATCATTTTCAGCGTGGTAGTGGAGTAATAAAAATGAGTAACGAACAAAATTTTGATACTCTGAAGTATGCAAACAGACTAAAAGCTGTTGGCGTTCCAGAAAAACAAGCAGAAGTACAAGCCGAAATTATGGCTGAAACCATAAATAATAATTTGGCCACAAAACGTGATATAAAAGAATTGGAACTAAAGATAGATTTAAAGATAGAGTCAAGTAAAGATACCACTATCAGGTGGCTAGGCAGCATGATTGCAATTGGTGTTACAACTACTATTACAGTACTCGGCTTTTTGATTAGATTACATTAGAATGACAAAAATGGTGAGATAATTAGCATTATACCAGTAGCGATTATAATTTTGAGTCCCAATCCCTTATACTTATGCAAACTAGGTACCCTATAAACCAGGTAGGCTGGGATCAAACAACCAACTAACCCAAAAATCGGACTACACACTAATGTATATGAGAGTACTGGCAGATTTAAAGCAATAGCTCCCCATGGCACTATAATAGTAAATAACAAAACTCCAAGAGCAACAACTTTTTTGTTTATGTTGTTTTCAGGCATAACGCGACTGAGCAAATTCATAGCAATCCCCTCGCAAGCCTCTCTGAATCCTTGGTAACAGGTTAAGAAAGCTGTGAATACAGCAAAGATATCTAGGATAAGCGATAGAGACATTACAGCAACGCTTTGAACGTCTTGACCTGTTATCGTCGATGCAACCATCGCCAATGCTGAGATATTTGCATAATATGCTGCTACAGCTATTTCACGGTTTGTTGCTAGAGTAAACGAAATGGCATAAAAAAATACTGTGACGAATAGCACACAATAAGCGATGGTCATTGCTCGCATTGCTCTGTAATGAGCGACTTCAACGGACTGTCCTTTGGAGCGATACGAAATCACCATGGGTGAGAGACTTTGAATAAAAAGAATCGAAGTTAAGGTAAAAGGTAACATTACAATAGTTTTTGTTATTAGTTCTCTTATTGACGGTACAGAAGCAATATTTTTTAGGCTCCAAGCAGGTATAAAAGAAACGCCGAGAAAAACAATTACTAATAACTTCGTAAGTACCAGACCGGTTGCAATTCTAAATAAATACTTTTCGCCACACGATGCTACGGCTACAAGAAAAATGACAAGCGCTAACCCATAGAACGGATTATTAGACAGGAGAGTTTTGGTCCAACCAAACGTACGAGCAAAAGAAGCACTATCGTTTGTTACCACCGTAGAGTACACAAATATCCAAATGACCATCATTATGAAATACAACGTACCAAGCACAAATCCCCAATTTTTTCCCAAGTAACCAGATATAACGCCTGGATAGTCGGTGCATTCTTTGGATGCAACCAATGTATTGATAAAAAGACGTTGAAATAAATACATGGCTGGATAGGCGATAGCAGATGATAATAAGAACACCCACAATCCCTCTAACCCAACCTTTACCGGAAGAAAAACGATTCCACCGCCAATTGCCATTCCTACACTCATTACCACCCAGCCTAAATCATCACTATTAAATCTCGTGTCTTTCTTCATTTAATTATTCCCTACACATAGGACACAAATGGCATAAACGAGGCTCTGCCGTCTTTCCTTGCAGTATATCGGTAGTAACGAGATTGACGAGGCCCATACCTTTAAGAGAGATTGTGCTCAAGTTTCTGATCGACTCCTCAATTGACCTCCCCAACATTCCTTCATTTTCAGAAATACCATAGTCACTAAGAGCCATAAATGCGGAACGCATCGCTGTTTCTGCTCCAGTAACAATTTTCATAGAACAACCAAATTTAGCTCCATCGCACATCATACCGCACAGATCACCAATAATATTATTGACAGCAAATGTGAATTTTTTCTCATCAATCCCAACCCGCTGATAGACTAGAGCAATGGCTGAAGCAATACTAGCTGAAATTGCACAACCACAAATAGTAGATAGTTCTCCGGTGAAACACTTAATATATGAGTTAACTGCATGTCCAATAGCGATGCTTTCTTGGATACGCGAAAGCTCTACATCTTGGTGTCGTCCAATAATATATGGAAGTAATATGGTTAGTACCCCTTGGTTTCCAGAACCGCCACTTGTCATTATAGGTTGGGGCACACCGCCCATACGAGCATCAACAGCAGCTGAGACCCGTTTACTTACCCTATAAAATAGATCGTCTGCTTTGTATCCACTTTTTACCATTTGGTGCAGATAGTAAGCATTCTTTTTTACATCAATACCCTTTTCGGATATTGCCATATTCATGTCAATACCTTTCTGGATGTATGCTCGGTCCTCACTATCAATATTAATTATTTCGCGTAGAACTTCACAGAGTGTTTTTTGCCTCATTTTATCACGATAGGCTAAACCGTTATCAGCTTGCGATTGCGTAATGGAAATATCGTTTTTTTTCAATGAAACAATATTAGTATGGCCATCTTTAATTATGCATTGAGCATGCGAGTTGTCATCCTCAAGTTTTATTTCTATGTATAAACTAGGTTCATCTCTTTTGCAGCTGTATTTAAAATTGCCACTATTAACCAATTCACAAGCTTTTTTTAATACTCCTTCAGGGATATTTTGGAGAATTTCCATACGCATATCTGGTTTAGCAATGATCGCTCCAATAGCAGCTGCAATAGCATTGCCTCTATTGCCTCCACTCTTTGGAATAATAACTTCGCTACCGTTTTTATATGTACCCATGTCTACAATAAGTTCGATTTTTTTAACGGGAGCACCAAGCTGTTCGGCAGCGGCAGCAGCAGCATAAGCACATGATATCGGTTCAGTACACCCGACCGATGGAAATACTTCATGGGCAAAAATTTCTTTTAAAAGACTCATGTATTAACACTCCTTATGCAAATAGCAGATATTTCAACCAATACATTTTTCGGCAATCTTGCAACTTCAACGCACTCTCTTGCCGGCAAAGTTGTACTAAAATATTCAGAATAGGTAGTATTAAACGCAACAAAATCATCCATGCTTTTTAGGAAACATGAACATTTTACAACGTCAGATAGAGCCATCCCTGCTGCCTCAATTATGGCTTTTAAATTAGTTAAAACTTGTTTGGTTTGTAAGCTAATATCACCTTCAATTATTTTTCCTTGTTTATCCAGTGGTATTTGTCCCGAAACAAACAGAATATTATTGGCCAGAACCGCTTGAGAGTACGGTCCTACTGCTTTTGGGGCTAGGTCAGTATCGATAATTTTATTGTCCATAGTTTTCCTTTATGGTATCGGAATCAACAGATGTTTCATGTAATACTTCATTTCTTCAATCGAATCGTAAACATCACTTAAAGCTTGATGCTTAGTCTTTTTATGAAAACCTTTGGCAACTGCTGGATACCAACGTTTAGCGATAATTTTCAAAACACTAACATCAAAGTTACGATAATGAAAATATTTTTCTAGCTCTGGCATATAGCGGTATAAAAACCTCCGGTCCTGACAAATAGAATTACCACACATTGGTGACTTTCCACACAAAACGTATTGCCGCAAAAACTCCAAAGTTAATTTCTCTGCTTTGCCAGTGCTAATTCGACTGCTTTGAACTCTTTCAGTTAAACCAGAACTCCCATGTTGCCGAGTGCACCACTCATCCATTTTGGCAAGTACCGAATCACTGCGGTGAATTGCTAGCACGGGCCCTTCTGCAATAACGCTTAAGTGTTTATCCGTCACAACAGTTGCAATTTCTAAAATACAATCGCTATTCGGATCCAAACCAGTCATTTCTAAATCTAACCAAATCAAATTGTTCAAACTTGTGTGCATATACAATAACCTTAGGAATATTATATTATAAAAACCTTGCGCGCCGTTTTAATCAGCGTAAAATTTCATTAAAGAAATTCAGCCTACAAGGAGCTTTCTATGATGATATCAGTAATAATATTTGGCGTCATTGCTTATCTTATTGGCTCATTATCGAGCGCGGATATTGTTTGTAAGTTTCTTAAGTTACCGAACCCGCGCACCCAAGGTTCAATGAATCCCGGGGCAACCAACGTACTGCGCATTGGCGGAAAAACTCCAGCGCTCATAACTTTAGCTGGTGATATGTTAAAGGGATTTCTGCCAGTTCTTATCGGCCATATAGCTGGTATTGGCGGATTTTTTCTTGGGTTAATTGCTGTAGCTGCCTTTTTAGGCCATCTCTATCCAGTATTTTTTAAATTTAAGGGCGGTAAAGGTGTGGCAACAGCTGCCGGGGTAATCCTTGCATTGTCACCAATCGTAGGTGTTGCAGCTATCATTAGCTGGCTCTTAGTAGCAGTTCTCTTTCGTTATTCATCGCTTGCTGCATTAGTCTCTGCAATTGCTGCTCCAATTTTTATGTTATTTCTTGGAGACAAGGCATATTTATTACCAACGCTTATAATTACCGCAATGTTAATCTGGGGTCACCGAGGTAACATACAAAGATTGCGCTCTGGATCGGAAAGTAAAATTAATTTTAAATCCTAGCCCTAAATCCTAAAAAGCTTTAATAGGATATAAACCACAAGAGGCTGTCTTTACTGCCGATCCATCTATATATTTTCCATTAAGACCGGGTAGCAGTATCTTAGCATTGTTTACACCATCTTCTGTTGAACTCCAGTAACAACTGCTAGTAAACTTCTCTGGGAACGCTTCATATAATTTAATTAGCTCTTGCATGGCTGGCAGATACCAATCTCCTCCATAGGCGACACCGCTTGTTTCATCTGTATAAGTATAGGTAGCGCTATTAAAAGCGGCAACACAGTTCGCCGTTGGAATATTGGCAATAATGATACGTGTGTTAATCCTGCCAATACCAATACCATCACTCTTAGTACCGCAATTTGTTCTTGTAGAAGAATCCCACTGTACTGCAGGCAACTCTTGTTTTGCAACCATCAATCCGTGCAGCCCTTTTGCTCCTACCATATCATAAATATAAAATACTGTGCCTCCACCATATTCATCACCCACAGCGTGCAACACACCATCTAATGAGTGCTGGCAAACCCAAGATCGAGAGGCTGTAGAACTACCACAATCCACATAATCTGCTATAGACGCAGAACCCAGCAACAGCACCAATAAAAACAATATCGACTTTCCCATAACAATCCTTTATTACTAAAACTTAAAAGTTATAATGCTATTTCAACCCCCAAAAAACCAGCATGTTGCGTTGGTATGTTTTTTATACTTCCGCCAATATTTAATGGACCTGGCTCAAAAAACGTATGGCCATTGCTGTAAATACCCTGATAGTAGACAACAACTTTAGTCTCACTAGTTATTTTCATACCCAGTCCAGCCTGTAATTCGCCACTAAGCTGCTGCTTGCCGGTAATGCTAGACTCAGAAACGCATAATTGTCTATAGGCTACACCACCATTAAGCAGTATGAATATGCTCTCTGTTAGTGACACTTGCAGGGTTCCAAGAAAATCGATTGTTGGTTTTACAGTAAGATGAACGGCTGGTATATCAATTACAGTCCGTAAACTTTGAGCGAAATCCATATCATTACCGTTTTGCAGACCAACCTCTAAACCACACGTTAAACGCTCCAAACGCAACGCGTTAATTCTCAAAGCTAACCTACCAACGGCAGTATTACCTTCTTCTAACTGTGAGCTTGGATAATTAGCATAGCCAATGCTCATCCCTACTTGCCAAAGTTTAGGTGCATGATTATCTGGATTATCAGCACAAGCGTCAGTGCATACCGCAATACTTACGAATATACTTACAAACAATATTATGCAAAATTTTTTATACATACCATATCCCTGGCAAGTCATATCTATTACTCCATTTCTTACTCCATTTTTCCCTGATTAATTCTAACTCAAGATAAGCTTGAAATAAAGAAATCATTCGTGCTATGTTACGGTAAGATTACTTAAGCATTTAGAGGGAACTATTATGCAAAAAATATTTTGTGTGATTTTTTCTTTACTCCTCACTGATTCTGCTATAGCTACCTGTCTCTATACGCACGATATTTCTAGTAAGGATTTATATAAAGATTATGGATGCGTAAAAGGAAGTTTTAACAAGGAGTACAAGGCTAACGACGGCGAACAATGGATGGCCAACCCATATGGACACAGTGGCAGCGGCATAGGACCAACATTTCAAATCTACTGCGGTGAAGATGAGTGCGCTAATAATGAAGCTCCAGTAAATTGCAAAGTAGGAAAAAAGCTGTTAGTGCTTAAAGAAAACTCTACTGATTGTTTTTTATTTGAAGTGAGATATGGTTTTCCGAAAACACCATCAGATATAAGCATAAGCCCTACTGTTGGTATTGTTGGACAAGATGTACATATTACAATTGGTGGAGCTAATTTTGCTAAAGATGCTGACGTGCAGATTAGGCGCATGTCAAACGTAATAAGAGCCAATGCTATTGTTGTGGTTAATCCAAATATCATAACTTGTACTTTACATTTGGCTCCGGATACACCGTGTGGTACCTGGGATATAATTGTGACTAACCAGTCATCTGGACAATCAGGCATCGAAGCAGAATGCTTTAAAATTATTAGTAACTCCAAGCCTGTTGTCACTCCAATAGATAAAAGTGTTGTCGCAAATAACATATTGAATTTTTACCTAGAAGATTTTGCTAGCCATTTTACTCCAGGTAGTGGAGGTAATAATCTAACTGAGATACAAGTCCCAACGGTACCCGGCCGCGGCATCTTGAAATTATCCGGCATCCCAGTTATTCCTAACCAAAAAATACCTGATGCACAAATAAGCGAGTTAACATATGAACCACAAATTTGCTGGATTGGCGATACTTATTTTACTTGGCGCGGATCAGACGAGCAGTTGTATTCGGAAAATACAGCGAATATAAATGTCAATGTTACCCCAGATCCAAATACACCATCAGCATATAACGTATCTATTATTGGAGAAGAAAACACTGCCGTATTGTTTAAAAGCGAGATGTTTACAAAGGGCTCTCATGATCCACAAGGCCGCAGTCTGAGCAATATAATTATTAATAGCTTGCCTGATTACGGAACATTGCAGCTACACGACACAACTGTTAAAGCAGGCGAACAGATACATATCAACGATATTAGCAATTTGAAATTTGTGCCAAATAAAGACTGGCATAGTCAAACTTCTTTCGGGTGGGCAGCTTATTTTGGGGGTGCTTGTCCAAGCAACGTTGGAACAGTAAACATAGCAATTTTTCCTTATAGTTTTTGTGATAATCACAAGTGGCTGTGTGTCTACGTTCCAATTATTGTTAGTTCTGTTGCCGGCACTGTTGGTATTGTTGTTGGATGTGTAAAGTTTAAAAAATGGTATAAAAAAAGACAAACACAAAATAATGAGCAACTAAATAACAATGAGTTACCAGATGAAGAAATATCTAATCTTGGAATACAACAAAACGGACCCTTACAAGGAACAGATCGATCCTATATAACCGTTTGATGGGATAATCAACGCGGAAAGACTTTAATTTCCATATCCATATCTGATTTTTCTCTGTGCGCAAAGCTGCGCCAACCAGCGTATGCAATCATTGCGCCATTGTCAGTACAAAATTCTAGACGCGGATAATAAATTTCTGCGTTCTCCACGCTAGCCATAGCTTTTAGCTTTTGGCGTAGCATTTTATTAGCGCTAACACCTCCAGCAATAACAAGCCGAGTCAATCCAGTCTGTCTGAGGCCACGACGACACTTTATAGCAAAAGTATCAACTACAGCATCTTGAAAAGCATATGCAATATCTGCTCGAGTCTGAGCATCACTGCCAAACTCATGAAAGCAATTTAAAGCAAAAGTTTTAAGTCCACTAAAACTAAAATCTAAATCCGCACGATTAACCATGGGTCGCGGAAAACGAAAACGTGCAACCTCGCCTATTTCTGCAAGTTTCTCAATCGCTGGGCCACCAGGATACGAAAGACCCAAAATTTTTGCTACTTTGTCAAAAGCTTCACCAGCAGCATCATCCATGGTTTCACCTAAAATCTGATATTTGCCAAGCGCAAGAGCCTCAATCAGCTGCGTGTGCCCTCCAGAAACTAGCAAGGCAAGAAAAGGGAAAGCAGGAGGATTTGGTTCAAGCAATGGCGCAAGCAAATGCGCTTCCATATGATTAACAGCAACTGCAGGAATTTTTAGGGCAAGACTAAGCGATTTAGCAAAAGCAGCACCGACTAATAAAGCACCAATAAGCCCTGGTCCTGCTGTATATGCAATTGCATCTAAATCTCGTAAGCCAACCTTGGCCGCAGCCAAAACTTGTTCAACCAAAGGTAAAATTTTGCATACATGATCACGTGAGGCCAGTTCCGGAACAACACCACCAAATTTAGCATGTAGTGCAATCTGACTATGCAATTTATGTGTCATTAAATTCCGGTTTGCATCATAAACAGCAACACCAGTCTCATCACAAGAAGTTTCAACACCTAAAATAATCATTACAGCAATATACTATTCAATATTATTCATTGCAAAAAAAACAATCTAGTGTAGAATTATCCCATTGATAAAAATGGAGTTAATCTTGGCAACAGACATCAGAAAGCTACTGACTCACGTTGCCGGGCACCATGGGTCTGATTTGCACCTTTCGTCCGGCATGCCGCCAATGTACCGTGTTGATGGAGATCTGCTACCCTTCGAAAATATTGAACCAATTTCCAGTAATGAATTGCTAGAAATGCTAAAAGCAATTTTACCCTCCAAATCACTTTTTTCCCCAGAAGAAAACAGCGAACTTGATTTTTCACTTGATCTGCCAAGTATTGCGCGATGTCGAGTCAATATTTTTCGACAAATGAAAGGAATGAGCGCCGCTTTTAGAATTGTTCCCCTAACCGTACCAACGCTGAACGATCTGGTAATGCCGCCAATCTTACAAAAGCTGTGTAAATTACAAAACGGAATGATTTTGGTAACGGGACCAACTGGCTCTGGTAAAAGTACAACTTTAGCTGCCATGATTGACTATATTAACCAAACTGAGCCCTGCCACATTATAACAATTGAAGACCCTATTGAGTTTGTCTACCAAAACAAACTCAGTCTAATCGAGCAACGAGAAGTACATCAACATACGGCAAGCTTCAATAGCGCTCTACGCGCTGCCCTGCGAGAAGATCCCGATGTCATTTTAGTTGGCGAAATGCGAGACATTGAAACTATCCGTTTAGCGCTAACTGCTGCAGAAACTGGCCACTTGGTTTTTGCAACATTGCACACCAGCTCTGCATCTAAAACCATTAATCGAATAATTGACGTATTTTCTAATGGCGAAAAAGAACTTGTGCGCACTATGCTAGCTGAGTCATTGCAAGCAGTGATAGCTCAGAATTTAATCAAACGCAAAGAAAAAGGACGAGTAGCAGTATTGGAAGTTTTGCTTAGCACCCCGGCAGTACGTAATTTAATTCGTGAGAATAAAACCCCACAACTTGAATCTGTACTGCAAACGGGACAAAGTTTAGGCATGAGAAGCTATGAACAAAGCATGAAAGAACTAATCGCAGCCAGTATTATCAACCCTGCTGAGGCGATAAACTAATGGGAAAATTTTTTAAATTAAACAGCTCAAGTAAAGAGCTAGTTTGCGTGCAAATTAGCAAAAAAGGATTGAGCATAGCTTTGGCTAAGACAAAACCTGTTTTACAAATATTAGACTGTCAGTATTTTAGTGGAGATATTCAGGCACAAAAAAACAACTTATCTTCGTTTGTAGCACAAAGCAAACTACAACACGCAGACTGTCGCATAGTACTATCACGAGAAGATTACCGCTTAATACTGATTGAAAAACCCAAGGTGGCTGATAATGAGTTAGGAGAATCGCTACACTGGCTGGTTAAAGAACTAATTGACTTTCCGCTCGAGGAAGCAGTAGTTGACTTCTTTCCAGCACCAATGCGAACTGGACAATCAGCAAAAATATACGTAGTGGTTGTACGCCTACAGTGGTTAAACACAATTGCTGACATAGTTAAAGCAGCAAATTTGAACTTGCAAGCAATTAATATTGCCACGCTAGCAACACGAAACCTTTTTAGCTCGCTGCACCTTGCTGAAAATAGCGCAGTTTTTTTAACACAGGAAGAAGAATATTACTATATTTTAGTAGTCAAAGACGGGTTAATTTACTTAGAACGCAAACTAGAACTTAGCTCTCAAGTAGTTACTGAATTGCAAAACTCAATAGATTTTTATCAAAATCGCGATAAGACAATTCCAATAAAAATTTTTTTGGATCAAGTTTTAGGACAAAACAAAGAGCTAATTCAATCTATTGAAAAGACACTCAATTTACAAGTTGAGGTACTCGATATAAGCAAGTTGATATCACTAGGCGACAAAGCTAATTGCCTGAGCGTTATTGGTGAACCACTGGAATCGGGAACGCAACAACACATCAATTTAGTTAAATTTATTTCCAAACAGCAAGTAATACACTTACCGTTTAAACAAATCTTACAAATATGCGCCCTGACATTAATTATCTTTTTGGGCTATTCACTTTATAACTATAAAGAACAGCTAACACTTGATAAACACATCACCAAATTACAATTACAAAATAACGAAGCAGAAAAAGAAATGAATTCTGATCGCATAAGAAAAAAGCAGGAACTCATGAAGAGCGATGTCATCCGCACGGTCCTACACGCACAACGCTCAAAAAACAGTCCAGGCTTTTCTAAATATTTGGAAGCGATTGCGGCGGTATGTCCAAATGGGGTATGGCTAACTTCTATTAGTATTAATAAGCAAAATAATAGAACAATCTTGTCTGGTAAGGCTTACCGCCCTGGCAACATTGTGCAATTAGTAAGCAACTTAAATAATGAGCCATTTTTCAGTAGCGTTCCGTTTACTCTTGCAAAAATTGAAAAAACAGAAACAACTTATAGTTTTATTGTACAAACCAAAGAAATTGCAGGATCAAAAACATGAACGACTACCAGTCAACACTGCAAAAACAATATCAACAGCTGGATGCGCAGATTAACAGCATAACTTTGCGTGACAGAGCGCTGTTGTTAGTTGCGTTAATTACCGTAATTTATTTTCTTTGGGAAATACTCTTAATGTCACCACAACGCAAGACAATTGACATGGCAAAAACTCAAGAAGTTACATTAGTTAAACAACTAATAGAATCACAACAAAAAATAGCTAACATAGAGACTCAGAGCCTAAACGCAACACCTACATCAAACGACATAATGATCACAAACTCAACAGTAACTTCCATGTTTAAATCATTACTGGAGAAACAACAAGGAATTGTATTAAAAGGATTGTATAATCATCCAAATCAACCAATAGATGATACCGCCGCCTTTAAACAAAAAATTTCTATGGTGTTTAATGGTAATTATTTGTCTACGCATGAGTACCTACGATCAGTGGAGGGTTTAAAATGGATGATATTTTGGGATGAACTGCAATATACAGTTACCGAGTACCCTAATGCAGAAATAAAGCTAACGGTATACACCATAGTGGGGTAATAAAAAATGCAAAAAATACCAATGCATGCAAGTTTGTTTTTTGGAGTGCTTATAGCAATCTCTTCAGTAAGCTTTGCGTTATTGCATGATCCAACAAAGCCTGCGCTGGAAAACGATGACAGTGGCCCCGTAGTTAAAATGATTAAGTTAAACCCAGGGCCAGCTATAGCAAGTATTAGCGGCAAGATGGTTAAAGTTGGCGACGAAATTAATGGAATGAAGGTTGTAGCAATTGAGCATGACGCAGTATTGCTACGCACAGCAGATAATAGCTTGCTTTCAATTCCAATTTGTCACTATGTTATAGAAAAAAACACGAGTAAAAACCATGAAAATAAAAAATAAACTCCACCTAAAAAACACCTTATTGCTAACAGTAATAATTTTACTTAGCGCCTGTGGTACTTACACCAAGCCACAAAAAGGTAATCCTGCAATTAGTGACATGAACAAATCTCTGCAAGAAGCCTATATTACCGACAGAAATATAGCACAAAAGCAACGTACACATTCATATGATTTCATGCCACCGTTGGGAAAAGCAGAAAAGAACGAACAGCGATTTGATGTCACAGCAAACGACATACCAGCCAAAGATTTTTTTATGGGCTTAGTTAAAGATACTCCATATAACATGGTAGTTAGTCCAAAAATTGAAGGGGTGGTAACATTAAATTTAAGACAAGTTACTGTCCCCGAAGTTCTACAAGCAGCGAAAGATAACTATGGCTATCAATTTAAACGAACGCTTTATGGTTACGAAGTTCATCCAGCTAGCCTAGAAACTCGAACTTTTACTGTCAATTACTTAGACATGAGCCGCCATGGTAAATCAAGCATGTCAGTGAGCTCGGGGCAAATCACCCAAAAAACAACTAGCAATGCAAATACTGGCGGAGCTGCTCAAGGAAACACTGGCTCAGACACTACAAAAAGCATCACTCCTGTTAGCAGTGTGGAAACAACATCGAAAAGCGACTTTTGGAAACAGTTGCTCGATACAGTAAAAGCAATTGTTGGTGATAAGGCTGGGCGTGAAGTAGTAGTAAATCCAGCATCGGGAATGGTTTTTGTACGCGCATATCCAGATGAGCTTGATGCCGTTGGCAAATATTTAGATTCAATGCAAGAGACAATGACGCGACAAGTGATTATTGAAGCAAAAGTTATGGAAGTTATCTTAAACGACGAATATCAGGCAGGAATAAACTGGACGGCTCTCGGGATAAAACAGAATGGATTACAAGCCTTTGCTAGCTCTTCTTCTGGTTTGTCAGATCTTACTGCTCCTAATATTGCCTCTGCCACTGCTGCTGGTGGAATCTTCACCATAGCCGCCAAATCCAAAAGCGCCTTTAGCGCGTTAATTTCTTTGCTATCAACTCAAGGTAATGTACAGGTGTTATCCAGCCCACGTATTGCCACACTCAATAACCAAAAGGCTATCATTAAAGTCGGTCAGGATGATTTTTTCATTACCAATGTGGTAAATACAACCGTAACTGGCACCAGCACGCAAAATTCTCAAAACGTTGAACTAACACCGTTCTTTTCAGGAATTTCATTAGATGTAACACCAGAAATAGACCAGAACAATAAAGTGATTTTACACATTCATCCTATGATCAGCACAGTAACACAACATAATATGCAATACACAATTGGCGGCGCTAGTGCTAACGGTAGCAACACCAGCACTCTACCCTTGGCTCAAAGCAGCATTCGTGAATCAGATAATATAGTAAGTGCGGAAAATGGGCAGATTGTTGTAATTGGTGGCTTAATGACAAATGTAATGCAAGAAAACACAGCCAACACCCCCGGTCTGAGTAAAGCACCGATAATAGGGTCTCTGTTTAGGCGCACACATCAAACATCTCAAAAAGCAGAGTTAGTCATACTACTGCGTCCCATTGTTGTCAACAATAATACATGGACAAAAGAAGCGCGTGATGCCGAGATTAGAATGCGCGATGTAAATCGCGGTTTCCACTACGGTACTGCGCCTGAAGTTTTTGGTAACAAAGCAGAACAAGATATAAAAACTCGCTAATAATAACTTAACTTATGTATCTAAAACATTTTGCTATAAACAAACGTCCATTTGACCTAACTCCAAACACTGAGTTTAGCTGTAATTACCGCTGTCACCAAGAAGCTTTAAATGTATTGCTATTTGGTATTGGTAATGATGAATGGATAATTAAAATTATCGGTGAGGTGGGTTTTGGAAAAACTTTTTTATGTCGCGAACTATTAAACTGCTTATCCGAACCATTTGTCGTAGTATATCTTCCCAATCCCGACTTGAGTTCTCTAGAATTAAAACAGGCTATCCTACGTGAACTTCAAAGTAAAATGCCAGCAGACACAACATCTGATACAGATCTTATGCAATCTTTGTTCGAACAGCTGCTCTACTGTCAACAACAAGGAAAAAAAGTAGTTGCTATTATTGATGAAGCCCAGGCTTTGCCAGATGAGAGCTTAGAAGCATTACGCTTATTAACCAATTTAGAAACAGAATCAAAAAAACTATTACAGCTTGTATTATTCGCACAACCAGAAATCAGACAGCGCCTAGCTCGTGACTCATTGCGACAGTTTAATCAGCGCATCACTTTTTCTCTCGAACTAACTGCCCTAGACCGTGAGGAGGTTGCTGGATATGTTGAACGACGTTTAATCGTTGCTGGACATCGCGACGGACTTTTATTTAGCAATGCGGCACAAAGATTACTACACTATGCGAGTAAAGGAGTACCAAGACTAATTAATATTCTTGCTCATAAAGCCATGCTAGCTGCCTATGGACGAGGAATTAGCAGAGTCAATCGCTGGGCGATAAAACAAGCAATAAAAGATAGCAAAGATATACTACCCCACTACAGCTACTGGTCATGGAATAAAACTTTATTGAGTATGTGGATCAGATAAAGCAACTTTTTTTCTGTAAATATGTTTAAACTTCTAGCCCTTTTAA
>JBAXAM010000029.1:0-16951 GCA_037142515.1 bacterium | reverse complement strand
ATTTAAAAGGGCTAGAAGTTTAAACATATTTACAGAAAAAAAGTTGCTTTATCTGGTGAGAATTACCCTGAAGATATAACGCCATCAGTTGTGCATCTAATCCTAATTGCATAAGTTCTGCATTGTCAGGATTGATCCAAAAATCAGAATAGAGTTTTGTAAATGGTTTCATTATTTACTTTCTTTTTTCAAAAAAATCTTATATGTTTGCCATATGAGATTAAGGATTGTTGTTTTTTTTATTTAGTAAGCACAAATTGCCAATCTCCATAAGTTTTCTTGTCGTGTCAGCAAGGTCTGGACGTAAGTCGTAAAGACTTACTAATCCTTCAGTGGCAATGAAAATTTTAACTGCTATGTCATAATGCATTAAATTAGTACCAGACTTCCAATAGTTGAGGCGCTGTTTGGTTATGCCAATCTTCTTTGCTAAATTTTTTGTAGAACCGCATAGTCGTATTGCCATCATAAGTGCTCTTTTGCTGCGTTCTGCAAGTTTAGCTGGCGTTTCCATGTTTAAGCTCTTCAACATTAGTTATGAAAATACTTTTATGCTTGAGTGGTATTTTAATAAAAAACCAGTAAAAATATTTTTACTTTTTTAGTATCAAAATCAGAGGGTTATAAGAATCAAGCAACTTTAATGCCACGATCTCTCTTTTCTGCTAATATCGCCATTTTTATTCTCTAGCAATGAATCATAAAAATGGTTTATCGCTTGGAAAAAATTTTATTAAAAATTTGGTAAAATGGGTTTGCCAATCAAGAAAATATTTTTGGTTGATGGCTATCTATTGAAACGCGCGAAATGTGCGAGCTAAACAAAGAAACGAGCAATAAAGATATCGCGCCAAATTATAAAAAATGTGTACACAGATACTTTTTATTATAAAAAATGATATTTGGATATACTGAATCAATAGTAATAAAAAAATTTTACGCTTTTTACTAAAGTAGTTAAAATGCTTTTGTTTTTTTATCACCAACAAAAAAGGATAGGAAATGACTAGATTTAAAAAAAATGTTAAACGCAGTAATAGGGCTCTTACAAAAGCGGAGCAGTTGTATGGTTCTGCAAGCGAGCTAGCTAGAAAAATTGGTATAAGCAAACAGCGTTTTAACTATTGGAAATCAGGAAAAACTTTGTTGCCATATGACAAAGCAGTAAAAATTTTTATCGTTACCGATGGCCGAGTAAGTCTTTATGATTTACGACCTGATCTGTCATTGTTGACTAAAGGGTTTGCGAGGTATTCTAATAATTTATAATACATGCGGGAAGCTAAAAAGTTTGCACTTGTTGCAAAAATATAATCTGGCAGCTTTTATTAGTTAGGCACTTCCGAAGCCACCCTAAACTCCTTGCCGGAAAAAGCTAGTCCTATTTTAACTATGTTAGCTATTCCCCTGTGTGCCAAATCTACAGAATATTGATTCCGATTGATTTGCTCTAACGCTTTTTTAGATTCGCGAGTTAAAAGAGAATCCAAGACTTTGGGGAAATTCTTTTCTGGTACTTTTGGCGGTGATATGCTTTTTATCTCTAAAATAATCGCCAGTTTTGAAACATCCTTGGGAATAATTGCTATATCATAACGCCCAAGGCCGCTTTCTCGGTTAGATTTAATTTCATATTGCTCTTGATTGATCCCTGCTGCCAAGCCTAGCATAAAACCATGATAAAAGGCTTCTGGATTATGGGCAAGATCGTAAACGCTAATTGTTCTAATTAATACTTCGCCAAAGCTTTCAACAAATTTTTCTACGTTGCCATCTAACAGGTAAGATAAGAAATTTTGATACCACATTATTCCTCGGCCGTTCCCTAGCCATTCTTCTATAATGTCACAATATAAAACTTTTACTTCCCAGTTTGGAATAGTAAGCCTGCATATTGTCTTTCCTTTTATGTCTATTGCTATTGATACAGGTTTTAAATACCCGCTCATCAACAATAAACTCCAAGCAGCATCATTATTATTTTTTAAATCACCAAATACCATATTTTCATCGACAATCTTTTCAAGGGTTTTATCTTGAAGCAGTAGTTTGAATTCTTCTTTGAACTCAGTGCTTGACTGAATTAGCTGATCTTTAATCAACTGATTATCGCTGGTATTGACCCAATAAGCTTTAAAGATTTGATTGTTAATATAGTTTACTATAGACCATGGGTTATAAACTGTAGTACCGCCAAAAACATAGCCATTATACCATTTTCTGATTTCTGTTTTTTGATTTTCTAACTTAGTTCGTACTAACAACTCGTGTACATCTTCTTCGGTAAAACCGAAGTGTTGACCGTATTGTGATTGCAGTAATGAATATACGGTTATATTGTTTAACTCAGAAAATATACTTTCCTTTGCTATTCGCAGGATTCCGGTAACTACTGCTCGATTAAGATAAGAATTGGTTTTTAATGCCGCTCCAAACATTCCTCTCATTAAACCGATTATTTCGCCATAGTAGTTGTGCAAATACCCAGATTGGATTGGCGTATCATATTCATCTATCAATAACCATGGTTTAACGCCATGGTGTTTAAATAAAACTGAAGTTAAAAAATATAGTGAATTTTCGATTTTTGCTTGATCTGCTTTTTCATCTACAATTAGTTGTAGCACTTGTTTATCTTTAGCGGTTAATTTATCACTTTGCTTCAAATAATTATGTTCATCAAAAACATTAGCGATAAGAGCGCATAATTTACTATAAGTTAAATCATATCTTTCTGATTTTATTTCTTTAAAGCTTATAAAAATCACAGGGTACTTACCTTGATACTGCATGTAGTTACCATTATCTACAGTAGCTATTTTAAGACCATCAAACATTCCATCGGTTTTTGTTTGATTTACTTCTGGTGCCAAAAAATGACGCAGGGTTGATAGATTAAAGGTTTTACCAAAACGTCTAGGACGAGTGATTACGCTTACGCTAATATTGTTATTATCCAGTATTTCTTTAATAAATAACGTCTTATCTACAAATTGTAAATTATTAACTCTAACATTTCCAAAATCATCGTAACCTACTTGCAGCTTCATAAATCACCTGTTAACTGAATTAATTCAAATTATAGAGCAAACCTAGCTGTTATTCAAAGTAAACTTGGATTGCCTGCGGCTACGTTACCAAATCCAATTTTGTAATTGTGGTATTTATATTCACTCAATTGTAAATTCAGCGTTATTTTAAGCGCAACTCAGTCGTTTGGTGTAATTTCACGAGTTTTTCTTGTTTTTTCCCGCTGAATACGTTTGTAAACTTCTTCACGGTGAACTGGCACCTCTTTGGGCGCGCTAATACCAAATCGTATTTGGTTGTTTTTGAAATTTAGAACCGTAACTGCTATTCGATCATCAATTATTATTGATTCTCCGATTCTTCTTGTAAGTATTAACATTTTTTGATTCTCCTTATTTTTGTAGTAAATATGCAAAATGTGCCAATTCATTTGAGAAAAAACCTTTATATTTTTTACACCAACAAAAATTATCCAGTATCATGCATTAATTTTTGGGCTTTATTAATTGATCCTCCCATCTTGTTTTACAATAAAGCTTGACCAGGGATAAAATTATTTTAGGAATTAATATCGGTGTGTTTTTGTTACATAAAAGCTGTTCCAGCTCTTCTACGCTTATCGCTATTTCTTGGGCTAATTTTTCTTTTGTCATGTTTTTTTCAACCAAAAACCTATGAAGCATTGCTTGTATTTTTTCTATACTTAAGTAAACATCGTTATTTTCTTTTTGTGTCATGGTCTTTATTAGCTCTAAGTTGTTTCCGATATATTTTTATTTCAACAAAATTGTCTTATTTTTTTGCTACTGCCCGCATAACTTAACCGTGAAAACTACCATACAAAAAAACGTTTTAAAATTACGTTAGTCTTCACTGTTAATGCTTCAACAAAGACAAAATCGTTGTATTGCTTTACAGTAGCGATCCATCAAAACTACGCGTTGGTGTTTATTTTTTTTATAGGCACGTGTTTTATAAACACTTTTCTTACATATGGCATAATAGATGTGGCTTTGTGTCAGATATGCGTTAGTTTTGTTCCTTGCTTATTTGTAGGACAAAACCTACTCGTATCGCTTAATAAATGCGGCTTGGGACTAAACACACGTTAGTTTTTAATGGTTTTTCCGCATATTAAAATTAGCCTACAATTACAGTCAACTATTTTTGCTTTTTGTAAATTAGCCAAAACATTTTCCCCTACTAAAAGTTTTAAAGTTGGTTTTTCAGTATCTGTTTTTGGTGTCATGATTTTTTTCGATACATTTTTTCTATATTTCTTATAATACTCAGGATTGTTGTTTCGCCATCTACTATGTATTTCCCTCCTATTGGCTTTGTACATTTTGTTGTGCTTATGACGTTCTACCCATTTTTTTACACGCGCCTTTTGGCATCTTTTTTTTGAACAATATCTCTGATTTACGATATGTTTACTGGGAGAAAACCTGTCTCCGCAATTAAGACAGCGTTTTTTATTCATGATGTGCATCCGTATCATGGTTTAATTTCGGCTGCTGTAATGTGCTGCTGCAATACAACCCGATCAATGGCAGACAAATATATTTTGCTATCTTTTTATAAGATTCCGGTGATTTTCTCAGGCATCTTAATTGGCGGGCGGTAATATTTAGCTTTTTCGCTAATTCTAATTCGGTAAATCTTGGAATTATGTGTGGCAATAGAACAATCCTGTCGTAACTCAAAAGGTTGTGAATTATTTCTTGCGCAGAAGAAAATCTAAGATAGTTATTGTTGGCGCATGACCTACTATTTTCATCCGTACTTGATTTATAATTGGCTTTATTTGTTGCTGGTGGCCGTGTTTCCGACTCATTTGCTACAAAACCGTTTCTTTCATTGCAAGGCAATTGCTGTGAAGCTAGAATATGTTCAACCATTTTGACTCCTTTCGCGAGTTGATATGGCCAGCGCTTCCGAAAGTGGTGATGCACAATTGGTAGCGCGCCTTTTGTTAATTTTTTAAATTGATAAATACTGCTTTAGAAATCCAATTTATTTTTTCTGTTTACGCCATTCTTGCATCACCTCCATTAAATATTTTTTAGATAAAAAATCGAGTAAGTTAAAACTTGTAGCCACTGGTACCACCATAAGTCATGTTTTATTGTTCGTGGTTTTATGTTTTCATGTAGGTGAAAAAGTCCAGTATGTTTTTTTACCTTGCCTAAAACCTGATTGCTTTAAAATTTCGCCATGATCTTTGGTGCTATCGCTAATTAGCACTCTGGTTCCTCTGACCGTAATCGACACGCCTTGCAAGTTTATGATTTTATTTAATGCTGTATTTATGGCTTTTGCATAGTCGTAACAACCATAACCCATGCTAGCTACCTTATTAACTCTGTGTAGTTTTTGTGATATTAGAATATTATGAGCAATTGCTATCATTTTTCGCATTTCCAGCCATGCCGGAGTATATTCCGGACAATATTTAGTGGTTGCTTGATAGTATGCTGTGTTTATATCATCGCTGGTTAAGATACGAGATTGAATACCTAGGATTAATAAGGCCTCTATTATTTCCACAGTTGCGTCCTGTGTTGCTTCTCTATCTAATGCGCTTTTCATCTTTACAAAGTCTTGAAATTTTTCTACTTTATCATGATGATCTGCGCCATAATGTTCCATTTCATAGATATATTTTAAGTATTCGTGATCATCAGTATCAATGTCGGTAAAATTTGCTGGTTCCTCCGCTTTGCTTTTGGCACCAGTACCACACACTTTATTTTGTATCCAAGAAACAATTAACCCAGTAAAGCTTGGTCTATTTATTAAATTGCTTAAGAACATTTTATAGTCTCCTCAATTATTTTTTCACTATTAGTAATCGGCATCTAATAGTTCACTTTTTAATAATAAAAAATATACTTCGTCTGCTACTTCTTCTATTCCTTTACCATCAATACTCACTTCATCTATTTCATTATTAAACAAAGAGTCAAGGCAGTTTAGAAAAGGAGAAAACTCGCCTATTCTCCTGTTACAGGCATCAATTATTTGCTCTTTCTCACCACTTGGGAATTCACCGCGGTTTTTTATAAGCTCAAAAACTTCGTTGTTAATACACAAGAAAATTGGATACAAGATCGTATTTGCATTAATTTCCCCAAGCGGTATATGTTCCAATTCTTCGAATGTCATTTTTTTACGCACAAGAGCGTAATACTTTTCAATAAACTCCAAGTCGAACCATCCAATACTTAATAAGTCACGCAAACAAAAGTACATTTGCTAATCCTCCAATTGATTTTATCGTTGATAAATTTATATCCTTGTTGTATGCAGTTATTTAGCCAAGAATTTAAAAATGAATTTAATTGTTTTTTTAATTTATGGTAAAACGTAGTGGGTGTTGGGTATACTTCTTGGTATATGTAAGAATTTTGAAGCGTTAAAGCTTCTGCCATTTTATTTTTGCGTGGTTTGGTATTTCCACTTATCCAAATCCACGCTCCGCAAAGCTCGACGTTTAAACCCAAATTAATAATTGCGTTTAGCGCGTTGTTGATGGCATCGCCATAGTCGTGAGTATTTGGGACAAAGTTGTTTATTTTGCTTGGGTCTATGGTTTTTAGGGTTTCATAAGCAACATTAACCATTTTCATCATTTCCAGCCCAGCAGGGTTGTGGTCTGGATGATATTTAGCCGCTGCCTTTCTGCAAGCGGTTTTTATATCTTCAAGGGTTGGGTTGTTTGATTGGATATTCAGAATTGCCAAAGCATCTTTGGCAGATAAAAAAGATGTGCTACTATTCATGTTAGCCATGATTCAATCCTAACTATTGTTTTATGGTTAGAAGCCTGTAACAGTTCGTTGCTGTTATGGGCTTCGCTTTTTACAGAGAATCAAAAATTTATTCTCTGCGTCAACGTATTTACATACGTCCTAGTTAAAAACTCCATCATCCTTATTATACCTATTTTTATAGGGTTTCGACGGTGTTTAAAAACTTGCTTCTTATTTATTTTCATTGCCATCTGCTTTTGTTTTTATACAAGATATATAATAACATCTTTAATACATTTGTCAAATGTTTTTTAAAAAAATAATTTATTTATTTTAACCCTATTAATGATGGTTAAAATAAATTTACTAAGTTAATTTTATTATATTATATAAAATCGTCTTTTACTACTAATGCTTTTATGGTATTATATATTTAATATGTCATTATTCGCATCAATAATAAGAGAGAAAAGAACGCAGCTTGGCTTATCTTGTCCGGAGCTTTCGCGCTTGTCTGGTGTTCATCAAACCATTATTTATAAATTAGAACACGATATGGACGTATCCGACAAAAACCGCTGGTTGCTAGTAGGGGCTTTACAAATACCTTTTGATAGTAAGATGTTTGCAAAAAAGATAAGGGAAAAAAGAGAATCGTTAGGATGGACTACACCGCAACTATCAAAAGTTTCTAAAATATCTGTATCGGTTATCTACCTGACCGAAAGTAATAAAAAACTGCCTTCAATGACTCTTTGCTATAGACTCGCCAAAACACTCAAGCTTAACTTAGAAGCTTTCATATAAAAGTTGCTAGTAAATATCTACCTTGTCTAAATTATATAGCAGGGTAGATGCATACGATTTTTTACTATAGAAACTATTTTAATGCGTCTTTTAGTTTTTTAAGAGGCCTAACCTTTACAACACTACGCGCAGGTTTTGCTGCAAAAGTCATTGGTTCACCAGTAAAAGGATTTTTTCCCTTGCGAGCTTTTGTAGCTGGTTTGCGTGCGTATTCCTGCGAAACCGATCAACGATTCCTGCCCAAACCGATCACTGATTCTTGCTCAAATCGATCACTGATTCCTGTCCAAACCGATCAACCATTCTTGTTTCAAATCGATCACTGATTCTTGCTCAAATCAATCAAAAAAATCAAAGCAAAACAACAGCTATAAATCTATATTATTTATTCTCCTTGTTCAAATCTTTATTAAGTAATTTACGCATAGAATCGTCACCTTTTAATTCTAACCGATAAGCATTGTGTACCAATCGATCTAAAATAGCATCAGCTAAAGTTTTATCTCCAATAGATTCATGCCAGAGTTTAATTGGTAGTTGACTGGTAACAATAGTAGAGCATTTTTCATGGCGATCGTCTAGCAGCTCTAATAAATCACGACGTTGCTCATCTGTAAGGGGAGAAATTCCCCAGTCGTCTAAAATCAGAACCACGACCTTTGCCAGCTGTTTCATTTTTTTATTATAGCTACCATCGCCTCGTGCCAAACCTAAATCTGGTAGAAGTCTTGATAGGCGACTGTAATAGATGGTGCTTCCCTCTAAACAGGCTTTATGTGCTAAAGCACAGGCTAAATATGTTTTGCCTGTGCCAGTTGCGCCGACAATTAAAACATTACGATGCATTTTTATCCATTGGCAATTGGCCAGGGTAAATATAAGCTTTTTATCAATACCGCGCGATGCGCGATAATCAATATCCTCTACAGATGCCGTTTGTTTTAAAGAAGCGTTGCGAAGCCTCGTTTGTAATTTTCTAGTTTCACGATCACAAACTTCATTGTCGACCATTAATCCTAACCGCTCTTCAAAACCCATGCTTTCTATTTGCGGTTGGTTAAGTTGGTTTTCTAAAGCTCTAACCATTCCTAATAAACGTAATTTTTTTAAACTTTCAATTGTTGGGTGTGTTAACATTTTTTCTCCTATTCTGTTATTATTAAATTACTGCACAGGCGGAAGCGCCGATGGCAGTTGCGTAACTTGAGGCGGTATTTACCGCCTCATTATTAAAACAAGTTACGCATCCAAATACTTTCAGGGGTTTAAGGGGATGAAATCCCCTTATTCAAAATAATCACCTCCTCTAATATTTTCATGTGTTTCTTTTGTTGCTGTTAATGTTTCTGATGAGATTACTGGTACGCCATCTAGGTTATTTTTTAGAATTGATACTACGCTGCGATAGCTGTAAGCTCCTATTTTTAAAGCACGACTGCACGCCGAGTCCAATCTAAGGTTTGTATAACTTTTACCGAGATGTAAGATACCAAGGCAAGAACGAAACGCTATCTGCGGGTGTTCTTTAGTAGCGATAATTTTTTCAATCAACTGTGCTGTAAATATGCCCGTTTTTCCAGCCCAACTAATTATTCGCTCTGGAGTCCATTCAACATATTTTTGATGAGATGTGGGCATATGCTCAGCCAACGTAATATGTTTCCTATTCCCATAGTTACGTATATGCGTAGCTACTCTTTTTAATCGATAAAAAACTTCAATAGTTTGATCTGTAAATCTCACGTCCAATTCTTTTTTAATAAGTGTATATGGAACACTATAAAAACACTTATCTACTTCGACATGATAATCACAACCTGGAGTTGCTTTTTTCCAATCAGCAAATTTATAAGGAGTATTCGGCAGCGGTTTTAAAGCTGGTTTATCTATCTTTTCAAATTGACTCAATCTAGAGCCTGGTAATTTTTGAAATGGTTGTGAGTTTATTTTCTCTAATAGAATCGCTATTGCTTCATTTAGCTCCTCCAAACTAAAGAAAACTTGATTGCGCAGTCTTGCTAAAATTTGATACTGAATATGTTGCACCCCCTTCTCCGCCAGACTTTTGTCTTTTGGTTTTCTTACGCGTGCCGGCATAATTGCAAAGCCGTAATGTTTTGCAAAATCATGATAAATTGGGTTAATATCAGGCTCATAGCGGTTGGCAAGGGTGGTGCAGTTCCTAAGATTGTCGGGAACCGACAGCTCCGGGACACCACAAAAAAATTTTAATGCTCGACAATGAGAGCTTATCCAATCCGGCAAAGTTTGGGTCATTGTCGCTTCTGCGAAGGTGTAATTCGAAGCTCCAAGCACTGCAACAAAAATTTGTGCTTGATGGACATTACCATGCCCATCGCTTATAGGAACGGTATCGCCAGCATAATCCACAAACATCTTTTCACCGGCTTTGTAATCTTGGCACATCCAAACATCTAATTGCTTTTTCCATTTTCTATAAATGTGGCAAAATCGACTGTAGCTTATCCCTGCTGGATGTAATTCTTTATACTCATCCCACAGTAACATCAATGTCATACTTTTGCGTTTTAGCTCCTCGTGAATTTTAGCTAAATCTAATTCACCACGCTCTGTTGATGTATTTTTTCCTGGCGGCGAATAAAGCTTTTGTTCCAACACCTCATCATCTAAATCATCTGGTAGCGGCCATCCAAGCCCAGCTAAATTAGCTCTACGTAGACATTCATGCACAGTACTGCTACTAATTGCTAAGCTGGTGGCGATTTTTTTGTTACCAGTTTTAAACTCAAATTTTAAACGCAATATTTCTCTAATTTTTCTCATTGTTACATGACCTCTCATATGTATCTCCAAATTGTGATTAAGTTTGGAAGTACACTTTGTTTTTAGAAAACAATCAGATTTTTAATCTGTTTCTGGAGGTTGTTCTGCGTTGATAATTTTTTGATCGGTTTGAGCAAGAATCAGTGATCGATTTGAGCAAGAATCAGTGATCGATTTGAAACAAGAACGGCTGATCGGTTTGGACAGGAATCAGTGATCGGTTTGAGCAAGAATATGCATTTGCGAACCACTTTAAATTTCGCGATGTCTGGGAAAACAAATACCCCTGGACCTTTTTTTGAAATATGAGCTTTGATAATGTGCGCCAGCCAGTCCATTGCTATTGTAGCTTGCTTTTTTCCAAGCTCGGCCACTTCTGCAATTGATTTTATTGTTTCTGACTTTGAAAACGCCTTCTTTATGGAAAGCTGCCTAGTTGTTGGTTTTGCTTTTATAATTTTTTTAACAGCTCTTTTTACTGCCATAAAATTGCTCCTTGATTTTGTGAAAGGCTATGGTAACAAAAGCACAGTGATTGTCAAAACACTATCGCTAATTAAGTATTATACCAAACACTATGGCAGGATTCGTTTTACTTAAAAAACCTTCTCTTGAGAAAAGGCTCGAACAAACATGCTCTTATTATGCCAGCTAAAGCATAGATCAAACAAACCGTTGCTATTGTTTTAGTGTGGAATCCATAAAAATCGCGTACCGATAATACGCTGATAATATTAAAAATACCTGATGAAATAAGAAAAAGTACTGTCAGAAATAAATTACTTCTATATGCTAATATAACAAAAAGCGTGACAGTTATTGATAATATAGATAGATATTTATTAAAAACAGCTAGGATGCTATAAAGCCCTATATCATTTCCCAAGGGTAGTACCATCTGTAACACGAGCGGTACTATGGCCATCAAAATTACATAATACGAAGGAACGCCGGATCCATGTTCTTTTAGCACGGCATATATTTTTCTTGCTAGTGCTTCTTGTTCATCAGAACCATAATACGGCGATGTTTTTTCAACAAAATTTTCAAGAATAGTTGAAAGCTCTTTTTTATCGCTAAATTTATATAATATTTTTGCAATCAACTTCCTTGCCGCTATTGGAAATACTCCAAAAGCGATTGATCCCAATGATAGCCTTGGAACAGGAAAATCAGAAAAATAACGTTGTATAAAGAGATACCAACATGCTTTTTCTTTATTTTGAGATGCTTGGTGCGAACCTAACCGCCCACAATAATTCAAATATATTAGTTCATCTAATGCCATGTAATCCAAGAACTCATTAGCCGCAATTTCTAATTCAGCAACATATTTCCCTTTTTCACCACATTCCCCATAATAATCAAGAAGCGTTTTGTTTAATAACCTTCTGCTATTCTTTACTAAAATTGCTTTACGTTTATTTGCTAATTCAATGCCTCTAGCAAAATCAACATATCCTGCTTCGCCATTAATCAGCATTATACCGCACATAAAAGCTGCGCTTTGTTCACCAGATTTTTTCGCGCTATTAAAATACTCAAAGGCGACTTGAAAATCCCCTTTACGGTATGCTTTTTGGCCTCTTAAAAAATCTATTTTAGACTTAAACCACATAGCTCATTATCACCCAAAAATTCAATTCTCATATACAACTTAATTATCGTAACCAACAAGTGAAACTTTCATCGTTAGCTCTAACTGGACAGCATTGTACGCGTAAAAATTTTACTGTAAAATTTTTACATAAAACCGCTTGAAAAAGCCAAGATTGTTTCTTAAAAAACGTATAAAACAACATGTGGTTTCTGGTTGAGATTTGGCTATAATCTTATACCAAAACAACGTACACACCACGTCACTCGTGACTTTTAGCCCATGCTATTGATTCTAAAAACGAATGTAGCCAGTTTTAAATTTTCTGGTTTTCAAGATTTTTTACGTAGTACCTATTTAGGGTACAGGTAGACCATATATTAGTGCCTAGGGTACTTTCCTCAAAAAACCCCTATTTCAAGCCTTTGGTGACTACACTAGTGCCTAATTAGGGTACAGTGACGACCCTAATTTAGGGTACACATTTTTGTAAGAAATTATAGGCTTATTTTAGGTATTTACCATTTTTTGTGCGCCAAGTGGTTGAAGCCTAGCGCATCTTGTAGGTGAAAGTCCTATCGTAGAAGAGGAACCGATCTCACTACGTAGCGAGTCTTGCGTGTTTTTACCGAAGGTAACGACGGACACGAAGCGTAGACAGCGAAATTGACGAGCCGAAATCCTGATCGCAAAGGGTGAACGTAAGATAGCCTCGAAATATGAATTATTCGTGAGAGCAGATGGAGTATAAAATCCAGCAAGCTATAGAGAATTTGCAGAACTAAATCGGGTATTGCAAATAATCTCTCACCGGGGTCTTAGGCGTCAGCGAGCTGATAAAGATGGGCGTAGGAACTTGGGAAGTCCATAGATCTCTACAATGGATGTAGTAGGCGAAGTACAAGCGGCATGAAACCGTAAGGCTTTGAGGATGGATTTATGGATGTCGGAGTCAGCTGTAGTAGCGGGGAAGTGGGTAACGACCATGGAGCCAAGAGCTGGCAGATAATAACAACGTGATAGAGAAACTTATGAACGTACGAACAGATTACGAAAATAATAAGACAACGAATCTTGAGCGTATAAATAAGCGAGCAACATTTAGACCAGACACAGTATTCAATAATATTGGATATGTTGTCGACCTAAATTTGCTTCGCGAAAGCTACCAACAACTGGACGGAAAGAAGGCCGTTGGTATAGATAAAGTTACAAAGGAAATCTACGGAAAAAACCTAGAGGATAATTTGCAAAATCTTTTAGCTCGAATCCGTAGAAACGCATACAAACCTCGAGGCTCAAGGTTAGTAGAAATACCAAAAGAAGACGGAAGCACAAGGCCTCTGGCAATTTCTTGTTTTGAAGACAAAATTGTACAGGATGCTGTGTCAAAGGTTCTAACGGCGATATACGAACCACAATTTCTCCCATGTTCCTACGGGTACAGAGAAGGAATAAACGGGCATGAGGCATTGCGAGCCTTGATGAAATACAGCAATCAGAACTCGAATGGAGTAACCATAGAAATAGATCTGAGAAAATATTTTAATTCAATACCGCATGCGCATTTGCAGGGTATTTTACAAGAAAAGATATCGGATAAACGATTTCTAAAACTCGTTGAGAAGCTGATCCGGGCGCCAATAATGGTTAACGGAAAAGCGGAGCTTAACAGAGTCGGCTGTCCGCAAGGGTCAAAAATTTCGCCAATCTTATCGAATATCTATTTGCATTACGTGGTAGATAGCTGGTTTGAAGCTAGCAAGAAATACCTAAAAGGCAGAGTAGAAGAAATAAGGTTTGCGGATGATATGGTGTTTGTATTTCAGTTTAAAGAAGACGCGGATAAATTTTACAAAGTACTTCCAAAAAGACTTGAGAAATACGGACTGAAATTGCACGAAGAGAAATCGAGCGTGATTAGGTCTGGAAAACAAGCAGCAAAAGAGGCTGAGCTAAGAGGAGAGCGCTTACCCACATACAAATTTCTAGGTTTTCTTTGTTACTGGGGAAAGAGTCGAGATGGTTGGTGGAGATTAAAATTCAAAAGCCGATCAGATCGATTTGCGGGAAAACTCAATGGGCTTCGTAAATTTCTCAAAGAAAGTCTCAATACAGAAACGCATAAAACACTGGAGCGGGTCAAAAAGGTTGTGGTGGGATGGATAAATTATAATGCCATTTCTGACAACCAACGGCGAGTAAGGTCGTTTATTCATCTTAGCAGACGAGCCTTATTTAACTGGATAAACCGCAAAGGTGGAAAGCGTAGAATGAACTGGGAAAAGTTTGGAAGCTTGCTAAGACGAATAAATTATCCAAGCAACTTTAAGACTATATCGATGTTCGCAACTTATTGAAACGGGATTATCGGGAGCCGGATGCGGGAAATTCGCATGTCCGGTTCTGAGGAGGGGGCTGCTGGAGTGATCTGGTAGCTCTACTCACCAAGTGTTTTCAAATCGCCATTAACTAGCCTTGAGGCTATTATTAATCGCGCGAAACTCAACCCTATGCATTGGCTAGCTGCAAGAGAGCCTCCATGTCACCTTTAAGCAACACTATTAGGTAATCTGGTACTACACCTTCTTCAAATTTATTACCAGAAAGCAAATAAAGTTTGGTATAACCAGCTTCATGTAATTGTTTAGCCAAATCAATGCCATTCATTTTGGTTTTGAAATCATGATCCATACAAATTACAGTGTCTTTTGGATATTGCGCTAGATTTTCTAAAAAACGTTCTGGGTGATAATATACTCCTACTACTGCAAACTTATCTCTGAGTGAATCAGCTACAGAATCAGCAAGCTCTCGCATATCATCTATGATGACCAAATATCCCTTTTTAGAATGGCTCATGCTTATTTCTTCTTCGATTGTAATAGGAACTTCTGACGAAAGCTGTTTTGGTAATATTTTAACTCCCATTTCGGTAGCCATAGCATGCACTTTTGTATTGGCATAATGGCTTGTTACGAGAATAGACTGGCTTTGCATAGAAACCCGCTCGATAACCTGTAAACCGTTTAACTCTTGGTCTATTAGCTCAAAGTCTGAGAGTAAAAATATCTTATGCTTTTCTGGATGGGTATTAATAAAATTAATTGCTTTTTCACCTGATCTAAAATGTACCAAATTAACAGCGTCGCCATAATCCTCAAAGCGCATGTCCCAGGAACAATGAATAGAGCCGTCATCATCCAAAACAACAATTATATCGCCTTTATGTAACACGATTTGGCGTGCTATCCAATTAGGCGCTCCAGTTATTGGAAAAGTAAGCGTTATCTTAGTCCCCTTGCCAATTTTAGAATCAATCTGCATTTTGCCATTGCTCATCTGCAAAGTGCTTCGAACTTGAGCAAGGCCAATACCGTTGCCATTTTTCTTACCGTGTGTTACAGCACCATTATTCATAATCTTATCAATAACTTCTTGTGGTATGCCCTTGCCGTTATCTTGAATAGTAATTTTAACACGCTCGCTTTCTATACCCAGTTTTAAATCTACTTTGCCTTTTTTACCATCAAAGGCATCAACAGCATTATTTACCAAGTTTGATATCATGCGATCAAAGTTTGATGGATCTGTTTTAATAAACACAAAGCTATTATTCGAATCATACAAGTCATTGATCTTAGCTGGAGATTTTGCATATTGGTGCCTTTTTTCACTTGCAATTTTTGCAAGCTCCAAAGATACCAAAACTGGTTGTATTTCCATTGTATCTGTAGTTACTTCACTTCTTATTTTTTTGAAATCATGCAGCAAGTTATTAGCAATATCGGTAATGCTTCTAGTTACACTATTTAAACCAACACGATCTTTTTCAACAAGATTTTTTGAAATGCGCGCAACAATATTCTGCAAGGTTGTCAATGGTGACCTGATATCATGAGATACTCCTCTTGCGACTGTGGCAAATCTTTCTTGTTCCTGAATCTTAATTTTTTGAAGTTCATTTTCGAGCTTCAATTGTTCTGCATATTTTTCTGATGTAATGTCGATTGAGGTACAAAGAGTTCCAATGATTTTTCCAGTATTATCGCATAGCGGAGCTTTGAAAGAGTTTAAATATTTGATTTCTCCGGTAGTAATGTCTTTAAACAATTCCTCTTGGGATAGTATTTTTTTTGCTCGCATTACCAAGTTGCAATGCTTAACTATACTATCCGCCATTTCATGTGGTAAATAATCATAGGGTGTTTTACCAATATAAGCGGAAATAGATGTAGCGCCAGTGTTTTCCATATCTTGCTTATTTGCACCCATAAGCTTATTGTTCTCATCGAACCAATAGAGATTTATTGGTACATCATCAGATAGTTTCTCAATAGTTTCAAATACTTTACTTCTAGGGAATCCCGAGCATTGCTGAATAAGAATTAATAAAATCGCAAGGTTGGATTTAGTATCTTCTGCAGCTTGGTTAACAAGTTTTTTGAATTTTCGCTGTTCTTCGAGTTTGATTTTTTGAACTTCGCTTTTGAGTTGTAGTTTTTCTTTTTCTTTGGTATCTGTGATTTCTATGGTGGTTCCAACCGTACCAACTATCTTTCCGTTCTCAAACAATGGAGACCTGATTACTTTATAGTATCTTCTTTTTCCAGTTTTGGGGTCATCAACATACTCTTCAAAAACAAGAGTTTTACCAGTTTCTATAACCTTTTTTGTATTGCTATCAACAATCTTAGCTATCTCGGGTGGATACATGTCGTATGGGCTTTTACCAACAATGTCTTTGTAAGTTAGTTCCCCTACTATTTTTAGACCGCGTTCATTAACACCAATAATAACAGCGTTTGTATCCGTCCAATAAAAAGCGGCTGGTGAAAGTTCCGCCAATCTTTCTAGCTCCTCAAAAACTTTTGGTCTTTTTTTGTTCATTTCTTCTTTACTCTGTAAAAGTCCAAACACATATGAGACTAATTAAGTAGTAATAGGCAAGGCAGGC
>JBAXAM010000028.1:0-17580 GCA_037142515.1 bacterium | reverse complement strand
ATTTAAAAGGGCTAGAAGTTTAAACATATTTACAGAAAAAAAGTTGCTTTATCGCGATAAAGAGTTAGCCGATCTCAGAAGCCGCATTGAAAATATTGCCGCTGGTGGACACGACCCAAGCCTAAGGAAAGAAAGTTATTTGAAAAATCCAGATGAACTTGCTCAGATGAGAGGCAACAACAGCAATAAAACTAGTCTAGATCAGGACGAGTATGAACAACAAGTTAATCTATTGCAGGATGAATTTATTTCAAATAGAAAACATCTTGAGGAAATATTAAATGGATCCTCTTCAAATATAGATACCGACACAGCGCTATTAACTAGATTAAGCGAACTAGCAGAAGAAACAAAAAAACAAGAAAATAAAACAAAACAAACACCCAAAGAAAGATTCGAAAAATTACAAACAGACAGACGAATCGTCGCAGTTAACATTCTAGAATTAAACGCAATACACCACGCTAGAATCGAGTTAGAAAAAACACATTATATGTCTTTCGAGGATGTCTCATCATTTTTTAAAATGTGCGACTTCGAACATCCGCGTGGAAGCCATGCTATTCTGCTCAAAAGCGATATTGGCTCAAGAGCGTATGACGAATGGGAAGAATTAACCGCACAAGCATACTTTACTGCGTATGTGAATGTATCTAAAAAAATTGAGAAATCGCTAAATGATCTTGAAAGCCAACACCTCACGGGCTCTGCATTGAAAAATGCAAAAAGTGATATTGAGCGTCTTTTGGATGATGCACATGATCTGGAGAAGCCGATAATTAATGCGGGTAAAGACAACAGTTTTTTGAAATTCCAAAGAAAAATTGCAGACTACTCAAACCAATATAAGCTACTATCGGCCGATCCAAATGAAAAATTAAATTTATACAAACAACGAGTTGGCGACCTTACAAATTATCTAGAAAATCACAAAAGTACTTTCGAAAATATATCAAGCGACCCTACTAAAAACACTAATGATAAAGAAATAGAAAAAATACTTACGGAATCAAATGAGCTATACGAAATAGCAAAGGGCACATGGGGAAAAATGCAAGAAAAAGAAAAAAATGAAGCTGCGTTGGCTGGCACACAAAGCGATAGATATACCGCCATGTTATCTATACAAACATCGTACTGTATACTTAATTTTAATGATCGCTGGAGAAAAGAAGAGCCAACAGATGTTGATAGCGTTAATTCCCTTTTGGAACAACAAAACAAATACGAACAAACAGGAATACAGTCTCATGTTAAAGAAAATAGCCATAGCAGTAAGATTATCGATGGCTTAAACAATAAACTAAAAGAGCTAAAAGATCAGGCATACTATAATGCTTTTGCAAACCTAAACAAAGAGGTAAAACAATTATCTGACTCACTAAAAAACAAACAAGGAGATTCGCAGCGAATATACAAAAAGATTGCTGAATACAGAAAATCTGCTGGTAGATTGGAGCAATACATAAGGGAATCGGATAATTTCAACGACCGGCGGCTCGCAAGCCTCGCCAAAGAATTTATCGCATTAAGTGAAGATTGCTTAAAAAATATAACACAAGAAGGTTTTATTAAAAAGACTACTAGCGATATTTTTGTAGGGTCCCAAATAGACATAACAGACGAAGATAACTTCCCCAGAAATCCGAAAGGATGCAGATATCTTAACCCTAAAGAAATTAATCTATTTCTAGGCAATAAAGGAAAAGGAACTCCACCGAAATTTCTTACAGACCCAAATTCACCAATATACAAAGAAGGAAACTTTGTTACTAATTTTAATGAGAATAGCTGGGATGGAAGAATTACTATTGGAGTTAAAGTTGGAGATTTATTCACAATATACTGCCCGACTGGTAAAGGCTCAGCGGAAATATTGTGCTATGAAATAGATAAAGTAACAAAAAGTGTAAAACAAGTGGAAACCCCAGTTTTAAAAAGATATCCTGACACACAATTTGGCGATTTTATGCCCTGGGACGCAGATGCGTTTTATGGTGACTATACTATGGTCATTGCAAAGCACAAAAAACTCATCGGATCAGACGAAGTTTCACAACGCGCTAATGATTTAGTTAACCTAAAAGAACGGCTTACAAATCTTGCTGGTATACACAAAGAAAACTCCGACGAACTTACTCAGATAGAAAATGACCGCAGTAAAAAAATCAACGATATGGATGTAAAATTCAACCATAACTACCCACAACAGGAAGAAAGCGTTTTAGAAGAGCAGCCCTCAGAAAAACCTCAATTTAATTATAACTATCCACAACAGGAAGAAAGCGTTTTAGAGCAACAAATTGAAGAAGAAGATGAAAATAAGAATACCATAATTAGTTTTACACAAAGAAAGGCAGAGGGACTCATGCAAGCCATCTCACAGGATGATAATAATACTGTAAAATGGATACTCAATAAGACTGAAAATGCTGGTATCCTTCTTAAACAAGAGGATAAAGACGGCAATACACCACTCATGCACGCCATTTTATTAAAAAAACAACCAATTGTAACAACACTTCTTACTAAAATTAAAGAAAATATAGAAAAAAAGGTGGAAACAAACAACAAACATATTGACATAAACAGCAAATCTTTTAGTGGTTTTAGTGGTTATTTTTCTTACTTGGGAACTAAGTTTATGGGCTGGTTTCATGGAGGTGCCGACAAATACGTACTAAAGAAATTTGACCAAGCATTACAATCTGGAGATGCCTCTAGTGCTATAAAATATGCTGGAATTTTAGGGTTAGAAGAAAGCTCTAAAATAGACAAAAAAACTGAAGAGTTCAAAAAAATTACTGCTGACTATGAATTACTAAAGAATTCTATCACGGAGGGAGTATATGAAACTGGCTATAATTCTGAAGGAATATATACTTTGGGTGTAGATAGGCTTCTTTTAGCGATTGAAAAAACTGATATCGATAGAGTTCTTACACAAAAGGGCGCAGATGGACAAACACTGCTCGAGGTTGCTATCTCACATGGTGAAGAAAAGGCTAAAGATTCGATCCTTAATCACGCTCGCTGGAATTGTAGTCCTGAAACCATAGAGAAACTCCGCGATACAGTTAAAAAAATGGAGTCTAAGAGAAATCAAGAAAATAAAAACAGCAACACACCAACTAATCGCTAATTTCTTTTTGAGCACGCTGGTAAACATGACTGTTGTTTGGCACGCTCTCAGTCAAACAAACGTTACCGCCAATTACAGAATTATCTCCAATATTAATTCTTCCTAAAATAACTGCGTTAGAATAAATTATGACATGATTACCGATTATGGGATGCCTTTTTATGTTTTTTATGCAATTACCATTTTCGTCAACAGGAAAACTTTTAGCACCCAAAGTAACGCCGTGATACATCTTTACGTGATGACCAATTATGGTAGTTTCACCGATAACTACGCCCGTACCATGATCAATAAAAAAACTCTCACCAATTTGCGCTCCTGGATGAATATCTATTCCGGTCTGACTATGCGCAAGCTCAGTAATAATACGTGGCAATATCGGAATTTTGTATTGATAAAGAACATGCGCCACACGATGGTATAATAGCGCTAACATACTGGGATAGCATAAAACCGGCAAAAATCGCGCCTCGCACGCAGGATCACCGTTATATGCTGCTGTAGCATCAGTGTCCAATAAAAGTCTTATTTGCGGCAGTTGTTGCAATAACTGCCAGCTAAGCTCATCAGCTTGTTCGTCTATACTATTTTGTTGGTAACCTGATTTAGCATGAACACAATAAAAACTTTGCCAAATTAAATCTCTAACTACTGGCTGGATACTACGCAATCCATGCAAAGTATTACTCTGAAAATATTCAGCAAAAAGTATTTTTTGTAGTTCATGGATTACTTCTAAAACTTGCTGCGCCGAAGGAAAAACATTCTTATTGTTATTGTATTGTAGTGCGATTAATTCCGCATCAAAATTTTGTTGCAGTTGCTTTGCCGTATTTTCTATTATTTTGCTGTTCATAAAAATCTCTCAACACTCATCATACAAACAAGTGCTCAAATAACGCTCTCCGTTGCTTGCAATAACGACCACTATTGTTTTACCAGCATTTTCAGGCCTACTGGCTATTTTCAGCGCAGCAGCAATCGCAGCACCTCCTGATACACCAACTAAAATCCCTTCTGCTTTGGCTGTTTTTCTAGCCATGTCTTCTGCAACTTCATCTTCAATAGTAATTACTTCATCTATTATACTTGTATTAAGGTTTTTGGGAATAAAACCAGCACCTATGCCCTGTATTCTGTGCGCTCCGGGTTTGCCTCCAGAAATCACAGGACTTCCCTTCGGCTCTACCGCCACGGCTTGTAGTGTTGGCTTACGTCGTTTTAGCACTTCCCCCACTCCGGTTATTGTCCCACCAGTACCAACACCTGCTACTAAAATATCAATTGCACCAGCTGTATCACTCCAAATTTCTTCCGCTGTAGTCTGACGATGCATCTCTGGATTTGCTGGATTTTCGAACTGTTGTAATAAAAGATAATTTGGGTTTTGCTTTGCTAACTCTTGGGCTTTAATTACAGCTCCTTGCATACCCAAACTTCCCGGAGTTAAAATTAATTCAGCTCCATAAGCTTTAAGCAACTTGCGACGCTCTAAACTCATGGTTTCTGGCATAGTGAGAATAAGTTTCAAACACCAAGCAGCAGTTATCATCGCCAAACCGATTCCGGTATTTCCGCTCGTTGGCTCGATTATTACCGTATCGTTTTTAATTTTTCCTGCAGCTTTTGCAACGCTTAACATATTTAAAGCAATGCGATCTTTTACGCTTGAACCAGGATTCATATACTCAAGCTTAACCAAAACCGTAGCCTTAAGATCAACAGTGAGATTGCGCAAACGAACTAGTGGAGTATTACCTATGAGCGCAGTTATATCACTGTAAATTTTTTCTTTCATAAAAACATAGTACTTTAAAATAATTTAAAATTCCAGCAAAACTCGTACCTTTTCCACTACCTTCTTAATATTCTTAACAGATTTAGGCGCTATAAAAATAGTATTATCTCCTGCTATGGTTCCCAAAATCTCATTATCGTTATTACAATAATCAAGCACTCTGGCTATTAATTGCGCCGCGCCAGGACTGGTATGCACTATGATCATGACTTCATTTGTCACTATACCAGTTACCAAGCTATTCACTGTGGTTGATGATTCCGGCGGTGGTGGTTCTTTGGGTAACCAATAAACCACGTCTCCACATTCATTTTTTACCTTCACTATACTAAGCTTTCTAAGCAACCGAGAAATTTTAGTTTGATTCATGCTATAGCCTTGTTTTTCCAAAGCCTGGCAAATTTCTTCTTGGGTCTTAGCTGATCCTTCTAATAAAAAATCTCGCAGCACCATCATTAAATTTTCTTTATTACTTTTATCTGCAATCATTTTTAACCCCCTTTTTTGTTCCCCAACCATACCAAAAATGAATAAAAATACAAGATTATGAATAATTATTTGATAAAAGTATAATTATACGCTACTATTTACATAAATACGAATATTTATTCAAAAACCAAGAGCAAAGCCATGCTTAACAAAACAATAGGCGGTATATTTATTTTGACCGGGTCAGCAATTGGTGCCGGCATGCTGGCGTTGCCGCTCGTTAGTTCTTCAGCCGGTTTTTTTTATTCAGCCATATTATTGATACTAAATTGGGCGCTCATGACACTCACCGCCCTACTCACACTGGAAGCTACATTAGCATTTAAACCACACAATAACAGCTTTGGAACAATGACCCGAAAAATTTTAGGAAAACCCGGACAAATCATCACCTGGCTTTCTTATTTATTACTACTATATGCTACAACTGCCGCATACATATGCGGCAGCACTTCTTTACTAAACGTAATCCTGAAAAGCACTATCCAAATCGAACTACCATTTTGGGTTAGCACCATTTTATTCACCTTGCTTTTTGGTGGGATTGTATTCTTAGGCACCAGCACTGTTGATTATTCAATACGTTTTTTATTAAGCGCTAAAACAATCTTGCTAATAGCCGTACTTGTCATTTTAGTTCCATATATTGACCTAAGCAAACTACTAGCCCAGTCTTTTTCTGCGAAATATTTGTGGGTTGCTGCTCCAATTTTTCTTAACGCATTTGGTTTTCACTTTGCAATACCTAGCGTTAGCAGCTATTGCAATCAACACGCAAAAAGCATGCGCTTAGTTATTATTGCATCTACAACCATACCATTACTTATCTATATACTTTGGTTACTAGTTACATTTGGCATAATACCAATAGCAGGCAAACTAAGCTTTGCTGCTATTGCATACGAAAACACTTCCGTTGGAGGATTAATTCAAACCTTAAATAATATTACAAAAAACAAATACACCGCTTCCTGTATTAATATTTTTTCTAATATTGCAATGACAACATCATTTCTAGGCGTGGCCCTAGGCTTATTTGATTTTTTGGCAGACGGCTTCAAACGCGCAAATACATATACGGGACGCTTACAAACAACAATTTTAACTTTTCTTCCGCCAATACTCTTTGCATTATTTTATCAAAATGGCTTTATTATGGCGTTAGAATATTCTGCTTTTTTCGCAATTATATTAGAAGTATTTCTGCCGGCGCTTCTGGTTTATCAATTAAGGGGTAATAACAAACTACAATCAACATATCGCGTTCCATTAAACAGGCACTTTTTATTAATTCTCTTATTTAGTATTGGCTCGTTATTAATATTAACAATAACTGGAAACACTCTATGAAAAAAGAAAAAATCATACTCGCTTATTCAGGCGGCCTTGACACCTCGATCATATTAAAATGGTTAGTAGAGGAAAATTATGAGGTAATTGCTTATATTGCTAACATCGGACAACGCGAGGACTTTGCTGCAGCCAAAAATAAAGCTCTGCAAATTGGAGCAGCAAAAGTCTACGTTGAAGACTTGCGCAAAGAATTTGTTACTGACTATATTTTCCCTGCTTTTAAAGCAAACGCCTTATATGAAAACAAATATTTATTGGGCACTGCGTTAGCTCGTCCATTAATAGCCAAAAAACAAATTGAAGTAGCAAAAAAAGAAAATGCTAGCTTTGTTGCACACGGAGCTACTGGTAAAGGCAATGACCAAGTGCGCTTTGAACTTGCCTATTATGCGCTCAATCCACAAATAAAAGTTATTGCTCCTTGGCGAGCTAATAAATTTTTAGAGCAATTTCAGGGACGATCCGATATGTTGAATTATGCAAAAAAACATGGGATTCCTATTACTGCCACCGTAGCAAAGCCGTATAGCGAAGATGAAAATATTTTACATATTAGCCACGAGGCTGGAATATTAGAAGATCCAAATATAGAGTGCACGGAAGACATTTATTCCTTAACATCTTCCCCACAAAATGCTCCAGACAAAACAACGAAAATTTCGCTCACTTTTCAGGATGGCGTTCCTATAAAAATCACAAATATTGAAGATGGCACTACAAAAACCAATCCACTTGAGCTTTTTATATACTTAAATAAACTAGGAGCAGATAATGGCATTGGCCGTTTAGACATGGTAGAAAATAGGTTTGTTGGAATTAAATCAAGGGGCGTTTATGAAACACCTGGGGGCACAATTCTTCACATTGCTCATTCTGACTTAGAGGGCATTACGATGGACCGAGAAATAATGCGCATCAGGAACATGCTGTCTTTGCAAATTGCTAGCTTAATTTATAATGGCTTTTGGTTTAGCCCAGAAATGAGCTTTCTCATGACGGCAATTAATAAAAGCCAAGAATCCATGAACGGCACTGTGGTTCTAAAACTTTACAAAGGCAATGCTTATCCAATTGCTAGGAAAAGCAGTAACTCACTTTACGATAAAAATATTGCATCAATGGATACTATCGATAATTATAATCCGCAAGACGCAGATGGTTTTATTAAAATAAATGCGGTTAGACTAATGAATTATAAAAAGATAAAAGGATAATCGACAATGACTAAATCTAACACAATGTGGGGCGGTCGCTTTGCAAAAAACACCGCGGCCACCCTGCAAAAAATCAACCAATCAATAGCATTTGACGTACGCCTTGCTAAACACGATATTTTGGGCTCAAAAGCACACTGCAAAATGCTAGAGAAAACAAAAATCATAACCAAAACAGAAGGCAAAAAAATTATTGGCGGCCTTAATAAGATCGAAAAAGAAATAGCAACAGGAAAATTTAAATTTAAAACCGAATTAGAAGATATTCATATGAATATCGAATCAGCCCTAGCAAAAATCATAGGCGATTCTGCAGGAAAACTGCATACTGCAAGATCAAGAAATGATCAAGTAGTAACTGACTTTAAATTATGGATACGCGATGCCTTTGCTTGTCTCGATGTAAATTTAAAAAAGCTGCAGCTTGCGCTGATTAACAAAGCAGAAAAACACGCGGATACAATAATGCCAGGAATGACTCATTTGCAATCAGCACAACCAATAACATTTGGACATCACCTGATGGCATATTTTGAAATGTTCAAAAGAGACAGGAGCAGAATTAAAGACGCCTACATAAGGCTAAATGAGTGTCCATTAGGATCAGCGGCTTTAGCTGGAACGTCATTCCCAATTGACAGAAATTTTACTGCGAAAGAATTAAAGTTTACCGCGCCAACAGCAAACTCTCTTGATAGCGTTTCTGATCGCGATTTCGTCATAGAATACTTGAGTATAGCTATGCTTTGCGCCATTCATTTATCAAGACTCGCAGAAGAAATTATTCTCTGGAGCACAGATCAATTTGGTTTTATAAGACTATCCGATGCTTTCACCACTGGCAGCTCAATCATGCCACAAAAACGCAATCCGGATGCAGCTGAACTTATCAGAGCAAAAACTGGACGCATCATTGGCAACCTAAATAGCGTTTTAATAATGATGAAAGGACTGCCTTTGGCTTATGCAAAAGACATGCAGGAAGACAAAGAACCGGTTTTTGACACACACGACACTATTGTGCTATCTACTACTACTATGATCGCGATGATAAATGACATTCAAGTTGATAAACAAAAAATGCGTCAAGCAGCTGCAACTGGATTTTCAACAGCAACTGATTTAGCTGATTGGCTAGTGAAAAATTTAAAAATTCCTTTTAGAAAAGCACATAAAATCAGCGGACAACTTGTGCGAACGGCCGAAAATAGGAACTGCACTCTGATAGAACTTGATCTACTTTCAATGCAGGCTATAGAACCGAAAATAACAAAAGCCATTTATACAGCGCTAACTGTCGAATCTTCGGTTAAAAGCAAAACTAGTTTTGGCGGAACTGCCCCACAAAACGTCAAAGCAGCTATAAAAGCCGCAAAGAAAACTGCTAAAGGCTTTTAACCAACTATTTTTTTGCTTCTTGGTATCTCGTTAAACCTACTTCGCGCGCAAGCATAATCTTAATTAACGACTGATACGGAACATCTTCCTTGTGCGCAAGAACTTTAATTTCACTTAATAATGATGCAGGCAATCGCAAGGAGATGGTTTCAGCTGAAGGCTTCAGATTAGGAAAGCTTGCCAGCACAGCTTTGCTCCAATCAATATACTTAGTAGAATCCTCACGCTGCCAAAACTTTGCTTCTGCTTTGGGGCTTTTAAAAACTGGTATTGCTTTCATAAATAACCTGCTCTTTTTTGTTCATATTTCGTGCAGAAATAACACGAATTAAATTATTTCTAACTGTAAACACCACAAACAACAATCTTCCAGTGTTTGTTTTTCCCAACACATACATTCTTACTTCCTCTCTAGAATGTTTAGTATCATCAAACAATAGCAATGGACGATTAAAAAATACCTGCTCACATTCTAAATGAGATACTTTATGCTTGCTCCAATTTTTATCAAAATTCCACCTATCCCATTCAAAACCAATGCAATTTTGTAAATTAATATCTTTCATACATAAATTATAGTATATTATAAAAATATACAAATCAAATGATATTTAAAACATAATGTCCACCTAAAAATTGTACTATCAAAACCGAAAAAATACGCAAACCATGATACTAGAGCCGTCTAGTCAATCACGTACAAAAAAATAATGTATTTTTTTAAAAATATGCTATATTGGTTATATGAACATTAAATTTACAAAACATCATGTGCATCATCATCAGTTGAGATAGCCTCTACTGAGTGGGGGGCTATTTGCCTCCCGCATAAGTTTAGTTCTTATTAAACCCTGGGCGGCAAAAGCTCCCCAGGGTTTTTTTTGGAGAGAACTATGGCAAATAGAATCAGAATTGCGATACAAAAATCTGGCCGGCTGAACGAAGACTCATTAAACTTGCTTGCTCACTGTGGAATTTCTGTTAAACCGCGCAAAAACCAACTTTTTTGTCACAGCGATAACTTTCCGCTCGATCTATTATTGGTGCGTGATGACGATATTCCTAACTTAGTTACCGAAGGTTTTTGTGATTTCGGTATTGTCGGCACTAATTTATGTCAAGAAAAAGCATTAAAAATTGAAATTGTGCATTATTTAGGCTTTGCTTCATGTCGCTTAGCAATTGCAGTACCAAAAAATTTTCCATATAAAAACATGAAGAACCTAGAAAGCTGTCGTATTGCCACATCTTATCCCCACTTGCTTGCGGATTTTATTAAAAAAAATAATGTCGCCATTAAAATTGTCCCTCTGACTGGCTCGGTAGAAATAGCTCCGCGCCTTGGTATTGCCGATGGTATTTGCGATCTAGTATCAACCGGCGCTACTTTAGAGGCAAATAATTTACGAGAAGTAGAAATGGTTTTTGCCAGCCAAGCTGTTCTTATAAAATCGCCCAAACAGTTACCTGAAGAAAAGCAGCGTACTGCTGAAATTTTCCAAAATAATGTTGAAGATAAATATATATGCTAAAAATTAATACCTGGAAAAATATATCAAAAATTGAGCAAGCTAAATTACTTGAGCGCCCACTACAAGCAGATAATAGCCATCTCAAATCTCGCGTCCAAGATATAATTAAAAGTGTCTGCGCTGGCGGTGATACAGCACTAAAAAACCTAACGCAGCAACACGACGGCGTTTGGCTCGACGATATTCAAGTTAGTACTAACGAATTTGCAAACGCACGCAAACAGATACAAGACTCTACTTATCAAGCTATAGTACGAGCAATACAGCAAATATATATTTTTCATAACAAACGAAAACCGATTGATATCCAAATTGAAATATCTCCAGGTATTGTATGCGCAACTCAGGTGCGACCAATTCAACGCGTGGGTTTATATATTCCAGCTGGCAGCGCCCCACTGGTTTCAACAGTATTGATGCTAGGTATTCCAGCGCAAATAGCAAATTGTGCTATTCGTGTTTTATGTTCACCACCTACCAAAGCAGGTATTATCGATCCGCATATTTTAGTTGCAGCCAACTTATGTGGCATAAACAAAATATATAAAGTTGGTGGTGCACAAGCAATTGCTGCGATGGCTTATGGCACTGAAACTATTCCCAAGGTTGATAAAATCTTTGGTCCTGGCAACAGTTGGGTAACGCAAGCCAAAATGCTGGTGGCGCAAGATGTCATGGGCGCAGTTTGCGACATGCCAGCAGGACCGTCGGAAGTCATGGTTATTGCCGATCACAATGCAAATCCAAAATTTATTGCGGCAGATTTGCTATCACAAGCAGAACATGGCGGTGATTCACAGTCTATATTAATTTGTACAGACATTACAGTAGCCAATAAAGTCAATCAGGAAATTCAGCGGCAAATAGAATATTTATCTCGACACTTGATTATAAAGCAAGCGCTGAAAAATAGCTGCGTAATTTTAGTCGATACTGTTATAGAGGCAATTAACATTGCCAATGAATATGCTGCAGAACACTTGATTATTCAAATTGCTCAACCGAGAAACTATCTACCTACGATTACATGCGCCGGATCAATATTTTTAGGTCCATGGTCACCTGAATCTGCAGGAGATTACGCAAGCGGAACAAATCATGTTTTACCCACTTATGGTTTTGCCAAAGTTTTAAGTGGTTTATCAGTAGGAGACTTTATGAAAACAATGACAATTCAAGAGTTAACCCAAACGGGTCTAACTAGCATTGCAGAAACTATAAAAGAATTAGCCAAAGTTGAAGGACTGGATGCTCACAGAAATGCAGTTGATATTAGAATTAATAAATTATTGGAACTAATGCGCCCAGAAATTGTCACGATGAGCGCCTATCGTTCAGCAAGAAGCGAGCAGAGCCAAATTACAAACAAAACCTGGCTGGACGCTAACGAAAATCCTTGGGATAATAAATATAATCGTTACCCAGAACCTCAGCCTCGTTCATTAATAACAACACTAGCTTCGCTTTATGTTGCTGACTCAGAACAAATATTAGTTACCCGGGGCAGCGACGAAGGCATTGATTTATTAGTACGCCTCTTTTGCCGCGCTGGGCAAGATCAAATCATGATCTGTCCTCCAACTTATGGCATGTATAAAGTAGCAGCTACAATACAAGGCGCAGGAATAATTGAAGTAACATTGATTAAAACAGAAAATTTTTCTTTAGACTTAAATGCCGTTTTGCAAAAATGGCAACCGAATATAAAAATAATTTTTCTGTGCTCACCCAATAATCCAACTGGTAATTTATTGGCAACATCTGATATCTTAACAATCTGTGAAAAACTAGATGGAAAAGCTATTATCGTAGTTGATGAAGCATATATAGAATTTTCTGGTACTGATAGTTTAAGCAAATATATAAACACATATTCTAATCTTGTCGTATTGCGTACTCTATCAAAAGCGCATGGTTTGGCTAGCATACGCTTAGGTGCAACTATAGCAAACCCAAGCATAATTCAAGTGCTTAAGAAAATCATTGCTCCTTATCCTATTGCCAAATCTACAGCTGATATTGCTTGTCAGCAGTTAAAATCAGATTGCGTCAATAAACAAATTGAGCTAATAAATAGGGAAAGGGACAAATTAATTTTATTTCTTAAAAAATTGCCTTTTGTTAAAAAAGTGTGGGAAAGCAAAGCTAATTTTTTATTATTTGAAGTAACCGATTCCCAAAAAACCATGGAAACCTGTTTTAAGCATGGCATAGTGCTGCGCGACCGCAGCAATGAATATAATCTAAAAAATTGCATCCGGGCAACCATAGGTAATCCCGATGAAAACAAACTTTTAATGGAGATACTGAACCATGTCTAAAAAAATACTCTTTCTAGATCGCGACGGCACAATTATTGACGAACCAAAAGATGAACAAGTTGATAGCCTAATAAAAATTAATCTTAAAAAAAATGTTATCCCCGCATTATTAAAATTACAGACGTCTGGATATGCTTTAGTCATGGTTAGCAATCAAAATGGCATAGGAACAAATTCTTTTAAAACAGAAGATTTTGAAGCGCCACATAATTTTTTAATGAATATTTTGCAAAGCCAAGGTATTTACTTTAAAGAAGTACTTATTTGCCCTCACTTTCCTGAAGATAATTGCACATGTCGCAAACCAAAAATTGGTTTGATTGTGGATTACTTACGCAGTGGCGAAATGGATTTCAATAACTCCTATGTTATCGGAGACCGTCAAACGGATATTGAGCTTGCTAAAAACATGGGAATACAAGGTATGCTTTATAATGATCAAAAAAATTGGCTAGATATTGCTGACGAATTAATCACTCCTTTTCGCTCGGCACAAATACATCGAATAACGAAAGAAACTACTGTTAGTGTCAGTGTTAACTTAGATCAAAATAAAAAAATACAAGTAAACACTGGAATAGGCTTTTTTGATCACATGCTGGAGCAGCTAGCCAAACACTGTGGCTTTAGCTTGGAATTAAATACAAATGGAGATTTGCTAGTCGACGAACATCATACAGTTGAAGACACTGCTATTGCCCTAGGCGAGGCACTACGAAAAGCTTTAGGAGATAAACGGGGCATTAATCGCTATGGTTTTTTATTACCTATGGATGAAGCTTTGGCACAAGTTGCTCTCGACTTAAGTGGCAGAGGATTATTTGTATTTGAAGGCCAATTTACAAGAGACAAGGTGGGCACATTACCTATTGAAGTTGCTTTACATTTCTTTCGTTCTCTGGCTGAAAGCTTGGGTGCTGCAATTCACATCAAAGTTACAGGCGAAAACAACCATCACATGATCGAGGCTATATTCAAAGGCGTTGGTCAAGCTTTAAAACAAGCTGTTTTTCAACATGGATATGACCTACCAAGCACCAAAGGTGTCTTATGATAACAATAGTTGATAGTGGCGGTACAAATATTGCTTCAATTAAATTTGCACTAAAGCGGCTGGGGGTAGAAGCTAGGCTCAGCCATAATGCAGAAGTTATAAAAAAATCAAGCCATGTTATTCTACCTGGAGTTGGATCAGCAGCAACTGCTATGGATCGCCTAAAAAAATATAAATTGATTAACACGCTACAATCATTAAAACAACCAGTACTGGGTATTTGTTTGGGCATGCAACTGCTTTTTGATTTTTCGGAAGAGGGAAATGTTGAATGCTTAAAATTAATTCCGGGAAAAATTAAAAAGCTCTCAAAAAAAAATAAATTAAGCATGCCGCACATAGGTTGGAATACTTTTGAGATTATCAAAAAAAATCAACTTTTAAAAAATATTACTGATAATTCTTATGCGTACTTCGTCCATAGTTTTAGCGCTCCAACTACAGAACATACTGCAGCTATAACACATTATGGAAAAGCGTTTTCGGCAATCATTCAATATAAAAATTTTTTTGGCACTCAATTTCATCCGGAACGTTCCAGTGAAATTGGCGCAATGATTTTGCAAAACTTTTTGGAGACATGAGATGCTTATTTACCCAGCCATTGATCTGCGCGATGGAAAATGCGTACGCCTTTATCAAGGTGATTATGCTCGCACGACTATTTATAACACTGATCCAATTTCCAAGGCAAAAACATTTGCTGCTAGCGGTGCAGGCTGGTTACATGTAGTCGATCTAGATGCAGCTAAAAACCCTGAACACAGCCAACTAGCATTGGTCACAGAATTAATAAAAACTAGCGGGCTGCAAATACAAACTGGTGGTGGTGTTCGCACAAAAGAGCAAGTGAAAAAACTATTAGACCTAGGCACAGCACGAGTTGTGATTGGCAGCTTAGCAGTTACAAATCCAAATGAAGTTACTAACTGGTTTCGTCTGTTTGGTACAGAAAAACTAGTTCTATCTCTAGACGTTATACCAAACAAAAATAAACAACCAATAATTGCCATTAATGCTTGGCAAGATATAACGCAGTATTCACTTTTTGAGTTAATTAAATATTATCAGATAGCTGGTTTATGCCATGTATTATGCACGAATATTACTTTAGATGGTACATTAAACGGTCCTGATTATTCTTTATATGAAGATTTGCTAGCACGCTTTCCTTTTTTAAATCTACAAGCCTCGGGAGGCATTCAGTCATTATCCGACATCACGCTCTTGCGAAAAAAAGGCTTAAATGGCGCAATTATTGGTCGCGCTCTTTATGAAAATAAATTTACCTTATCCGAGGTGTTAGCATGTTAGCCAAACGTATTATCCCTTGCTTGGACGTGAAAAACGGAAAAGTCGTAAAGGGAGTTAAATTTAAAAATCACAAAATAATGGGAAACATTACTGAATATGCTAAATATTACCAAGATACCGGAGCAGATGAATTAGTGTTTTACGATATTACTGCAAGTAGTGATGATAGGGTAGTTGACCGAAGCTGGATTATAAAAGTGGCGCATATTTTAGATATTCCTTTTTGTGTTGCCGGTGGCATTCGAACAAACGAAGACGCTAAAATCATTTTAAATTCTGGCGCAGATAAAATTTCTATTAACTCTCCAGCATTAGAAAATCCAGAATTAATCACAAAACTCGCAACTGAGTTCGGCAATCAATGTATTGTTGTCGGCATAGATAGTTACGAAAAGCATGACAACTACTATGTATATCAATACACTGGAAATCCACAAAAATCTTTCAATACACAAAGACGCACCATAGATTGGGCCACAGAAGTACAAATTTTGGGTGCGGGTGAAATAGTACTAAACTGTATGAACCAAGACGGCGTAAAAAATGGTTACGACATTAAACAACTTGCTCACCTAAAAAAAGCTATTCATGTACCTTTAATTGCCTCAGGTGGTGCAGGAAAAATCGAGCATTTTAGCGAATTATTTAAAAAAACAAATGTTGATGGAGCACTTGCAGCCAGCGTATTTCACAATAAAAATATCAATATAAACAATTTAAAACTATTTTTAAAATTAAAAAATATCGAGGTACGATTATGAAACACAAACTAAACTGGGATAAAGTTAATGGCTTGATTCCCGCTGTTATACAAGATAGTTATACCTTACAAGTCTTAATGCTGGGTTACATGAACAAAGAAGCCCTGCAAAAAACTTATGAAACTGGAAAAGTTACTTTTTACAGTCGAACCAAGCAGCGTTTGTGGACTAAAGGAGAAATATCTGGGAACAGCCTAGAGGTTATAAGTATTTTAGCTGATTGTGATAACGATACTTTGTTAGTAATGGCAAAGCCCAATGGTCCAGCTTGTCACTTAGGTACGCAAAGCTGTTTTGGCGAAAAAAATACTTCGAAACTAAACATACTTACCAAACTAGAAACTTTAATCTTGCAACGTTATCAGGAGCGCCCTACAAATAGCTATGTAACAAAATTATTCAACGAAGGCAGTCATAGAGTTGCACAGAAAGTAGGAGAAGAAGGTGTCGAAGTAGCATTGGCATGCCTCCTTGGCATAAAAGAAAATACCGTAAAAGAGTCTGCAGACTTGATTTTTCACTTGCTGGTATTACTGCGGCAATGCAATATCGATCTAGTAGAGGTGTTAGCAGAACTACAAGATCGTACCAAGCAATAAACACTACCAGAAATCTTACAACCAGGTTAGAATAAGACATGCATGGATTCTTAATACTTTTTTTTACAGCACTAATAATGTCGCCATGCTTCGCCTCTACTGAAATTCAAGCTGCAATACCGCAAAAACTACAAAACTTTATTGATAAACTAGAACCACAAACAGAGCTGTTACAAGGCGGGGCAATTGCTATCTTGTATAAAGGCCAAGTTATCTATAAAAAAACATTTGGCTACCAAAAAGGCGATACTGGACCAATGATTACATCAAGCACCTTATTCCCACTAGCATCTAGTTCAAAACCAGTATCAGCTATGGCACTTGCATTAATGGCTGAAGACGGCACTATAAATTTTGATACGAACATTAAACTGCCTTATCTAAAAACCACGGTGAGTTTAAAAAACATCTTGAGCCACACCACAGGATATCAATTTCCAGGCAACGCTCAGATTGAAAGAGGAATGCCGCGACAAAAATTACTAGAAACCCTTAAACGTCAAAAACCAAAATACAAGCCAGGCATGCGCTACTCATACAGCAATGCAACTTTTGGTAGTGTAACATCCTTTCTGTAAATTATTTTTGACGAGGCAGCATATTTG
>JBAXAM010000027.1:0-18596 GCA_037142515.1 bacterium | reverse complement strand
TACAAATATGCTGCCTCGTCAAAAATAATTTACAGAAAGGATGTTACACTACCTATTAGTTCAAAATCTGAGAGTAAAAATATCTTGTGTTTTTTAGACTTGGCATTAATAAAATCAATTGCTCTTTTACCGGACTTAAAATGTATTAAATTAACTATGTTTTTATAATCATTAAAACGCTCGTCCCAGGCATAATGCACAGAACCGTCGTCATCCAAAACAAGAACTATATCGCCTTTGTGTAATACGACTTGGTGTGCTATCCAATCAGGCTCTCCCGTTATTGGAAAAGTAAGCGTTATCTTAGTTCCCTTGCCAATTTTGGAATCAATCAACATGTTACCCTTACTTAGCTGCAATGTGCCTCGAACTTGAGCGAGACCAATACCGTTGCCATCTTTTTTATCTTGAGTAACCGCAATATTATTCATAACTTTATCAATAACTTCTTGTGGCATACCCTTGCCGTTATCTTGAATAGTAATCTTAACGTGTTTATTTTCTGTGCTGAGTTTTAAATCTACTTTGCCTTTTTTACCTTCAAAAGCATCGACAGCATTATTTACCAGGTTTGATATCATGCGATCAAAATTTGACTGATCTGTTTTAATAAACACAAAGCTGCTATTTGGCTCATATGAATCATATATCTTAGCTTGAGAATTGGCATATTGGTGCCTTTTCTCGCTTGCGATTTTTGATAATTCCAAAGATACCAAAATAGGTTGTATTTCCATCACTTCAATAGTTACCTCGCTTCTGGCTTTTTTGAAATTATTCAGCAAGTTATTAGCAATATCGGTAATGCTTTTAGTTACGCTATTTAAGCCAATACGATCTTTTTCAACAAGGTTTTTTGAGATGCGTACAACAATAGTCTGCAAGGTCATTAATGGCGAACGGATATCATGAGCTACGCCTCTTGCAATTATGGCAAATCTTTCTTGCTCCTGAATTTTGATTTTTTGGAGTTCGTTTTCAAGCTTTAAGCGTTCCGCATCTTTTTCTGCTGTAATATCAATTGAAGTACAAAGAGCCCCAATGATCTTTCCAGTATTATCACATAGAGGGGCTTTGAACGAATTTAAGCATTTAGTTTCTCCGGTCGTAATATCTTTGAATAACTCCTCTTGGGATAGTATTTTCCCTGTTTGCATCACTAAAGTACAGTGTTTAACTATACTGTCCGCCATTTCAAACGGTAAGTAATCATAAGGCGTTTTGCCGATATAACCGGTAATAGATGTAGCACCTGTGTTTTCTGTATCCTGTTTATTTGCACCTACAACACCATTATTTTCATCAAACCAATATAGACCTATCGGTACATCATCAGCGAGTCTTTCAATGGTTTCAAATACCTCGTTTCTGGTAAGACCTGAGCATTGTTGAACAATAACCAGCAAAACGGCAAGGTTGGATTTAGTGTCTTCTGCAGCTTGACTAACGAGCTTTTTAAATTTTCGTTGCTCTTCTAGTTTGATTTTTTGTAACTCGTTTTCAAGCTTTAAACGCTCCTTTTCTTTTTCTGCAGTAATGTCAATTGTGGTTCCTACAACACCAACTATCTTATCGTCTTCAAATAACGGAGACCTTATCGCCGTATAATACCTCATTTTTCCTGTTGTTGGATCAACAACAGACTCCTCAAAAGAGAGTGTTTTGCCAATTTCTATAACTTTTTTTATGTTTGTTTCTATAACTATTGCGGTCTTAGCTGGATATATCTCGTACGGTGACTTGCCAATAATATCTTTTTGATAAGATAAATCACCAACGATTTTTAAAGCATTTTGATTAACACCAACAATGATGGCGTTTGTATCTGTCCAATAAAAAGCTACGGGAGCAAGCTCTGCTAATCTTTCCAGTTCCTCGAAAACTTTTGGTTTTTTATACATTTTTATCTGCTCCTTATAGATTTTAGTAGTTTTTAACCAAGGAAATCCTAACTTTACCGGTATAGCGTTTACTGCTTGTTTTTTTGATGTTAATTCTGTTTATTTACTATATGCAGCGTTGTACTATACTATTGTTAGTAAGATAATCAAATTATATTCTAACTTATATTCTAGCTTCGGAGATGTATGTGGTATGTTGGTCTTTATTGATCATATTACAGTTATTTGAAACAGGATGTTTATGTTTCATAAAAAATTAAAAGAGCTTAAAAAAGAACTAGTCCTATGTGCAAAATTAAACTGTCGCCGTATGCCAAGATTTTTTACACCGAATGGTTGCTGGATCCAAATAGCAGCCGCTATAACTTATCAATAGACCAAACGCTATATGGTGATTTAGATGTAGAGCAACTGAGGGCTGCTTTAAAAAAATATGTATCAGATCATGTTATATTAAATAGTCATATTCAAAATATCAAGGGAGAACCATGCTGGATAAAAAATGATAGCATTAGCGTGCTTGAGTATTTAGACAGCCCTGTGAGTGTCTCTGAATTGTTCTCTTATGTTAGTTGTAGTTTTGATTTACATAATGAGCCGCTGTATAGATTCAAATTACTAAGAGTAAATAGAGGTGTTTATAGACTTATTCTTGTTTTTCATCATATTGTAGTAGATGGTAGTGCGTCTTTAGATCCCGGTGTTTTCGGAGCAATTTCTAATTATTATAATGATGAAAAGTATGCTGCTAAGTATAGTATCGACGATCAAATAAAATTAATATCCAGTCTGGCAGATACACTGTCCGCCAACCTGACGCGAAATAAAGATAAGTACGAAAAGTTTTGGCGCCAGCAATTATCAGATGTAGAGCGTGTTGATTTAAGCTTCATAAGGTTAGGGAAAAGCTCACACAAACAAAACGAAGAGGGGCTACATAACCCAAAGGGAGAAATCAATTTTAGCTATGGTGATTCAGAATTATCCAAGTTAAGCCAAATTAAATTGAAATATGGGATAACGCCATATATCTATGGTCAATGTATATTTGCTTCACTTTTATACAGATATACAAATCAAAATCGGTTGGTAGTTAGCTATCCGATAGCAGTCAAAGAAGGACTGGATTTTATTTATGGAACACAGCTTAATACTAGTATGATTCCATATCAATTCAATAATACCACAACAATTATCGACTTGTTTGTTCAAAGTAAAGATTTTTTTAAATTAACAATACGTGATGATGACAAGTATGGTTATTATCCAATAACAAACATTATCCAAGATGGTGCTAATAGACGGTTGTTAGACATATATTTTACCCAAGCATTTTTTATAGAGCGTCCATTTGAATTTAATGGAATAACAAAAACAGAAGTATCTGCTGAACTGAGTATCGAAGGAATAACTGAAGATACATTATTGTTTGAGCATAACGCAAGAAATAGTAAGCTCAACTACAGAGTAAGATATAACAAAGACATTATTAATGAGGAATTGTTAAATAGCTTTGTAGCCAGTTACAAAAAATTATACTCTGAAATATTGGATGATTTATCAAGTGGAGCTGGTAATAAACAGATGTTTAGTTATAACATTTTAAACTCCGAGCAATATCAGAAAGTAATCTACGATTTTAATAAAACCGAAAAAGACTATCCAAAAGATAAGACTATCCACCAGCTTTTCGAAGAGCAGGCATTAAAAACTCCAGATAATATTGCTGTTGCGTGTGAAGGTACAAAACTTACTTATCAAGGGTTAAACCAAAAGGCTAACCAGTTGGCAAATTATCTAATAAAAAACTATCACATAAAACCAGATGATTTAATTGTTTTGTGTTTGGATAGAAGCGAACAAATAGTAATTGCCATGCTTGGAATATTGAAATCAGGAGCGGCATATGTGTCGATTGATCCAAATTATCCAGACGAGAGAATTAAGTATATTTTAAGCGACACAAATACTAAAATAATATTAACATCGGTAGCCGCAGGTTTTAGCCTGCGTTGCCAAGAAAATAACAAATCACCAGCAGTACTAGTCATAGATAACAAAAAAACGCAAGCTACATTAGTAAAGCAAGAAAGTTCTAATCCGGTGACGCAAACCAAGAGGGGTGATCTTGCCTATGTTATTTATACCTCTGGGACGACAGGAAATCCCAAAGGGGTGATGATTGAACATAAAGGTGTAGTATCTTTAGTAAAAAATGTCAATTATATAGAAATTGATACTAGTGATTCATTTATTCAGCTTTCCGATCAGGGATTTGATGCGGCAACTTTTGAAATTTGGGCTCCTTTACTCAATGGGTGTAAGTTGATTATTCCAGCTAATAAGACAGATTTATTTGGCGATATTAAATTGTTTCGTGAGACGTTGATAAAGAATAAAATTACGGTGCTATGGTTAACTAAGACTTTATTTGACCAGCTATTTATTTTCAATGAAACTGTTTTTGAGAGCATACGATGTTTGTTGATTGGTGGAGAAGCATTAAATAAACAATTAATATCCAGGCTAATAAACTCAAATCATGCTCCTAAAAATGTTGTTAATGGTTATGGCCCCACTGAGAATACAACATTTAGTTGTGCTTTAAAAATTACCAAAGAGAATCTTATCGGTATAAATACAGTATCTATTGGTGCTCCCTTAACCAATAGGATGGCTTATGTGTTGGATAAAAATTTAAATCCATTACCCATAGGAGCGATTGGTGAATTATACGTAGCGGGAGAAGGATTGGCTCGAGGTTACCTCAATCATCCAAATTTAACAGCAGAAAAATTTATCTCTAATCTGTTTCAAACCAAAGAAGAAAAATTACAACAAAATAAAAACAGCAGATTATATAAAACGGGAGATTTAGTTCGTTGGCTACCTGATGGAAATATCGAATATATAGGGAGGAATGATTTTCAGGTTAAGGTTAGAGGTTATCGTATAGAGTTAGGTGAAGTTGAAAATAAGTTGTTGAGTTATCCAGATGTTAAACAAGCAGTAGTGTTGGTGAAAGAGCGGACAATAGAGCAAACAAGTGATAAATATTTATTAGCTTATTATGTGGCAGATAAAAAATTAGATGAAACAAGGATATATGCTTATTTAGCCGCACAGCTACCTGAATATATGTTGCCTCAAATGCTGACATATATAAGTAAATTACCTCTAACTATAAATGGCAAGTTGGATAAAAATGCATTACCAGAACCTGAATTGGTCAATAGCCACAACTATGTAGCACCAGAAACTCAGCTACAAAATCAAATAATAAAAGTATGGTCTGAAATATTGGGCATTACCAAAGAGTCAATTGGTATAGCCGATAGTTTCTTTAGTTTGGGCGGCAATTCAATATTGACAATTAATTTGGTAGCTCAATTATCAAAGATAAAAGAATGTAAAAATATAAAAGTAGCAGATATATTTAAATATACAACTGTTGAGCAGTTAACCAAGCTTATCGAACCAAATAATGGGGATAAAAATATTATCTTTGCAAAGACCAGGAAAAACATAGATACAGAAATAGCTATTATCGCTATGTCTGGGGCATTCTCAGGTTGCGAAAATATAAATCAATATTGGGATTTAATTCAAAAAGGGGTCGATGGTGTAAAGCACTATACTCGTGAGGAATGTAGCAAGCTTGGAATATCAGACGAGATTTTGGCAAACTCAAATTTTATTCCTGTATCTGGCCATGTTCCCAATATTGATAAGTTTGATGCGCCATTTTGGGGATTGGCTCCAAATGAGGTCAGGTCAATCGATCCGCAAATACGCAAATTTTTGGAACATTGTTGGTATGTTCTTGAGGAATCTGGGTATTTGTGCGACAGAGATAAGGTAAGCATAGGTGTGTTTGCTGGCGCCGGTAATAGTAGTTACGAACAATTTAGTAATAAAAGCTTGCTTGGTCCACGAGGCTTGGATCAGTTGAGTGCCAAAGATATTTTGGCTACAAAAGTCAGTTATCTATTGGGCTTAACTGGAGTTGCTGTTAGTATCAATACAGCGTGTTCTACCAGCCTCATTACAGTGGTTGAAGCTTGTATGCATCTTGCGTCAGGTTGTTGTGATATGGCAATAGCAGGTGGAGTGTCTTTACTGTTGCCAGGAGAGGTTGGTCATATTTATCAAGATGGTTTGATTTATTCTAAAGATGGATATTGCAGAGTTTTTGATAACAGCTCTTCGGGGGTGGTTAATGGATCTGGTGTTGGGGTTGTCTTGCTAAAACGTTTGTCGGATGCAAAGAAAGATAACGACAATATACTGGCAATAATTAAGGGGTATAGCAGCAATAATGATGGTAATAGAAAGATGAGTTACACCTCGCCAAGCATAACTGGTCAAAAAGAATGTATTATTAATGCACAAAACATAGCTGGAATAACCCCCGAATTGATTGACTACATAGAATGCCATGGTACGGGAACTAAGTTGGGTGATCCTGTTGAAATACAGGCGCTTGATGAAGCATTCAAATATAATGCAAAGCAAAATAATTCAAAACACAAGTGTGTTATAGGCTCAGTAAAAGCAAATATTGGTCATGCCGATACTGCGGCGGGTATTGCTGGCTTAATTAAAGTATGCAAAATGCTTGAGCATAAGGTAATACCAAAGCAAATAAACTATGACACCATTAACACGGAATTGCATCTAGATAATACGAGCTTTGAAATAGTTACCGAAACAAGAAGATGGGATCAAAAAAATAATGTATCACGAATAGCTGGAGTAAGCGCATTTGGTATAGGTGGCACCAATGCTCATGTCATTGTTAGTGAATATGTACCAGACATACAAGATACCGTTCAAGAGCAGCCACTTAATTACATTTTGCCTTTGTCTGCAAAAAGCCTGTCTTCGTTAGAATCTTACAGAAAAAACTTTATAGATTATCTAGCTAACACAACAGATAATATTCAGAACATTGCATATACTTTGCAATTAAAGCGGGAACATTTTGATTGTAGATTATCTATTGTCTGCAATTCGGTTACAGATGCTATTAATAAGTTAAAAGTTGGTGTAGGCGTTAATCGTGTAAGTAAGCAGAAAACCCAAAATATTGTATTTATGTTTCCAGGACAAGGCAATCAATATGCCAATATGAGTCTTGATTTATATCAACATGACAATGATTATAAAAATACAATTGATGAATGTATTAAACTAGCCAATAAACATACTAGTATTCAATTTGAAAAAATTTTATTTAATAACGAAATATCTGATTGTGATATTAATCAAGCAAAGTGGGCGCAGCTGGCATTGTTTATTGTAGAATATTCATTAGCTAGATTGCTGGAAACTTTAAATATTAGTGCGACATGCTATATCGGACATAGTATTGGCGAATATGTGACTGCAACATTATCTGGGGTGTTTAGTTTAGAAGATGCAATAAAACTAGTTGTTGCTCGTGGGCAATTAATGCAGTCGATGCCAAAAGGTGCAATGTTGTCAATATTGGCTAATGCTTCTGAAATAGAACGAGTAGTAAAAGATAATCATTGTGAAATAGCGGTAATTAATTCACCGAAAAATTGTGTTGCATCTGGTACCTGTGAATCTATAAATAACTTAAAAGCAGATTTAGAAAAAAACAATACTTCAATAACGCTTTTAAAAGTATCTCATGCTTACCATTCGTGTTTAATGACAGAAGCATCAAGAGAATTCATAGCTAAATTCAAGCAAACCAAGCTTAACAAACCGCAAAAAAGATTTATTTCCAACGTTACCGGTAACTTTATAACCGATGATGACGCAACAAACCCGGAATATTGGGCTAATCACATGCGTAATCCGGTATTGTTTAGTGATGGTATAAAAACATTGTTTGATAGTTATAATGACTTACTTTTTATAGAAGTTGGTACCGGAAAGTCGTCTATATCTTTTGTCAAACAACACGACGCAGGTAAACCAAATGTTGTGCAATTATTAAATTCTAGAAAAGATAATGGCGATGGTATACAAGATATTTGTTTTAAAGAAGATATATTAAACAAACTATGGATTGGTGGATATAACATAGATTTTAATAGCTGTTACGATTATAAAAATTGTAGAAGGATAGCCAGATTACCAAGCTATCATTTTGATAGTTTTTCATACTGGATTAATCAGCCGCGGAATACAGACGCGTCAACATCTAAAATGAATTTATTGATTTCTGCTTTTGATAGCGTAGATATAAAAAACAAAGTTATCGAGCAAAATCTGCCAGATAAATATTATGAAATTGCAAAGGTGTTTTTAGATGTGATTGGGGTAGAGAAAATAAGTATACATGATGATTTTTTTAAACTTGGTGGTGATAGTTTGCTAGCAGTTAGTGTTGTTGCTAAATTGCAGCAAAATTATAAAGTTAGCATAGATGATTTTCTAAAGTCTCCAACCATAGCTAAAGTTTCAGAAGCAGCCACCTTTGTAAGGGATAATCTGCAGCACAAATTGAACCAAATAAAAACATTATATACAAAAAAAGCAACTTGTTCTGTGCAAGACGTAAATAACATGCTTAAGAAGCAGGCTGACTATTTATACAGCTCTGAACGATTGGTTGTTAGGGAGCAGAAAAAAAACATAAGGAGCGTCTTGTTAACTGGCTCTACTGGACATGTTGGTTGTAATATTCTATACCAACTACTACATGAAACTAAATATAAAATATATTTACTAATCAGAGCAACATCACCTGAAGAGGCATTTAACCGTATAAATAGCAAATATAGATATTATTTTGATATTGGTTTGGAGACTTATCGAGACAGAATCACGCTACTATCTTCTGACATAGAGAGACAATATCTAGATTTATCTTCAGCGCAATATAACAATTTAGTAGACAGTGTAGATAGCATTATCCACTCTGCTGCACTAGTAAAACACTATAGGCATTACGATGAGTCTTATAAAACGAATGTTCAATCAACTATTAACTTGTTAGAACTATCAAAATTAACCATCGGTAAAGATTTTCACTACATATCTACTGGTGGGGTTTTAGTTCAAGATGGTTATGTGCCAAATCGTAGCTACTTTACGTTCCACGAAGACGACGATGCCGGTATATTAGTTGATCGTAATAATCCGTACGCCAAAACCAAATATGAAGGCGAGCTGGTTGTTAACAAATACCGTAAATATGGGGTAACGAGTAATATTTATCGTTTGGGTAATGTTGCCATGCATTCAACCAATTATCGGCATCAAGAAAACATCAAAGACAACGCATTTTTTGTACAATTAAAAACACTACTAAGTATTGGATTGATATACAATGAACTAATAAAAGTTGAAGTATCACCAGTAGATTGTACTGCGAAGGCAATTATAAAGCTTTTTGATCAACTTTATCTTAGCAATCAAACATATCATGTTTTTAATCCTCATTTGTGTGATTTAAATGAAGTGTTTGCAGAACAAAATAAACAAATCAGCGTGTGTTCAATTGGTGAGTTTATTGATAAAATAGTTGTGGGTCTTGGTACCACCAAGATTGTAGATAATAAACAAGTAGAACTATTTATGTTACATCAGAAATGGTTGGGAGAAGTTAACACAAATAATGTTACACTAGTTGAGATATTACAAAATAAAACCAATGTTATATTAGCTAAATTGGGGTTTTCTTGGCCAAAAGTTACTAAAAACATGTGGGTTGACATTATAAAAAAAGCATCGGCTCAATAAAGAATAAACAAAAATGGATAAAAAACCGAAAATTTTTGAAGAGCTGGAAAGGTTGGCTGAACTTGCTCCTGCTGCTTTCTATTGGACAGATACAAATGCAATCCTTGTTGGTGTTAATCAAAACGCTTTAAAGGTCGTTGGTGATTTATCTTACCAAAAGGATATTATTGGTAAATCGCCATATGAGTTGTATCCAGTTGAAACAGCCACGGTTGTAGAAAAAAACATAAAAAAAGTGATAGAGGTTGGTAAAACACTTTCTTTTGAGGAGTCTGTTGTTGATCTAATAACAGGAAAGATGAGATATTATACCGCAATCAGATCCCCGTTGTTTGAAGATGGTAAGATAGTTGGTGTTGTAGGAACTACAATTGATATCACCGACCGCAAAGAAAAAGAGCAGCTTCAAATCGAAACCGAACTCCAACAAGCCAAAATCACCGAACAAGAAGTCTTTAAAAAAGATGTGGGTAAGCTAGTTCATGATGTTAGCACCCCCATTGGTACTATACAGATGATTTTAGGAATCATTAAACCCCTTATTCCAGAGTCAGAACGTATTACTTTAGTAGATGCTGTTGGTTCTATACAAGGCATATTTGGAAATCTATCGAATAAATATAAAAAAGATAAAGACGAGGACCAAAGTCTTCAGCCAACCCTGATATCATTACTTCTTTCTCAGGTTTTGGAGGGAAAAAAGATTCAAGTGAATAATGCTCAGATAGGGTTCTCATATGATTTTGATGGTTGCCATTTCTCTTTCATCAACGTAAATCAATTCGCTCTAAAACGTTCCATAACAAATCTGCTTAATAATGCCGTAGATGCTATGGACAAAGATGGTACTATCCATCTTTGTCTTGGTAAGAAAAATAGCTTTATTGAAATAAGTATCAAAGATAATGGTAAGGGGATGTCGCAAGATGTACTGGACAAGCTTAAAAATGATATTGCTGTTACCAGCGGTAAAAAAGATGGTCATGGCATTGGTTTTACCCAAATTCGTGAAGCCGTTAAAAACAATCACGGAATTATCAACATAGATTCAGTACCAAATCAAGGTACCACTATAACCATGTCGTTTCCCGAAATCGAGCCGCCAAGCTGGATCGCTCGAGAACTTCATTTCAGTCAGAAAGATACCGTTACTATTGTGGATGATGATAGCTCAATTCACGGCGCTTGGGATGCCAAGCTTCAAAAATACAAGGATATTATCTCCATAAAACACTTTATTATAGGTAGTGAAGCTATAACTTTCATCAATTCGCTTCCTGACAAAAGCAAAGTCTTTCTTTTGGCGGATTTTGAGTTACTGAACCAAAATTTAAACGGTGTAGATGTTATTAAACAAACCAATGTCCGTTCTGTTTTGGTAACCAGTCACTATGCAGAAAAAGATGTATTGAAATTAGTAAAAGACAACAACATTAAAGTACTACCTAAACAATTGGCTTCTGAAGTGGCTATAGTTGTTGATAATCCAGTATGAAATATGCTGGTGAATCAGCAGCATAAGTACGTAATATTGACATAACATCCGGCGGGTATACAATAACGAGCATGACCAACTAAGGAGCGTATATTGACTAACGGAACTGATTTACTCGATGTGTCTAACAAACGCGCGGAACTTTTGGCCTATTTCCGCCGCATAGCTTGTGATCTTCGTTCGGCGCAGGGAAGCTTGTCTTTATTAACAAAGACTTGTACGGGCCTGTCAGAGCAGGAACGAACTGTCTTAAATGATACAGCTACTAATATTGCTTATATTGCCGAAGATTTATTGACTAAAGGCAAATCTGATCAAAGCACATCTAATAAAAGTCCTCCCTGTGCTTTAGTTTCTTTAGCTGTATCTGAGGTTCTTAATAAAAAAAGAGCTGAATATAAACAGGTTAAGTTTAGTTATCCCGAGCTAAATATCGGTAGTGCTTTTGTTTTTACTAAAATGGACCCCAAAGATTTGGATTTTTTAGTTTCAAGCATTATAGACCGTGCTGTTAAAGCGTCAGGTAATAAGGGTAACGTGGATTTATTGGTGGGCTCAAATAGCGATCGTGTTTGGTTTGTAGTTACTGATTATGGTAAAAAATTATCACCAGAAGAAGCAAATGATAGTGACTCAGTTTTTGATGATGGAGATTTTTCTCGTCTTCACGAAATCCTACAAAATGGCGGCAAAGTGTCTATTGAGTCTTCTGATACAAGAACTTGTGTCACCGTAGAGTTTCCTGTAGTAGATTGTCCTGATTGGATGGCAGAGTACATTACCTTGCACGACGGGGACACTGTTGTGGTTCTCTCTGGTGATGCTTCTATTCACAGCGAATGGGATTTGTGCTTTAAAAAAGAGAATGTTTCCTTAGAGCATTTCACTTCTGGAGAAAAAGCAATTGCTTTTATAAACTCGTTCTCCAAAAAGAGCCGTCTTTTTTTTCTAGCTGATTTTGATTTGGTAAATAAAGAACTAAATGGTTTGCAAGTGCTTTGGCAAACCCTGATGCAAGAGCAAACTATATTTATAATTAGCAGCTACAGCGACCAAGGTATGTTGGAGTTTGCTTATAAAGTTGGAGTTCAGATTCTTCCCAAACAGCTCATATCAAAAATTCCTTATAGAATAGTAAAAGCGGAAAGAGAAGTTATTGCACCTACTAAGACTGACGTAGTTATTATAGACGATATCAAGTCATTTGCTGATACTTTGGCAAACTATGTCAGAAACAAATATCCTATTGTGCAAACGTATTATAATCCATATGATTTCTTAAAAGAGCTCTCTCGCTATACCAAAGATGTTAAAATAATTATGGATAATGGTTTGGGAGCTAACATAACTGGATTAGAGATTTCTAAACAACTAAACAAAGCTGGTTATAGCAACATCTATCTTCTTACTGGAAGTGCTTTTGCCCCAGGTGAAGTACCAGATTATATCACCTTGATTCCCAAAGGGGATATGAGTGCTTTAGATAAAGCAATATAGCGTAAGGGAGTTTTTATGCAAAATAACTTAGGTATTGTAGAAAAAAAAGAAGAACAATATATTTATGATATGTCGGCTGCTGTCAAAGAAATTGAAAAAATATCGGATGAAGTAGGAAAACTGAATTGGTCTAAATCTAAAGTTAATTATGTAGTAGAATCGCTGGATAGGTTTGTAAAAACTTTTGATTCATATAGTTTAAATGAAATTGTTCGTTTGAATGGTTTATTGTTAGAACAAAAAAAGAAAATGGAAAATTATTTATTTACTACTACTACTTTACAAGAACGAGGAATGGTAGCTAGAGATACTGGCCAAAAGAGTATTGGGAAAAATATAATTGCAGAGTCCGAACAGTCTAGTATAGTAGGGATATGTACGCCACGAAGCTGGCGTTTGCTAGTAGGTTGGCTGATGCCAGCAAAAAATTTAGTGATGGGGCAAACAAGTTGATTGATTATGTGAAAACAAGAAGAGATGAAATTGAAAATAAATATTCTCAGAATAGTGCGGCAGCGCCAAAAAAGATAACATTTTGATTGGTATTTATCAACAGAAAATGGTAAAGGAATTATGTGGATTGTTAGGATTGCGCTAGAAAGACCTTATACTTTTATAGTGTTAGCGGTCCTACTGTTTATTTTAGGACCGCTTGCGATTTTGCGTACGCCAACAGATATGCTACCTGATATTAATATTCCAGTTGTAAGTGTTATATGGAGTTACACAGGTATGCCGCCAGATGAGATGAGCATGCGCATTACATCAAATTTTGAGCGTGCAGTTTCTACAACGGTAAATGACATTGAACACATCGAATCTCAATCCCTGACTGGCATGTCGATTACGAAGCTGTTTTTTCATCCCAATGTTGATATTAGCTTTTCACTTTCTCAAGTTACCGCTATATCACAAACAATGCTTAGGCTGATGCCTTCTGGCATGACTCCACCGCTAATTCTTGTATATAGCGCATCTTCTGTCCCGGTTATTCAGCTTGCACTTTCTAGTTCTAAATTATCTGAGCAGGAACTTAATGATTATGGTAATAACTTTATTCGTACGCAGCTTGCAACAGTACAGGGTTCTGCGATGCCTTATCCTTATGGTGGAAAACTTAGGCAGGTCCAGGTAGATCTTAATCAGCAGGCCATGCAAACTTATGGAGTTTCGCCACAAGATGTAAATAATGCTTTAACAAATCAAAACCTGATATTACCGGCCGGTACTCAAAAAATAGGATTGTATGAGTATGCTGTTAAGCTCAATGCCAGTACTCAAACTGCTGATGCTCTTAATGATCTTCCTATAAAGACCGTGAATAATTCGACGATATATATGCGCGATGTGGCTCACATACGTGATGGTTTTTCACCACAAACAAATATTGTTCGTATCGATGGTATGCGCGCTGTGCTTTTGTATATTATGAAAACGGGGAATGCTTCTACGCTTAATATTATCAGTAGTGTGAAAAAATTGATTAATTCGATGAAAGATAGTCTGCCAGAAAATCTTACTCTGGATGTGATAGGCGATCAGTCAGTATTTGTGAATGCTGCCATTAATGGCGTTATTAGCGAAGGGGTAATAGCGGCAATACTAACTGGACTTATGATATTACTTTTTCTTGGTAGCTTGCATTCAACTATGATAATTGCTATTTCAATTCCATTGAGTGTGCTTGCCTCCATGATCATGCTATCTCTTTTAGGTCAAACAATTAATGTTATGACGCTTGGTGGCTTGGCGCTTGCCGTGGGGATTCTTGTAGACGATGCTACGGTTACTGTTGAAAATATAAACTCGCACCTTAGAATGGGTAAAGATATAAAAACTTCTATTTTGGACGGGGCAAGCCAAATAGCTGTTCCAGCGTTTGTATCCACATTGTGTATATGTATAGTGTTTGCACCAATGTTTTTATTACGAGGTGTAGCAAAATTTTTATTTATACCACTTGCTGAAGCCGTAGTATTTGCCATACTTGCCTCGTATTTTCTTTCGCGTACGCTCGTGCCTACGCTAGCAAAATATTGGCTAAAAAAGTATTCTCCTCATGAAGAGCCGCCACGGCAGTCGCTTTTATATCCGCTTATATGTTTTCAGCAATCTTTTGAAAGTGGATTCGAGCGTTTTCGTGAGCGCTATCATATGTTGCTTGAAAAAGTATTGCGCAATAAAAGAGTTTTTTTTGGCATGTTTTTTTCTTTTTTGGCTGCGTCAATACTTTTGCTTGGTCCTTGGCTTGGGTCGGATTTTTTTCCTTATGTAGATGGTGGGCAAATCAAGCTGCATCTACGTGCGCACTCTGGACTTAGAGTAGAAGAGACTGCAAAGCTTTGCGATGAAGTAGATGCTATTATTCGACGTGTTATTCCAGCAAATGAACTGGAGAGCATAGTAGATAATGTTGGCATGCCTGTAAGTGGTATTAATCTTTCTTATAGTACTTCGTCTCCAATTGGACCGTCTGATGCAGATATTTTAGTTTCGCTTAAAGAGAGTCATAAACCTACTGCCGATTATGTGCGTACTCTGCGTAAGGAACTGAATAAAAGTATGCCGAGCGTAATATTTGCTTTTTTGCCAGCAGATATTGTTGGTCAGATTCTAAATTTTGGCTTACCTGCGCCAATTGATATCCAGATAGTTGGATTTAAGGCTGCTGCTAATCGTGTTTTTGCCAATGCATTATTTGAGCGTATCCGTCATGTTCCCGGTTTGGTAGATGCACATATACAGCAGGCATTCGATTATCCATTGTTACAAGTCAATGTAGATCGTAGTCGTTCCAATCAGCTTGGATTTATGCAGAGCGATGTGGCCACAAACATGCTGATATCGCTTTCCGGTAGTTTTCAAATCTCTCCTGCTTTTTGGCTTGATATCAAAAATGGCGTGTCTTATGATGTTGCTGCGCAGACACCGCAGACTGCAATGACGTCATTGGAGGATTTGCGCAATATTCTAATCACAGGGGCTAGTGTGAGTACTCCACCTTCTATACTTGGAGCGCTGGCTGATATTAGTCGTGGAACTACTTCAGCAGTGGAAACGCATTATAACGTTCAACCCACCATTGATATATATGCTTCGGTGCAGGATCGCGACCTTGGTGCTGTATCGCAAGATATTCATAAAATTATTTCTGCTATGTCCGAGGATGTACCAAAAGGTTCCACTGTTGTAGCGCGAGGTCAGATGCAAACACGAGAAGCTTCTTTTGCCTCTTTATATTTTGGTCTAGTATTTTCTATTTTACTAGTATATCTATTGATTGTAGTAAATTTTCAATCTTGGTCTGATCCTTTTGTCATAATCCTCGCATTACCAGCCGCAATTGCTGGGATTGTTTGGATGCTGTTTTTAACTGGTACAACACTATCTGTACCTGCGCTTATGGGAACTATTATGTGCATGGGAGTTGCTACAGCTAATAGCGTTCTCGTCATCAGTTTTGCGCGTGAACGTGTGCTTGCTGGTGTTGATCCGTTTTCCGCAGCTCTTGAAGCTGGATATGCACGCTTGCGTCCTGTTATTATGACTGCACTTGCGATGATCATTGGTATGATACCTATGGCGCTTGGTTTGGGTGATGGTGGTGAACAGAATGCGCCTCTAGGTCGAGCAGTCATTGGTGGATTATTGTTTGCTACTGTGGCAACTTTATTCTTTGTACCAGCGGCTTTTAGCGCCATTCATAGCGGAGATAAAATTAATGCACAGCAGTCGTAAAATTATTCTTGTTTTAATTATCGCATTGTTGGCTATTCTGGTCGTGGGCTTTTTGCGAGTTAATTCGGCGTTGACTTTGCGTCATGAAGCGAAGAGTAATACGGCAGTTTTGGTGTCGGTAATGGCTCCTAAAAAATCAGATAGCGAAGAAGATTTGGTGCTACCAGGCAATGTAGAGGCGTGGCATCAAGCGGTGATTTATGCTCGTACCAATGGATATGTTAAAAATTGGTTTACGCCAATAGGAACCCATGTGCATCAGGGAGATGTGCTCGCAGAAATTGAAACTCCTGAAGTAGACGCACAATTGCGTCAGGCAGAAGCAGACTTGAAAACTGCAGAAGCTAATTATGAGCTTGCTAAAATTACTGCTAAACGCTGGAAAAATTTGCGCAAGACTGATTCTGTGTCCAAACAAGAAGCCGACGAAAAAATAGCAGATGCTAAAGCAAAAGAAGCGACACTTGCTTCTGCGAAGGCTAATCGCGATCATTTGTACGAACTCTCTATGTTTAAGACTGTGAGAGCGCCGTTTGATGGCGTAATTTATGCGCGATCACTAGATGTGGGTATGTTAGTAAATGCTGGTAATAATCCGGGACAGCCATTATTTCGTATTGTGCAAGCTGATGTTTTGCGTGTTTATGTCAAAGTGCCACAAAATGATTCTGCGCGTATCGTAGCTGATATTCGTGCGGAAGTGCATTTTGTTGAACATCCTGGTGAGATATATAAAGCTGAATTATATCACGTGGCAAAAAACCTAGATCAAACTACTCGTACTATGTTGACAGAATTTCGATTAAATAATAAAGATGGGAAGCTTTTTGCTGGTGGCTACGCCGAAGTGCATATTAAACTACCATCTGCTTTGCGTCTGCGCTTGCCAGTTAATACGCTTATTTTTCGTGCAGCCGGATTGCAAATTGCTACAGTAGTGGCGGGGAAAGTTGTGCTCAAAAATATCTTGATGGGACGAGATTTTGGTGATGAGGTGGAAGTAAATTATGGTCTTTCGCCTGATGATGCTGTTATTGTAAATCCTCCTGACGCATTGAAAAATGAGCAGCAGGTACAGGTAAGCACGAATTAAATTATGAATATATATAGATATATTTTATTTTATTTATTTATTTTATGTATAGTGCTTACTTCTTCTTGTTCGCTTGCACCTATATCTAAGCGGCCAAAAATTGATATACCACAAACGTATAAGGAAAATAACGGGAAGTGGCTTCGTGCCGATGCAAAAATGGCAAATAATTTGCGCGGTGCATGGTGGAAAATCTATAAAGATGAAGATTTAAACACATTAGAAGCAAAGATTGCTGTTTCAAATAATAATTTGAAAGCAGCTGTTGCTCGCTATTATGAATCTAGTGCGCTTGCAGATCAGGCTCGTTCCCAATACTTTCCAACAGTTACTCTTGGTATTGGAGCGCAGCGTACTGGCGCCTCGAAATCGACATCAGTTTTGATTCGTCCATCATCTTATAACGATATTCTTTCGGGAGCTTATTTATCCTATGAGATTGATATATGGGGAAAAGTGCGCAACATGGTAAAATCTGCTACCTTGCAGGCAAAAGCTAGCGCAGCAGATTTGGCATTTATGGATGTGAGTTTACATGCAGAGCTTGCCATGGATTATTTTGCGCTGCGTGGATGTGATACATCGCAGATTGTGTTAGACAAAATTGTAAATATCTATGAAAAAGAATTGTGGCTTATTAAAGCACGTCACGTAGGCGGTATAGCAGCAGAAGCTGATGTTGAACAAGCAAAAATACAATTACAAAATGCTAAAACACAGGCTGCTGATATGCATATCAAACGTGCTCAACTTGAGCATGCGATCGCTGTTCTTGCTGGCGAAGTGCCATCAGGGTTTAGTATTGAAATTAAAAAAACGCGGATAGCTATTCCTGTGCCAAAGATTCCAACTATTCCATCGACCCTGCTTGAACAAAGGCCAGATATTGCAGCGTTTTGCTTGCGGGTAGAAGCTGCTAACGCAAATGTTGGAGTAGCGCGAGCTGCTTATTTTCCCGATTTTACATTCAACTCTTCTCTTGGCGTTGAAACTAGCTTATTAAAAAAACTCATATCTGCCCCAAGTCTTTTTTGGTCATTTGGACCTTTGGCATCAATGCCTTTTTTTGAGGGTGGAAGGATCATAGCACTAAATAAGGTAGTGTAACATCCTTTCTGTAAATTATTTTTGACGAGGCAGCATATTTGTA
>JBAXAM010000026.1:0-18925 GCA_037142515.1 bacterium | reverse complement strand
TACAAATATGCTGCCTCGTCAAAAATAATTTACAGAAAGGATGTTACACTACCCTCACCATAATATGCTTGGCGTTTATTACCTGCCAGTACTCTATGCTGCCAGTGACCTTAAGCTATCTGTTAAAAAGGTTCAAACCACTTTAAAAAAACTCTGCGATATATCCTACTGTAGATATGACGCTAAAACTCAATACATCTGGGTATGCAACACTGCATTGGAGCAGTTTGGGGTTACTGCTGAAGAAATTAGCACCACTGATAATCGTATCAAAGCTATTCAAGCTATATGGAATAGTTTACCCATACAAGTTGATTTCTTGCCAGACGTTTATAATAAGTATAATAAAATCTTTAATCTTAAGTCTCGCTTTGATTCTTTGGCAGTGGTACCAAATGAATTTGTAGAACCAAACCTAAACATAGAGACACCTGCTGATACAACTGATTTAAATAAAGAACCTTCAATAGACGACCACCACTCGTCTATTCCCTCTGCTATAAATCTTACCACCCTCTTTGAAGGGGCTTTAAAACCCCTTCAAAGCCCTCCTGCGGTAGGAAGCGCATATAATTTTTGCAAAGCTAATGTAGCTGCAACCACTTTAGAGGGTGGCAACACATTTTCAGGATATTGTTTTAGTAGTCCAACTTATTTAGATACTGCTATCTCTACGCAAAAATTATTTAACAAGGTGATTGATAAAAATGAAGGCTCAACCGTACCCCTTTTGAAGGGTCTTACTAACCCCTTCCAAGCCCCTTCGATACCCCTTCAAAGCCCCTCGGAAGCCCCTTTGGAGGCCCTTCGAAGCAATATAGAAGATATAAGTAAGAATATAGAAGAAATAAATAAGAAAAAAGAAAAAGAAGAAAATAAAAAAACAAACAATGCTCTATTCTCAAGCAGCGCGACACAAATGCAGCCCTATTTTGAGAAACCGCCTGAGGTTTTTAATTCTTCATTTTTAAAAATTACTAAAAATTTGGAAGAAAAAGAAAAAACAGAAGCAGTTGATGCTAAAAAACAACTCACTGCAAATAAAATATATAACCTGCCTGTTGTTACAATAGCATCGGAGTTGGAAACTAACTCAGCTTCTGTTTTTTCTGCTCCGGTTGTTTTGGAAGCACGCAATAATGCTGTTGCTCCAATTGTTTATAACGGCTCTGTGATCAGCGTTTCTCGAGCCATAGCTATAATTTTTGAGTATTGGAAAAAAGTTATGGGCTATCCGGAAGCAGAGCTTGATTACGATCGAAAGAATTGGATTAGCAGAGCATTGCAGAAGCATAGCATTGCAAAGCTGTGCGAGGCAATTATTGGTTGTTCACGAACCCCACGCAACATGGGCGAAAATGATCATGGCGAACGCTATGACGATCTACACGTTATTTTTAAAAATAACGCTCAAATTGAAAGATTTGTTCGTAATTCCCACCATCCACCCATACCTGATACTGAAGCAAAAAAGAGACTGCGAGGCAATACCCATGAGATTAATTCGTGGTTAAAAAGCAGAGAAGAAAAACTTAATGAATCAAAAGAACAGCTTTAGGAGTAATTATGTTTGAACAAGATTTGAAAAAATTTGCAGAGCTAATTGTCGGTATTAGTGAAGTTTATGGCAAGTCGTTTACTTCGGCTGCTATAGAAATTTACTGGAGAATACTTGAACCTTTTAGACTCGAAGATGTGAGTGCTGCAATCGATCGCCATGTTCAACATCCGGATGATGGTAAATTTTTACCAAAACCATCAGACATTATTAAGGCAATTGAGGGCAGCACTCAAAGTCAAGCTTTGTCAGCATGGAGTAAAGCAACTTATGCCATGCGGTGCATAAGTTGTTATGAAAGCGTTGCTTTTGATGATGCGCTAATCCATGCGGTAATTAAAAGCATGAATGGCTGGCCAAAGCTATGTCTCGTTGATGATAAGCAACTGCCATTTACCGAGAAAGAGTTTTTGGAGCGCTATCGTGATTGCATTAGCAGAGAGCCTTCCAGCTATCCAAAATATCTTAAGGGACTTATAGAAATTCAAAATAGCGCCCGTGGATATATCTATCCTCCGCCAATATTGATTGGCAACGTACTAAAAGCCAAGCAAGTAATGGCAGATGGCAGTGATGCGCCGTTTTTAGAGATTTCTACAAGCAAACTCGGATTAAATAAAAACGAAGTAATAAAACGTGAGGGATGAAAATGGAAATATATAAAAAGTTTAGATGTAACCCAAAAAACAAATGGCTTAATTTCAGTTTGATCTATTTAGCTTTTTTAGGATTTTTTTATACAACTTCGGCTTTTGCTGCCGACTTATTAGGTGATGCGCTAACAGACATAAAAGCTAATTTTGGAGTTGGTTCGGTGTTTATTAAAGTGCTTTATCTTATGGAGATTTACTACGGCTGGCGCAAGTATAGAGAAACCCATAATCCATTTGCAGTAGGCAGCATCGTACTTGTAGCGTTTGCCTTAACTTATGCCATCGGCAAATGGGTTAAATAAACATGAGTAACGAGAACAAATACTACATTTGTAAAAAAATTGATGAGCCAAAGCGCTATGTTGGATTAACGCTTGATGAGTTTATTCCAATAGTTGCAATAACTGGTATCTGTTTTTTACTTGGCAGTTTGATAACTGGCTTTGGTCTAGCTGGAGCGGCGTGGTTTACGATAAGACACTTCAAGAAGGGACAAGGAATAGGATGGTTTTTGAACTTACTGTATTGGCACTTACCGCTGCATTATCTCGGTGGAATCTTGTTTGTAAAAACCCCACCTGCTTCGGCTAGACATTGGCTTAGTTAAGGATAAACATGAAACTTGAAATAGCACAAAATAATATACAAAAACTTTCAAGCAGATTGCATTACTCTCTACTGGTAAGTATTTGTCTGTTAATCTCCAATATATTTTTAGTATGGCTTGTTGGTTGGTCTTTATCACATCAAAAAAGAGTAATAGTACCAATAGAGTTCAAACAACCTTTTGTTGTTTCTGACAGCAGTGTTGATGCAAGTTATCTGCGGCAAATGGCATTGTTTTTTATTGCCGAAAGATTAAATGTTAACCCAACAAACATTAACCAAAGTCACAACCTGATTTTGCAATATACAGATTCAAAATTCTACCACGACTTTTTGGGTATTCTGAATAAAGAAAACCAAGCAGTTGTAAAACAAAACATTTCTTCGGTGTTTTATCCAGAAGAAGTAAAGCCAAACACTAAAGAGCTAAATGTACTCATAAAGGGAACTTTAGCTCACTGGGTTGGCAGTACTCCTATAGAGCCTGTAAAAAAGAATTACATTATCAAATTCAGCTATAGGTCAGGAGATTTAAAGGTCACATCATTTTTTGAAATTTTGGAAACTTAATTATGATAACTAAACTCAAAATATCTTTATTTTTATTATTATTTTCAGCTTGTTCTATTTTTGCAGAAGAAGCTAGCAGAGTTGCTACACCACACGGTACAACACAACATAATAGTGACCAACAAGGTACAAGTGGTGTAGATGCTGGAGCTACCGATAAATCGGTAGCTTCGGCAAACATTGTCGCTACTAAAAATACCGAAAATGAAAATAACGAACAAAAAATAAAAAGTAAACCAGCGGTTGTAAATTATGCTGGCGTAAGAGAAATACCATTTGCTGATAACGAACAAATCAAAGTGGTTTTAAGTAACAGAGATATTAATAGAGTTTTGGTTACCGGAGATAAAATCAAAACCATCCATGGTCCTACGGGATTATATACCGCTAAAAACGATAATTCTGATCCGTTTGGTGCAGCTTATATCAGTGCATACGCTGATACATCTTTTACGATTTTCTTGGCTACGGTAAAAGGACATAATCTTTCTCTGCTTATTACACCAAAAACATTGCCCGGAAGAACTGTTATATTAGAACCAACCACTCCTTCGCTTTTTGCTGGTGCAGCAGAAACAGATGGTTACCAAAAAATGCTTATTGATCTCATAAGCAACATGATTAACGCTGAGTTATCTGAAGACTATGCTTATCTTTCAGCCAGCGAAGCCAAAAGAAATAAAAAAACTAATTTTTATAATGTTGCATACGTAAAGCCAATAGCTTTTTATCGCGGAGAAAATTTATTGGGCAGTGTTTCTGAAATTAAAAACAGAACCAGAAACCCACTTACTTTAAAACCATCATATTTTTATCAATCTGGAGTAAAGGCGGTTGCCTTATCACATCAAACCATCCCTCCTTTGGGTACTTGTTTGTTGTATCGAGTTATTGATCATAAATAGGAAATAAACAATGAAAGAAAAAATTATAGGCGTAATAAACAAAGCAAAAGAAATAAAGAATCTAAACGAATTAGCGCGCATAGCCCAAAACAAGATTGCTTACTTGGTAATAGCTGGCTTAGGAGTTTTTATTTTTGCTGGTTGGTTTTTTATGCACTCTCGAGGCGATACAGCAGAAAAATCTAAAAAGCCAGATACCGAAGAATCCGCGCAAATGGACGGTGCTGTTGATGCCCAATTTGATCAAGAATCTTCTAAAAAAGCTTTAGACGGACAGCAAGTTGAAATTAAAAGCTTAAATGAAAAACTTACCGAAATGAGTAATCAAATAGATTTACTGCAAAGCAGCCTAGCTGAAAAAAAACAAGAAGAACTCAGCGACGGTAATGTAACACTGCAGGAATTACAAACCAAAGTTACCGAGCTTGAAACAGCTCTTTTGAAAAAATCTCAACCAGAATTAGGAGCAAGAACAGAAATGGAATCAGCAGCAAGAGGCATAACTACTACAAGTTTTTCATATACTGGTGATCAAAATCTTACCTCTGGCATGCAAGATACAAAAATAAAAACTGTAAAAGATTATGTTCCACCGGGAACTTTTGCCAAAGCAGTTCTTTTGAGTGGTGCTGATACCAATGCTGGCGTACACGGCCAAACCGATACGACACCTATTACTATGAGAATTTTAGATAATGGAACACTACCAAATGGTGAACATTCGTCTTTAAAAGGATGTTTTGTAACAGCAGCCGCCTACGGTGATGCAAGTAGCGAGAGAGGTCAGATCAGATTGCAGCGATTGAGTTGTGTAAAAAAATCAAGCGGACTTATTTTAGATATACCAATAGAAGGAACCATAAACGATATGGGTGGCAACGATGGTATTCGCGGACACGTAGTGATGAGAAATAATAAATTAATCTGGAATGCTGGAGTTTCTGGAGTTTTATCTGGTATTGGCAATGCAATGCAGCAATCAGTAACTACGCAATCTGTTTCACCTCTTGGAGTAACCAGCAGTGCAATACAACCAAATAAAGTTTTTCAACATGGAGCATTTGGTGGCGCTAACAGCGCTCTTGGAAAGCTCGCTGATTACTACATAAAACTTGCCGACATGTATCACCCAATTGTGCAAATACATGCTGGCAGTCAGGTCAACATAGTTTTCCTGAAAGGCTTTTCATTAACTGAAGGGCAAGGAGCTTCCGATCTAACACCTTCTTTAGAAAAAGCAAAGAACAACACTCAAGATGGTACACAGAATTTAATGCAAACCATTAAAGGCTCGCAAGTGGGACAAGCAGTTAATGTTGGCAATGATAATAATGAGGAGATGAAATGAGAGAAATAAAAAAAATAATGATGGTGGAAAAGTTTAAGCAAAGTGCTTTTGCCTTTTGCGCTGTTTTTTTGTCCGGCTGCGCTGGCATGAATAGCAGCTTTGATTGTGATGTTGGCTCCGGTGGCAAGTGCGCACCTATGCATCATATTAACAAGATGGCAAATTACGGAGCTTTTACCGAAAAATCACTCAAAGCCGACAACTTGAAGCTTGCAGAAGTAAAAGATATGGGAGCTAAACAAAAGATTTATGGAACGTTACCTATCCGTAGTAATGAAGAAATTCAACAAATCTGGATAGGACCATATGAAGATGCAAACGGTAATTACCACGAAGCGTCTTATGTTTATTCAGTAATAAAAAAAGGGAGGTGGTCGAGCGATCCGGTTGCTACTACTACCGAGTAAATCACTATAGTAAAAACTACGGTTTTTTAGGTACCAAATAGCAAATCTCGGAAAAATAAAAAAAGCTTTTAGTAAATTTTATTAATTTAATAAGAGGAATAAAACATATGTGTATAACTAATCTCAAATCTAATGAAGTTGGTCTTGTTTCTGGTGGAACTGAACAAGATTTATGGCAAACGATAAAAGAAGTTATTGTTAAGAAATATCCGATTTTTGAATCAAGAGAAACAGATCTATGTACTAAAGTAGTTGATGGCTCTTATGGCATTACGATATGTATACCTGAAAAAAAGCCTGCAAACTGTACTTATGAATCATGGGGTAAGCTAAATGATTTACCAGAAAAAGTGCCTACATGTTACTAGATACTAGCCGTTTGCCAGAGACCCGTTTTAAGCGGGTCTCTGGTCTACCTATATGAAAATCTAAAAAGCAGAAAGCTATAAAAAGGAAAAAATGAAAATATTTGAAACAGCAAAAAAACATGTGGCAGCTGCCTTGGATGAAGATAAAGATGCTTATGTGTCTGATGTAAATCACAGCGACTTACAAAAGATTATTACGGTTGATTATCCAAGCTTTTCAGCAATTTTGCCATACAGATTTTTTGCAGAAGAAAAGAAGCTTTTTATAAATGAACATAGCATTGGCTTTGGTTTGGAGCTTACTGTTTTTAGTGGTGCTGATGAAAAATTAGTAAACAGTATTTCTGATTTGTTGCGCCATAGAATAGACGATGGGGTAGATTTACAATTTATCTTGTGGGGGTCTAATCAAGTCGGCGATATTATTGATGACGCATATAAACACCAAGTTAATGGCAACGATATTTATTCTGAATTAGCTAAAGCATCTGTTCAATATTATAAGAAAGGAGCAAGAGATGGATTTAAAAACAGATTAAATCTACCTACTGCTTTGCGAGAGTATAGATTATTTGCTTTTTTATCCAAAAACATAACTACGTATAGTGAAAGCGTTATTTCAAATATTGAGACAATTAGAGATAATTTTACTATTGAGCTGGAATCAGCAGGAATTGGCTTTTTAAATATTAGCCTAAAGACGTTCTTACCAGTATTGCGTTCTTGGATTAATCCTGATGTAAAAAATATTTATTTTAATTCTGCAAGGTACGAAGAGCATACTACTTTAAATGAGCAGGTTGTTGATAAATCTTTTGAATTAATCAGTGAACAAGAAAGGTTGATTATAGAAACGGATGCTGAAAAAAACGAAAAGGATGTTGAAAAAAAGAGAATCCGCACTAAAATAACCAACCTTTCGATACGTAGCTTACCAGATGAACTTACTTTATGTGAGAGTCCTAACAGTTTTTTTAATGTATTTCGCTCAAGTCAGGCAATTCGGTGTCCATTTTTGATCAGCATGCACGCAAGATTAATTCCCCAAGCTGAGGCCAAAGCCAAAGCTCAGAGAGAATTCTTACAAATGTTTAAAAAAGCAGAAAGCGTTTATGCCAGATATTTCCCTGGTACCAAAGAAGCAGCTTTGGAATGGAAGAAGATCAGAGATGATTTATCTTCTGATACTATAAAGCTTGCTAAGGCTTACTTTAATCTGATGCTATTTTCCAGCGACGGTGAAGAAAAGAAAGATGAATCTTCTGCTATTTCTTCCTATCGCTATAACGGTATAGAGATTTTTAATACCAAGTACATGCAGCTGCAATCATTTTTAGCTACCTTGCCGTTTGTCATGAGCGAGGGGATGTATCAAGATTTAGATAGAGCCGGCAGACTAAAAACAGTAACTACTTGGAACTTAGCTAATTTATTGCCTCTGGTTGCTGATTTTAAGATGTGCAGGCAGGGAGTTCTCTTAAGTTCCTTTAGAAACCAGATCAATTTTTTTGATATGTATAGTGATTCTTTGCCAACTGCTAATTATAACATAGCAGTAGCAGCAACCAGTGGTGCCGGAAAAAGCTTTTTGGTGCAGAATATTTTGAGCTATGTTCTGTCGGTAAAGGGACGGTGTTTTGTAATTGATCTTGGTCAGTCCTATCGCAAGTTTTGTGAAATTGTAGGTGGCACCTATTTAGAGTATCACTCACTGAAACTAAATCCATTTACCAATATTCATAATATAAACGAAGCATCGGAGCAAATACGAGATTTATTGTCGGTAATGGCATCGCCATCTGGAACGCTCGATGATGTTCAGGAAGAGTATTTGCGTCAGGCGGTAATTGCCGCTTGGGATAAAAAACAAAGAAAAACCAACATAGACGATATTATAGAAGCTTTGCAGGAATTAAACTCTGAAAGAAATGATGGTCGCATAAAAGATTTAGTGGTGTTATTAACCAGATACAGCACCAAAGGTCCCTACCCAAATATTTTCAATGATTATTCAGCCATAGCTCCAGATGCTTCATTTATTGTACTTGAGCTGGGAGAACTTGAGAATAAACCTGATCTTATGAAAGCGGTGCTTTTTGCTTTAATTTTAAACATAGAAGAACAAATGTACCAATCTTTGCGCAATCAACCAAAAATGGTAGTTATTGACGAAGCGTGGCGACTTCTTTCTGGAGATAACAAAGCAGCAGCAAGATTTATCGAAAAAGGTTATAGAACTGCAAGACGGCACTACGGTTCTTTTGTAACTATTACTCAAAGCATAGAAGATTTTCAAAAAAGCGAAGAAGCAAAAGCATGTTGGAATTGTTCTGATATTAAAATAATTATGCTCCAAAATGCCAAAGCATTTGATGATTTTATGTTAACTCATAAAGATTACTTTGATCCTTATGTAACCAGTCTTATAAAAAACTTCAAAGAAGCACGAAACAACGGCTTTTCTGAATTCATGCTGCAGACCGGAAGAATTCAATCATTTTGCAGATTATTTGTCGATCCATTTTCAAGGGTAATGTTCTCATCAGCAGGTAAGGAATTTACCGCTGTTAAAGAATATCAAGAACAGGGCGTGTCTATTACTGAAAGCATATTAAAGGTCGCACAGGAAAACTACGGCGAGGAATTTTAAACTATATGAAAATTATAATGCTTCCAATCATTTTTACCATGGCTTTAGCGCAAGCTAAAAATCTCGGTGTTTGGGGACCTCTATTTCCGATAGAGGAACAAGACATCAGAGAGTTTATTTATCAAAGACTAAACGAAATGCAGCAAAACGGAGAGATGGCTAAATTAAATAAAAAATTTGCTGAAAATGTAAAAGAGCATACTTTGCGCCCCACTCCTGTTTCTGGTCTTACTACTACAAAAGAACCAAAAACCTTTTATTACGATCCTACCTATATTTTAGGTAAAGACATAGAAGATCATGAAAAAAATATAATAGCCAAAAAAGGAACGATTATAAATCCGTTAGATACCATCAAACTGCATGGAGTTTTGTTTTTCTTAGACGCTGATGACAAAGCGCAAACCAACTGGGCATTGGAGAATTCTAAAAAACATGATTACATAAAATATATTTTAGTAAAAGGCAATATCAAAGAAGCCGGGAAAAAACTAAACGACCGAATCTACTTTGATCAATATGGATTAATTACCAAACAATTAGGAATTAAACATATCCCCTGCATAGTAAAGCAGGAAGCAAAGAAATTACAAATACAAGAGTTCGCGCTTGAGGGTGAAGACAGTAAACAAAATACAGTACTTGCAAAATGAAAAATATATATAAACAAATTATTTCTTTGGTAGTCGGTGCTTTTTTAGTAACCACTGCTTATGCAAATTGCGAAAGTCGTTTTTTTAACCCTATAAAAGACGTTTGCTGGGATTGTATTTTTCCGATTTCTATAGGAAGCATGACAATTGCATCTGGTGATTATCCTGATACCAAAAACCCATCATCACCAATTGAGCTTTGCACAACAGAAGGCTTCAAAATACCACGTATAGGTTTAAACATTGGTTTTTGGGAACCATTTGCAACAACTGATGTTACTCCTGATCCATATTGCATGGTAAATCTGGGTTTTAGTATGGATATGGGAAATGCCGGACGTGGTGGTAAGAAAGCAAGAGACCCAGCTAATTCTGGAGCGTTCTACTACGTTCATTGGTATAAATATCCTCTGATTTTATGGCTCAACATTATAACTTCAATTGGATGTATGCAGGGAGGAGATTTTGATATTGCATATTTAACTGAACTGGACCCAACTTGGAACGATGATGAACTTGGATTTATCTTAAACCCAGAAGCTACTCTTTTTGGCAATCCTATAGCTCAAGCTGCATGTGCAGCAGATTCTGCTAAAGCGCAAACAGGTTTACCACTAGATGAGCTTTTTTGGTGTATGGGAACTCAAGGTGGTACCTATCCATTAACCGGAAGAGTATTTGATGAGAAAGGTCCGATACATTCAGCAGTTCTTTTAAGTGAGCGTATGGATTTTAAAATGCATCGACAGTTACTAATTGAAGATTCAAGCCCAGATGATGGAGGTGGACTTGAGGGACCAATATGCCATCAACATTTTGCTCCGATTATGCCTAAGTCACGTTATCGATATCAAATGACCAATATGATTTCTGCAGCGGATAAGTGTTACCAATTTGGGCATGATGTTATTTCTTGGGAGAGTGGAAAAATCAAACCAGATTCAGGCGATTGTTTTGGGTTTATGGTATTCAAAAAAAGAAACTGCACATTTTTATAAAAAGATGATTCTAAAATGATTACAAGATACAGAAAATACGACAAAAAATTAATAATGCTAGCGTTAGTAGTAGCTGCGCTACTTAGCGCAACTAATTCGTATGCTGGCAGTACTAACGATTTTATAAACCAAGCAAGATTGCATCGTGATGAAATTATCAAGGAAGCACTAAACAACACTGGCTTTTTAAAGTTTAAAGAGAATTCCTTAAAAAAGACAAAAAAGATGAATGAGTATAAGGCTGCAATTGAAGCTATTAAAAACAAGCATCAAGCTAAGTCAAAGAGAGAAACAGATACAGAAAAAGCAATTATCTTTGTTTCTTTCAGCATGCCGAGCCTAAGCCTGAAGCAAGTTATTCATGATGCTTCGATATACCAAGTACCTGTAGTAATTCGTGGTTTATACAAAAACTCATTTAGAAAAACCATAGAAAAAATATTTGATCTGATTAAAGAAAATAACAAAGGTGGCATAGCAATTAATCCACGGTGGTTTAAAGAGTACGACATAAAAGCAGTGCCAGCAGTAGTAGTTACTCAAAAACACGGAACAAAAAGTGATGTGGTTTATGGAAATATCCCACTCAAAAAAGCGTTATCAATAATTGTTGACCGCGGAGATGCATCCAGTGTGGCGCGCAATATCTTAAACAGGAGCAACAAATGAGTTCCGCTAAGAGAAAAACAATCAAACGAATAGTTAGTGATTGCATGACTATTTTAACCATAGTAAGTATTTTTGTTTTTTCGATTACTTGTATTGCCTTTATTATTTTTACTTTTATTTCTTCACCTGCTTCTGCATCTGAAAAATCCGCTGCTGATAAATTCCAAGAAGCTATGCAATATGTCAGTACGTTCAAAAATAAAGTTACTGTAGAAGAAAATAATATAAAAGTAGGTGCCTTTAAATTAAAACCTAGAGAAACTTTTATTGATCCAAAAACCAAAGATAGCTGGTATACAGATAGTCCGAACCAAAAAAACTATTACGGCGGTATTACTCAAAATAATGCGCGCAACATGGAAAAAGAAGCTATAGCAGAAACCACAAAAGATTATAAAGATGCAAAAGGCAATCCAGTTCCCACTCCAGGAAAATCTGTAATTAGCAGTTTTCAAACTAGACCTATTTATAAAGTAACTAAAGATGATGACTATATGATAAAAGGCAATCAACTTATAAAAAACTCAAAGGGCATTATTACCAGCGGTCTTGATGGCGACATTAAATGCAAGGATGGTAAAGAACAAGCGAGCTGTGAATCTACATATGATCAAAAAACCTGTAATGAAGAAGTAAGGACTATAAAAAGAATTCGCGAAGAAGCTGCTAAAGTCGTTTTTATAGATGATCCATACCAAGGATGTCAAAGACACACTTCACCACCTGCTATAGAGGACTGCTTGGCTGGTGGAATACAAATACCTCATTATAGAGGTGCTGGATATGGGAAAATAGTAATACCAAAAAATAGAGGAGCTAGGATAGGTTTTAGTGATTCCAAGCACCCGTATTATTATATCACCGCCACCAATGAGACAACCGGAGAAGCAGTTATTCCAAGACGGCAAGTATCCAACGGTTATTACCTTGAATTAACACCTTCAAAAGCTCAAGACCAAACATTTAGCTTTGTTGTAGAGCGTTGGGATCATTGTACGTGTAATCAACCGGGCCGTATGAATATATATATCAACTATATGCGCAAAATACCAAAAGTAGAATGGGACGAGGTATCGAATCGTGATATCTAAATATACATCCACAATTGTTTCCTTTTTATGTATTTTTTCTTTACTGTTTTTTATTACCAAGTCTCCAGCGGCTGTTACCTGTCTTGCTCCTAAAGAAGAGTGTATTGAAGGCCAAGGAGAGACCAGAGATTTTGATGGCTTTACTATTAATCCTAGCTGCTGGAGAAAGAGATTTATCTATGAGTGTCATGAAAATGCTGATAATAACTGTCAGCTTCTGAGAGATCAAAAATGTTCTCAAATAAGCGCAAAATGTAAAATCACGCTGAATGGTGTCTGTGTGGTTCAGGATGAAACCTATAATTGCCCTATTAAAAAATGTGACATAAAAAATATTCCTTGTGGAAAAGATGTTTTTTGCATTGGCGGTAGTTGCGCTTCTACTAATCCAGTCCAAGCAACAGAAAAAGACTTAGGAAAAGCATTATCGCAACTTTCTGCTCTTAATGAAATTGCCGGCCAAGTTAAAGAACAAAATGATAGAAACCCTGTAATCTTCGTTGGTAAAACAATGGAATGCGCCAGATATGCAATGCCCGGCATTACCAAAGATTGCTGCAATGATAATGAGGGGCTATTTAGCTGCGATACAGAAGAAAAAGAATTATCACTAATGAAAAAAGCAGGTAGAGCAATTGAAGTTGGTAAATATTGTCATACTAAAGACCCAATAACAAAAACCTGTACCTCATACCATACAGCACATTGTATTTTTGGTTCAAGAATAGCGCGCATTATTCAAAATGATGGTAGAAAAAAACAACTGGGCATAAGTTTTGGTTATGTTAATGATGATGACAAATCCAGTTATGTAGATTGTCGTGGCATTACCAAAGAGGAATTAGCTAAAATGAAATTTGATTTGATGGACTTTAGCGAGCTTTACGACGAGATGAAAAAAGAAGCTGAGAAAAAAGCACCTAAAGAGGAGTTATTAAAACAAAAGTCATCTGGATATTCTTATGACGAACTAAAAGCAAGAAGTACAAAAAATTTGGGCGTACAGGAATCACCAGAAACTGGTGTTGGTTTAAAAGCAGCAGAACGAATTAAGGATTTTTATGGCCAGCGGATTAAAAATTAATTCTTATTTCATTTGCTTCTTTTGCTCTGTATCTCTTTGGGCTTTATGGGAAGCACCTGCTTTTGCTAAAGAAGCCATTGGCTGGCACTGGTATAACGAAATATACCATGAAGAAAATAAAGAAAAAAAGGAACAGGAAAATGACAAAAGAGAATCATCAATGGTGCAAATGGCTCTGCTACGTCAAGCAGTGCGAGAAGCCAAAGCAAGAGCTATCTTATATCCTACGGTGGAAAATATGAGAACGTATTTGATTATGCAAAATTTTGTAACAAACCAAGCAAGTTTGTTTACCCGAGCATGGAAGAAGACGCTGCTTGAGTATCCAGAGCTTGACTACAGTATCCTGCATCCAACCCAAAACAATGCACAGCATATAATTTATGCTGAAAATAGCAGAAAAGAAAAAGATGCTATTAAGTTTTTTAGTGAAAAATATGGGTTATTCTTTTTTTATAGAGGCGGTAATCCATTAGACCAAGCCCTTGCTCCGATAATTCATGGATTTAGCAAGGAAAATAATATCTCACTAATACCTATAACAGTTGATGGTAAATTAATAAATACTTTCGAAGCTAACCATACTAATAGCGGTCAAGCTGAAAAGCTTGGCGTTAAATATTTTCCAGCACTAATTTTAGTGGATCCAAAAAACCAAAAGGTAATCCCTCTTCACTACGGATTTATCTCTGATTCTGAACTGCACCGAAGGTTTTTACAGGTGGCAACAGCGTTTAAAGAGGGAGTATAAGTTTGAGGTAGATATGAAATATAAAATAAGCAAACTGAAAATAGTTTTTTTGATTTTTTTAATAGCCATGCTAGTTAGCCGCGGTTCCTTTGCTTCAATTCTAAATATAGAACAGCGCAATCAAAAAATTGGAACTAGAAGTTTTGCTAATATAAGTCATAGAGCAATAAGCTCAATGTTTAATTCTTACAACCGTTCTGGATCACAATTTATTAGGGATTATGAGTTTGTCTTCTTTTATAGTCTTGGCTGTGCATACTGCAGAAACTTTACGCCCGTATTAAAACAATATTCGGATAATACTGGTATTAATGTCAGAGGTTTTATTCTTGGTGGTAATTCTTCAAACACGGATAGCTATTTTCCTGATTTTTTTGATAGTACGGTAATCAAGCAAGAAGTGTCAGAGCGTTTTTTTGGTAAAGAAAGCAATATTGCGGTGCCTGCTCTATTTATCTTGAACAATAAAAGCCTTCATGTTTATCCGGTATCGCGTGGATCGCTTACTTATTCAGAGCTAGCTCGAATAATGGATGAGCTTATGCCTAAGATATTAAATAGTGAAGCAAAGATGATGGGTAAAAATCATGCATAGCAGATTAATAGCAGCTCTAATTTTAGTATTTTCAACTACAGTTTTTGCTGATGTTGCTGGTGATCTTGGTGCTTTCTTTACTTCACTTGGCTACGAAGGAAATATAACCCCAGGCACAGCGTATCAGGGACAAGCTGCTGGTTATTACTCTGGTGGCAATATATTTTTACGTGATCGGGTTAGGAATATTCAACTTATAAATATTGATCCACCAACATTAAGAAATGGGTGTGGCGGTATAGATTTGTTTCTCGGTGGTTATTCTTTTGTAAACGAACAAGCATTAACGGAGTTTTTTCAAAAAATAATGAGCAATGCTGGTGGTTATATGTTTGACTTGGCTCTTGAAACTGCGGTACCAGAACTTGCTCATGCTATGGAGTATATTCAAAAACTCGCACAGGAAATAAATGCAAACAATTTCAATTCCTGCGAAATGGCAGAAACCTTTATTGGTGGCGTGTGGCCAAGAACTCAAGCCACCCATGATCATATTTGTAGAGACCTCGGGAGTTATAGCGGTAAATTTGCAGATTGGGCCGAGGCGCGACAAAAATGTAAAAATGAGACGGAATATAATGAAACGATGAATAAAGCAGAAGAAGCTGGAAATGAGCGATATAAACAATCCATACTAATTAACAAAAATCTTATTTGGGAAGCGCTAAATACAAGCGGTTACATAGGAGCTGATAACGATCTTAAAGAATTCTTTATGTCTTTATCGGGCACTATTATTTATGGCAGCAGCGTAGGAAAAGTAAAAATTTATACTCCACTGGCCAAAGACAGAAAGTTATTAAAAGCTCTACTGGAAGGAGGTAAGGCTGAAATTTATAAATGCGATGAGCCGAAAAAATGTCTCAAGATTACCCAAGCTATAACTACAATTGGAAAAGACCAGGCTTTATATGAAAAAGTTAAAAAAACTATTAATAGGCTGGTTACTGCTGTAGCAAACGATAGAGGTCCATTAGATCAAAACCTACAAGGCTTTTTAGAGATTGTAAAATTTCCTCTGCTAAAGTTTATAACTACTCATTTAATGGCAAACCAAGCAGCTATGGCGATGAGTGTTGCCAATTATTCGGAAGCTATATCTAAAAGTCTATTAATGCAGTATATGCACGAGTCGCTTCAGGTAGTAGAACATAGTTTATCCAGCACAGACTATGCGCCTGAAGTTCATAAGCAACTGATTGATCAGATTCATTCAGCCATGAGCTACGTTGAGGCAATAAAGACAGAATCTCGCAGTGATATTCAAGAGCTGATGAAATTCATTGAATCTTCAAAATCTACCGAACAAGAAGTTACCTCAAAAGTGGTTGGACAACTTAAGCATCGTTTAGGGGGTGGATCATGATAGTTCCAATGTACATAATTTCTAATGGAGAGCTTGCCAAAGAAGCATTAAACGCTGTGGCCACACTACTTGGCGGTAATGCTTTTAATACCGCAATGAAAATTGGTGTGCTTTTTTCTATATATGGCGCAGCCGTGAATTATATCCAAGGGCGTGATATTGCTACCTTTGCCAAATGGTTTGTGATTTATTTTGGTATAACTGCAATAATGCTTACTCCCAAAGTTACCGTACAGATATTTGATGTTAGCAATCCAGGTGCTAACTATGTAGTAGCAAATATCCCTTATGGTTTGGGTTATCCAACAAGCATAATTACTAGAACAGCCCATGGCATTACCGAAGCATTTGAAACTGCTTTCCATACTCCGGATGATCTTTCTTATAATAAAACAGGAATGCTGTTTGGCTCCAAACTATTTAAAATTTCCTCAGAGTTTAATGCAGTAAATCCTGAAGTAAGATCGGAGCTAAACGAATATGTAAAGAATTGTGTTTTAGGAGATGTTTTGATTTCCAAGAAATACACAATGGCTGATTTAACAAACAGCCCAGATCTTTTAGAAACTATTACTAAAAATACAAGTAATATAAGAGGCATTTATATAGGTGGGGTATTTAAAACATGCCAACAAGCCGCTGGCTCTCTTAAGAAAGACCTTACGACAGATGTACAAACTAATTTACTTAACACTCTTGGAAAACGGTTAGGCCTAGTAAAAGCTAAGTCACGAGATGCAGAAAGATTACTAACAGTTACTTATGATACTTTTTTCAATTATTCCAAGATATCAAAAAACGCCTTATCAAGTGCCACTCAAAACGTTTTAATCAATGGCATTAGAGATGGATTATTGAATTATACTGCAGAAACTGGAGCCACTGCAGCTCTTTTGAATCTCAGTACCTCCCAAGCCATGGATAAAATGAGATTGACTCTTGCCACTTCAAGAAACGTAGCACTTTATACGATACCGATCATTCATACTGTTTTATTACTCTTAATGCTGAGTTTGTTTCCGATAATAATATTATTGGCTCTGCAGCCAAGTCTTACAGCAACTGTATTAAAAAATTATTTATTCACTTTGGTTTGGATCGAATCTTGGCCGCTAATGTTTTCGTGTTTAAACATGATGGTAACTTTTTATACCAAAGAATTAGGACCAGGTGGCTTGACCATAAGCAATATTGATAAACTGCTTCTTGAGCATTCGGACATAGCAAATATGGCAGGATATCTAATGTTATCTATACCATTTATCTCAGGAGGTTTAGTTAGAGGCATGTCTTCAGCATTTAACCATGCAGCCAGCTATATTGGTGGAGTACTACAATCTTCATCCTCTTCGGCAGCATCTGAGGCAGCAAGTGGCAACATTCATCTTGGTAATTCTAGTTGGAACAATATCAATGCTAATAAATTCGATACCAACTCTACCTTAATGCACGGTATGGCCACTGAGCAATTAGGTACTGGTGTTTTACGTACTTCCAGACCAGATGGTGAGCCTGTTTATGATAGTTCACATGCGATTTCTAAATTACCAACAAATGTTAGAAGCAGTGATCTTTTAAGCTCATCATTTTCAGAACAAGCAGAAACATCAAAAACCGCGTCGATAAGTGATCAAAAAGCTCATGATCAACACATGTCTAGCGCGGTTTCTGATTTTAGTAGTTTAGGAAAAACCTTAAGTTCTGGTAAAAGCATGACTGAAAGTTTTGGCAGTAGAGAAGCGGTATCCACTGGCGAAAGTTTTACAAACATATATGGTATGGCAAAAAACATAGCCAAGAATCAACATGCAGATGTTAACGACGTATTCAAAGGGTTGGTTAATTTTAGTCAAAATGCAGAACTTAGTCTCGGCGGTTCGGTTTCCGGCAAATTACCTAATTTCAAAGCTCATGGTATTGATATTGGTATTGGAGGAGATGTGAGTGCTAGAGGTAAATTATCTACTGAACACTCAAGGATACAGGAATCATCAGCCCAACATGGGACTAATAGAAGCATAAATATAACCGCAGAAGATGCCCAAAGATTTAGCAAAGATTTACACAAAATAGAAGAATATAGCAAAACGAGTCATGCTGATATTACTCAATCAACTGCGGCTTCCCAGCTTTCGCAATTATCTACAGACCTTAGAAATACAAGAAGCGCATCAGAGCAACATGCGGTACATAAAGCAGATGCTGAAAGAAAAGCCCAAATGGCATCATACGTTCGGCAACATTCTAGCCAAATCGATAGTGATGTGGGTCAAGAAATCGCTGATTATGCTGTAAGCGTAGTAGGACGTGAAGAAGCAGAGCAGCTATTTGCAGGTAAAAACAGACCAAAACTTGAGTCTATTGCTAAAGAATATGTCCGTGATTCTGGCGTAGAAAGTAGTATAATATCGATGTATCAGCGTGATAGTGCTGGTGTCAATCCTGAGCAAAAGTACCAAACAGGAGCGGCTGAAGTTGATGCTAAATCAAAAAGCATAAATTTGGAACACGAAAAAAACAAACAAATAATAGACGCTAATGCGAAGGTTGAAAATGTTGGGGTTGATGAACAAAAGTACAAAAAGTTTGTAAATGAAGCTGGTAGTGTAACATCCTTTCTGTAAATTATTTTTGACGAGGCAGCATATTTGTA
>JBAXAM010000025.1:0-19475 GCA_037142515.1 bacterium | reverse complement strand
AAATATGCTGCCTCGTCAAAAATAATTTACAGAAAGGATGTTACACTACCCTTAACACCACTCGCAACTTCAGATGGCAAACGAACCCTTGAACAGCCGTTACTCGGATTTGTTGGTTTTTCTTCTGAAGGCAAAATCCCAACAATAATTTCTACTAGCGCTGAATATTTTTTCAATGTTCCTGCAGAAAAAATCAAAACTGCCGCTGGTGGCGTTCGTACCATAGCTGGTTTAATTGAGCTCAACAACCTTACTAACCCTATTATCTGGGCTGTTGGCAAAGAAGGCAAAATTGATTCTGGCACTGCAACTGTAGGGACAGATGGTGATCCAGTAATGCTAGTTATAGATGGTGATATTGTGCTTACTGACAAGTCTAGCCTAACGGTCTATGGTATTTTGTATGTTACTGGTTCAATTACTACTGCGACTGGCACAAATATTACGGTATATGGTCAAATTGCGGCTAATGGAAAAATCAATCTAAATGGAAATAAAAACTTAATTTCTGATATGGCAATTCTTTCAAAATTAGGCGTATTAAACAAAAATGTGGTAAAAATAAATTATAGCGGAAATAATACAGGAATCCTGCAAGAAGTTTTTTACTAGTAGTCTTATAAACACAAATGAGTTATTATTAATTATAACAATTAGTTGGAGGAACACAACATGGAACCAGAAATAGAAAATCCACGCTCAATGTTTACTGATTTTGATGGTTTTTTAAAGCGTCCTATAATACGCCTAAAAGCTTGGGCTAAGGGTCTAAGCAAAAACCATAACCATGAAATTATACCAGCAACCGATGCTCATGGCGCTTGGATTTTAAGTGCCCAATCAAACAGATTCTCCATAAAAAATATATCAAAGAAGAACGGTGGAAAAAATGTACGTATAGTAACAATGCTTACTCGTAGAGAAAGAGTTATAACAAAAGTATGGGGTAAAGTAAGTGAAATTTATGCAAGACCGTTTTGTGATCATGGAATTATTAATCCGTATACAGGTAAAAATGATACTGTAAGAGGTATGCTTCAATTTCAAAAAGAACTTGGTGATGATTTTTTTGGTTCTGGTAAAGGAGATGTTTTTGATTGTTTTTGTATGGCCGGTAAGTCTCGTAGTTATGTTGAAACTATAATTTTTCTTTCCGAAAATATAAAAGTACTGAGTGATCTTACGCCCGAGTGGTGGGAAAAAATCAAGCTCGATGACGATGTAAAAGAGCGCTTAAAAAATGGTACCGCACTACCCATTGATATTGCCAAATATGTAAAGGCGTGTCGCCCTGAAGTTAAAGATTATAAAAAAATGGATGGCGATCAAGCTGGTTTTTTAGGTCTAATTGCTTTAAGTAAAGTGGTTAAAAAACTTAAAGAAAGTAACGGAAAAACAATAGATGAAGCTGGTATCAGAAAAAGAACCGCGGAGAATGTTGGGCTAATGCTGCAAGCGCCATTAGATATAGCTTTTAGGGATGAGAAAGATGTGGAACAACAAAAAGAAGAATTTTTGGAACTGAGTAAAATATATAGTAAGTCAGATGAGAGCTTGTTAGATGAAATGGTAAAATACAACACCCGTTTTACAGCTAGCTCTAAAGCGCGCGCTGCGATTTTTGCAAAGATGGTAGAAAATGATGATAAAATAACTAAAAAACCGCAGAAAACCTCAGGTGAATATGCCGAAGAAGCTTTCAAAGCTGCCGCTAAAAAAAATGATCCGCTTACTGCTGGTGATAAAGTCGAGCTTTTGCGGTCGTTTGGTGAAATGCCACAACATAAGCTTACCTATGAAAATGTTGCAAAACAAATCATAACAGGATCAAAAATCGATAAGTACAATACTGGAATACAAATGGCAGAACTATTTTGTATTGCGGAAGCAAAAAATATAGATATTAAAGTAATTATTGAAAAAAACTTAAAAAAGATGAGTTACAAAGAGCAGCTTAAATTTGCTAAGACATTAGTAGACAAGCATTCAAACTATGCCGATTATTTTATTAAAAAAGTAGAAAAAAACTATAATAATAGATGGGTACATTTTCTTAATAATCCTCTTAATAAAGACGATATTAATCGTCTGAAGCAGAAAAAAGAAATCAACGCTTCGAATATAGGGCGTATTATGCCAAGCTTAGATGCACATTTTGTCGAAGCGGAAGATAGCGAAAAAGCATTGCTTATAGCTACAAAAGGAATAAAAGCAGATGAAACCACTCAACATTTAATCTGCGTAAAATCTAGCACCGGCAGTAAATTCTTTGCTTATGGCATTACAAGTGATGGCACTCTTAAAACAGTTGATATTAGCAAGCAGATAAAAAATAAAGGCGATATAAATAATAAAGATGAATTTAAAAAATTACTAGATAATAAAAAAAACCACTCTGATTTAGAAAAGATTACAAAAGAAGCTTTAGGATTAAAACACGTAAGAAGGCCTGGAAGAAAAAATAGAGGACGACTCTATAACGAAAAAATCAATGAAATATTCGACGCCGGTTTAGACGATTTTGGTTATAAAAAAGAAAATATGTCTGTTAAAGATGACGGGGAATCTCCTGAAAAATACGGTGTGCGCCTGTATAAAAAAGATGGCAAATCTTGCATAGCGTTTAATACAGCAACAGATAACAATCCCAAAGAAAACGCTGAAGAACCATTAAAATCATGCGCTGAGATATTCGACTATATTAAAAAAAATGAAACCTTTAAAAAAACTATAAATCAAGCCATCCCTGATGAAAATGGGATCATACGCGTTTATATACCAATTATAACTGTATATGGCCCTACCAGTAACTCAGACCACGCTCATTATAGGGGACTCTATCTTGATATAAAATTAGATGATCAAGGCCATATTACAGTTCCAAATGCTTGTCTGGTTGACTCCAGAAACGAATTTTTCGGCGGCTTTTGTCCAACTGAAGTCAAAAAAGATATTCAAAAATCATTTCCCGAATGTAAGTTTACCAAGGTTTTTACCGGTCATCAATCAGTTATTGCACGTGATAATGATAGCTGCGGCTATAGAATGCTCTCTTATTTTTTTCAGCTTGTTAGCGGCGTTGAACCCAGTGATCTACATAATGAAGAATACAGCAAAAAACCAGGGCATTCGTTTGACTCAGTAACGTCACCATACAATAACAACGGCAGTAATCGCAAAAAATCAGAAAAACCACCCACTGCATATGAACCAAACAAAAAAAATAATAGATGGGAAAATATTAAAACAGCAGCTAAAATAACTGCCGCCGTGTTATTTTTTCCTGTTGCTTTATCATATTTCACAATTCAATATGCTGGTAGAAAACTGATGACAAAGACCTCTCTATCAGAAACAGGTAAGCAGCTTAAAAATTTAGCAGACGAAGAAAAAAGAAAAAAGCAACAAGAAAATTTACTGAACCAACAAAAGAGCAAATTGGCAGCGAAAAAAGAAGTCTTTAATGAATCAGACATGCATGATGATCTTTTTAAAAAAAACACCACTTCGAATAATATTCCTGATATTATGGAAGAAAAAAATAAAAGTAACAACCCTAAAATTCACCCCTATGGCTACTAAATGACTTCTAAAAAGCGACAATCAATAAAAGTTCTTAAGAGCGAAAACACTCAGTTGAGAAAACTTGTTGCCTATGACACACTAACAAAACTACCTAATCGTTTGCAGTTTGAAACTACTATTGCACGTGACTTGGTTCAAGCCGAACGACACAATCGTTTGCTTTGTTTATTATTTCTTGATTTAGACGGATTCAAAAAAGTCAATGATGAGTTTGGTCACGCGGTAGGAGATTTACTGCTAACCGAAGCAGCCAAGCGCTTTCGCAAAGTCATACGTAAGGAAGATTTTGCCGCCAGACTTGGTGGTGATGAATTCGCGATTATTTTACCTAACATTAAAAATATCCACCAAGCTGAACTCGTAGTAAAAAGAATAATTGCGACAATAAATAAATCGTTTCACTTAGCGCATAAGGAAATTTCTGTTGGAATTAGTATTGGCATTGCTCTATACCCTAATTCTGGTGACGATTGGAGAAATTTAGTAAAAGATGCAGATATTGCCATGTATAGGGCAAAACAAGAGGGTCGCAATACTTTTCGCTATGTGACCTCACCAACCATGCCTAAAAATATTAATCTACTTAAAAAAATCCAAAAACAAGATATTAAACTAGCCTATGTATTGTCTCACGATTCGCTCACCAAACTACCCAATCGTTTAGAATTAGAAAAAGCACTTAAACACAACGTCGCTAGTGCAAAAAAACATAATTATTTATTGGCGCTGTTGTTTTTAGATTTGGATAATTTTAAGTCTATAAATGACAGCTTGGGTTATGACATCGGAAATTTACTATTAAAAGAAATAGCAAAACGATTATCATCATATGTTGGCAGCAAGAACTTCGTAGCGCGCTTAGGAGGAGACGAATTTGCGATAATTATTACAAAAATTAAAACCATAAATGATGCAGGTACCATAGCAGACAAAATTCGAGCAAAAATTCTACAAGCATATAACATTAACGGACATGAAATTTATATTAGTACTAGCGTTGGTATCGCTGGGTACCCAGAGTCTGGAACCGATTGGAAAGATTTACTTAAGAATGCCGATATTGCTGCACAACACGCCAAACAGGTGGGACAAAACACAAGTCGCTATATGACAGCCAGTGATAACGCACTACGACTATATCAATTTATGTTAGAGCATAAACTTCGACTTGCATTAAAAAACAATGAGTTTTCTTTGCACTACCAACCTTTGGTTGAATTAAAAACAAGTAAAATGTTTGGCCTGGAAGTATTATTACGCTGGGGACAATTTTCACCAGGTGATTTTATCCCCGTTGCTGAAAAGATTGGTTTGATTAATGATATCGGAGAGTGGGTATTAAAAACTAGCTGTAAACAATATCGACGATGGTTTAGTGGGAAACGCCATCAGAGCAAATATTTACTATCAATTAATTTATCAGCTCGTCAGTTGGAACAAAAAAAATTATTACAAACAATTGAAAAGATATTAGATCAAGAAAAAATCCCAGCACAAAATATTTCTTTGGAGTTAACAGAAACAGCTATTATGCAACATGAAGCCGAAGCTAAACAGGTGCTAGAACAATTGCATAAAATAGGAACTAAAATCACAATTGATGACTTCGGCACCGGCTATTCATCCTTAAGTCGATTGGGTCATCTTCCGATTTACATGTTAAAGATAGACCAATCATTTGTAAAACACATTGGTGTTGATGTAAGTGATGAAATTATTATTAAATCAACTATAGCATTAGCACACAGTTTGGGTTTGCAGGTATTAGCCGAGGGTGTTGAGACTGAAGCTCAGCGAAAATTCCTAATTAAAAATGGCTGCACATACGCCCAGGGATATTATTTCAGCAAACCACTAACAGTTAAAAAAATGAAACAGTTTATTGCTAAACAAAACTCAAAATAAACCTCGCGTCGTAGACGTAAGATTTTATTTTAATTTTTCACATTATAATGAAATGTCAACAGGCCTTATTAGAGTTATAAATCTTCATAGCCTGGGGCGTTTTCACTTCGTAAAATTTCTCTTAAGTTATCACTCATCTCTCCATTTTTGTTAGCCAACATAAATGCTGTGTTTCCCTCTTTATCTTTCTTGTTTATATCCGCTCCTTCCATAATAAGAAATTCTGCTATTTCAGCATATTCACCTTCAGCCGCTAACATAAGGGCAGTTTTTCCATCTGTGCTCATTAGATCAATATTAGCCTTTACATTATCAATACCAAGAGAAACGATCGTATTAAACAGTTCAACAATCGAAATCATACGGGAATCATCTATTTTTTGAAAATGGGCTCCCTTTTTCACAGCCAGCCCTACTAAAGCACCTCTTTGTTTTATTAATTCACCATCAACTTCCGAAATATAATCTTTATCTCTAGAACTTTTTACACAGAATACATGAGAAAGCAATGTTATGAAACTATCAGGATTCACGCCATTTTCAAGCAATAATTCACTTATTTCAGGTGACGGAAGAGCACTCAAATATTTTATTTCTTGAGCATTGGCTCCCTTTTCGAAAGCTAGCTTTACCAAGCTAATTTTTCGCTCTACTAGTTCATTGCTAATTTCTCTTGAGTGTTTTTCATTGTTATATTTTTCACAAGATGCACCCAAAATTAACTTTAAAAACATATTCGGGTTTATCGAGTTTTTAAACATTATTTCGACAGCTTCAGGTGAGGGAAAATAGGTGTAGTTCTCTATCTTAATATTAGAAAACCCGGCTCCTCTTTCTAATGCTATTTTTATCACATCCTCTTGCCTTTGTAGAAAAAGATGATGGAGTTCGATATCTTTGTTTCTATAACTTTGGTTAACAGCTATTTTTAATAATAGATTAGCATCAGCCCCTTTTTCTAATGCCATTCTTATTAAATCACTCCTTTGCTCTACTAATTTATCGTTAACTTCAAAAGTCTGCTTTTCCTGATTGTAGTCTTCACAAGATGCTCTCATAACTAAAATAACAAGATCATTAGGATCAAGCGAATTTTTTAACATTATCTCTGCTGCTTCAATTGAGAGAAGATAGGACCCATTATCTATACTAATGTCAGAAAACTTTGCTCCTCTTTCTAGAGCCATCTTTATAAAATCTCCCTGTTTTTGTAGGCGAGCAGAATGAAAGTTGTTACTACTTGCCTGCCAGCTTTGGTTAGTTGCTATCTCTAGCAATAAATCGGGATTTGCCCCATTATTTAAAGAAAACTCAGCGAGCACAAGTCGAGCCTCATCTGTACCATTGTAGCAACTCATAATTAATCCAAGAAGCCTGTTTGGTTCTAATCCATTTTTAATTAGCAGTTCAGCCACTTCAGATGATGGAAGTGTAGAAAGACGATCTATTTCTCTTAAATCAGCCCCATCTTTCAAAAGCCTTTCAGTGTCTACAAGGTTGTTTTGTTCAATGGCTGCTGATAATTCACTTTTGCCGACCGCAAATAAGCAACTTGAAAAAAACAAACAAAATAAAGTAACGCTCGATAAAATAATTGATTTAATAAGTTTCGAAAACATATCTCCCTCCTTAGAATATTCAATGAGTTTAAAAGACAAGTTTGATTCTAACGCAAAATCAGCCTAATAAAAAGATGAGATTGCATTACTAAAAATTAATGAGTACAATTTGGGAAAATATAACAAAAAGGGGTCTTCAAATCTATGCCAAATGTTAAAATTAGAGAACACGAATCTTTTGATGGTGCAATGCGTCGCTTTAAGCGTGCCTGCGAAAAAGCCGGTATTCCAAGCAAACTGCGTCAAATCGAATATTATGAAAAACCAACTGCCAAACGCAAACGCAAAAAATCTGCCGCAGTTAAACGTCAGCAAAAACGTGTATCCAAAGATAATTTTACCTATACCCCTAGAGAAAGAGAATAGCGTGCGTTCACAAATCCAAGAAGACATGAAAAACGCTATGCGTGCCAAAGCAGTGTCAGAGCTCGGTACTATTCGATTATTGCTTGCTGCCATTAAACAACGTGAAATTGACGAGCGTATAACGCTGGATGATGCACAAATACTCGCTGTTATTGATAAAATGGTTAAACAACGAGGCGAATCCATTAAGCAATATCAACAGGGTAATCGGCAGGACTTGGTCGATAAAGAAGCCGCTGAAATAGAGATACTAAAAAAATACCTGCCAAAGGCTTTAACTGAAGATGAAATTACAGCTTTGATTAAAACAGCGCTTGTTGAAACCAATGTCACATTAATTAAAGACATGGCAAAAGTTATGGCATATATCAAGCCTAAAGCGCAAGGAAAGGCTGATATGGGAAAGATCAGCTTGATAGTTAAATCTATGCTAAAATGATTCCTCAATCATTCATTAATGACTTGCTTGCCCGCGCTGACATTGCCGACATAGTTGGCTCCCGTGTTAAATTACGCCGCACTGGCGGCAATTTAGTTGGATTGTGTCCGTTTCACACAGAAAAAACCCCCTCTTTTACCGTAAGCCAAAACAAGCAGTTTTTTCACTGTTTTGGTTGTGGAGCTCATGGTAGCGCTATCGGATTTATCATGCAGTTTGAACACTTAAGTTTCGTCGAAGCTGTCGAAAACCTAGCAAATCAATTTGGTCTCACCGTACCCAAAACCATGGAAGATGGCAATCAAGCCCGCTACACCGAACTATATAAGGAAACTGAGCAAGCAACTACTTTTTTCGAGCGCCAATTACCCAAAGCAACACGATGTGTTAATTATTTAAAATCTCGCAGCTTCACTGGTGAAATCTGCAAAAAATTCCGTGTTGGCTATGCGCCCAATGATTGGGAAAATTTACGCTCAATATACAATAATTCTCCAATTGCGAAACAGCAATTAGTAGACGTTGGGCTTTTGATTGCAAAAGACAACAAAGCTTATGCTCGCTTTCGTGATCGCATTATGTTTCCAATACGAAACCAGCGTGGAGCAGTCATTGGCTTTGGTGGACGCACTTTAGGTAACGATCCGGCCAAATATCTTAATACTCCAGAAACTATGATTTTTCACAAAGGCGAAGAGTTATATGGGCTGTATGAAGCTAAGAAATCAAACAATAACAATTTAAAGTCTATCATTGTTGTCGAGGGATATTTGGATGTTATTGCCCTTGCACAATTTGACATAACTAATGTTGTAGCAACACTTGGCACGGCAATATCGACCAAACAAGTACAATTGTTATTACGCAGTACTTCAGAAATAATATTTTGCTTTGATGGCGATAGAGCAGGTAGAACAGCTGCCTGGCGCGCCCTGGAAAACTCTCTACCATTGATGCGCGATGGCATCCAAATAAAATTCTTATTTCTACCAGAAGGAGACGATCCTGATAGCCTAATTAAAAAAGAACACAAAGAGTCATTTATTAAACGCCTAGAAACAGCCACTCCATTAGCCGATTTCTTTTTTAAACAATTATCAAACGACATTAATATAAACACCATGGATGGCAGAGCAAAATTAGCCAAAATCGGCATAGAATGGCTCAAAAAAATGCCTTATAGTATTTTTAGGCAGATAATGTCAGATCGAATTGCTGAACTTGCCAATATCGATGTAGAGGAACTAAAAAACCTAGAAATAAGCCAAACAATTATCAAAACTGATGCGCCCCACCCCATAGACTTATTAATTACAATACAAAATGCAATTAGTATTTTACTGCACCATCCGCAACTTATTGTTTGTATTGAAAATACTGATGATATAAAAAATATTAAGGTTGGTGGAATAGAATTGCTAACTGAATTAATTTCTATATTAAAAAAACAACCAAATTTATCAATGGCTGCTATACTCGAGTACTGGAGAGATCGAAAAGAATTTGATACATTTTCTACACTAGCTTGCAAAAAACCAATAATTTCTATAGAAAACTTGAAAAATGAGTTTATTGGTATTATACAGTTACTTAGACAAACTGAATGCGAGCAGGTAATTAAAACATTGCTACTTAAGGCAGCGACTGAAGGATTATCTCCTTTGGAGCGACAGGAGCTGCAAAATTTAATAGCTGCATCAAAAAAATAAAAACAGGCATAAACTATATGAAAAAGAAATTAGTGCTAAAGCACAGACAAAAAAAGCATTCAACTACTCACAAAAACACCCATAAAAGCAAAAAAGTAGCTCGTATAGTAAAAACAAAAAAATCGAAAATAAAAGCCAAGATTGCTAAGAAAAAAATCGCTGCCAAAAAAATTGTACCTAAAAAAACTATCGTAAAAAAGACTGTATCAATAAAAAAGAAAGATCAACCCAAGCATAAACATCAAAAAAATGAAGCTATAGATAGGCAAAAAGATAACTTAAAAAATTTAATAGCTAAAGGTAAAGACCAGGGTTATTTAACCTTCACTGAAGTAAACGATCACTTACCACCTGAAATTGTTGATCCAGATCAAATCGAAGACATTATCGGCATGCTTAACGAAGACATGGGCATTCCAATTTACGATGAAACACCTGAAGCCGAAACGTTATTGCTAAACGAAACCTCTGCAATAGCAACTGAAGAAGAACCAGCAACACCAGTAGTCGCAGTTGAAGATGAAACAGGTCGCACCAGTGATCCAGTACGCATGTATATGCGTGAAATGGGCAGTGTAGAACTACTAACCCGTAGTGGCGAAATTACAATTGCTAAAAAAATTGAAGATGGTTCTAAACTTGTTTTATCATCTCTAACACAATATCCAGGTGTCATCGATTCTATTTTGGCCGAATATGTCAAAACTGAAACTACCGACAAACGCATCCAAGACATTATTTCTGGTTTTTACGATATTGAAGAATGGCACACTGCACCAACTGACACACAAAAAATCGCCAGTTTAGAAACTGCTGTTGACAACATAATAGATGACCTACCAGAAATCACATTAAAAGAAAAAGATGCAGCAAATGCTGAAGACGATACCACAGACGAAAAAGCGGCAAATCAAGATGAAACAAGCACAACTGAAGACGATGAACTAGACCTGTTTGAATCAGGTCCTGATCCAGTATTAGCCAAAGAACGTTTTACCAAACTACGCGAACTCAATCATCAACATGTTAAAACCTTAGAAAAATTCGGCAAAACTCATAAAAAAACCACAAAATTATACAAACAGCTAACCGATGCTTTCTCTCAATTTAAACTAACACCCAAAGAGTTCCACAAACAAACCTTAAAGCTTCATAAAGTATTGGATAGCGTTCGCGCACTTGAACATTTGATCATGGAATTATGCGTTAAAAAATCTAAAGTAGCGCGCAAAGCATTTATCAACTCCTTTCCACACCATGAAACTGATTTAAAATGGATTGATAAATTTGCTCATGCCAATAAAAATCACGCCACAGCTTTATTAGATAATGCAAAAGAAATTATTCGTGCCCAAAAAAAATTACTGGTGATCGAAACAGAAGTAGGCTTAACCATTCCCGAAATTAAAGAAATCAACCGTAAACTTTCGATTGGCGACACTAAAATCCGCAAAGCAAAAAAAGAAATGATTGAGGCCAATTTGCGCCTAGTTATTTCAATAGCAAAAAAATATACCAATCGAGGCCTACAGTTTCTCGACTTAATTCAAGAAGGTAACATTGGTTTAATGAAAGCGGTTGATAAGTTTGAATATCGTCGCGGATATAAATTTTCTACCTATGCGACTTGGTGGATTCGTCAAGCTATCACTCGTTCGATTGCCGATCAAGCTCGCACTATTCGTATTCCTGTACACATGATTGAAACCATCAATAAACTTAATCGTATTACGCGCCAAATTATTCAAGAAACAGGTGTAGAACCATCGCCAGAGGAGCTCAGTGTCCGTATGCAAATGCATGAGAGCAAAGTACGCAAGGTTTTAAAAATTGCTAAAGAACCAATATCCATGGAAACGCCAATTGGCGATGATGAAGACTCGCACTTGGGCGATTTTATTGAAGATGCAAATACTCTTTCCCCAACTGATGCAGCAACTCACGGCGGCTTACGTGAAGCGACCAACGATGTGCTCGCCTCATTAACCCCAAGGGAAGCCAAAGTTTTGCGCATGCGTTTTGGTATAAATATGAACACTGATCATACTTTGGAAGAAGTTGGCAAACAATTTGATGTAACGCGTGAGCGTATTCGTCAAATTGAAGCTAAAGCGCTGCGTAAATTGCGCCACCCGAGTAGATCCGAGAAATTACAAAGTTTTGTTGATTAGCTACTTTACTAATCACAATCGCGGATATTTTATTATTACTTTTGACAATCGTCCTATTTTTGCTACTATATTACGGTAACTACCCTTTCTAATAAAAACAAGGAGAAGTGTCCCATGGCAGCAAGAAAAAAATCGTCAAAAAAAGCAGTAAAAGCAAAATCTATTCTTAAACCACTTTCTATCAAGAAACCATTTTCAAAATCTGAAATAATAAAATCAGTTGCAATAATGGTCGGGCTTGGAAAAAAACAGGCCACAGCAGCGATGGAATCACTGATACATATTATTAAAATTCACCTTTCAAAAAAAGGCCCGGGTGTATTTGTTTTTCCGAGCATGGCAAAATTCCACATAGTTCGTAAATCTGCCACAAAAGCCCGCAAAGGAAAAAATCCATTTACTGGTGAGCTAATAACTTTTGCCGCAAAACCCGCTCGTAATATTGTAAAAATCAGACCTCTAAAGAAACTAAAAGATATTGCAAAATAACTCTAGATTTTCCATAAACTCACTTGCACGCACTAAATCGATCAGTTCGAATTTAGTGCGGCATAAGAGCTTGGCTTTCATGTTTTTTATGTAATATTCAACTGTACGCGGAGAAAGCTTTAATATCGCAGCAACATTAGCAATCGTCTTTCCTTTTAATAAACACGCCATACACTCGGCTTCGCGTTTGGTAAAATATCTACCACCATGCTTAGCTCCTAATTTATATCTTACAAAGGGGCTTCTTTCTGCCAATTGTGTTTCCCCAGCTAAAGAAAAAATGACAATTTTATTGATACATGCTACCTTAATTGGACTGTTGATTGTCATTACTTGTTTATTAATATTACATGTTTATTAATATTACCTTAAGTACTGCGCATGTCAATAAATTAACAACTTCTTAAGAAAACTAATTTTGGAAAAACGAATGGAATCTCTTAGCGTCAATAGCAAAAAATCAAAAGTTTTTGGTAAAACCTTAAAGCGCCTTATTGATCACCACTCTATCTCTTTCAATAAGCTTGGTGCAGCCATTGGCGTAACTCGAACACATTTAATGGGATTAACTACCGGAAAATATTCCAATCCCAAACTAAATACTATCGATAAGGTTTCTAGATTTTTTAAGGTTTCTATAGCCCAATTGACTGGAGAACAAGAAATAGATTTTAAAGACCGTCCTAAGGACCTAGACTTCAACTGTGAAGAATGATAGCTTGACGAATTACCGAAAAATCTAGACAAGTACATTTAAGATTTGTATATTGAGATGCGGGCTCATAGCTCAGTTGGTTAGAGCAGTGGACTCATAATCCATTGGTCCTAGGTTCAAGTCCTAGTGGGCCCACCAAGAGTTGTTGCTAAGGGATTTATTATGGCTGTAAAAAAACGACAAACCATCCCCAAAAAAATCTTAATCCTAACTTCTGGTGGTGACTCACCAGGCATGAATGCTGCCATACGAGCTTTAGTGCGATCAGGACATTATCATGGACTTGAAACTTATGCCTGTCACGATGGTTATCACGGTTTAGTAAGCCAAAAGATTTTTCACATGGGCCCAAGTGATGTTGCCGGTTGCATTCAGCGCGGTGGCACAATTATACGATCAGGACGCTCAAAAGAATTTCATAAAAAAGAAACTCGTGACAGGGTGCGCGCCTTTTTAAAACAGGAAGGCATCAAATATTTGGTGGCAATTGGTGGTGATGGCACCTACCGCGGCGCCGCTTTACTTGAAAAAGAAGGAGGCCCTAAGGTTATTGGCATTCCTGGAACTATTGATAACGACATAGTCGGCACAGACTACACAATCGGATATGATACTGCTCGCAATACTGCCATTGCTGCCATTGATAATATTCGTGACACTGCGGCAAGTAGCGGCATGTACTTTCTCGTTGAAACTATGGGACGCCATTCTGGATTTTTGGCTGTTGATGTTGGTCTTGCTGGAGGTGCTGAGTTTATTTTAACACCTGAGTTTCCAATGGCCATTCCTGAATTAGCCAAACTTATTATGGCTCCGTGTCGTAAAAAACAAAGCCTAATTATTGTTGTGTCTGAGTCTGATAACCCAGGTCGCAGTTTTAAAATCGCTGACGCTTTAAAATTACTTACCCCAAGGTTTGATTATCGTGTTTGCGTTCTTGGTCACATTCAGCGCGGCGGCTCACCAACCGCAATGGATCGAATTGCTGCTTCAATCATGGGTGATATGGCAATCAAGGGGTTACTTGCAGGAAAATCAAAATGCATGACTGCCATGCAAAATGGCAAATATTTATTGGCTCCATTTCCTGATCCAAACATGCCATCAAGACGACTTAACAATGAACACCTGCTCAAGCTCAATTCAATATTGGCGACTTAACTAACCTAACTAAAAGGATTTTCGACAATTATTGTGTCTTCTCTCTCTTGGCCAGTTGCAATTAGAACAATTTTTAGCTCCAACAACTCTTCAATCCGTTTGAGATAGTTTCTTGCTGCTGCTGGCAAAGCTTCAATTGTTTTAACACCAAACGTAGATACCTTCCACCCAGGTAATTCTTCATAAATAGGCTCACAAGCCTTAAAATCAACCAGATTTCCCGGAGACAAATCAATATCTTTTCCGCGCAAGCGATAACCAACACAAAGCTTTATTTTTTCCATTCCATCTAGCACATCCAACTTGGTAACTCCCAAAGCTGTAATACTATTGAGCAATTTCGAGCGACGAAGTAATGCTATGTCTAACCAACCACAGCGCCGCGGCCGACCTGTAGTTGCACCAAACTCGTTACCTCTTTCCGCAAGATGCGCACCCACAGCATCTTTTAGTTCTGTAGGAAATGGCCCAGCACCAACACGTGTAGTATATGCCTTACTAACACCTAAAACATAGTCTAAATAAAGCGGTCCAAAACCAGCGCCAATCGAAACAGCGCCAGCAGTGGTATTAGAAGACGTTACGAATGGATAAGTACCATGATCTATATCAAGAAATGTTCCTTGCGCACCCTCAAACAACAAATTATCTCCATTTTTATAATGCCAAAGCAACTTGGCTGGCACATCGGTAAGCAATGGACAAACAATCTCAACACTTGCCAGAACTTCATCCAAAACTTTCTTAAAATCTAAAGAAGGCATTCCATAATAATTTTGCAAAACAAAGTTGTGATATTTAAAAACTATAGTGAATTTATCGATAAAACTCGCTTTGTCTTTTAAATCACTGGCCCGCAATCCAACTCTAGCAATCTTATCAACATAAGCAGGTCCAATACCACGCCGCGTTGTACCAATAGCAGCCTCACCCAATGCCTTTTCTTGTGCTTGATCTATAATTGCGTGATAAGGCAGAAGCAAACCACACGATTCACTAACTTGCAGGCGTTCGCGCACTGGCACGCCCTGCTCTTCCAAACCTTTAATTTCGGTCACTAATGCACTCGGTGACAAAATTACACCATTGCCAATATAATTCGCTACATTTTCGTGCAAAATTCCTGATGGCAATAAATGCAAAATGGTTTTTTTACCATTTACTACAACCGTGTGACCAGCATTATGTCCACCTTGAAACCGAATAACCCCGCGAGCCTGCTGGGTTAATAAATCAATTAGCTTGCCTTTGCCTTCATCACCCCATTGGGCGCCTACAATTACTACATTTTTAGCCATATGTTACAATCCTATAATTTCGCGCGAAACCCCACAGCCCTGTACAATACCGCGCAATTTACGTAAACCCAAACTTTGAACTTGCCTTATCTTTTCACAATTAACTTTCATTGCCTCGCTGATTTCTTTCAGTGTAGATTTCTCATAGCCACACAAACCAAAGCGTCGTGCAATCACTTCTCGGGGTAACTCACCCAATCTATCCAACCATCTATCAACCAAACAAACAACAGTTTCATCTTGAATTTGCTGCACCGGATCAACGTTTTTTTCATCAGCCATAACATCAGAAAAACTCGCGTTGTTATCTTCACCAAACAGCGGGGAATCAATTGATACTGTACTACTACCTAAATTCATTATCCGTTGAACTTCCGTACCTGACTTATGCATAGCGCAAGTAAGATCATTCATACTTGGTTGATGGTGTAGATTTTTTGCCAATTCACGTGATAGCTTACGATAAGATTGCAAGTCCTGAGCAACATGAATCGGCAGACGTACAGTACGGCTTTGGTTCATGATTGCGCGCTCTATTGCTTGACGAATCCATCTTGTGGCATACGTAGAAAAGCGAAATCCCATTTCTGGGTCAAATTTTTCCACAGCATGCATCAAGCCTAGATTCCCCTCCTCAATTAAATCTAGAAAATCTAAACCACTACTATGATAACGCTTGGCAATGCTAACCACTAAACGCAAATTGCTCACAATCATTTTCTGCCGCGCCTTCTGATTGCCCTTCCGTGCTTTCCTTGATAAATCAACTTCTTCTTTCGCCGTAAGCAATGGCGTGTCATTCATTTCTTGCAGGTACATTTTTGTGCTGTTAACAGCCAGTCGAGTATCTGCCTCCTGCTCTTCTTGTTCTATCTCATCAACAATATTATTTCCATTAACCATGATTAAGACTCATCTGCTAGTTCATTATCATCGTTAGATAATAAATATTGAAAAAATGTTTTATAGTTTTCTAATTGGCCTGAATCCATTTGTACCATCGGCACTGTTTGCACTGCAGGCTTTTTAGATGTTTTTTTTTGTTTAATATCCCGTTTTTTAGTATTTTTAGGCTTTGGAGCTTTCATACCTATACCCTAAATAAAATAGTTACCAATAGTTACCATAAGTCTATTGCAATATAGATGACGTTGCAACAAGTTGCGTAACATACTTAATTAATTGAGGGCTTTCGCTATCAAACCACTTGACTTCCGACCAACTACGCAACCAAGTCAGCTGACGCTTGGCAAGCTGGCGCGTTGCAATCGGAATTCGTTGCAACATTTGATCATAAGTAATTTGACAAGAAAAATACTGCCACGCCTGTCTATAGCCAACTGTTCTTATTGACGGTAAATCAAAATGCAAATCTTCTCGCTTATGCAACTGCTCTACTTCTTCAATAAAACCCAATCTAAGCATTTCTCTAAATCGTAAATTAATTTTATTTTGAAGATATAAGCGCTCCAATGGCGCTACTGCAATATTAATAAATTTAAACGGCAATTTCTGTGGTGGTGAAGCACTTTTGAGCTCACTCAACTTTTTTCCAGTAAGCTTAAAAACTTCAAGCGCTCTTCCAATACGTTGACTATCTGTCGGTTTAATAACTGCTGTTGTTTGTGGATCTATTTTTTGCAATTGCCGATAAATCTCTTCTAACCCTAATTTCTCAATTTGCCCTGCTATCTCTGCACGAATTTCTTTACTGGCTTGTGGCAGATTTGAAATGCCTTGCTGCAACACCCGAAAATAAAGCATTGTTCCACCAACTAGCAAAGGAACTCTTCCCAAAGCAAAAATCTTCTCAATTTCAGCGATTGCATCCTGACGAAATTGTCCGGCAGAATATGCTTCGGCTGGATCACAAATATTTATTAGTCTATGTGGAGCAACTTTTAGTTCTGCTAGTGTTGGCTTGGCAGTACCTATATCCATACCGCGATAAACCATTGCCGAATCAACACTGATAATATCAAAAGGAAAGTGCTTGGTAAGTTCAATTGCAAGCGCAGTTTTACCCGCAGCTGTTGGACCCATTAAACAGAAAATTTGATTTTGATTGGAATGATTAGAGAACACATCTGAGTCTAACTAATTTTTTTAATCGAGTAAAAAGATATCTCAAAATAAGTCACTACGTACATTCATAAAGAACAGTACGTAGTGACAAAAAAATAACATCAGATATAACTTTACACAGTTACGACGACGGGTGATCTGGTGTTATGCTAGCAATTGTCGCTGGATAGTCATAGTGTACTACCTCAACGCTATCTCCCATTGGATTGGTCACATATACAGTTACCCTTCCAGAACCAGCAGGTGCTACTGCCGTCACTGTTGAGTTGTTAAGTACTGTAAAGCTTGTAGCAGCAATAGCACCAAATTTAATACCAGAAGCCGAAGCAAAATTAGAACCAGTTACTGCCGTAAAGGTTACCTCCGTTGTCGCAGGACCATAATCCGGACTTATATGATCAAGTTCAGCTTTCTTGCATGTAAAGTACACTTTTGGAGCAGTATCATATGAAATCCATCCTGCATCAGTATGTAGTATTACTTGCACTACCGCCGGGGTACCAGTTATTGTAGTACAATCCGGTGCAACCACACTTATACTAGTATCAGTAAGATCAGTAGGAACTACCTCTTCCGAGTGAAACCTTACTTTGTCGGCCGACGAAAGACCAATTCCAGCAATCGTCGCATCAGTCGTACCAGCAAACAAACTTTCTGATAAAACAAGAGTAACAATTGAAAATAACAACACAAAAAACGATTTAACATTCATAAAACCTCCTTATTTTATATTATAAACAATAAAACCCCTTTACTACGTTATTAAACAAAAACCCCTACTAACTCAAATATTATAACACTCATGTTTTTTAACCACATCTTATTATGGACATGTCCATCCAAACAAATTAGCCATGGTATGCGGACAACCATTATCCTATGCTGTAGGATGATCTGGCGTTATAGAAGTAATTGTAGATATATTTTTATAAGTAAATTCATCATTCTGTGTTTCAGCACTTGTCCCTCCTGGCGTTTGTACTGTTATATGCACTGTTCCTTCAACATCATACGTCGGTGAAGTAGCTGTTATTTGCGTATCAGTATTTACAGAAAATTCACCAGCATCCGCAGTTCCAAACTTAACAGCTATAGTTCCAGTAAAAAAAACACCTATAACCGCTACTCTAGTTCCTCCTTTTGTTGCACCAACGCTCGGATTTATGCTGGTAATTGCGGGGTTGGGTTGATCAACTACCTGTACTGTAATAAGATAATGCTCACATACCGGTAGGCCAGTAAGACATACCTCGACTTCTGAAGTGATTTCACCATACACATCTGAATTATCAAGTATAAGCTGAATTGTACATTCCCCAGTAGGCAACTTGATTGTTTCTTTGCAATACCTATCATCATCTGTTGTTTGCTTTACGCAGTGCGGAAATCGGTTGTAAAATGAAACAGTCTGACCTGGTCTAGCTACTAAGTTATATGTTCCTACGTATGATATATATCTATAAGCTACGTTTGGAAATGGTTGTTTCGGGGTAATAATAATTGGCCCTGCAAATACGCTCTGGGACAAACTAATCACAACAAAAAGCACCAATACAAAAAATAGCCTAATAATATTAATCATAAACAGACCCTAAAATTTTCATCTTTACTTGCTATTTTAAAAACTAAAACAAGTGAACATAGCTAAAATAAATTTCATTTGTTTTAATTTTTCCAACCTCTAGCTTATATGGATGATTTTCTGAAGGGTTTCTAGCATCAAAAAATGCATTTCCTGAATTAATATACCTATAAGCTATAGATAATCGGTCATGATCAGCATTAAGTGGACAAGCAATTCCTAATCCAAACTGATATGCAAAATCAGTATTCGAGCGAGTTCCAAAACCTGCATCTGGTTCATAGCGGCTAACAAACGTTGGTAGTGTAACATCCTTTCTGTAAATTATTTTTGACGAGGCAGCATATTTGT
>JBAXAM010000024.1:0-19499 GCA_037142515.1 bacterium | reverse complement strand
TTTAAAAGGGCTAGAAGTTTAAACATATTTACAGAAAAAAAGTTGCTTTATCAACAGAGCATTATCGTGAATACTAAATATAGCTAACCCAGTTAACCCATATTCATTATTACTAGCGTCTTTAACATCGGCCAACAAGATAGTAAAGCTCTTTTTTTCAATAAATGATAGAATTTGTGATTCTGAGTATATGTTTTTTTTAAGATTAAACTGGTTGGTACGACTGGTCAAATCAGCAACTCTTTGAATAATATCTGGCCTAATATTGTCGCTATTTAATTCTATTAAATCAACTAGTGCATCGTGGCTATATTTATTAGATGATAAGCCATTGTCAGATTTATCAATACCTTTCAAGTTAAATTTTTTTTGATAAATAGAAGTACGATTTTTATCTTCTTTTGTAGTTTTTTTAATATGATCAAAAACCCAAATGTTGGTCAAAAATGACTGTATGTTTTTTTCATCTGGTAACTGTACTGTTAAAAGATTGGGAAAATTCTTTTGTACCTCGAGACACTCATCTTCTCTATCGTCCATAAAAACAACATTTTGCTCACTGAACCCTAAAAAATCTAATAGTTCACGGATATTATCCGATTTCAAATTCCAATTTATTTTATAAGCAACAATGTCTTCAAGCTTCAGTAGCATATCGCTTTTTTTGCAACTAAATACATCAAATACGTCTTTTTCATTATTTTTACTACATAAGCATATTAATACGCCTCTTTCTTTCTGCTCTTTCATGAAATGCTGCAGAAACTGATAAGGTGGTGTTACCTCTACGTTTTCTGATCCAATTTCTCCACAAATCCCTTTCCATAACGTATTGTCGCAGTCTAAAATAATTGCTTTTAACGGTTTATAGCTCAATAGGTTTATGCTAAATATTTTTCTGGCAAGCAAATATCCCAAAACATTATAATATTCTAAAATAAAGGGTATGTGGCCATTATCGTCAGCTATAGAATCAAAGTAATTGTCGATTTTAAGAGCCTGCATAATGTCGGTCTCATTGATAAAATGAACATTTGATATTCCAGCTAATTCATTTATGAAGTTATTAACTATATTAGCTCCAATCTCTTGTGTTGCGCTGTCTATGCTATGGCAAATAACAACAATAAAAGATGCTGCGCTTATTGATTGCGCCATATGCGCAAGACTTTTTGAAAACCTGCTCATCTCACGCTGTATAATATGCGCCACTTCGTGTTTAGTAAGTTTCTTTTTTTGGAAACGTAAAAAATCATCTAGTTTAATCATAAAAACATTTATGCCATCAATGTTTTTAGCTGTTACACTGTGATGATTTTCTACTTCATGAAAAACTTGATTATATGACGTAAGCTCAAATTTATGTTTTTTTAAAAAATCAATTTTTTTCAAAAAGAATATCAGTGACTTTTTTATAGGTTCTGCTGTAAAAGTTGATGAAATAACTACCATGGTTATATACCTTTAAGTGAGCCAATAATGATAAATTATAACAGTAGTTTTTCAAATACCATATTAAGGAATGCTGAAGAAGCGTTTGCTAAAATTAATTTAGCTAAATTTCACAATCAAGCCTTGTTATTTTACCACTCTATTAGTTTTTCCAATAACTGCAAATTTTTGCGCCAACATGCCAGAATCCGCTATAACTTTTATGAGCTTGCGTCATCCATGATTTATTAGCAGAGCCACAATATGAATTAACCATAGTTTTAATTTGAGTTGGGCTTGATTATACAGAATTTCACCAAGCCCATACAAAACCTATTTGTCTTTATGTTCACCATCTACGAACTTGATAGAGCAATATAAGCAAATTAATGGCAAAGAAATTTTACTTGCCATATCTTTGTAAAAGTTTGGGCGTTTAAGCTTATCTAACTCTTTTGTGCTTATGCCAAGCTTTCCAGCCAATTCTTCCTTGGTAAACGCTCCTACTTTTACTTCTGGCTTATTATTTGATGATTGCCAGACGATTGCCCAGCAGCTAGACTTGTTTTAGCCATGTTAGCTCCGTATATGAGTTAATGTGGTTAGCGTCATTGGGACATTTCGAGTGTTCCAATGACGCGCCGTTTTTATTTACTTCTTTTTTTTCGTAGACAAATCGAGCTAACAAAATATAAAAGACTTAAAATTTGCTACCCCAATTGTTACCCCGAGAGTTTTTTGTGAAATGCTATTTGATATAACTGTTTGATTTTATTGGTGCCGGCAAGGGGACTCGAACCTCTGGCCTACTGATTACGAATTGTGCGCTTGAATTGTAATTGCTTGATTTTTTAAGATTTTCAACTCGGGATACCAACCACTTTTAGGCAACAGAATGCAACAATATGCAACCCATCCCCACAAAATCCCCACGCGGTGGTTTTGCGAGAATCATTTAACTTTGGATAGCAGTAAACAAAAAAATCGTGTTTATTAACTATATATTTAAAGCCACCGCCTATATCTTTGTCTAAAACCATCTGGTATATATTTATTAACTAAATACCCGATACCAATCACAGCAACGGTTGTTCCACCTACTATCAATGACGGCAACGATGGCATCCACTTACCGTTAGCAATGGTAATATTTACAACAGATGCACTCGTAGCGTACACCGCTCCATCTGACCCATTCCAACTAAAACTATCGCTCCCATTCCAGTTTGCTTTTGGGATAAAAGCCAGATTATCTAAATCTTCAGCAACCACCTCCTGATTAACTGTAACTGGGGTTCCTGAGAGCTGTAATATACCGTTACTTGGTAAGCTTGTAATCTGTATCTTTGCTAGCACCAAACTATTACCATTTGCATCGCTAAAATTGCTTGTAAAATCCGATGCACTAAACGCTATAGCTGCATCTTCTGTTCCAAATTTTGATATCGCGCTTATAGTAACAGTCGGAACTATTTCTTTATGTTCAAGCAATATAGTGCTATCACTGCCAACATCGCTAGAATTGCTTGTAAAATTTGTTGTACTGGATACTGGCGCTGTACCTTCTGCTCCAAGATTTGATGTTACATCTACAGTAGTCGTGTTTGTTTCTTCGCGCTTAACCAGCAAAGCATTCGCTCTATTTTTTCGTAAAACAGTAGTAATTACCGATATATTAGCATCGCTGATATCATTGCCATCAAGTTCGAGCGTAATTATCGTTTTATTTACCCGCAAAGCATCAATTATAAACTCAGCACCTTCATCGTTGATCTTGTTATCCTTAAAGTAAAGTTTGGTCACCGTTTTATTTGCTCGCAAAGCAACTGCGATTGCTGCAATGCCGTCGTTCCCTATACGATTGTTACTAAGATTAAGCGTGGTTAATGTTTTGTTTACTCGTAACACATTAGCAATTTCTACAACACCTGCATCTCCAATGCTGTTATTCTCAAGATTGAGCGTGGTTACAGTATTGTTTATTCGCAAGGCAGGTACAATTACTGAAACATCACCACTCCCAATAGCATTATTGCCAAAATTAAGCTCTGTGTCAGCTGTATTTGTTCGTAAAGCATTGCTGATAGCGATCGCAACTTTATTTCTATTTACTAGTAGTGCATTATTTATCTGCAAAACAGATTCGATTACTTTCGCAGCATCAGCAATTTTAATATCTTTACTATTGACGGCATCAAACAAATTATTAAACAAATCAAGGGTGATTACTGTTGTATTTGCTCGTAAAGCATTAGCAAGCACCGCAATGCCATCATATCCAATTTTATTACCCACAAGTTTAAGCGTTGTTACTGTTGCATTCACTCGTAAAGCATCAGCAATTGCTACGACACCCTCATCTCCAATGTTATTATTCGCAAAATCAATTGTGCTTATCGCTTTATTTTCTTTCAAAGCATCAGCAATTGCTTTGGCGCCGATATTACTAATTTTATTGTCATAAAACCCAAGCACAGCTAATTTTTTATTTATTCGCAAAGCATCAGCAATTGCTTTGGCGCCGATATCTCCGATATTACTACCATCGCGAAAATCAAGCGTAATTAGCGCCTTATTTATTTGCAAAGCATCAGCAATTGCTATAGCACCAGTATCTCCAATGTCAGTACTTCTAAAAGTAAGCTTGGTTAATGCTTTATTTAATCGCAAAGCATCGGCGATTGCTACCATGCTAGAATCATCAAATCTATCATAATAAAACTCAAGCTCGGTTATTGTTTTATTCAGCCGTAAGGCATCGGCAAACGCATCAGCCACGGTGTTTGTAATATAAAGATTACGGATACGAATATAATCAACACCACTTCGCAAACTATCAACAAAACATTTTAATGAGTTACAGTCACCTGCCACACCACGCGGAATATAACAAGAAATAATTATTAGAATTAAATAAACCAAAAGGCGAATGGTCTCATAAAATCTATATTTAATTGTTTTCATGTAATACCCCGCTATTTTACGCGAGAAAATCATATAGGATGATCACTATAATGGTTTCCGTTGTAATATAAATATATTGGTTGCGCATCACCATATGCCTGGTTTTCTATGCGCATAAACCATGGCAGCAAGGTTATTGGCCGTTGAAGTACACGAGCCAAAGCTATCAATTCCACGTATGTACCCCAAGTTCTATCTTGTCCCATAAGATTAATATACTCTTCAACTGTGTTATATTGCACAACATGGTGTATATGTGTATTAACAGCATCGGTGGTCACTATATTTTCCTGATGTGCGCCAGCCATAACTATGGCACGTAACTGAACATCCTGTGCAATACGCTCCACAACCAACTGTCTCAACTGGTGCGCATTATTGCCTACGTTTACATTACCATGAACGATACGAGCCACAGCTTCAAAAAGGCAATTTCCAACTATCATCCTTTCCTCATCTTCATCGATATAGCTGTCTGAGTCGCTATCTGTTGCATCTAATTTTGGCACTGGAACGTACAACGGTTTACTTGTAAGACAAGGAGTGTTCTCATAAGGATATTTACATTTGTAAGTTGGTGGAGTTATAGATTTGATCTCTGATTCACCAATATTCATTTTTTCAAATACGTGTTCCACACCATTTTCAGTATTTGCTTTAGTCTTAGACGAAGAAGCATTGCTATTTACGTAATGATGATACTTTGGATACCTTTTATTAAATTTATGCCTTAAGACTTCTACATACCCAGATTTTGAGCTTGCATTATAAATATCGTACCATGCTCCCTCTCTCCACCTATCCTTTTCGTCATTTGGTAATGTAACATATATGCGATCTCCAACTTCTTGTAGTTTGCTCGCACTACTAAAAAAACCGCTCATTACTGCTGCAGGGTTACCAGAAGTATAGTCAGTACCATTCCATGGCATAGGGAAATTCCAATGAATTCGCTTAAATCGCTTGCCCTTGTATATGCTGTGTATATTAGTTGCATCTATTTCAAACTCAACACTTCCCTTCTTGTTGCGAATATAGTCTATATTACCTCTAATCTCAGGATCTCCATCGTCATACGCTTGTCGCAAGATACCATCATGATCTAATTCAGTAACTGTTACATCTTTCGCCAAACTTGGAAAATCTTTATCGTGTTTTTCTAATAAAGAACGAGCATATCCAAATTTTCCTTCTCCAACGATTAGCATTGGCTTAAATAGAATTTCTTTGGTGTAACCAAAAGCGCCCTGTAATGCTTTTACCATATTTTCAAAACGACTTTCATCATTGAAAAGATTAGCAAAAGCTTCAGAAAGATTTTCTATATCATCTGCAGAATTATTTAAGGGTTCTTCTTGGTTACCATCGTCGATAAAAAGATTATTTAAGGCTACGGAAAGGTCTTCCATATCATCTACAGGATGATTTAGATGTGCTTCCTCAAAAAGATTAGCAAGGTCCTCAGAAAAATCCTCCATGTCATTTGCTGAATAGTGTAAAGGAGCTTCTTCAATACTATTATTCATCGGACTAGGTTGAGCATTAATTTTAACAAATGGGCAAAATAAAGAAAGTAATAAGATAAACAAAAATAAGTGTCTATGCACTACCCCAAAGCGAACAACCATCATCGTACCAGCCTTTACACTTTTATCCATGATAAACACTCCTACAAAACGTTTTAACCAACAGCCTCGATATCAAAACACCAAAAATCAGTTTCAATAATCTAACCATACGAGGCGACCACAAAAATCACATTACGTAATACTGACAAAATTAATACTAAACGTGATCATAATTATTTAATTTGTATAAACTTTTAACTCGGGATACCAACCACTTTTAGGCAACAGAATGCAACAACATGCAACTCACTTCCACAAAATCCCAACATGAAGGCATACGGTGTGTAGCTACTGCTGTACTGCAAACTAAGCAGCACAAATATATAGCTTCCTGATACGAGCTAGAATGCTTTCATATTCTTTTTTAAATTTTTCGTATTTATCTATATCTCCTCTGAAACGAGCTGTAGCATTTTCTACCATGCTCAATATATTTTTATTGCTGAGAAAATTTTCATTGCTTAGTGCGCTTAATAAAGAATTTACAATAGTAGCAGACCTTGATTTGAAATCTTCTGTGTTTTTTTCACATTCTTTTAGTTTGTCGTATAATAATTCTCTTTTTTTAAGTGGCTGATCTGTCGAAATTTTACTTTCAGCATCCTTACGTTCATTTACATTCTTATCGTAACAATTCCATAATTCTTGTAGAATATTTCTTGCTTCTACTAGTTTCATACTCTCAAAAATTGCTTGTACTCTACTATCTGAATTACAAAATGAGGCAGCCGTTTTCTCAAAGAAACCAAGTAAAGCAGATGCTATCTCAAAAATATCAGCAGCATTGCCATGTACGATTTCCCCACAAATTTGTAAATTTTCTTGTAATTGCTTTATTTTTCTTTCTCGTTCTACTGGGTTCAAATACTTTTCTTCAGCGGTTCCAATAAAAACTATTTCTTCTTCATACGCAATCTCTCTTTTTTCCTCTGCAGATAACTTTATAGTATCTACCAGAAAATCTGCAGCATCTCTTGGATCAAGTTTTTTATTTTCCATATTTTATTAATATTTCATAGATTCACAAAGCATGCCAATGATATTTATTTTTTTATCATCAAATAGCGGTATTCTTTTTGAGAGATACCTAACCATTTCTTTTGTCTTTACATCTTCAACAATTTCTTCACGTCCACAAACTTTTACCTCTTTAATCATAAAGCGCATATCAGACAGTAAAATATTTGCAACTTTTTCAGGACAAACATCACGTACATGTTTACCCATAAGCAATACAGACTCATTTGGCTCTAATTTTGAAAGCACCCCAAGAAACTGAAGTGATGTCTTATTATGCCCTAATAATATGCCATTTGTATTAATCCAAAACATAGGACAAAAATTTAGATGAACAACTTCTTCTAGTCTAGAAAAGATCCTTGGTTTATTCATATGCTCCATACCTAAAAACGATAATAGCAAATTATGTTTTTTACGGCAATTTATCTAATGTACCTTTAGAATCCATACTTCCTTTTGGAACTAAAGTAATATAATCCGGTACTTCTCCTTGGGCAAAATTGCTTCCAGTAACAAGATAAATATTTTTATAATCAGCTGCGCTTAGTTGTTTGGAAATTTCCAATCCGGTTATATTGGCTCCTAAATCATTATCTATAACTATTTTAACATCTTTAGGGTAACGAGGAAGAACCTTTAAAAATTCATGCGGATCATAGTATGTTTGTATGGCAGCAGATGGGTGCTTTTTCCTTAAGTGTCTTGTTAAATTATCGGCAAACGATTTGTCGTTATCTATAACAACTAGATCAATCTTAACTGGCGCAACAACTTCTCTTTTTGTATCTACTATTCTATACGTAATTTTTGATATAAGTTGTTTTGGAAGAACCCAGACACCAATCTTATTTGCAAACTCAAGCACGCTTTGATCGCTATGATTACTGACCATAAACACTGTCTGCCACGGTATCATTGTTTTTAGCAATACCTGCAAGGCGTTCGATTCTTTATTAACTAAATCGAAATCAGCTATAAAAAACACACTTTCTTTATTTTTTGAGTTTATAAAAGCAACTGCCTTTTCTACTGAGGTAACATGCTCCAGCGAGATTCTTTTTTCTTCTTTAAAACATGTATCCCATTCATTATGGACAGAAGTATCATCAGATAAAACTACAACTATATCTCCATAATTTAAAGTAATATTATCTACCATCCAACTAGGACTTTGTACTATGGGAAATCCCAAAGTAACGCTAGTTTCTTTATCTGAAGACGAAATAGATACCTTACCGTTGTTTTGCCGTAGGATTTCATGGATACGAGAAAAAAACGAATCATTGTCAAAAGCTAAATCAGTGTTATCAACTTCTTCCTGAGATATTTTTTCTCCATGATCAGTAACCGTAACCCATACATAATTTTGATTTGAGTATACTAACAATAATATCTCTCCTTTATTGCCTGATGCTTTGACAGAACGATCTATAATGCTTGAAATTAAAAAGTTTAAGTCTTCTGGGTTAATCTTAATAAAATCGAACTGGCTGTTGTTTATTCCAGAGAGGTTAAACTTAATCTGCCTATACTCAGCCTTCTTCCCATCAATAACTTCGGATGCTGAAAGATAAACCAAGGTATACTGACGGTTTTTGTGATGTGTTTTTTGGCCAACCATGCTTTTAGATAATAAGCCTTCTGAAGCATAACCTACGACCGTAACTAAGTCCTTAATCGTAGCCTGCTGTTGATCATCTAAGTTAGAGCTTGTTTCTGCAAACAGTGATAAAGTAGCTTTTACAGAGCGAAGTTCATAAGCAGTACGACGAAGATATTCTAAAAACTCTTCATCCTTATCAAACACGCTAGATGAATCATGCAAATCCGAATTAACATTTGTTGGCATTTAAGTCACTCCTTGATTTAATCCGTTGTATACCAGCATGTTACCACGTCTCTAACTACTAGCCAATGCAGTAATAGCATCAGTATTGCTTTTTGGAATAAAAGTTACATATTCCGGTATCGTTCCCTTTTCGATCTCCGATCCAGAAAATAAATATAATTTTGTAAAGCCTCGATCGTGTAATTGTTTTAGTACATCAAGCCCATTTAATTTTTCATCTTCAAGATCGTAATCCATTACTATTATAGTATTTTGATCGTATTTAGATACGTTTTGTAAAAAAGTATGTGGATCGTAATATACATCTGCTGTTTTGTTTTTCTTTCTAAAAGTCGAAGCAACTATATCGGCTAGAGGCTTGGTGTTATCGACTACAACAGCGTTAACTTTTGAAGCATCAATCGTTGTGGTTGTTTCTGCAACTGGATGCTTGAGTAGTGTCTGATCTTTTTTATACCCATCAGATAGGATGTTAATTATATTTTTTATAGATTTAACAGCATCTACCAAACCGTCATGATCTTGCTTTGAAATATCAGATTCAATATTTCCTAAAATCATGCTCATAAGACCTGTTGAATTATTGGCTTTATGAATCAAATCTTTTAAATCTTCTGTAATTGCTTTTTCAACTTGCGTATTTTTTACCACTTTAGCGTTAATCACTGCTGCTTTAGGCTGTTCTTCTTTGATAGATGAAGTATCAATAATTGTGGCTTTCTCTGTAGCCAATTGTTCTGATAATACTTTGTTTTTTATATATCCATTGGATATTTGCTTAATTATTTCGCTTATAGAATGGGCGGAATTTGCCAACTGAGCGTGCTTTTCTTCTGGAACATTAGATTTAATGGCACTCAAAGTCATGTGTATGATGCCTAGAAGGTTATTGGCGTCATGTGTTAACTTACCCAAGCTTGCCATAAAGGCTTCTTTTTCGAAATTTTTTGCTACCTGTGTTTTGTTTTCAACTTGCGTACTTTTTGTCACTTTAGGCGGCTCATCCGTCTTTTCAGAAAGCTTTGACTTATCTACTGTTCCATCAATCAGTTTCGTGAGTGCATCCATGTCAGATTTCATAACTACAGTTACGTAATCTGGAATTTCACTTTTATCAAATGGCATGCCAGAAAATAAATATAATTTAGTAAATCCAAGTTCGTGCAGTTTCTTTAAGACATCAAAGCCACTTAGTTCGTTGCCTTTAAATTCATGATCAATTAGCATTATTACATCTTTATCGTACTTGTGTATGTTTTTCAAATAATTATCTGGATTACAATATTTATCTGCGATTATGTTTTTAGACTCCGCAGACTTTACTATATGGCTAGCCAATATTTCGTTGTCGTCTACTATAATAAAACCAACTTTTCTTGCTACAGAAGTTATAATGCATTTTTCGTTATCACAAATTTCTATAGCGACCTCCATTGCCAAATCTTTTGGTAATATCTTGGCTCCATGTTCAGCAGCGAGCTTTTGTACCTCAATTTCGGCATAGTGGCTTGTTACAAGCGTAGCACGTTCAATGCCGGTTTGTTTTACTATATCCATGCCAGTTATGTTTTGCTTTATCAGTTCATAGTCGGTTAGTAGATACAGTTTGTTTTTATTTGGGAAAGCATTAATAAAATCAATTGTTTCTTTACCAGAGGTAAAATGTTTTAGTTGAACATCGGTTGTGTGTTTTTTGAAGTACGTATCCCAATTAACGTGTATTGATGGATCGTCGTCTAATATCAATACCAGATCGTCCTTATTTAGCTTTATGCTTTTTGCTAGCCATTCTGGGGAAACCTCTATGGGAAAAGTTATAATCATTTTAGTGCCTTCGCCAAGCACTGAAACTATGTCAAGTTTGCCCCAATTGTTTTTTATAGCTTCTTGGATTTGACCCAATCCTATGCCATGTCCTTCTTTTTTGTCAGTTGCGACATGAACTCCGCTTTTTATCTTTTTTATCACCTCTTCTGGCATTCCTTTACCGGTATCTTGAATCGTAACTATGGGGTCCTTTTTCATCTCGTCTGTGCTAAGACCTAGGTGTATCGTTCCCTTTTTGCCTTCTAAGGCTTCTATGGCATTGTTTAAAAGATTAGAAATCATTCGTCTAAAATGTGATGGCTGTGCCTTAATGAAGACAAGCTTACTATCTTGGCTATAGTCTTCGGTAAAGTTAATTGCTGATCCTTTGTGTTGATATCTCTTTTCTCCTAAAACCTGCATCAAATTCAAGCAAGCTATAATAGGTTTTTTCTCCTCCGCTGCAGATACATCACCTTCTTTTGTACCTATAAAGCTATTGGCAACATCAACAATATTCATTGCTGTTGATTTAAGTGAAACACGAGCTCCTTCTGGAATTACTGCAGCATAATCATCAACTATTGAACACATTGCGAGGGCTGGTGAACGAACATCGTGAGCCATTTCTTTGAGTATTTTTACTACTTTTTTGTCTGCTTCGTTTTCTACTTCTAAGCGTTCTTTTTCTTTGGTATCCGTGATTTCTATAGGAGTTCCGACCGTACCAACTATCTTCCCGTCATCAACCAACGGAGATCTGATTGCTTTATAGTATCTTCTTTTTCCAGTTTTAAGATCATCAACATATTCTTCAAAAATAAGTGTTTCACCAGTTTCTATCACCTTTTTTGTATTACTCTCAACGATCTTAGCTATCTCTGGTGGATACATGTCGTATGGACTTTTGCCAACAATATCTTTGTAAGTTAGGTCTCCTACTATTTTTAAACCACGCTCATTAACACCAATAATAACAGCGTTTGTATCTGTCCAATAAAAAGCGGCCGGTGAAAGCTCCGCCAATCTTTCCAGCTCCTCAAAAACCTTTGGTTTTTTGTCCATTTTTTCTCCCTGTCTTTAATTTTTATGGATCTAATGCTCTCTTTATAGTATCGATCCACATATCTTTAGTGATCTTTGGCCAAACAAACCCTAATTTTGCCAGTATAGCACTAGTCTTATTTTGTAAGATTTTAGTTTGAGTGGTATTGCTTGAGTTAATCTCTCCTAACCATTTCTGATGTAACATAAACAACTCCATTTGCTTATTATCTGCGTTTGCACCAATTATATCAATAAATTTATCGACTGAGCATACTTTGACTTGTTTGTTATGTTCTGAAAAAACATTATTTAAGTTACATGGATTGGGATTAAAAACATGATATGTTTGATTGCTAAGATAAAGCTGATCGAAAAGTTTTATAATTGCTGCAGCAGTACAATCTACAGGCGATACTTCAACTTCTGTTAATTCATCATACATCACTCCAATATTTAGCAGTGTCTTCAATTGTATGAAAAAAGCATTATCTTTAATATTTTCCTGATGAAGATAGTTGGTTGAATGCATAGCAACATTACCTAAACGATAAATATTACTTGTTATTCCATGTCTGCGATACTCGTTTACAGCCAGCTCTCCTTCGTATTTAGTTTTCGCATATGGATTATTGCGTTCCAACAATATACCAGCGTCATCGTCTTCATGAAATATAAAATAACTGCGGTTTGGCACATAACCATCTTGAACCAAAACTCCAATGGTGGAAACATAATGAAAATCTTTGCCAATAGTTAGTTTTGATAATTCTAATAAATTGATAGTTGATTGAACATTTGTTCGATAAGATTCTTCGTAATGTTTATAGTGTTTTACCAATGCAGCTGAGTGAATTATACTATCGACATTATCAACTAGATATTTATACTGGGTTTTAGATAAACCTAAATCTTGCTTTTCAATATCTGAGGGCAATGATGTGATTCTACTTCTATAATCATCTAAACCAATACCAAAATAGTATTTATATTTGCTATCTATGCGACTAAAAGCGTCGTCAAGCGAAGATGCCCTAATTAGTAAATATATTTCATAATTAGTTTCATGCAATAGTTTATATAAGATATTGCAACCGACATGTCCGGTAACACCTGTTAATAAAACACCTCTAATATTTTTTTTCTGCTCTTTAACAACTATCTTTTCAGAATTGTATAAATAATCAGCTTGTTTATTAATCATATCATTGATATCACGCACAGAACACAAGGATTTTTTGGCATATAAGTCTTTTATTTGTTTTAACTTATTTTGCAGGTTATCTTTAATAAAAGTAGCAACTTCTGAAATTTTGGCTATAGTCGGAGACTCTAAAAAACCATCCATGCTGATTTTATAATTTTGTTGTAATCTAGCCACTACGCTGACTGCCAGCAAGCTATCACCACCAAGCTTAAAAAAGTCATCATGTATGCTTATTTTGTCTACACCCAACACATCCAAAAATATCTTTGCAATTTCGTAGTATTTATTCGGTAAGTTTTGTTCGACGACTTTATTTTTTATATCTATGCTATCAAAAATAGAAGCTGATAGGTCAGCTTTAGGAACTGCTGCTTCTGTATTTCGAGATTGATTAATCCAATACGAAATATTATCAAAATGATAACTTGGCAATCTAACTACTTTCCCATGACTTTTAAAGTCTACGTTGTATCCGCTAGCCCATAACTTACTTAATATGTCTTCTTTTGAATTGGTGTCGTATACGCCATCGTTACTATCTTTTCTGGAATTCAATAATTGTACCGTATTTGGTTTTCCTATATCGTCGTGTTGTTTAACAAAGGATATAGATGATTTCCCCGTACCAACTTCTACAAAAAGCAAACTAAAGTAACTATCAAGCAATGTTTTTATGCCATCACTAAACAACACTGGATTACGCATATGGTTCGCCCAATATTCAGGGTTTATGGCTTCTTCATCAGTTATAAAATTACCTGTAACATTGGAAATAAATCTTTTTTGTGGTTTATCTAGCTTGATTTGCTTAAATTGAGATATAAACTCTCTTGCTGCTTCTGTCATAAAACGCGAATGAAAAGCATGAGACACCTTTAAAGGTACTGCTTGAATATTTCTTTTCTCAAGCGCAGCTTTTAGATTATCAATATATTCATGCGCGCCGGATGCAACGCAGTTTTTTGGCGAATTAATTACTGCCATTTCACAACAGTTACCTATTACTATTGGTTCTATTTCAGCAGCATTAGCCAATATTGATAACATTGCGCCTTTTGGCATCGACTGCATTAATTGTCCGCGAGCAGTAACCAGTTTAATTGCGTCTTCTAGGCTAAATACTCCCGATAGCGTTGCAGCTACGTATTCTCCAATGCTATGCCCTATGTAGCTAACTGTATTGACAGTTAAACCTTCAAGTAACTTTGCAAGCGAATATTCAACGATAAACAATGATAATTGCGCCCATCTTGCTTGATTAATTTCGTTATTATCGTTAGTTGGAAATAAAATATTTTCAAACTGAATACCAGTGTATTTATTAGCTAATTTAATACATTCATCAACCGTATTTTTATAATCGCTGTCATGTTGATATAGATCAAAACTCATATTTGCATACTGATTGCCTTGTCCTGGGAGCATAAATACAACGTTTTGTACTTTTTGCTTATTAATGCGGTTAATAACCATATTGCTTTTTAATTTATTAGAAGCGTCTATAGCTGAATCACAAACAATAGATAATCTATAGTTAAAATGCTCACGTTTTAACTGCAGCGTATATGCAATGTCTTGAATATTATCTGTTGTATTGCCCAGATACTCTATAAAGCTTTTCTTATATACTTCCAAAGACGACAAACTTTTTGCTGATAACGGTATAATGCAGCGAGACTGATCTTTTGCTAATTGTGTATTTTTATCTGGCGTATACTCGCTAACTATAACATGAGCGTTTGTACCACCTATTCCAAATGAGCTTACTCCGGCTATTCGCGGTACGTCATTTATCTGATCCCATTTTCTTGCTTCGGTAATTATTTCAAAGTTTGTATTATTCAAGTGCAGTTCTGAGTTAATGGTATCGTAGTTTATTTGACCTGGTATCGTTTTGTATTCAAGCATTTTGCATACTTTTATCAAACCAGCAATACCGGCCGCACTGTCGGCATGGCCAATATTTGCTTTTACCGATCCTATGATGCATTTATGCTTCGAATTATTTTGTTGCGCGTTATATTTAAATGCTTCATTAAGAGCCTGCACCTCAATTGGATCGCCCAATTTAGTTCCAGTACCGTGACACTCTACGTAATCGATTAATTCAGATGTTACTCCAGCCATAACATGTGCATTAACAATACATTCTTTTTGTCCTGTTATACTAGGCGACGTATAGCTCATTTTTCTATCGCCATCATTATTTATCCCGTAACCTTTAATTATCGCAAGTATATTATCGCTATCCTTTTTTGCATCAGACAGACGCTTTAATAAAACAACACCTATGCCAGAACCATGTATTATTCCAGAAGATTTATTATCAAAAACTCTACAATACCCGTCCTTTGAATAAATCAATCCATCTTTGTAAATATGCCCTACTTCTTCCGGTTGTAATAATGAAACGCCACCAGCGATTGCCATATCACAAAAACCAGATGTTAGGTGTATACAAGCCTCTATTACCGCAGTCAAACTTGTAGAACATGCTGTATTAACATTAACGGCAATGCCAGTTAAACCAAATAAGTGGCTTATTTTTGTAGCTAAAATATCTTTGGCACCTATAAGCTCCAACCTACGTGAGCTGAACAAGCAATCGCTACTACTTTGCTGGTTATCAACTGAGTAACCACTATTACCAGCACCAGCAAACACACCTATACCTGTTTTGTCTCTATTGCATAGATATCCAGATTCTTCAAGAACATACCAGCAATGCTCTAAAAACTTGCGTATTTGCGGATCAATTGATTTTGCCTCATTTGGAGCCAATCCCCAAAATGCCGCATCAAATTTATCAATATTTGGTACATGGCCAGATGTTGGTACAAAATTTGGATTTGCTAAAACTTCTTCTGATATCCCAAGCTTAATACACTCCTCACGAGTATAGCGTTTTACACCCTCAATTCCTTTTTGAATTAAATCCCAATATTGATTTATGTTTTCACAACCTGAGAATGCGCCAGAAATAGCGATAATAGCTATTTCTGTTTCGGTATTTTCCTTGGCTTTTATTATTGCGGTATCTTTTTTTGGTTCAATAAATTTGGTTAACTGTTCAACAGTTGTATATTCAAATATATCAGCTACTTTTATGTTTTTGCATTTTTTTATTTTAGATAACTCCGCTACTAAATTAATCGCTAATATTGAATTACCACCTAAATTGAAGAAACTATCAGCTATGCCAATTGATTTTTTGGAAATACCGAGCACTTTAGACCATGTTTCTATTATTTTGTTTTGTAGCTGAGTTTCTGGCGCGACATAATTATGACTACTAACAAATTTTGGCTCTGGCAATGCTTTTTTATCTAGTTTACCATTTGCCGTTAAAGGTAATTCTGTAATATGCATCAACATTTGCGGTAACATATAGTGCGGAAGTTGCGATGTTAAATAAAAATGTATATCTATTTCGTTTAATTTTTTATCTGCCACATAGTAAGCTAATAAATATTTATCGCTAATTTTTTCCAATATACGTTCTTTTACCAGTGCCACTGCTTGTTTAATACCTGGATAATTTGACAATTTATTTTCTATTTCACCAAGTTCTATACGATAACCTCTAATTTTAACCTGAAAATCATTACGACCTATGTATTCAAGGTTTCCATCAGGTAGCCAGCGAACTAAATCGCCTGTTTTATATAGCCTGCAGTTTTTGTTCTGCAGCTTTTCTTCTTCGGTTTGAAATGGGTTTGAAATAAATTTTTCCGCTGTTAAATCTGGACGATTAAGATAACCGCGCGCCAAACATTCACCGCCAATCATAAGCTCACCAACTGTGCCAATAGGTAATATATTAAGTTTGATATCTACTACATAACACTTAACATTATTTATTGGTTTTCCTATAGGGATATTACTGTACGATTGACTAACTATAAAACCAGATGACTGAACGGTTCCCTCTGTTGGTCCATAGGCGTTTATTATTCGATATGTTTGGTTGCTAAATTTTTCTAGTTTTTCCCCGCCAACAATTAGGTTAATCAAGCTACTGCTTTCTAATCCAAAAAAAGATTCAGCAATTTTAGTAGGTAAAAATGTGTAAGTAACTTTATTTGTATTAAAAAAATCGTTTATTTTCGTAACATCAAGTTTATCTCGTTCTGGTATTATATGTAAAATGCCGCCGGATAATAAAATCGGATATATTTCGATAACACAAGCATCAAAACCAAACCCTGAATATTGGCTACCTATACTTGTATTATTTAGTCCGTTGTAATCAATTAAGTACGTCATATAATTTGTGACACTACGATGCTCAATTAAAACCCCTTTAGGATTACCAGTTGTTCCAGACGTATAAATCACATAAACAAGTTTGTCACTTATAGTTGACGTAACTGGATTGGTATTTTTTTGTTTAGCTAACTTAGCTTGTATTTTTTCGTTATCTACGGTTATCACATCAGATTGTTTTGTTTTTTGTTTAATAATCTGTTGTATTCTGTTCTTATATATATCGTTAGTTAATATTACTTTGGCTTTAGTATCATCTAAAATGTATCCAACACGATCATCCGGATAATTTGGATCCAATGGTACATAAGCTCCTCCTGATTTTAATACACCGAGCATTGAGATCAGCATTTGCTCGGTTCTATCCAAACATAAGACAATTAAATCATCCGAATTAGTGTTGTAGTTTTGCAGTAAGTAGTTTGCTAGTTGATTAGCATTATTATTTAACTCTTGATAAGTTAATTTTGTGTTTTTATATACAACAGCAATATTGTTTGGTGTCCTCAGTACTTGTTCTTCGAATAATTGATGTATGGTTTTATTTTTTGGATAATCCTTATCAGTTCTATTGAATTCATGTACTAATTTCTTATACTCGGTATTGCTCAATATATTTATGCATTGTAAGTCTTTAGTTGTTATATCGCCTTGAACGCCCCTAGAAGAAAATACATATTCAATTGATTCACCAATGCTACTAATTTGCAATTGGTAAGCAGCATCGCCACTAATTATTAATTTATTGCCTTCTAGTTTTATTATTACTTTATGTTTATCAATATATTCTGCCTTGCCTATGGTAATTGCTATATCGGTCAACAATCGTAGACCGTATCTATAACCAAAATCCTTAGTTATGGTGTAGTAATTTTTTTGTAGCTGTGCAAAATAGTTCTCTAAGTGCGCAAAGCCATAGTTTAATGTATTGTTATTAGCATGGATAAAATTACGTTTTTCTACTAATGTATTTAATTTGTTTGGAATATTAGAGTTATCAGCAACGTATAATGAAATAATAAAGTTGTTGTTGTAAAAAAACCTTACTAATACTAAGTAAACAAAAGCAAGCGTTGTTGTGACATTAATATCATTTGGTATTGCAATCTCTTGTGTGTGTTTTTTGCCATCAGTTCCATCTAAAACTGGGTCAAGTACGCTTACTGATGCCTCAGAATTGCTTAAAAAATTTAAAATCTGCTTTTTATAACGTCTTTCTAATACCTTAATATTTGATAAATATTGCAAGTCACCATCGGTTAATGTATAGGCTGTTGCTATATCCTGATATGTGATTTTTAAGTTTGTTTTACTGCCATAAATATCTCGAACCGTATTAAACAATATTGTATTGTTATCAGAAGTATAGTTGTTTTTAATTAAGTCTGTGTTAAAATTTTCCACTATATAAAACAGTCCATTCATGAACACCTTAACGGTTGCAACTCGATTTTCATATCCGATGCCAAAAGTTGATCCCCTGATCAACCTATGCAACACCGCAAGATTTTTTATTCCATTTACAATACTATAATTAATTGGAATATGCTTTGATCCATAGTATGTTCTTTCACCTAAACTTTGCTTGGAAAAAACCAACGTATCATTTTCAATTTTTTCTATTACATTTTTGAATAGTAAAAGTAATTGTTCGCTACACTTTAGGTTTAAAGAGAACGCCGTGTCATCTTTATCAATATTGATTATAGATTGCGCAACTATATCACCATCGTCAATGCCAGCAGTTATTTGATGCAGCGTGATTCCGTGTGATTTTTCATTATTAATAATTGCCCATGTAGTACTGTTGATGCCAGCATACTTCGGTAGTGGACTATCATGATAATTTATAGCCAACAATATATTCTTGTTTTCTAAAAAAGACTTTGTAATCAAATGTGGGTTAATTATGCTAAACAGGTAAAAATTAGTTTCGTTAATTGAATTTAACTGCGATACCGGTAGTATTGAGATAGAATTATTCTTGGCCCAAGTAACAACAGTTTGGTCGTCCGATACTACGGTAATTATCCAATTGTTATTTATAAGATGTTCGACACATGAGATACAAAGATTGGTTTCACCTATAACTATTGCTTTTTTATGATTTGTTTTCATTTACCTATGATAGTAAATATCTTTTGAAATTGATACAAGCGATGCTAGACTGGCTTAAGGCTAACTTAAGCATTACATGAATTCGCATTAAAAATCAAAAACCATAAGGAGTTGTATAGGTTCATAACATATGAGACTGCCGACTCATCAGATATTGGTTAGTATA
>JBAXAM010000023.1:0-21283 GCA_037142515.1 bacterium | reverse complement strand
TTTAAAAGGGCTAGAAGTTTAAACATATTTACAGAAAAAAAGTTGCTTTATCGAATAAAATGACCATCATCACCAGCAACAATCTTAATCAATGCTACTTCAGGTAAGGTATTTGATGGTATAAATTGCGGCCGATCCCGCCTATCGCAGGTACGATTTTTAGTTATTTTATCTTTTTCTATGGAACCCAAAGGACCATTTTCTCCAGAACCGAAGGTTTGAGTATGAGTAGTATGGATTTTTCTAATATCAAAGGCGAAATTAATATATTGGTTAAACGCCACAACAGCGCCACAATCTTGCATACTCCTAGAAGAAGCTGTTAAAACAGCATTATACAGATTCGAAGGACCATCAGCAGAGATATCAGAAGCATCCCTACCAGAGCCAGTAAAAACGACTGGCTTATTACTACCAAGAACCAAATCTAAAAAATATACACCCTCAGACATAGTATCAGTACCGTGAGTAACAACTACGCCATCAATTTTATTTTTCTTATCGTTAAGAATCTCATTCACGACCTTGCTTAGCTCAAGCCAACGAGCAGGACTCATTTGCGAGCTATCAATATTTGAAAAAGGCACTAATTTAATGTTCGCAATTTTCAAAATACTTGGAACGGCGGCAATCAATTCGTCTCCAGATAGTGATGGAACAACTTTCCCTTTATCATCAACCTTTTGTGCGATTGTACCACCGGTGGTAATTATGGCTACCGTAGGTAAGTTCTGATTCTTGCCAAAAAGTTTTGTATCGTAATTTTTGTTAGCAATTTGCTCTGCCCAAGCCGAGCCGATTAACAGAAAAGACAAGAAAAAAATAATTTTCTTGATATCCATATCCATCCTCCTTTACTAAAAAAATTCCCACCCAATATCATGGACGACTATACCCCCGCAAATTGACTTTAGCAAATTAAGCGGTTACGATACAGGCCGCAACAGTTGTTGACTTGGCCAGATAGCTCAGTCGGTAGAGCAGAGGACTGAAAATCCTTGTGTCGATGGTTCGATTCCATTTCTGGCCACCATCCCAACCTAAGCGACCATGGCGCGAAGTTTATTTAAAAAAGCTTTGTTAAGTAGATCGCGCATAAACGAACTGTAATCATTACCGTAAGCGTTTTTTTCTCCTAGTACACTTTTTATTCCATTAATAACTGCCGATTGGGGAATAAAAGACGCAAACATACCTACGCCTGCCGTTGCCTTTACTTCATTCTTCACAGCCTCCCCAAGCTTTATATAAAAATTGTCATCAAACTTGGCCACTAGCTCTTTAATTAATTTTGTTAATTCTGCATCTGGATTTTCAAAACTAGAGCCCAATTCTTTCATAGCATAAAAAGCATTCTTCATCTCACTAAACAATGGCTCTTGGGTCAGTTTATTATTTTCATTCTTATCTAACCCAATCTCCCTCAAATGCGATAAAACAATCGCACACTTCTGATCTGCTTTTCTAAAACTTTCCATTATAGGAACAAGATGAGCATTCACAAAGTCATGCATTGGTTTCATTAGCATCTCCAATTAGAAGTTTATTGTTAAGCCCAAATTAATCTGCTGAGTGTGTGGCGAATTGATCTTATATGAATAAATAGTCGGTTCAGCTTTATCACCAGATTTAGATGTATATGTATTGTTCATGTTGTTATAGTTAGTAAAAACATAATCAAATCGCGTACTAAAAGTTTCGCTTATAAAATATTCCATACCGAAACCAGCACGCCAACCCAATAAAAATTTGTTGATGGAAGAATTGATACTATTGTTTATCCTAATGTTAAACAAGCCTGCGGCCAAACCTATGCGACCATAAAACAAGAAATCTTTCTGTGGGGTTATGTATCCTGGCATAAAATCAAGCCCCAAATTCAAGGGTTGTTTAAACGTAATGGTAGTATTATTGTTATATTTGAAATTATTCGTGGACTGGTCATATTTCAAAGTATTGTAACCACCACTTAACTCAGCACCAATGTAAAAATGATCAATGTTAGCACCGCACCCACCATAGAGATTAGCTCCCCAACTAAGTTTGGGAGTACTTGGGTCTAAGGATTGTGAGTCAGGAGGTTGCTGACCACTGGTATTGGCACTGCTGGTGGCTGTAATTGTCGGCTTTAAAGTCACAAAGCTTGATCCAAGACTTACACCAAAATAACGACGCAGCGTTGCTTCTATTGGTGCCCGCGTAGCAAAAAAGTTCTCTTCAGCATTAGGTTTTGGTTGTTCAAGACTGTTTCCTTGCCTATTAAATGAGCTCAATGTGTCATCATTATCAATATCAGCGCTTATATCGGTATCGGCAAATGCAACTGGTAGAACCAATACTGATACGAATAAAAACTTTAAGATAGCTTTTGACATACAAACTCCTTGTAATAGGTGCCGCAAAAAATGTTAGTATAATGTTATATATGCTAACAATCAAAAATAAAATTGCCCTAATAGCCACCAGTGATTCGATACTAGTAAAAGCGAAAGAATTAGCTCGCCAATTAAACCTACCTTTAGTTGAGCATAATCAAAGCTCTTCTTATCCTTTTTTGTTAGCTGTCACTCCTGAGCGTTTAGAGTTACGAGAAAGCAACATAAAAAGCTCCAAACCAATTTATGTAGATTTTCTTGCACCAAGCTTAAGTTATCGCATAAAATATGGCGGTGGCAATAAACAACTAATTGCTAAAGCCATAGGGATTAAAAGCGGAATACGACTAACAGTACTTGATACAACCACGGGTCTTGGGGTTGACGCTTTTTTGCTTGCATCTTTGGGATGCAATGTTGTAATGTTAGAACGCTCACCAATCATTTGGGCTTTGCTCAGGGATGGCTTGGGGCGTTTTAAGAAAAACGCTCTGGTTAAAAACATAAAAATGGAGTTGTATTGTTTGCAAGCACAAAACTACCTAATTGAAATTATTCACACAAAAATTAAAAAACCAGATGTAATTTATCTTGATCCAATGTACCCAGAGAGACAAAAGGCAGCTTTGGGTAAAAAGACCATGCGCGTGTTACACGAACTTGTTGGCGCAGATAATGATGCAACCGAGCTACTTACGCTTGCTTTGCAATGCGCAAATAAACGCGTAGTTGTTAAAAGACTTAGTTATGCCCCAAACCTAAGCTTAATTAAGCCAAATTTAAAATTTTCTGCTAATGGCAGTTGTAGGTATGATGTATATTTCGTAGAAAAATGAGGGACTTATGAACAAAATTATGACTAATTTTCCGCTACCAATTATTACGCCACGTTTATTATTGCGCAAGCCAATTATGGGATATGTCGATGCTAATGAGTACACCAAAGCCGTAACCGAATCAATGGATGAATTACGCCAATGGATGCCTTGGGCTCAATACCACCCAACTGTTAACCAAACCGAAGAATATATTCGTGAATGCTGCGCTAACTGGATTCTAAAAAGTAACAACAATATTGGATTACCGCTTTGGATTATCGAAAAAGCAAGTGGCATGTTCGTTGGCCATATAGTTATGTGGAATATAGCCTGGGATATACCAAAACTTGAGCTTGGTTTTTGGACACGCACCTCACATACGCGCAAAGGGTATATTACCGAAGCAACTAATGCTTTAACTCGCTACTGTTTTTTGCAGCTCGGAATACGCCGTGTTGAAATTCGCTGTGAAGCAAAAAATGTACGCAGCCAATCAATTCCTAAGATATTAGGTTTTCAGTTAGATGGAACACTGCGTAATAATTCCATAGCGGTTGCTAACGGCAGACATACTGATGCCCTGATTTTTTCTCGTATTGATTTAGAAGACTTACCAGAACTTGAAGTAAAATGGGACAACACAACAAAAGATACCTAGAAACTAAACTTCTGCCAAATTTCCTTTGGTCTCTAGCCAATTTTTGCGATCGGGTGCACGACGCTTGGCAAGCAACATATCCATTAATTCATCAATATTATCACCATCTGCAATAGTTAATTGCACTAAACGACGCGTATCGGCCGACATTGTAGTCTCTCGCAGTTGCAACGGGTTCATTTCACCAAGACCTTTGAAGCGTTGAATATTAATATTGCCGCTTTTTTTCTCTGTTTTAATACGATCGAGAATCCCCTGTTTTTCCTCGTCATCTAAGGCATAAAAAATATCTTTACCAATGTCGATACGATAAAGCGGTGGCATGGCAACATAAACATGTCCCGCCTTGACCAAAGAACGAAAATGCCGCAAAAATAAAGCACACAACAAAGTAGCAATGTGCAAGCCATCAGAATCAGCATCAGCAAGAATACAAACTTTGTAGTAACGCAAATTCTCAAGATTGTCTATACCAGGATCAATCCCTAAAGCAACAGCAATATTATGCACTTCTTGCGAAGCAAGCACTTCTTCAGAGTTAATCTCCCAAGTATTTAAAATTTTACCACGCAGCGGCAATACAGCCTGCGTTTCACGATCGCGTGCTTGTTTGGCAGATCCGCCAGCAGAATCACCTTCAACCAAAAATAATTCAGTGCGCTTATTATCTTGCGAAACACAATCAGATAATTTTCCTGGAAGCGCGGGACCAGATGTGACTTTTTTACGCGCTATTTTCTTTTCAGCGTTTAAACGAACTTGTGCATTATTAATAACAAGTTCGGCCAAGGCTTCGCCAAGATGGATATTTTGATTTAGCCATAAACTAAATGAGTCTTTGGTCACTCCGGCAACAAAAGCAGCTGACTGACGCGATGTCAAACGTTCTTTAGTTTGACCCGAAAATTGCGGGTCAATTAGTTTCACAGAAAGAATATAATTGCAGTTCTCCCAAACATCTTCTGGGCTTATTTTGATACCACGCGGCAACAGTTTGCGAATTTCACAAAATTCGCGCATGGCTTCGCTCAAACCAGAGCGCAAACCATTGACATGCGTACCGCCCTGTACGGTAGGAATTAAATTGACATAGCTTTCGGTAATTTGGGATTTATCTTCTGGAAACCAAGTTAGCGCCCACTCAGCAACTTCATTTTCCGTAGAAAAATTTCCTGTAAATGGAGTTTCTGGAATACAATTAACATCAGCTAGAACTGACATTAAATAGCCCTTTACACCATCTTCAAAATACCATGCGTCAATTTCACCAGCTTGTTCATTTTGGAATTTAACTCTCAATCCTGGACACAAAAACGCTTTAGCACGGAGTAAGTGTTTTAATTGTGGTGTTGCAAACTTGGTGGTATCAAAATATTTTGGATTAGGCAAAAAGCGTAAACTAGTCCCTGTTTCACGCGCACCACAAGAGCCAATAACTTTTAACTTATCTGTAGGCACACCATCGATAAATTTCATACCAAATATTTTGCCATCGCGCCTAACCGTAACTTCAAAGTACGACGATAAAGCATTAACCACTGAAATACCAACACCGTGTAAACCGCCAGAAAAACGGTAATGTTTATCCGAAAATTTTGCACCAGCATGAAGACGAGTAAGAATTAATTCTACACCAGAAATTTTTTCTTCCGGATGTATATCAGTTGGCATACCGCGGCCATCGTCGATTACTTCAATTGTGTTGTCTTTATATAGAATTACCGTAACACTCGTGGCATGCCCAGCCATAACTTCATCAACACTATTATCAATCGCTTCTTGGGCCAAATGGTTCGGACGCGAGGTATCAGTGTACATTCCAGGGCGTTTTTGCACTGGCTCTAGCCCACTCAAAACCTCAATTGCCTCTGCTGTATAATTTGATTTGTTTTTCATATTTTTATTTATAGTATATAGTAAATTTATGCACGAACTCAAAATAATTCAAGATATTTTTCCTGTTGTAGAAAATACAGCTAAAAAAAACCGACTAAAGTCAGTCACTCGGGTTGTTTTGCAGATTGGCGCACTGCGACAAGCTATTTTTGAATTTCTACAGTTTGCGTTTGCTACCGTTGCAAAAGGCACTGTAGCAGATGGCGCTGAACTAATTATTGAATTAATACCAATCACAGCACAATGCAAAGCTTGTCACAAAAAACTTACAGTTAAAGAAAGTATTTATATTTGCCCATATTGTGATAGCTCTGATCTTGCAATTATAGCTGGAAAAGAAATTATTTTAGATAGTATTGATGGAGAAACTGAAAATGCAAATTAAAATCATGCAAAATGTTCTGCAAGCAAACGAGAAAAAAGCCGCAGAAATCCGTACGCTTCTGCAACAGAAAAAAATTTTTATGACAAACTTAATAAGCTCACCCGGATCAGGCAAGACCACTTTACTTGAAAAAACCCTACCCCTTTTAAAAGAAAAATATCGTATAGCAGTGATCGAAGGTGATGTCGAAACCGACAAAGATGCCAAACGCCTTGAGAAATACGGTGTACCTATCGCTCTAATTAACACCAATGGCGCTTGTCACTTAGAATCGGTAAGTATTGAAAAAGCATTTTCAGCTCTTGATATGGATAATTTAGACTTGATTTTTGTCGAAAACGTGGGCAATCTAGTTTGTCCAGCAGAGTTTGATATTGGCGAAAATGCTAAAGTTGCTATTCTAAGCACCCCTGAAGGCGATGACAAACCAATGAAATATCCACTATTATTCCGCGAAGCAACCCTAGTAATTCTCAACAAGATGGACCTGCTTAAACACGTAGATTTTAGCCCAACCAGCTTTTATGCTGATATTAAAAAACTTAAATCTAATTTGCCAGTAATTGAAACAGATTGTAAAAATAATTTAGGCATTGATAAATGGATAGAATGGCTTGAAAAACAAATTGAATTGTTAAGTAAGGCTTAAGACCAACTTAAGTTACTTGCTTTATTACTTAATTAATGTTTACATTCAGCCTAGCGAGTCATTACCAGCCGGCATTATTCATTATAGTTTTTTCTCTATCACGATTGGCAATGAGATAACAGCCAGATCCATTTTCTTGTGCATTGCCAAAAACTTCGATCTTGTTAATAGCTTCCACCAAACAAATAGTTTGCAGCTTGCTGCACATTATTTGTTTCATTATTTTATTTTTTATTTATTAGAGGAAAAATTAGTATGACATTTACAGAATTACAATTGCAGGAAAAAATCTTACAAGCCATTAAAGTTTGTGGTTATGACAAACCAACGACAATTCAAGCCAAGGCAATCCCAAGTATATTAAGCGGCAAAGACCTAGTGGCTTCAGCCCAAACCGGCACTGGAAAAACAGCAGCCTATGTACTACCCTGTTTGCAACTTCTTAGCACCAAAAAATCGAGCGGTAAACCACGCGTCTTAATTTTAGCGCCAACGCGAGAACTAGCGGGACAAATTACTAAAGTAATTGCGAAATACAGCAAATTCCTCAAAGTTAATCTTGCAAGCTTTGTTGGCGGCGTTGCTTACGATCGTCAATTAAAAGAATTATCACGCCCCATAGATTTTATTATTGCAACTCCAGGCAGATTGATGGATCACATGAAAAATAAACGCCTCGACTTATCGCATATTGAGATATTGGTAATTGATGAAGCCGACCGCATGTTGGATATGGGTTTCATTAACGCTATCAAAACTATTGTCAAAGCAACCCCAAAAAATCGTCAAACTCTACTATTTAGCGCTACAGCTGATGATAAATTGATGTCGGTAATGAAAGATCTATTAAAAAATCCAGTACGAATTAATATATCTCAAGAAAAAACCGATCATAAGCTTATCAAACAAGAAGTATATATGACATCTGATAGCCGTCAAAAAAACCAGCTTTTGGGACAATTACTTGGTCGAGAAAATATTTTTAAAGCAATTATTTTTTCTGCAACCAAACGCTATGCAAATAAACTAGCTTTGCAAATGCGTGATAACGGCTATTCCGCAGCAGCTATGCACGGCGATCTAAAACAAAATGCACGCAACCGAACATTGGCACAATTTCGCAAGGGCGAAGTTCAATTCTTAGTAGCAACCGATGTTGCTGCACGCGGTATTGATGTTACAGATATAAGCCATGTTATTAATTATGATTTGCCTCGAGCACATGAAGATTATGTACACCGTATCGGAAGAACAGGTCGTGCGGGTAAAACCGGCATTGCCATTTCCATTGCTCTGCACAGTGAAATGAAACAGCTACAAGGCATTGAGCGATATGTTGGCAAAAAACTGTTGCGCGCAAATTAACCCTTTGGTAGCATTGGAAGCTCTAAATGTAGAAGAAAATTTATGGAAAAATATACTTGTAATGTTTGTGGTTATATTTACGATCCAACAATAGGCGATACTGATAGTGGTATCAATCCAGGAGCGTCCTTCGAGAATCTGCCAAAAGACTGGGAATGTCCCATATGTGGAGTTGGTAAAAAAGATTTTTCCATCTATAAAACAACATCCTAAATAACATTTCATTAAATTCAGACTAATGAATAATACTGAAAAAACAAAAAAGTTTGATGACGGTTTTTTGGAACGTGTTATTGCTTATATGGCTGGCAATGTTTATTGGTTGGATCGAAACTGTGTTTACTTAGGCTGCAACGATAATGCAGCCAAGTTTATGGGTCTAAACTCTAGGAAAGATGTAGTAGGCAAGACTTATGAGAATATAGGAAAAATAGCAAAATGGACTGCTGAACATACTGCGTCTTGGAAACGAGACACACTGGAAGTTATATCGACCGGCGAACCAAAACTAAATATTGAAAACAAGCCAATTTTGCTACCAGATGGAAGAGAAGTATTTTATCTTTCTAATCTTGTTCCATTGTTCGATGACAAAAAGAATGTTGTCGGCGTGATCGGCACTTCAGTTGATATTACAGATCACAAAAAAATCGAAAAACTACAAACTGAAAAGGAGGTTGCAGAAAGAACCTCAAAATTCATGCAAAGGCTTGCTGGAAGCATCGCCCATGAAATACGAACACCGCTAGCAATAATTAGCATAAACGCGGATTTGCTTGAAAGAATACAATGCGTTAATGTTAAACATACGGATGATGGAGCCAGAGAAAAATATTTTAAAGCAATTAAGCACACCATTAAGTCCGCATCTCGCATTATAGACAATATACTAACAACAATAAGAGCTCTGTCTTCTGAAAAAATAACTAAAGATGATTTTCAATACTTATCTATAGCAGATACTGTTGAAAGCGTACTAGAAATGTATCCTTTCTTGCCTCATGAAAAACTGTTAGTTTATTTTGAAAAAACAAAAGATTTTACTTATTACGGAAACAAGATATTAACACAACACATGCTATTTAATCTTGTGAAAAATGCTTTACTTTCTATTAAAGAAGCTGGCAAAGGAAAAATAAAAATACAATTGGAAAAGGGCAAAACAAATAATAAGTTAATCTTTGCCGACACTTCTCTTGGCATTACCGAAAAGGAAACAAAGAAAGCAGGAACCGGTCTGGGATTGGCTTTTTGCAAGATGGTTATGCGTTCTTATGGCGGAGACATTAGCTGCATCTCTAAACCAGAAAAACATACCGAGTTTACTTTAAGCTTTCCTTCAAAGACTAAAGACCCCAATTAAATCAAAAAAATCTTGCAAAAATAAAAAAATAGGGATTAAATCAGCACTGAGATTTCAAGACTTTCCCTATATATAAGGATGCAGATAATGAGCACAAAAACTTCAGAACTTGTTATCACAAGAGACAATCTTCTCAAAGGCATTGATAAGACGATTGCTGATTATCAAGTTGCGGCTTTGACAAAAAGAGGCGATCGTAGCCTTTTTAACTATATCACGAGCTCTAATGAGATAAAACTAGAGTATCAGCCAACTGTTCTTTCCCCTAAAAAATTTCTTTTCCCTCAAGAAGAGGTGATTTTAGAGTATACGCCTGATGGTAAGATTAATGCTAAAATAGATGCCAAACCTTTAGTCCTGTTTGGTATTCGCCCTTGCGACTTAAATGGCTTTAAAATACTTTATGAAGCCTTTGCTGACGACCACGGTGATCCAAATTACTTAGCAAAACTTGAACAGTCCATCGTCATTGGCATCGATTGCAAAAAAATCTGCGATAAAAACGCTTTTTGCTTCAAAGTCGGATCGCAAAACGCCCTTGGTGGCTTTGATATAATGCTCTACGAACTTGGGAATGATTACGCCATTGAAATTGCTAGTGAAAAAGGACGTAAATTTATTGATAAATATTTAACTACGAGCAAAGCAAACGGCAATGAAATTGCCACTTTTCAAGCGGAGAAAACTTCTTGTTTTGGTAAAGAAACTCCTTTTAAAAACCTAGAAAAACTTCCAGAAACTTTCAAACAAAACACCAGCCACGCAGTTTGGGAACAAGAGGGATCGCGTTGTTTGAGCTGCGGCTCATGTATCATGGTATGCCCAACTTGCTATTGTTTTGATGTCAAAGACGAATGGGACTTAAGCCTAAAACAAGGCAAACGCATTCGCAAGTGGGACGCCTGCATGGTAAGCTCTTTTGCCACTATTGGTAGTGGTGAAAACTTTCGCCATAGCGCCACAGCTAGATTACATCATCGCATCGATCGCAAGTTCAATTTTTTAATGGAAAAACATGGCCAATCAGCTTGTGTTGGTTGTGGCCGATGTGTACGGGCATGTCTTGCGGAAATTAGTCCTAAAAAAATCGCTGAGGCTATTAACGGTGGGTAGCCGCAGGCTTTAGCCTGCGTTATAGAGGAGAAAAGAATGAGAAACAAACTAAATTTACAAGAAAAAAACCCTAATCTTTATCTTCCCGAACGGGCAAAAATTTCGAAGATTAAAGGCCTATCTGATAAAGAAAAATTTTTTGAATTTGAATTACTTGATCGAAAAACTTCTGGACATCTTCCAGGACAGTTTTTTCAGGTCTCAATTCTTGGTATTGGCGAGGCCCCAATATCAATTACTTCTCCTCCAAGTAATAATAATAAATTCGAAATGAGCGTACGAGCAATTGGTGATATTACCACCAAGCTACACGCTATGAGCGTAGGTGATATTGTCTATATCCGCGGGCCATTCGGTAATGGCTTTACTGAAGCCACAACCAATCGTATGCTTAATAAGCACATACTATTTATTATGGGTGGTATTGGTTACTTTCCACTGCGCTCTTTGCTCAATAAAGTAGTCCCAGAACGTGAAAAATATAAAAAGATTTCGATTCTTTATGGCTGCAAGACACCAAAAGAGAGAATGTATCCAGAAGAGTTAGCTGAACTTGCAAAGATTGGTGGCAATGTTGAGTTACTTGAAACCGTAGATCGCGCTGAAGATGGCTGGAAAGGTAATTGTGGAGTTATTACTACTTTGATCCCCAAAGTCGACTTTGATCCGAATAATACCATTGCAGTTATTGTCGGACCACCGATCATGTATAAATTCGTGCTCAAATCTTTACTTGAAAAAAACATGCCGAAAGAAAATGTTTACATGGATATGGAACGTCGAATGAAGTGTGGCGTTGGCAAATGTGGCCATTGTCAAATGGGCGGCGTTTATGTTTGCCAAGAAGGTCCGGTATTTAATTATGCAGAAGTTGAAAAGAATGAGGAGTTATTCTAATGGCTACTAAACCAAAAGTTGCGTTTTTTGATTTTTCTTGCTGCGAGGGTTGTCAGCTTGCGGCAATTGATCTAGCTCCAGAGCAATTACTAGATTTGCTTGCAGTGATTGACATTGTTGAATTTCGTGAGGCAATCAGTGAGAAATCAGACAGCTATGATATTGCTATCGTTGAAGGTTCAATAACCCGCGACTCCGATATACCAAGATTAAAAAAGATTCGTGATACCGCAAAAATTTTAATCACTTTGGGGGCTTGTTCGACTATTGCTGGTATCAATGCCCTGAAAAATTTTCAAACCAAAGAACAATACCAAAAAGATGTTTATCCAGAGAATCCCACTAAGTATGAAACTGCCACAGCCCGCGCAATCGATGAGATAGTAAAAGTTGACGCTATTATACCTGGCTGCCCGATTGACACTGGTGAATTTGTACGCGTCGTAAAAAACTTGGTCTTAGGTAAAAAATCAGATTTACCTACTTATCCAGTTTGTGTCGAGTGCAAAATGAAAGAAAATATTTGCGTCTACGAAAAAGGCATTCAGTGCTTGGGACCAATAATTCGCGCTGGTTGTGGCGCGCGCTGCCCGAGTAACGGCGGTTATTGTTTTGGTTGTCGTGGCATCATTCCAGAACCAAATATTAAGAGCCAACAAGATATCATGCAAAAATATAATCTTACTTTTGATCAAATGAAAAACAAGTTGAAACTATTTTTAGAGCGTAATAAGGAGGTATTCCCAGATGTCAAATAATATCCATGTTGATGTACACCATATCACTCGTGTTGAAGGCCATGGGAATATTAAAGTCGATATTCAAGAAGGCGTTATTAAAGAATGTAAGCTTGAAATTGTCGAAGCTCCTAGATTTTTTGAAGCAATGCTTAAAGGACGGCATTTTGATGAAGCAGCTTTGATAATAAGCCGTATTTGTGGCATTTGCTCAGTCGGGCATCAACTTGCTTCCGTCGTCGCAACCGAAGATGCTTTCAATATCAAACCTTCTACTCAAGAAAAATTATTGCGCCGGCTGCTTAACTGCGGTGAATACTTTGAGAGCCATGTATTACACATTTATTTTTTAGCAGTACCAGACTTTGTTGGCGCTAAATCAGTGCTACCACTAGTAAATACACATAAAGATGTGGTAATTCAAGCCTTAAAGTTAAAGCGCTTGGGGCATTATATAGGCGATATTATTGGCGGTAGATTAATACACCCAATCAGCCTATATCCAAAAGCCATGACTAAAATCCCAACTAAAGCACAACTAGAAGACATTATTACTAAACTCAAAGATGCTCAAAACGAGTTAAAGACAGCTATTAAAGTCCTAAAAACCTTAAAGCTGCCAAAATTTGAGCGCGAAACAGAATACGTTTCGCTCTATAAACAGGGAGAATATGCCCTGATTGAAGGTAACATTTATTCAAGTGATACAGGTGAATCTTCTTATAAAAATTATCGCGATTATACTAATGAATACTTAATTGATCATTCGACCGCAAAAAGAGTAAAGCATAAACGTGAATCGTTGATGGTAGGCGCGCTTGCGCGTTTTAATAACAGCCATCAGTGGTTATCAAATAGTGCCAAAGAAGTTGCTGAAGAGCTTGGTTTGAAAGCGCCTTGTTATAATACTTATATGATAACCGTGGCACAATTTGTAGAGTTATTCCATATTGCAGATGATGCTATTGCTGCAGCCGAAGCTTTGTTAAATACAAAGATTGAGATAGAGGATCGTAAATTCCCAGTCAAAGCTGGAACTGGCGTTGGTGCAGTTGAAGTACCACGCGGTATTCTCTATCATGAATACACCTACAATGACCAGGGTTTGATGGAAAAAGCAAACTGCATTATTCCAACTGGACAAAATCTTAATAACATAGAGGACGACTTCCGCACATTATTGCCGACGATCCTAGATAAATCAAAAGAAGAAATTACACTGCTGCTTGAAATGATGGTACGAGCTTACGATCCGTGTATTTCGTGCTCAACTCATATTCTCGATGTCGAGTTTGTTTGATCTTAATCCTAAAACTCTAGTTATTGGTGTCGGCAACCCATTTCGTCATGATGACGGTATTGGCCCTGCAATAATAAAAATTCTACAAATAGAAGACAATCAGGCTTTTATTCTTGTCGACGGAGGCACTGACGGTTTGGCTCTGCTTGATCAGTTGACGGGATATAAAAAGGCAATTATAGTCGATGCGGTACAAATGATGGCAAAACCTGGTACTGTTAAATTATTTACACCAGCAGAAGCTAAAATAAATATAAAAAGTGATGTATTATCTACCCATGGATTTGGTTTGGCTGAAATGCTTAAGCTAGCAGATGAATTAGGCATTAAAACTGAAATAAAAATTATTGGTATTCAACCTAAAGATATTAGTTTTGGTGAAGGCTTGAGTGACGAGATAAAAGAGCAAATCCCAGAAATTTTAAAATTAATTAAACAAGAAAATACATGAATACACAAGCTACAATTTTTCTATTACTATCTGCCCTATCAGTTGGCTTTATTCACACTCTATTCGGCCCAGATCACTATATCCCATTCATTGTTCTAGCAAAATCGCGAAAATGGTCAGTAACAAAAACAGTCGTAATCACAACCCTATGTGGCATTGGCCACGTTTTATCAGCTGTAGCTTTAGGCATTGTTGCCATTTCAATTGGCATGACTCTAAGTAAGCTTAATTTTATTGAGTCATTTCGCGGCGAAATTGCTGCATGGTTATTAATCGGTTTTGGCTTTGCCTACTTTATTTGGGGAGTGCGCAACGCCATTAAAAACCAAAAGCACACCCATACCCATATGCATGCTGATGGCACAAAACATGCGCACGACCATGGACATCGCTGTGAACACGCTCATGTACACACCAAAAAAAGCTTAAAAGAGCTAACGCCATGGGTGCTTTTTATAATTTTTATTTTGGGACCATGTGAACCATTAATTCCATTGATTATGTATCCAGCCATTCAAAAATCTATTTTAAATATTTTTTTAATAACAGTAACCTTTGGTTTAGGGACATTATTTACTATGTTGGCTACAGTGCTTACTTCAGTTTATAGTACTAAAAAACTAATGCAATTCCCATTGATTGAGCGCTACGGCAATGCGATGGCGGGTAGTGTTATTTGTGGCTGTGGACTCGCAATTAAATTCCTGGGCATTTAAATGTGCTACGCAATTCCTGCAAAATTAATATCAATCGATGGTCAAACCGGAATTATCGATTATTTTGGTGAAAAACGTAAAATTTTGCTTGATCTCGATGATCTAAAAACAGGTGATTATGTTTATGCTCAAGGTGGAGTATTAGTACGAAAAATTCCCGAAAAAGATGCTCTTGAGATTCTAGATCATTGGAAAGATATTTTCTTTGAGCTAAAAAAGACCGATGAAGCCTTAGCAAAAATCGACCAAAGTGAGCTTTCACCTAATGCTCTGGCTGTTTTGCAGAAAATTAACCTGCGAAAATCCCTGACAAAAAAAGAAATGCTAGCGCTTCTTGAGTTGCAAGACCCACAAGAGCTCAAAGTTTTATATGAAATTGCTAATAATGTCAGACAACGCGAGCACGGCAATGCCAGTTGCGTACACGGTATAATAGAGTTTTCCAATAATTGCCATAATAATTGCTATTATTGCGGTATTCGCAGTGATCGCAACCTACCCCGCTATCGCATGAGTGTTGAAGAAATTGTTGCAGCAGCAAAAGATGCTGTTGATAACCATGGCTTCAAAGCCTTAGTTCTACAATCTGGCGAAGACTTATGGTATAACGATGACAAACTCACAACAATTGTTAAAGCAATACGCAAAATGGGTGTTTTAGTTTTTGTAAGCCTCGGATCGCGTAGTAAGGAAACTTATCGCAAATTGTACGAAGCTGGTGCAAGAGCCGCATTAATGCGCTTTGAAACCTCAAATAAGAATATTTTTGAAAAACTACGCCCAGGAACTAATCTTGACGACAGAATTGAACTAATTAAATATCTTAAAGAAATGGGTTATGTGCTCGCAACTGGCTTTATAATCGGCCTTCCCGAAGAAACCCATGAAGATATTGTAAATAATATCTTACTCACAAAATACTTGGCACCAGACATGTATTCCTTTGGGCCGTTATTACCAGCAGGCGGCACACCACTGGACAATACACAAAAAATAACAAAAGATTTAATTTTAAAAACTATAGCTGTAGCACGATTTATTGATAGCGGCTCCAATATTTTGGTAACAACTGCTTTAGAAACTTTGGATAAAAATGCTAAAAAAGAGGCATTACTTGCCGGAGCCAATTCAATGATGATCAATATTACACCGGTAAAATATAGACAACTTTATACGATTTATGATAATAAAGCTGATTTAGAGAGAGAAATTGCACAAAGTATTCAAGAAACTGTTGAATTATTACACAAATTAGGTAGAGCACCTACCGACATAGGAGTATAAGAGTCTGATGCGCATTCCATTCACCAAAATGCAAGGCTTGGGCAATGACTTCGTCATTATTGATGCAGTAACGCACAATGTTTCGTTATCTGCGGAATCAATACGCAAAATATCTGACCGCCATTTTGGAGTTGGCTGTGATCAAATTTTAGTACTTGAAGCGCCAACTGCAGATCAGCCTGGCATTGATTTTACTTATCGCGTTTTCAACGCTGATGGCAGCGAAGCTGGGCAATGTGGCAATGGCATAAGATGCCTAGCTAAGTTCGTAACGCAACGCGACCTGGTCTTCGCAACAAAATCCTGTAAGATGCAAACCCATCTAGAAGATGATGGCCAAGTAACAGTTACCATGGACAACCCAATTTTTGAGCCAAAAAATATACCTTTGGTAGCGGAAAAAAAAGCTTTACGCTATAATCTACCGATCGCGGGTTATGGGGAAATTGAAATAGGGGCTGTATCTGTCGGCAATCCACATGCAGTGGTTTTGCTTGAAGGCAATGATGCTGATAGTAATATCGATATTGCAACACTGGGGCCTCTTATTTCCAATAGCAAATATTTTCCCGATAGAGTTAATGTTAATTTTATGCGGGTTTTAAATCGCAGGCAGATTGAACTGCGAGTTTATGAGCGTGGTAGTGGTGAAACTTTGGCATGTGGGAGTGGTGCCTGTGCTGCAGTTGTTGTTGGCAGGTTATGGAGATTACTTGATTCGAAGGTCTTGGTAAAATTACTTGGCGGAGAGCTCTTAGTTAAATGGGATGAACGCGGTGATAATATTCAAATGACGGGACCGGCAGAGCAAGTATTTAATGGAGAAATAATTTTAGCGAGATAACATATGAAAATTTCTAATAAAAAAATAAATAAAAAAACTCAAAAAAAAATAAAAGCAAAAATCAAGATTAAAACCAAGATTAAAACCAAGATTAAAACAAAAAAAGTAACGCCCCAAATTAATAAAAAAAATAAAGTAAAAACAATAAAAACAAAAAAATCATCACCAAAAATTACAAAGAAAATTACAAAAACCAAACTAAAAACTAAAATCAAACCAAAAAACAAAGTAGCGTCTAAGAAACGCTCTTCAATGCAAGCAGTGCTTGGCCCTGTTGATGTGCAACCATATTATTTTAAGAAAAATGAAGACTACATGAACAAAAAGCAACTCACCCACTTTCGGGGAATACTGTTACAGTGGAAAGAAGAATTAATGAACGATGTTGATCGCACCATGCACCACATGAAAGATGAAGCATCTAATTATCCAGACCCGGTTGATCGCGCTAGCCAAGAAGAGGAATTCAGCCTAGAGTTGCGCACTCGTGATCGCGAACGCAAATTACTCAAAAAAATAGATGAGACCTTGATGCGTATTAGCGACCAGGACTATGGCTATTGTGATGACTGTGGTGCTGAGATTGGCGTGCGCCGCCTCGAAGCCCGCCCAACCGCAAACCAATGTATTGAATGTAAAACCATATCAGAAATTAGAGAAAAACAAATCGGCGAAGGTAACTAGAAATGCTACCTGAGAACGAACAAATTGCACAACGAAAAGCTAAACTAGAGGCACTACGTGCCAAAGGAAACGCCTATCCCAACGATTTTAGGCGTAATACTTTAGCCGACGCTCTACATGCATTATATAGCGCAGAGGACGCAGAAAAATTACGAGCAAAAAATATCCTAGTCAAAATTGCTGGCCGTATTATGACACGCCGCGTAATGGGCAAGGCTAGCTTCATACATATTCAAGACATGTCGGGAAAGATTCAAATTTATATCAAACAAGATGACTTAGCCGAAGACTCATATGAACAGTTTTTGCACTGGGATTTAGGAGATATTATCGGAGTTTGCGGGGTAATTTTTAAAACTAAGACTGGCGAGCTTTCAGTTAAAGCTCAAGAGTTATTTTTATTAACTAAATCCTTACTGCCTATGCCAGAAAAATTTCATGGCCTGGTAGATCATGAAATTCGTTATCGTCAACGTTATTTAGATTTGATGGTAAACCCCGAAACACGCAAAGTTTTTCAAATACGTTCGCATCTAGTTACCGCCATGCGTAGATTTTTTACTTCTCACGGCTTTTTGGAAGTTGAAACACCCATGCTGCACGTAATTCCTGGTGGCGCTACAGCGCGCCCCTTTACTACCCATCATAATGCACTTGATATGCAATTATACCTGCGCATTGCACCAGAATTGCACTTAAAGCGTTTAGTAGTAGGTGGTATGGAACGTGTCTTTGAGCTCAATCGCAATTTTCGTAACGAAGGAATTTCGCTCAGACACAATCCGGAATTTACTATGCTTGAATTTTACCAAGCATATGCAGACTATCACGACCTTATGAATTTCACTGAAGAAATGTTCCGTTATTTGGCAAGCGAAGTTTTAGGCACAACCATTATAAAACAACAAGGAACAGAATTTGACTTAGCCAAGCCCTTTAGGCGTATGACGCTCAAAGAATCTATTGTTCATTTTAATAAAGGAATTAAAGCTAGTGATCTTGATGATATAAATAAAACACGCCAAATTGCCGAAAACTTAGAAATAGCAAATACTACTACCTATGGCTTAGGCAAAATTCAATACGAAATTTTCGAAAAAACTGTCGAAAAAGAATTAAAAGAACCGACTTTTATCACTGCTTATCCAGTTGAGGTATCGCCGCTGGCACGTCGCAATGACAAAGATCCTTTTGTTACCGATCGTTTTGAGTTTTTTGCTTGTGGCAGAGAAATTGCCAATGGTTTCTCCGAACTTAATGACGCTGAAGACCAGGCCGAGCGCTTCCGCAAGCAAGCAGATAGTTTTGCTCAAGGTGACCAGGAAGCCATGCGTTATGACGAAGACTATATAACTGCACTCGAATACGGTCTACCACCAACAGCAGGTGAAGGCATAGGTATTGATCGTTTAGTAATGTTATTTACTGATGCAGCATCAATTCGCGATGTAATTCTATTTCCAATTCTTAGAACCCACTCGTAAAGAGATATGGCGCTCCCTATGGGACTCGAACCCATGTTTTCGCCGTGAGAGGGCGACGTCCTAGGCCACTAGACGAAGGGAGCAAACTTAGGCTATTATAAACACACTTGTCTATTACTCAAGCAAAGGTGAAATTATTTTATCGTTATTTAAAGGAAAAAAAAAGGCGGTTTCAAAGCCAGCAATAATTCCTCGCTGTGAACATAATATTTCTCGCAAAAGCATTAATCAAAACGCGCTTAAAGTCTTGTATGGTTTAAAAGATACCGGATTTGAAGCATATTTGGTTGGCGGTGGTGTTCGTGACTTATTGCTTGAATTACATCCAAAAGATTTTGATATTGTAACTAACGCAAAGCCAGAGGAAGTGCGCAAATTGTTTCGCGGCTGTATTCTAATTGGTCGCCGATTTCGATTAGCACATGTACGCTTTGGTAGAGAAATTATTGAAGTGGCTACTTTTCGCACTGGCTTAGAATATGATTCTGATAAGTATCAACGCTCAGAACATGGGATGATTTTGCGTGATAATGTTTACGGCACTATGGAAGAAGACGCCTGGCGACGTGATTTTACAGTAAACGCTTTATACTACCGCATTAAAGATTTCTCCATCATTGACTATACTAACGGCATTAAGGACTTAGAAGCAAAAGTACTTCGCATGATTGGCGATCCAATAGTACGCTATCGTGAAGACCCAGTACGCATGTTACGTGCAGTGAGACTCGCGGCAAAAATAGGATTTACAATCGAAAAAAACACAGCAGCGCCTATTGCAAAATTAGCACCGTTATTTATAAATGTCTCGCCCGCACGATTACTTGAGGAAGTTATCAAGTGGTTTCGTAGCTGTAAAAGCTTAGAGACTTTTCATTTATTACAAAAACATAAATTATTTGCCTTCTTATTCGCCCAAACAGCTGCCAGTTTACAAGGCATAAATGGCAAAATTACAGCATCAATGTTACATCATGGTTTTACTAATACTGATCAACGAATTAGCATAAGCAAACCAATAATCCCTGCATTTTTGTATGCTGTATTACTTTGGTGGCCAATGCAAGAGCAAATTGCTATTATTCGCCGTGATGAAAAAGTTACAGAATTTGTCGAGCTACAACGAGCAATGCAATATGTTTTACATCTGCAAAAAAACCAAACTTTGATTTCACAAAAATTGCTTTTTACCATTAAAGAAATTTGGATACTTCAATACCAACTAACACAGAAAAAAAAGCGTAGAATATACTCACTGCTAACACATCCGAGATTTAGAGCAGCCTATGATTTTTTATTATTACGCGCCCAAACAGGCGAACAAGTAAAAGAACTCGCTAAATGGTGGACTCAGCTGCAAGAAGCAAACGAAGACAAACGTCACAAAATGATTGCAAAATATACAGGTGAACCATGCCAAACCACATAATTTACCCAGGAACTTTTGATCCAATTACCAATGGCCACATTGATCTAGTAGAAAGAGCAAGCCGCCTATTTGATAGAGTGCTTGTGGCTATTGCCGTGAGTACAAAAAAAACTACGCTTTTTACTTTGGCCGAACGTGAGCAGCTTGCGCATATTACTTTAGCCAAATATAGTAACGTTGAAATTTGCACTTACTCAGGGTTATTAATCGAGTTGGCTCGCAGCAAAGGAATTATGATAATTTTACGTGGACTGCGCGCTATATCTGATTTTGAATATGAATTACAAATGGCAAATATTAATCGTGCTATAGAGCCAAAATTTGATACTTTATTTCTAACTCCAGCAGAAAAGTATGCTTATATTTCAGCATCAATGATACGTGAAATTGCTTCATTTGGTAGAGATGTTTCAGCGTTTGTACCGCCAGAAGTGCAAGAGGCCTTAAAAAACAAACAATAGAACATTATTTCTGACAATCTGGGCAAAACACTGTAGAACGTTTCCCAAGGCGAATATGCACCAATTTGGCCCCGCAGCTTGGACAAGGCTGCCCTTGCCTGCCATAAACCCTTAATTTGTCTTGAAATGACCCTTTTCTGCCTAAGCTATCGCTATAATCCCTGATAGTCGTACCTCCGTGTTTAATAGCATAACGCAATAGCTCCTTAATTTTTTTTGTAAGCACCTGGTAATGTTTAATTGTAATAGCACTAGCCTTCTGCACAGGGTTAATTTTAGCGGCAAATAGAGCTTCATTTGCATAGATATTGCCAACTCCGACGGTAGTGTAACATCCTTTCTGTAAATTATTTTTGACGAGGCAGCATATTTGT
>JBAXAM010000022.1:0-21716 GCA_037142515.1 bacterium | reverse complement strand
TATTTAAAAGGGCTAGAAGTTTAAACATATTTACAGAAAAAAAGTTGCTTTATCGGGATTTCACTTTTTTCAAACTCTCTACCTGAAAATAAATACAATCTTGTAAAGCCCTGATCCATGAGCATTATTGTGTCTTTATCGTATTTGTGCACATTTTTTAAAAAATTATCTGGATTACAATATTTATCCGCGTTCTTATTTTTAGTTTTGGCAACTTTTACCACAGTATTACACATCATCTCACTATCATCTACTATATTCAAACTAACTTTTTCTGCTCCAGCAACTAGGCTGCATTTTTCGTTAGCTTCACAGATTTCTATAGAAACCTCTGTAGCCAAATCTTTGGGCAATTATTTGTTTGCTTTATAACATCTATACCAGTTAAACCACTTTGAGACACTATAATTTGCATGGATCATGATTTCAAAACTAAAATGAATGGTATTGACCTGGCTAAACAATTACATAAGGCTGGTTATACAAAACTTTATTTGTTTTCTGGTACTACTTTTGAAAAGGGAGAAGTGCCAGACTATCTGACAGTGTTGCTTAAGGGTGATATGGATGCTCTTATACAACTCACTGATGCGTAGATTGGCTTGCTTGATGCTTTTTTATTTTAAAGGCGCTTTTGATTTTTATTAGACACTTCATCATCACTCGTTTCAGCAGCGGTATCTTCATTATCAGTTATTTCCTCAGTTACTTTCTCAGTTACCTTCTTAGTCATATCCACACCTTTCATTTCTTTAACTATTTCGTCACGTAAACTTGTAATTCGATCTTTTCCTATAAACTTGTCGTAATAGCTGTCGCGAAGCAATTGAGCAGAAATAGCTTCTTCAACCAATTTATTCATACTAGCATCATCATTAACATGCTCTATTTTATTGTTATATACCAAATCATTGATCACATCATTTTCCACCCTCTTAAGATAATTTTCTATCTTGCCCGGTGTTCCATCTATTATTATTTTTTCTCCAATCATTTTTCTATTATTGTCAATTATTTTTTCGCATAATTCTTCAATTTGGGTTTCAGTTACAACGCCAGTAAGGTTGTCTTGTTTGATCTCGTTTTTGATCATGTCTTTAATCCAGTCACGTATATAACTCATATTTCTTGTCAATGATATGTGCTCTAAACCAGCCATAAGATTTTCATCATGCTGCTCACCATTATCTTCTCCATATCTATGCACCAAAGACTCTATATCATGGAGATAATTTTCTACTTTATGCTGTATTTCACTTTGAGCATTTTTACGTATTTCTTCGCATAATGTTTTAATTTGCTCTTCATATAGAACATCATCCATACCTTCTTTTTTGATCTTATCTTCCAGCAACTTCTGCATAATTTCGAGCGCCTTTGGATCATTATCTCCATGTATTTTAAATTCCTCGGCAATTTTGGGATCATTCAATATGATGTCCTCATAGTAAGATTTCACTCTAGAAAACAGAAACTTTTTAGTGGCGTCTTTTGCCGCTGCAGAGGCAATCGTACCCGCTAAACAAGCTGCCGCAAAACATAACCAACTTGCTGGAGAGGCAATACCAATAAGAGCCGTTAAAGCAAAAGTAACACCAACAGTAGCAGTCTTACTACCAACCCATCCAGCACCTATATCTGTGAGTTTTACAAATGGTCTTGCAAGTTTTTTTAAAGGACTAAGAACGCTACCTCCAATATGCCATAATTTGTTATACATCGAACCCATAAAATCCAGGTGTCTTTCTCTTATATTCCCCATTTTTGCTCCACCCGGCTTGCCTATGAGCTCATTAGCAATAGCACCCACAACATAAGAACTCGCATCTCCAAGAGCAGAAATAGCTTGTTTCTCAAAATCATCTGCGCTTTTAAACCCTCCCTTAACAAGGTTATGTTGATAGGCGACTATAAGCCTCACAAAAATCTTACCATACGCTTCAGGATTCAATGCGCCAACAAGTTTTTCAACATTAAGCATTGACAGCCCAAGAGGTTTTTCTGGTGTAAATTTTTGCGCAAGACCTTTAACAGCATCTATTATACCAGCATCGGATAAAACTATCTTAGTTGTAGTAAATGCATTAATACTAGCTTCAGCATAAGCTTTTTCCACAACATCAGGTTCAACAGCAGCTTTTTCAATTTTCTTTAAATCCTGCTCTATATGAACTAAATCTTGCAACTCTTGTGGATTTAACCTACTAGATTGTTCTTTTGGATTTTCTTCTAACTTTTTTTGTATTTTTGAAGCTTCCATACAGTCCTCGCAAATATTAAAACTTTCCTACGATATTTAGTTTTTTAATTTCTAACCAATTCAAATAATTATCTACCATTACGTGTCGTAAAATTCTTCTCGCCGCCTTATCTATATCATCTTTATTCATACCAGCGACACTACCGCTTGCTGCACTCAATTTGATAATATAAATAAAAAACGCTAACGAAGCATCTGGAACATCTGCAAAAGTTTTTCTTAATATAGGGTCTAAAAGATATCCCTTTACGTACCCAGAACAAAAATCAACTAACTGTCTACTGCTTGCCTCTTGTAAATCAACATTGCGTCCATGTTCTGTCCACAAAAACAAATCGGTTTTTTTATGACCCAAAGCAAGCTCAGACGCAATACGGGCATATAAAGAAAGGACTATCTCATATATATCTTTTTGTTGCTCTATAGATTGAAATTCAGGAATTCCTCCAAAAAGAAGAATAGTCCAATCACTGGGCTTGATTAGACATGGCGAGGAAACCACAGCATACAAGAGACCTTGAGCCATAGTGACATTCATACAAAGATTGTTGCTACATCTGCTCTCGGCTAGGAAATCACTAAAAACAGCTATCTTAGATGATTTGACTTCAGGTTTTTGAGTAGCTTGCGAAATCTTTTTCATTTGGTAACACTCCTTTAAAGACACACTAATCTTCCAGTATTTTAAACTGTTTTTTATTTTATGCAACAAACAAAGTACTAACGCACACCACCACCAAGAACCTTATAGAGAATAACGCGGTTCGAAGCATCATCAAAATGCACATTGATAAGTTCTAACTGAGCTGAATAAAACGTACGTTCAGAATCAATAACTATAAGATAATTGTCTATGCCCTCTTCATATCTTGCTTCAGTCAGCCTAAAAGTCGTACTGCTGGCTCGGACTAGTTTGCGCCGTGCATCAAGTCGCTCTTTGATTGAGGCACGTTCCGCAAGAGCATCAGCTACCTCACGGAATGCTCGTTGAATTGCTTTCTCATAAAGAGCAACATTAATATCACGCTGCACTTCAGCAAGCTTTAAATTAGACTTTAGTTTACCGCCCTCAAAGATTGGAATGTAAAGTTGTGGCATAAACCGCCAAGTGCTCGAATCACCTGCAAAAAGATTTTCAAGGCTAGTACTACCAACACCACCACCTACAGTAATAGTAATTCTCGGAAAAAAAGCTGCACGAGCCGCACCGATATTTGCATTCGCTGCACGCAACGCTCTTTCCGCCTGCAAAATATCCGGCCGACGAGTCAAAACCTCTGATGACAAACCAGCAGGTATCTCATCAACTGCATTCAGCTTACTGCTAATTTTCGAAGGAAATAAATTTACCGGAACATTAGCACCAACAAGTAGCGCCAAAGCATTCTTATCTTGTACAACAAGAGTAGTATAGTATGCTACGTCAGCCCGTGCCCCCTCCATTAAAGTCTCTGCCTGACGCAAATCAATTTCAGAAGCAATTCCGATTTTAAAACTATTTCGAATTAATTTAAATGCCTTCTGTCGCGCACGATAAGTTTTTTGTGCAAGTATCAAACGCTCATTATTAGCAGCAAGTCTCAGCCAAGCATTAGCAACTTCAGCAATCAAGCTGATTTGGGCACTGCGCCTTGCTTCTTCTGTACTAAGATAATTTTGAAAGGCTTGTGCTTTTAAACTTCGAATACGCCCAAAAAAGTCGAACTCATAGCCGGCAAGATCTAGTGTTGCAGTAAACTCTCGCTTAATAACTTTATGCATCCCTGTTAACGCATCATTGGGCAAGCGGTGCGCATTTTGTCCAAAACTTCCACCAATAGTAGGGAAAAGATCAGCACCTTGTATCTGATATTGTGCACGCGCCTTCTCAATATTCAAAGCTGCTACACGTAAATCACGATTGTTAGTAAGCGCCAAACTAATCACATCTCGAAGCTGCGCGTCAACAAAATAATCTCGCCACGGAATTTCACTGGCTATAGGACCCTTTGTCTTAACTAATCCTGCCGAAGGAAAATTTTTAGGTATCGCTGCATAGGTCTTCGGCAACTTGGGAATCATAGTACAACTGATTAATAATGGGGTAATAATAATTATTTTTAATAATTTACATATCATTTTTTTTACTCCCAAAAACTTTTGTAACTATCACATAAAAAATGGGAATAAAAAATATACCAAACGCAGTTCCTGCTATAGTACCACCGAGTATACCAGTACCAATTGCATTTTGACTGCCAGAACCAGCTCCTCCAGCAATTACCAGTGGTAACACACCCAAACCAAAAGCCAACGAAGTCATCAAAATCGGCCTGAGCCTAAGTCGCACAGCTTCGAGTGTTGCAGAGATTAGGTCTTTGCCATCTTGCTCCATTTTAGCTTTGGCAAATTCTACAATAAGAATTGCATTTTTTGCAGAAAGGCCAATGGTAGCGAGCAAGCCAATTTTAAAATATACATCATTTGATAGCCCTCGCCCTGTGACTGCTAAAACTGCACCAAATACACCAAGTGGCACAACTAAAATAACAGCAAGAGGTACAGACCAACTTTCATATAAAGCGGCCAGACACAAAAATACAAATAATAAAGACAACGCATAAAGCGCTGGAGCCTGGGTTCCAGAGCGCTGCTCTTCAAATGATGGTCCAGTCCACTCATAACCAATACCAGAGGGCAGTTTTGCTATAATTTCTTCGACAATTTTCATCGCATCACCAGAAGAAAGACCCGGAGCAGCTTGTCCCAAAATTTCAAACGATGGCTGGCCGTTGTGTCTTTCAAGCTGTGGCGATCCATACGTCCATCGCGCTTTAGTAAATGCAGATAGCGGCACCATTTGCCCATGATCATTACGCACATACCACTTGGCCATATCTTCTGGCTTCATACGTGCCTGAGCATCAGCCTGCATATAAACTTTTTTAATGCGACCACGATCAAGAAAATCATTAATATAAGAACCACCCCATGCCATCATCAAAGTATCACTAATTTCAGAAGCTGATACACCGAATGCACCTGCTCTAGCATAATCAATATCTAGCTGATACTCAGCAACATCATCCTGTCCGTTGGGTCTAACACCTACCAGGCGCTTATCTTTGCTAGCAATACCAAGAAATTGGTTACGAGCACCAAGTAATGCTGTATGACCAAGTGAACCACGATCCAAAAGCTGCACATCAAAACCGCTGGACATACCAAGTTCAAAAACTGCAGGCGGCACAAAAACAAAAACCATAGCCTCACGAATTTTCTGAAAGGCTCCCATCGCTCTTGCCGCTACAGCTTGTACTTTAGACTGTGCTGCCTTACGCTCACTCCAATCTTTCATGCCTATAAAACCACAACCCATATTCTGACCAGTACCCGAAAAACTAAATCCGGCAACTGTAAAAATAGTTTCGACAGTGCTTTTTTCACTCTCTAGAAAATGCTTCTCAACTTTTTTAAGAACTTCGATGGTGTGTTCTTGTGTTGTACCAGAAGGTAAAATTATCTGAGAAAGCATTATACCCTGATCTTCTTCTGGCAAAAAAGACGTTGGCATACGAAAAAAAAGTAATATTAATACACCAATAATTACAGCATATATTGCAAATAAAAATAAATTATTACAATTAAAAAATCGGCTTACGATAGATTCATAACGCTCCGTACCACGTTCAAACACTCTGTTAAACTGGTTAAACCATACAAAACTATGTTCTTGCCCATTCTTAACTGGCTTGAGCAGCGTCGCACAAAGCGCCGGCGTAAAAATAATTGCGACTATTACCGAAAGTACCATAGCCGATACAATCGTAATAGAAAACTGCCGATAAATCACACCCGTAGCACCACCAAAAAATGCCATGGGTACAAATACTGCTGCAAGTACAAGTCCAACACCAATTAATGCTCCTGTAATCTGACGCATAGACTTTACAGTAGCCTCTTTTGGCGATAGTCCCTCTTGTGTCATCACACGCTCAACGTTTTCTACAACTACAATTGCGTCATCTACCAATAAACCAATAGCCAACACTAAACCAAACATTGTAAGAGTATTAATTGAAAATCCAAAAGCGACCATAACACCAAAAGTCCCAAGCAAGACTACTGGCACAGCAATCGTTGGAATTATTGTTGCCCGTAAATTCTGTAGAAAAAGAAACATCACAAAAAACACGAGAATAATAGCCTCAATTAGTGTCAACACAACATCATGAATAGAAATTTTTACAAACGGCGTTGTATCAAAAGGCACTGTAACTTCAACCCCACGAGGAAAATCAGGCTGCATTTGCTTAATTTTGGCACGAATAGCATTCGCAGTATCAAGCGCATTTGCCCCAGCAGCAAGTTTGATACCAATACCAGTTCCTGGTTTGCCATCCAGCCTGGCAGTAAAACCGTAGTTTTCTTCACCTATTTCAACACGAGCAACATCTTTTAGACGAACCTCGCCACCACCCGAAGAAGAGCGCAGTAAAATATTTTTAAACTCACCCACAGTCTGTAATTTGCTTTGCGCGGTAATTGACGCAGAAAAACCTTGGCCTGGCACTGCTGGCGTACCCCCAAGTTGACCGGCCGATACTTGTGCATTTTGCGCCAAAACAGCTGATCGAACATCTCTAGGTGTTAATTTAAAGTTATTCAGCTTTGCAGGATCGAGCCAAATACGCATTGCGTATTGCGAACCAAATATTTCTACTTCACCAACGCCAGTAATTCTTGTTAGCGGATCTTGGACGCTTGAAATCAAAAAATCAGAAAGATCAACGCGACTTAAATTTTCATCTTTCGATACAAATCCTATTACCATTAAAAAATTGCGCGCAGATTTTGCAACTTTAATGCCCTGCTGTTGAACTACCATTGGCAATAGAGGCATAGCTAACTGTAATTTGTTCTGCACTTGAACTTGGGCAATATCAGGATTAATACCAGCATCAAATGTTAGCGTTACTGTCGCGCGACCATAAGAATCAGAAGATGAGTGCATATAAAGCAATTTATCCAATCCTGTAAGCTTTTGCTCAATTATCTGAATAACAGAGTCTTCAACTGTCTTTGCTGAGGCACCTGGATAAACAGCATTAATGGTGATAGTTGGCGGTGCAATAGCAGGATACTGCGCAACAGGCAAAGTCATTATTGACAGCGCTCCAGCTAGCATAATGACAATCGCAATTACCCATGCAAAGATTGGCCGATTGATAAAAAAATTCACCATATTTGCTTACCTAACTTCTGGTTTGACTAGAGTACCTGGACGCGCTTTCTGCAAACCCTCGATTATGACGCGATCACCGGAAACCAATCCTTCAGTTACCACCCATTTATCACCAATTGATTGTTCTGTTTTTACAATTTTTGGCTCAACTTTATTTTCTGAATTAACAAGCATGACTAATGAGTTACCATGCGGGTCATGTGATACAGCAATATGCGGTATTAAAAATGCGTTATTGTGAACTCCTTGCGTAATCTTTGCGCGAACATACATACCTGGCAAAAGCTGCTCTTTCGGATTAGGAAAAACTGCACGTAGCGTCACACTTCCAGTTGCCTGATCAACGCTAACTTCTGAAAAGGCAAGTTTTCCTTCAAGCTCATAAATACTATCATCTTCAAGTATTAAACGGACTGGTACATCACTATTTTCAATACCCCTACGATGCAATCGTAATATTTCTGCACTTGACTGCGTAACATCAACATATATTGGATCAAGTTGCTGTACTATGGCTAATGCGGCACCCTGATTTGCAGTCACTAAAGCTCCGACAGTCACAGACGACATACCAATGCGCCCAGCAATTGGTGAAGTAACTCGAGTAAAATCAAGATCAATTTTAGCCTTATCTAGTATTGCTTTTGCACCAGCAACATCGGCTTGAGCTTGCTTTTCTGCAACACTAACATCGTCGTATGCTTGCTTGCTAACAGCTGATATTTTCGCTAGCACTTTGTAGCGCTTAGCTTTTAGCTTAGCAGTTTCAAAATTCGCCTCTGCTTTTGCTAGCATAGCTTTTGCGCTTTCGTATGCAGCTTGGTACGGAGCAGGTTCTATCTGATAAAGTATTTGACCTGCGCTTACAACAGCACCTTCGGTAAATAAGCGCTGCTTAACAATACCAGTTACTTGAGGACGCAGTTCTGCAACCATATGCGGCAAGATTCGACCAGGAAGTTCGACTATTATTGGCACTGATTCTGGGCTGGCAACTTGAACAGTAACTGGCGACGCCCCTAGTCTTTTACCCTTTTCCTGCTCTCTTTTACGCTGGCTATCGCACGCAGCAAGTACCATAACACTGGTTAAAGCCAACACTAGCAGTTTAAGCTGAGTTCTCATTTATTTCCTTTCGAACACTCTTGATAGAACTTTCATTCTAAGTTAGCATCCTTGAAAATGCAATTACTATAGGTACATGAGAGCATGGCTAAAAAAATCACTTTTCAATCGATAATTATTGTATTGCTCGCTGCTTGTTTCTATCTTTATGAGTTCTACATGCAAATTGCGCCCGGCGTAATCCAGCAAGAACTTATGCACGACTTTGCTATTGATGCGACTAAATTGGGTCTGCTATCAGGATGCTTTTATTTGTCCTACACACCGCTGCAATTATTAGCTGGATTACTGCTAGATCGCTACAGCACTCGGGTAATTTTAACCTGTATTTGCGTCATTTTTGCCACAGGTGTTTTATTGTTTGCCAATACTTCTAATATTTACGCTGCAGCAATAGCTCGTTTTATTATGGGTGGAGCTGCGTCATGCGCTTTTATTAGCGTGCTTCATCTTACCGCTCGCTGGATACCACCAATTCATTTTGCTCTGTTTGTTGGTATTGCTGAAATGATGGGAGCAATTGGCGGATATGGCGGAACTGAACACGTAGCAATGCTATTGAGATACTTTGATTGGCGTACTACTATTAACGGTTTTGCTTATGCTGGGTTTATATTAGCAATTTTAATTGCACTTATTGTTAGAAATAAACCTAAAAACCAATCTATGGCTATAACAAGCAATAATTCTATCTGGTCTGATTTAAAAACTGTATTGCATAATCGAGAAACATGGACAATAGGCATCTATTCATTTCTCATCTGGGCACCAATTTTAGGCTTTTCCGCACTCTGGGGCGTAGAATTTATACGCATTAGCCACAATCTTGATAAAATAACCGCAGCTCATACCGCCGCGTTTGCGTGGCTTGGAGTAACACTTGCCAGCCCCACTATCGGCTGGCTTTCAGATTTTATTGGCAAGCGCTGTATTATTATGACTATTTGCGCTTTAGTTGGAGCAATCGCAATGACAATTGCGATTTTTATCACAAATATTCCAACAGCTACCTTAAGCTTTTTGATGTTTTTAATTGGATTTGCTTCGGCTGGACAAACATTGTCGTTTGCACTGGTTAAAGACAATAATTCACCACACACCAATGGAGCGGCTAATGGCTTTAACAATATGGTTGTAGTAGCAGGTGCACTTTTATTCCAACCATTAATTGGTAAAATACTGGATATATGCTGGCAAGGAGCAAGTCAAAACGGTGTTCACATATACAGTTTATATAGTTACCAAATAGCGTTTTCAATGTTAGCAACTTGCTATTTTCTTGCTGCACTTATTAGTATATTATTAATCAAGGAAACACGTTGCATTGCGGTTTGGCAAAAATAAAGGAGATATACCAATGGGAATAAAATTGATTATAGCAGCTCTGCTTATATCTTTATTTGCGCTTACAAACACGGCATTTGCCTCCAAATATTATAATAGGCGATTATGCTCCGACTCAGAATACACTTGTATCAAGGTTAAGCGGGGCGATTCTTGGAATAAATTATTTCCCGATGCAACAACACAGCGCATTATACGAAGAATTAACCGCATGAATATAGAATTAAGTGCGGGAATGATGATAGCAATACCAAAAGATCTAGAAAAAAACGATCCGCTAGCATTTTCGCCTCTTCCCAACCGTATTACACCACTCGATCGGACTGTTATAGTAGTCGACTTAGACAAGCAGGCATTCGGTGCCTATGACGCTTCTGGAAAACTAGTACATTGGGGACCAGTATCTGGCGGCCAGGACTACTGCCCTGATATAGGCAGACCTTGTCACAGCCCAACTGGAATTTTTTACGTCCAATACAAAGAAGGACCCGATTGTTTTTCATCTAAATATCCGCTACCAGATGGCGGCGCGCCGATGCCTTATTGTATGTATTTCCATGGTGGTTATGCTATGCACGGCTGTGTGTTACCAGGGTACAATGCTAGCCATGGATGTATTCGCATGTTCACTGAAGACGCAGAATGGCTAAATAAAAATTTCGTCGAATTCGGCGCAAAAACCACTGAGGTCATTGTACAGCAAGAATTTGAGTACTAAATCGGTAATTGCAGCTTCGGGTCTAATAATAATAATTGCTCTTTGAAAATATTTTGAATGCGCTTTAGTGCCAAATCAGTATCGCCTTCAAATCGCATAATCAAGTATGGCGTGGTATTTGAAGGTCTAATCAAACCAAATCCATCTTTATAATCGACGCGTAAGCCATCGATTCTGTTGACTGCGCCGCCAGGAAATTTAGCACTCTTTGCCAACTTTTCCATAAATATGAATTTTTGTGCTTCAGTAATTGCAATTTTCAGTTCTGGAGTGGTAACACTATTTGGCAATTCAGTAAAAATTTCACTACAGCTTTTTTTGCCACCTGCAAGCATTTCCAAAAATCTAGCAGCCACATAAATACCATCATCAAAACCAAACCACCGCTCTTTAATAAACATGTGTCCACTCATTTCACCAGCAAGTAACGAGCCAATATCTTTCATCTTAGATTTAATCAGTGAGTGGCCGGTTTTATACATTAGAGGAACGCCTCCGTGCTTAACAATTTGCTCGGTCAAATGACGCGTACATTTCACATCGAATATTATCGTAGTTCCTGGATGACGCGACAAACAATCAATCGCAAACAACATCAACAAGCGATCAGCTGCAATGATCTCGCCTTTTTCCGTAACCACACCAACACGATCAGCATCGCCATCAAAAGCCAAACCAACATCAGCTTGTTTTGTTTTAACCAAATTAACCAAGTCTTTTAAATTCGTAGGTACTGATGGATCAGGCTGATGATTCGGAAAACTGCCATCGACCTCACAATAAAGCTCTGTAACTTCGCAGCCAAGCATTCGAAATAATTTTGGCGCAATAATTCCACCAACACCATTACCACAATCGATTACTACTTTTAGTGCCCGTGACAACTTAATGTCGCTTACAATGCGGTGCATATAATCATTAATAATCTCTACTTTTTTAGACTCGCCGGCACCTGATTTAAAATTTTTGGTAATAATACGCTGGTACAACTTTTGGATTGCCTCTTCATATAGCGTCTCACCACCAATCACTATTTTAATTCCATTATAATTTGGCGGATTATGGCTACCACTTAACATAGCTCCCGATTGCGATTCCATAATTGCTGCAGCGTAGTACAAGATAGGCGTAGTTACTTCATCGATATTAACTACATTACAACCGCTAGCTAAGATTCCAGCTTCCATTGCTTGGAGTAATTCTGACCCAGATAATCTACCATCACGACCAATAGCAATTACACTTTCACCACGCTCAATAGTTTCACTACCAATTGCCAAACCAATAGTATAAATATTGTCAGGGGTAAAACTCTCGTCGACAATGCCCCTAATATCATAAGCACGAAAAATTTCTTTCGGTATTGAGTTAACAATTTTATAGCTTGCCATAATTAATTTCTCCCAGTGTGTCCAAAACCGCCCTCACCACGTTTGGACGCAGTGAAATCGGTAACCATTTCAAAATCAGCATGCAAAACCGGAATAATTACTAATTGCGCAATACGTTCACCTGGCTTAATAGTAAAGGTTTCGGTTCCCCTGTTCCAGCATGAAACCATAATTTGTCCCTGATAATCAGAGTCAATCAAACCAACTAGATTACCAAGCACAATTCCATGTTTATGCCCAAGACCAGACCTCGGTAAAATCATTGCAGCAAAACCCGGATCAGCAATATGAATGGCAATTCCTGATGGAATTAACTCAGTATCTCCTGGTTTTAGCGTTAAATCCTGATCCAAACAAGCGCGCAAATCCAATCCAGCCGAACCTGCAGTCGCATATTGCGGCAATGGATAAACAGTGCCTATATTTGTATTTAATATTTTAAACTGGACTTTGAGCATTATTTTATCTTACGATGAATTATACGGTCCATAAGCTTATAACACAATTCCTGAGTACCAATTTTTTTTATAGCAGAAATTTGAAAAACTCTGCCTTTCCACTTAAGACGTTTAACAATATCACTTGTTTTTTCTTCAAATTCTTCTTTAGATAATAAATCAATTTTGTTTAATACCAACCATCGATCCTTTTTGGCAAGTTCTGGGCTGAATTTTTTTATCTCTCGAACAATAGCCTTCACCGCTACAACGGGATCACCACCATCAGCTGGAGCTATATCAACCAAGTGCAGCAATATGCTAGTACGAGCCAAATGTTTTAGAAATTGGATTCCAAGCCCAGCACCCTCAGCTGCGCCTTCAACTAAACCAGGTATATCTGCAACTACAAAACTACGCTCTGCATCAACACGTACTACCCCAAGATTAGGATATAAAGTTGTAAATGGATAATCAGCAACCTTGGGACGCGCAGCAGAAACAGATCGAATAAAAGTAGATTTGCCCGCATTAGGCAGCCCGAGCAAACCAACATCTGCTAATAATTTTAGCTCAAGCCTCAGCTCATGCTCTTCACCAGGCTTACCCTCAGTAATCTTACGTGGCGCACGATTGGTGCTAGTTTTGAAATGTAAATTGCCAAAACCATGAAAGCCACCTTTAGCTATACAAATTTTTTGCTCATCTTTCGTCAAATCAACTATTAACTCATCAGTACTGGCATTATAAATTAAAGTCCCAACTGGCACTCGAACAATTAAATCATCGCCGTTTCTACCAGTACATTGGGTTCCCATACCATCTTGACCACGCTCGGCTTCAAAGAGCTTTTTGAAGCGAAAATCAACTAAAGTATTCAGGTTGCGATCAGTAAGAAAAAAAATGCTGCCGCCATTGCCGCCATCACCACCATTTGGGCCACCAAAAGGGGCAAATTTTTCTCGACGAAAACTCATGCAACCATTACCACCTGCACCAGCTTTAACTTTGATTTTAACTTCGTCTACAAATTTCATGAAAATGTATGGTGGCATTTTTTTACAAAATAAGCTAGCCTATGCGTGATTTTATACAACTCTATGTCGAATAAGGATTTTGTCTGACTCCAAGGAATGGATGTCCTTTATGTTGGTAAAAAATCACAAGACAGATACTAACATTTGATTTATCAATTGGATGCTTGGTATTTACATAAACTAACTTTTATCTTGGAGGATATGTAGTTATGACAAACAAAATTATGACACTAAACCAAAACCAAATTAATGCGGTTTTCGGTGGTACTGAAGATGGCGACGCTAATACTGTCACACCACCTGATAATTATGTTGATCTGCCACCAGGAGGAATAGCATGGAAAACCTTTGAAGGCATTGTTATAGTTGCTTTTACATTAATAGCAATACGCAAATTCGCGCATGGCAAACCAAAACAAAATTAGAACTACAGGGGACGATTATGATAAATAAAATAGTTGATTTAAATAAAAAAGAGATTGGTACTATTTCTGGGGGATTCAAAATCCCTAAATGGCTAGCAATAGACTCGGATACAACATTTGCACTGGCATTGCTTGGCACTCCACCTTTAGTTTGCACGACTCCAGCCATGCCGCTGTGTATGCTTGTAGCTGGCTTTTCAGGATTCGTATTAACACCAAGGATTAGCGAATACTTAACAAACCAACCTCTACCAAAAACAACTAATTCAACTTCAACAAACCCACCATCACCACCGCAAGCAGTTACGGCTAGCGGTCCTGACAATCTTTAGCTATCGACTAAAAAACAGCCTCTATTCAGAGGCTGTTTTTTTATAGCGAATTCATAAGCACTGTTTTATAACTTAAATAGCTTCATTAAAACAACAAGTGCACCTAAGCTGCCAACCATCATGCTACCAAGCTTGACGAGCAATTCATTCCTAATGGTTTCTATCTTTAATCCTATCTTTCATTCCATTTCTTTTATGTCAAGCTTTAATTCTGATTTAACTAATTCTAAATCATTTTTAACTAGCTCTAAATCATTCTTTGTTGCTATCCTATCATCTATGGTTTCTGCCATCATTTCAGCTTGCACTTCCGCTTGCTTTTCTGGAACGCCTGCAGCCTTTAACCTGTTTGCATATTTCAGTGTATCAAAGCTTCGTTCGCCACCCATTTTCATTACCTCATCAAAAGTAGTTATATACATTTTTCCTCATTATACATTATTTTAAGAAAATTGAACCTTAAAAACTCATATTTTAAACCCATAATTACGGTAAAAAAATACCGTATTTTTTACAGGGACTGTAGTAGCAAATTTAAAACCTCAGGAAGCCAAACAGTATATTTTTGCGAATTTTCTTGTATATCAGCACGCAGCGTCAAAATATCTATCCAAGAATAATTTTGCACTTCATCTAAATTAACTTGAAATTCATCACGGTCACAAAAGCCAATTAATACATGATCAAGCTCGTTTTCAATTAAACCAACATCGGAAAGCTTTGCTGTATAATGAAACTGACCTATTTTTTGCAACTGGACACTAAGCCCCATTTCCTCACACAACCGCCTTTCTGCAGCATCTATTATATTTTCTCCAGGCCGCGGGTGACCACAACAAGTATTCGACCAAAGATTGGCGCTGTGGTATTTAATTGGACTGCGTTGCTGAAGCAATACTTCTATTTTACTTTCCAGCTTACGCAAAATAAAAATAGAAAACGCTCGATGTAATTGACCCTGAGTGTGCACAACTAGCTTTTCGCTGGCGCCAACTTCAACATCATTTTCATTAACTAAAACAACTTGCTCGCTGCGACTCGTAGCAAATGGCGATACAATATCCAGCTTGGGAAAAGCATGCAAAACTATTGACTCATATTCTGCTAAAAACAATAACTGCAAGTTCGACCCAGCGTCTTGCGTAAAAAATATCGGGATATTTTCTGATCGCAGCTCTTGAACCCTTGCCATCGCCTCAATGGTTTGTGGCAAAGCATAAATAACTGGAGGCTCGGCAGATTGCATCAATGAATGCATTGCAAGAGAATTATTCTCAGCAGCTTGGCCAAACATAACAAAATCCTTGCGCGCTAAAGCTAGTTTAATAGCAGCCAAATCTGACGCCGCTTGCTCTGGCCAAACGCTGTAAAACGGCGATGTATTTACCGTATGCTCCATCGCAACAGTTGATGAAATTGGTTTTTCTTGTGTTGAAATAATCAAAGCGCCAATACGCAGCTCGGACCAAATATGCTCTAGCTTAATACCATAGCTATCCATACCATCATAAGCATCACCCCGCTGCCACTCAACAAACCCCGTAAATAATGAACGACAAGCACTACCGCTACCCAAACGCGCCAAAATCGAAATATCTTTTTTATGCAGCTGCCAATCATAAAGTTGATTTAATGCTTGTACTAAAGCAGCAAAACCACAAGCTGAAGAAGCAAAACCTGCAGCAATCGGCACATTCGTGTCAACACTAACCAAGTAGCGTGCACCATGAGGGCGAAATAAATTTAAGAATTTTTGCAATCGCTTGGCAAACTTACTGGTCAAACTAATAGGCATACCATTAACAATATAATTATCAACTTCGCCTTCCTGTTTAACTTTAGTAAAGGCGCCCTTATTGCCAAGAGAAATTGATAGGCTCGAAGTAACTGGCAAGTTTAGCTCAATATCACGCTTACCCCAATATTTACAGAGCGCAACATTGCTTGGCGCCCATGCAGAGCCACCTGCGCTATTAACAAATTGGCCATGGTTGGTATTACGTAATATGTGTTTTACCGCATCGATTTTTTCCATATCACCCTTTTTTTATCAACAACCAATTCTTCGGGTCATTTTTAAAGCCAACTAATACCCAAGCGCCGTTTAATTTTTTGCCATGCAGTATAAATTCTAGTTTTCTTTGCGAAAGTCCAACTTGTACATCATTAATCGGCTCCCAGGTTCCCTTATCCCAAATTTCTACAGTTCCAGCACCATACTCACCTTCCGGAATTGCACCTTCAAAGTTTGCATATTCAAGCGGGTGATCTTCAGTCATCACAGCTAATCTTTTATCTTTAGGATTGAGACTCGGGCCTTTAGGAACTGCCCAACTTTTAAGCACGCCGTCAATTGCCAACCGAAAATCATAATGCAAATGACTCGCCTGATGTTTTTGCACTACAAAAATATTCTGCAAAGCACGAACCAGAGCTTCGCCACTTGGCTCTGAAGTCTTCTTGAAATTTCTTTTTTTGTGATACTCAGCAAGTTTCATAATTAAAACCCGTAGCACTAACTGCGACGTCAAATTGTGTATTTGTTTTACCCAAGCCTATCACACAATCTCCCAAACCAGCTCCAGAAATTTTAGCACCATAGATACCTGGCTTGGCACGTAAATCAAAAATTAACTTGGCTAAAACATTATTACTCACACCAAGCGCATCTTGTAATCCTTGATGAATGTTCATGAGCTCACCTAAACTTACCAAATCATTTTTTTTGATGGCTAGAATGGCATCTTGGGTACACTTTCCAATTGCATTGTATAAATCGGCAAAAACAGCCGGAAATTTTACACGTTTTTTTTCAACTGCTGCAATAACTTTGTACGTGGGAGTTTTCCAACCAGAATAAACTGCCGTCAAAGGTAAGTGCGCAATATTAAGCTTTTTGATTTTTAGTGGCCTTATTTGATATGCAATTATTCCACCAAATACACTTGCTGCAACATCAGCTCCAGAACCAACACTATGAACCAAATGAATAACTTTAACTGCTTGTTTATATAATTTCATTAAATCCGGCGCTTCGCCTTCTAACCATATAGCTAAGACGCCAAGAGTTGCGACCGTAACTGCGGCAGAAGAACCAAAACCAATATTAGAAGGAAATTCAGATTTTATATGCAGCAAAAAACCACAATCAATTTTGGTTAAATATTGCTTAATAGCAGTAAGCACATAATTATATGGACTAGTAACAGCAAACTTATCAAGCATAACCACATGCTCGCCAAACTCAGAAGAAACAATACGGATATTACGATCAAAACATGGGGCCAATTCAACATTAATATAATTATTAACAGCGGCTACTACTGCTTGCTCGCCATGCAAAACAGCATGCTCACCAAAAAGCATCAAGCTACCAGGAACTGAAACTTTATAAGATATGAAGTCCACTAAGTTCCCCTTGCACCGGTAAAATTTCATAACCATATTCCTTGGCAATATCTACAACCACAGCCTCTCCTGCCACCAAAACTATACCAGCATTATTACCACTTACTGCACCCGCACCACTAGTTTTGGCAGCACCGCCTAACTCTTCCACCTGCTTAATAAACTTGGCCACTCTGCTCGGAACCACACCTATATATTTTAAGAGTTGGTGATTTTCTCGTATACATTCTTGTACTGCAGGTAAATTACCTTGCTGCAGTGCTAAATCCATAACTGTTGTTACCTCAGCAAAATCATCAGCAATTTCACCATCTTGAAAATATTTGGTAATAGCCGCTACACATTCACCTGTAGAAGTTTGTGGCTTTCCCGTATTTACTAAAACCAAAGGAATACTCGGCAAGTTGCGCTTACTCATATTACCATCAACAAAAAAATAGCAGCCACCATGCAAAGATAAAAATAAATCTAAACCGCTTGACTTGCCGTGCTGCAAATTTTCTATCTCACGCCCAAAATATAGATATTTATCTAATGCTAGCGAACAGCCAAAATAATTAATCAATGCGTGCATTAAACTTAAGATCACAGCCGCCGAAGCACCCATACCACACCCAATAGGCAGCGTTGATTGCACCTGTATTTTAATGCCATCTTTTATTGTTAGAGATAAATTTTCCACTAGATAAATAAAAGCATACTGGATTAATTCCAGCGGACTATGAATAACACTTTTAATATTACATTTACCTGCAATAAAATTTTTATAACGCTTGTCCATTTTTGCTTGCAAAATTTGCAATTCTTGCAGTGTTAGTGCATGACTTAAATTATCATGCATAAATTCAAATTTAATTTTATGATCGGAGTATTGTGAAATAGTAGTTTCAATAAATCGATTTACCGCGACTGCTAATGCCGGCTTACCATAAACTACTGCATGCTCACCCGATAAAATTATTTTCCCAGGAGCACGGGCTGTAATTGCTATATTTTGCGCTTTTGTGCTCATTCAACTTTCTCATAAACACGCTGATGCCGCTCCAGTGCTTGCAAGCGAAATTTTCCAGTTTGCCAAGAAAATAATTTTAGGTTGCTACCATCAACAGGTAATTTAAAGCTATAAAACTCTTCATATTCAGCAAAGGTAAGCTCCAAACGCTCAACTAATATTGCCCGGTGGTAATCACGCATCAATCTAGTTTGATAATTATTAACTACACGTGCGGCAAAAAACTCGCCACTACTACCAGAACCATAACTATATAAACCAATAAGTTTTCCTGAAAGATCAGTTGTTACATTTTCAAGCAAAGAAAGAATACCCAGATACAATGATGCCGTATAACAATTACCAACTTCGCGACTATAAATTAATGATTGGCCAACTTGATAATTCATTTCTTCTTCGCTTATGTTTTTTATGCCATTTATTCTTGCTAGTTTTTTATGTGTTCTTTCCACTAGTTTCGCAACCGGAGAGTGATAACAAAAACGATCATGATCAGTAAATTTACGTCCAGTTAGCGCTGCATATTGTTGCCAAGTTTCTTCGGCAAAGCGCATATAAGTATCACAAGACAAACGCCCATCGACTAATGCAGTGTCCAAATAATTCGGCCGCCAAAAATCCATTGTTTCTTTGGTACAAAATCCAGAAGCGGGTTCGATTTCAAGCAAGCGTGGATTTGCACTAAGCAGCATTGCTACAGCTCCACACCCTTGAGATGATTCTGCAGGCGTATTAAATTCATATCGTGCAATATCAGAGGCAATCAACAAAACCTTTTTCCCTGGATTTTGTGATAGCCAAGCAAGCCCCATTTGCAAACCAAATGTCGCACTATAACAAGCCTGCTTCAACTCAATCACCCGGCAGCGCTTCGGAAAACCAAATAACTTGTGAATATAAGTTGCTGCTGCTTTTGAACAATCAACTCCTGTTTCAGTTGCAAACAAAACCATCTCTACATTGGCAACATCTTCGCTCTTTAAAAGAGGCTCTACTGCACTGGCAGCTAACGTCACTACATCTTCATTTGGCGGTGCAACTGCCATTTTCTTTTGCCCAAGATCATCGCGCGCACTGGCAAGGGTCTTAATATCGATATAATAATTTGAAGTATAAAAACTAATAGCATCTATTCCGTAATTCATAACCTACTCTTAACCATCTAACCAATTGATTTTTAGGAGGGTGAATTATAAAACGGAATTTAAAATATGGCTATTGAATTCCATCAGCTATTAGCTCTTAACATAATTTTATGCTATAAGTAATTTTATGAAATTAAAATTATGGCAAAAAGTCCTCATTGGTATGTTGCTTGGGATATTGTGCGGCTACCTATTTCGAGATTATTTTTTAATTTTCAAACCTATTGCAATTATCTATAACAATTTGGTAAGGATGATTGTTGTTCCAACTGTATTTTTCGCCATATTGTTCGGCATGACTAATATTAGCGATATTCATGCTCTTGGGCGCATAGGAACGAAAGCATTAATAATCTATGGTTTAGCAACCATATTGGCAGTAACCCTAGGAATTGTATTTACTCTATTTTTTGAGCCTGGAACAGGTGTCAGCTTAATCAATAACCACAGCCAAGACATAGGAAACATTGTCACTACGCATCAGAAACTAAGCGACATTATTATTAACATAGTACCAACCAACCCTATCCTTGCCATGGCAAGTGATAACACCTTGCAAGTTGTCTTTTTTGCTTTTGTCTTGGGACTAGCATTAATCCTAGTTGGTGAAAAAGCAAATGATGCTAGAAAAGTAATAATATCAATTACCAACGTAATTTTTAAAATGGTAGAGCTAGTCATTAAAACAACACCGTATGGCGTATTTGCCATCATGGCATGGGTTGTAGGTGAGTATGGATTTTCTTTAGTCCTGAGTTTAGGAAAACTCATTTTTGTTATTATGGCTGCACTTGCTTTGCAATATGTAATATTTGGAGTAATGCTGCTCCTGGCTAAACTAAAACCAATTCAATTTTATAAAAAAACATTTAATATTCAAACATTAGCGCTGGCAACTTCCAGTAGTAAAGCAACAATTACAACTGCAATTAACGACTTACAAGAAAAAGTAGGTGTATCAAAAAGCGTAGCTGGATTTATATTACCGCTTGGCGCTTCTGTAAACATGACCGGAACTGCAATATACATTGCCGCTTGTGCACTATTTTTTGCTCAAACAGCCGGGATACATCTAACAACAAGCCAATATCTAATACTTATTGTAACATCCACAATCGGATCAATTGGCGCAGCTGGTTATCCTGGCGGCGGGGTTATAATGCTTAGCATGGTGCTATCATCTCTGGGTTTACCAATCGAAGGAATACCTTTGATTTTAGGCATTGATCGTTTTATAGACATGTTTAGAACTATGATTAATGTTACGGGCGACTGCGCAGTGACTGTTATTGTTGATAAAATGAATAACACTCTTGATATTGATAAATATAATAGTCGCGAATTATCAAACGAGAATTCAATAAATTAAATTTCAAACTATTTTTATGGTTTTTTTATAAATTGATAGTACAATGCCCGCTTAAATTTTAAGCTCAACCTATAACAGATTTATATAGTGGAGATCAGATGCTTATTCTAAACAATTATGAGATTGCTGCTGTTCATGGTGGTAAGCTGGAGTGGAACACCAATACATGCACTTGCGTGTGCCAACTAAAGGGCGGCACGCTCTTTGAAATAAAAGTAGAAGAAGATATTAAAAACTCGAATCAATGCGCCATTTGCAGTGAGATTTCGACAAACACCACTCATTATCGATATTCCTGCTATAGCTCTGTATCAACGGTCGTATTAGCTGGTTTTTTTATTGTTGCGTTCGAGTGCCTGGTAGCCCTCCCACTGCTGCTGGATCGATATCACGTAGTGTAACATCTTTTCTGTAAATTATTTTTGACGAGGCAGTATATTTGTAGAATGACAAGTCAAGGTTTAAACTTTTTAGATTTATTTTTCGAAA
>JBAXAM010000021.1:0-22424 GCA_037142515.1 bacterium | reverse complement strand
GCCTGCCTTGCCTATTACTACTTAATTAGTCTCATATGTGTTTGGACTTTTACAAAAATTAAGCAATCTTTAAGATACGGTTGAGTGTTGCTAAATCAAGCCATTTTGTAGATTATAGGAACATGAAAGAACAATATTACACTAGTGGTTCGATTTATCGGCAGGCACAAGATTTTTTAAAAGAAATAATTCCTCTGCGCAATAGGCATGAGGTTAAAATAAACCCTGCAAAAGTAGCGTTATTAGTAATAGATATGCAAAATTATTTTATTGATAAGCTATCGCATGCTTATATTCCAAGTGTTGATGCTATTATTCCCCGAGTTATAAAATTACAAAATTATTGTTTGCAAAATGGCATTAGAGTAATTCATACGCGTCATATTAATACCAAAGAAAATGCGGGTATGATGGCGAAGTGGTGGGGTGGGCAGTTGCTTGAGTCTGTGGGTATAGCATCTGAAATTGTCGCGGCAATTGCTAATCCTAAAATTGTGCAGGTTGTTAAGAGTCAATATGATGCGTTTTATGATTCAGATATGGAGTCTGTTTTAAAAAACAGTGGAATTGAGCAGCTTATAGTAACCGGGGTAATGACCCACTTGTGTTGTGAAACTACAGCGCGCGCGGCTTTTACGCGCGGTTACGAAGTATTTTTTAGTATTGATGGGACGGCGACATACAATAGCAAGTTTCATTTAGCGACGCTTATAAATTTAGCTCATGGATTTGCTGTGCCAGTGTTGGTTGATGAGATTATAAAGTAAAAAACATTTACTTTATAATTGTAAAATGTATTTAATGTGCTAGAATTGATCAAGAAATGAAAGCGAGGAAGAGTATAAATGTTTGCACAGTTCGTAGAAAAATTACGCAAAAACCATAACTTGACTCAGGAGCGCGTAGCTTCTGAACTGGATATTTCTCGCCCAACGTATATTCAGTTTGAGCGTGGACAGCGTGATTTAACTATTTCTGAGGCTAGGAAACTGTCAGCGCTGTTTAATATGCAATTGGATGATTTGTTAAACGAAAGAGAAACCACTATTGCGCTAGAAATTAAAAAAGGAAAAAGTGTTGCTAAAAACAAGAAAAGCGAAGTTCGAATTAGCATACCACAACAAAAAATCGATAAATTTCGCCAGATTTTATTTTATATTCTTAAAAAAGTTGGTGGTAAGCCTAGTGTTGGTATGACGGTTATATACAAGTTGCTTTATTTTATTGATTTTGATTATTACGAAAAATATGAAGAGCGGTTAATGGGTCTTAAATACATAAAAAACCACTTTGGGCCGACTCCTGTTATTTTTGAGAAGATTATTCAAGAAATGGTTAAAAACGGGGAAGTTGAGGTGATCAAAAGTAAATTTTATCAGCATGAGCAGAAAAAATATTTTTTAAACCCTTTATTAGAGCCTAATTTGAGTGTTCTTAATGGTCAGGAAATGGAACACATTGAGTGGGAGCTGCTGCGTCTTTCTGATCTTAATGCAGCTTCGTTGTCTGATCTTTCTCACAGAGATGTGCCTTGGATTAGTACGAAGCTGGGTATGCCTATTGAATATGAGTCGGTTTTTTATAGGACAGTTGACACTTCAGTGCGAAATTATGAATACACTAAAGACAATTAAGTATGACGAGCTTGATTTATTCAAAAAAGATTTTAAAAGGTTAAAGAAACGATTCAAAACACTTGATGAAGATATTTGTGTTGCCAAGAAAAATGCTATTGAACTATTTCATTTGCTCGGCATTGATAATCAGAGCGCCGTACTAATTTCTGGCGAAAGTAGAATTAAGTCATTTTTAGAGACTAAAAAATGATAAAGCACGTTGCTATTATTGGTGGAGGGCCGGCTGGTATGGCTGCAGCGTTGCAGCTTCATCGCTTTGGTGTTAAAGCTATTTTGTTTGATCAAAGCAAGGCAGGATCACTGCTGAAAAATGCTTGGTGTGTTGAGAATTATTTAGGGGTATATCCCGGAAAATCAGGCATGGATTTACTACAGATGTTTCGCCGAAATTTGGCACGGAATAAAATTAAAATAGTTGATGCGAGAGTTGAATTACTTGATTATGATTCTGAATTTAACTTATTTAAAATAAAAACTTGCAGTAAAGAATATGCGGTGAAATACGCTATTGTTGCTTCTGGAACCAATCCCAAAACCCTATCTTTAATTGAAAAAGCCAAGCCAGAAGTTGGGCCCCATTTGTTTTATGAGGTTTTCCCGCTGCTGAAAAAACGCCATAAAACTATTATTATAGTTGGCGCCGGTGATGTGGCATTTGATAATGCGCTTAATTTAGCTAGGCACAATAAAGTTATAATTTGTAATCGTAGTAATAATAATGGCGCCTTGCCAATGCTCGTTACCCAGGCTTTAAAACACACGAATATTACCTATTACGCAAACTCTAAGCTGCAGTCTATTGTATCTGAAGCATCTAAGAACTTGGATTGTATATTTGTAAGCCATCAAGAGCGTGTTCTCTTAAGTGCTGATTATCTAATTGCAGCTATCGGCCGCGTGCCGCAAAAAGATTTTTATACAGATAAGCTAAAATTATTCGAACGACGGTTGGTCAGATCGAGCAAACTGTTTTTGGTCGGTGATGTTAAAAATAATATTTATCGCCAGGTTGCAATTGCAGTTGGTGATGGTATCTTAGCGGCCATGCGTGTTTTTAACGAACTGAAAAAATAATGTTAGAAATTATCAGTAAAACCGGCAATGACAACATTGCAACTGTTTATGTTGCTAAAACTCAAGATAATAAATATCTTGAGTTTGTTGAGTCGCTGCAGCCGCCCCTGTCTCGTGAAGATAAATGGGTGTTGATTGTTTCAACGTTGTTTGGTTGTCCCGTTGGTTGTCTCATGTGTGATGCAGGTGGTTTTTTTCAAGGTAAATTATCCAAAGAAGAAATTTTAGCCCAAATCGACCATCTTGTAATTTCCAGGTTTCCAGATAAAAGCATTACATGCGCGAAATTTAAAATTCAATTTGCGCGTATGGGTGAGCCGGCATTAAATCCAGCTGTGCTTGACGTTTTAGAAGAGCTTCCCGCACGCTATAAATGTGATGGTTTGCTGCCATCTTTTTCAACTGTAGCGCCAGATGGTTGCGAAGATTTTTTTGTCAGATTATGCGCTATCAAAAACCGGCTGTATGCTAATGGTAATTTTCAAATGCAGTTTTCTATTCATACTACCGACCAGTTGTTGCGTGCCAAAATTATACCCATCAAAAAATGGAATTTTGATCAGATTGCTGTCTATGGTGACAAGTTTTATGAGGCTGGTGACAAAAAAATAACTTTGAATTTTGCACTGGCCAAAAATTCACCAATTTGCGTCAAAGAACTCAAAAAATACTTTGATCCAAGTGTTTTTATTATCAAGATTACTCCAGTTAATCCCACAATTAATTCAGCGAGTAATAACATAGAAAGCTATTTTGTTACTGGTGCGGCTGGAGAAGATACTAATGGGCAGGTTGAGCAATTGTGTGGCGCTGGTTATGAAGTGATTTTGAGTATTGGTGAGCTTGAAGAAAATCAAATTGGTAGCAATTGCGGGCAGTATGTTCGCAAGTATATTAACTTGTGCTATAATCCCTGTTTATGAAAAACGAAGAAAATAAGCAAGAACAAGAAGCCCAAGATAGGCCCTTATTTCGGCAAGAGGTAGTTCAAGCTAAAAAAGGCAGCTATTTTGGTAAAACTCTCATAGTTACCCCCGTGGCTCTTTCGATTTGGTCGTTTGGCATGTTTTTTATTGCGGCTGTGATTGGATTATATTTATATTTTGGTGAATATACAAAGCGCCAAACGGTAGATGGCTTACTTGTTCCAGACAAGGGTTTAATAACTATCTATGCAAAAAACCCTGGTGTTGTAGTAAAGAAATTTGTGCAGCAGGGCGAAGAAGTTACAAAGGGACAGTTGCTTTATCTTATATCTACCGAACAAGAAGCAGCTACTGAACAGGGCATTTCGGCACAACAAGTGGCGTTGCTAGAAAAGCAAATAGAATCTCAAAAAAATAAAATTGCTATGCTTGAAAAGCAATCTGCTAGTTACGAGGATTTGCTAAAGCAGCACTATATTTCGGAAATAGAATATCAAAAGCACAAAGATGATTATTTGACTGCCAAAATTCAGCTGAACTCTTATGAAAAAGAGTTGAGTCAAGCCAAAGGTGTCGGCGAATACGCAATTCGTGCCCCAGATGATGGGACAATATCAACGTTAATTGCCATGGTTGGTGGTCGTGTAACGCCAGATGCGCAGCTTGGTGCGATGGTTCCAAAGGGCTCTCAATTGGAAGGCGAGCTATTTGTGCCCACTAGTAAGGCTGGTTTTGTTAAGATAGGGCAAAAAGTTTTATTGAAATACAATGCCTATCCTTACCAACGATTTGGTTTATATGAGGCCGTTGTGAGTCGTATTGATAAAAGCATTCTTAATCCACAGGATATAATAAAAGCGTTTTCCATTGCTGTTAAACAGACAGATGAGGTTTTTTATCGTGTTATCGTAACTTTGCAAAAGCAGACAGTAACAGTTTATGGTCAGCCATATCCACTTACTGCGGGAATGACACTTGAGGGGGTAATCTTGGGTGACAAGCGTAATATATGGCAGTGGGTATTGGAACCAATCTATAGTCTAAGAGGAAATCTATAACCATGAGTGAATTAGCAAAGCGTTTGCATTTTTCGTTTGGCAGAAAGCTGCCAATGATTCATCAGGCAGAAGTTGCTGAATGTGGTTTGGCTTGTCTTGCTATGATTGCGAGTTTCCATGGCTACGATACAGATCTTTTGACTATGCGGCGGCAATTCTCTATATCGCTTAAGGGGAGCAGGCTGCAAGATTTGATTGATCTAGCAAAAAGACTCCACATGTTGAGCCGCGCTGTAAAATTAGATTTAGAAGATTTAAAACACTTAAAAATCCCCTGTATTCTCCATTGGGATTTGGATCATTTTGTTGTTCTAAAAAAAGTACAAGGCAATAAAGTTACTATTCACGATCCAGCAATCGGTGTAGTTAAATATAAAATGGCAGAAGTTTCTAAACACTTTACTGGTGTTGCATTGGAGCTTACGCCAGCAATTGATTTTGAAAAGAAGAAGAATAAAACCAAATTATTCTTGTCTGATTTGTGGGGCTCAATTACCGGTTTAAAATTACCGCTGCTGCAAATTGTTTTAGTCTCATTAGCATTAGAAGTCTTTGCAATTGTAAGTCCTTTGTTCATGCAGTTTGTTATGGATGATGTGTTTACTACAAAAGATTACTCCTTACTATATATTCTTTCTATTGGTTTCGGGATGCTTACTGTTATTCAAATGGTAACAGGTTATGTGCGTTCTTGGGTTGTTATGTTTTTGGCTAACGTATTAAACATCCAGTTGGTGGCAAACTTAGTGCGCCACCTATTTAGATTACCACTTGAATTTTTTCAGAAGCGCCATATGGGCGATATAGTTTCGCGTTTCGGATCTATGGGCGCAATTCAATCAAAAATTAGTACAGATTTTATTGAAGGTATTGTTGATGGAATAATGGTTATAATTACATTGATCATGATGTTAGTTTATAGCGTTATGTTATCTACTATAGTGTTTAGCGCTTTGGCACTATATACAATTATTAGATTAGCTCTTTACTCAACTTTCAGGCGCATGGCCCAAGAAAATTTGGTTGCCGCAGCAAAAGAAAGCTCTATATTTATGGAAGGTATTCGTGCTATTTTACCCTTGAAAATATTTGGTAAAGAAACGCAGCGTGAGAATATTTGGCAAAACTGTTATGTCGATAAGTTAAATACAGGTCTTAGAACTCAAAAGTTGTCGCTGGTCTATTCTTTTTGCCAGGGTATTTTCTCTGGGATTGAGTATATTATAATTGTAATTCTTGGTGCGAAAGCAGTTATGCGCGGTGGACCAGATGGACTTACAGTTGGTATGTTAATGGCTTATTTTTCTTATCGTTCGCAGTTTGTGGACAAAGCCAAGAGTTTGATCAATAAAGCATTTGAATATCAGTTGATAACACTTGATTTGGAGCGTGTAGCAGATATTGCACTGTCTGAACCAGAGCAAGACCTTTTGGGTGATGCGCACGTGCCAAGAGTTATTCAAGGTAGTATTAGAGTAAAAAATCTTTCTTTTAGATATTCTGAGCAAGATCCTTATGTTTTTAAGAATATCAATTTCGAAATAAAAGCAGGTGAGTCGGTAGCAATTGTTGGTCCATCTGGTTGTGGCAAAACGACCATGATGAAAATGCTGATGCGTCTTCTTCCTCCATCATCAGGTGAAATTTTTATCGACGATATAGATGTAACTAGAATGGGATTGCACAATTATCGTTCGCAAATAGCTGCGGTAATGCAAGAAGATATTTTATTGAGTGGATCAATTGCGGATAATATTTGCTTTTTTGATACCAAACCTGATTTTGATCGTATTCATGCTTGCGCAATGGTCGCGGCGATTCATGACGATATTATTAGCATGCCCATGGCCTATCAGTCTTTAGTCGGTGATATGGGGTCGACTTTATCTGGCGGGCAAAAGCAACGCGTTTTACTGGCGCGTGCTCTATACGTACAGCCAAAAATTTTATTTTTAGACGAGGCAACCAGCCATCTAGATTCTAATAATGAACATATTATCAATCAACACGTCAAGCAAATTGGAATTACGCGCGTTATAGTTGCACATAGACAGGAAACTGTGCAAATTGCTGATCGGATAATCGATTTGGCTGCTATGATTCAGGAGAATTATAATAAAGAGTAGCTTGTTTGTTGGTTTTGTTAGTAGTGATAACGGCAAGATAAAAGCTGTATGGTTTTGCTCCAAGCGCTATATACGATTCTGTGCTCTTTGTTTATGCGACGAGACCAACAGCCAGAAAATTCGTATTTTAATGGTTCAGGTTTTCCTATTCCGGTAAAGGGCGTTTCTTTTATGGAGGAAATAAGTAGCAAGATTCTTTCAGCTACCTTTTTATCGTGATTAATCCAGTAATCAAAATCATTTTTAAAGGTAGAAGTATATTCTATCTTCATTTTGTAAGCTTGTTTAATGGAAATACTTTCCCATTGCGCGCTTGTTGTATAGATTTTTGCAAATGCTTTTTGTTAGCTTCTGAGCGTATCAAATATGCGGTTTCATCCATAGATTCATATTCACTTACTGATATTATAACAGCGCGTTCTCCATTTTTACGATTGATGTATACCGGTATTTGGTCTTTGCAAACAATTGATAGAATATTGGCAAAATTCTGTCGCGCTTCACTATAAGATACTTCTTTCATTTTTCTACCTCTTTCATATTGTACAACCTTATTGTACAATATGGGGGTGAGATGTCAAGGCCAGCTTTTGGAATTAAAACTTAAAACGGAGAATTTTTAATATGAGAAATTTAACGGATTTAGAAACAAGCGTTGTTTCTGGTGGAGCATGTTCTGGAACGGCTGCTTGGAGCATGTGTATTAGTACTTCTTCTACTCGTACTTATGATGCTGATACTTGCTCAGGCGGTAGGAGCGGGGTGATTACACCAACTACTGGTCAAGTGCGATATTTTTACTGCGCAAAGACTCTTCCTGGCGCTAATACTCGAGATAATCTTGATGCGTTTCTAAAGGGTGATGGCTACTGCGATTGGACCAGTACTTCTGTTAACGACATGATTTTTGGGTTTACCACCTATAGTGGTGGATATGCTGGTACTGGAGACAATGGAGGTACATCTACTATAGGCAATGTGGGATGCACATAGTTTGGTGACACTATAATTTATCTAATAGCGTTTGCAGCTGATTGATTTGGTCGCGTACTTTGGCGGCTTCTTCAAATTCTAAGTTGCGTGCGTGGGTGTACATTTGCTTTTCGAGTTCAGTGATTTTCTTTGCGAGCTTGGCTGGAGATTCTGATAAGTACAAAGCTGCTTCTTCGGCAGCCTTGTACTCGGTTTCGCGTTCCATAATATTATGCACTGTAGTCACAATACCTACAGGTGTGATATTATACTTTTTGTTAAATTCTTGTTGTGTCTTGCGCCGTCTATCCATCTCATCTAATGCGCGTTGCATAGACTTAGTAATTTTGTCAGCGTACATTATAACTTTGCCATTAATATTGCGTGCTGCTCTTCCGCTTGTTTGAATTAAGGCTTGGGTTGAACGCAAAAAGCCTTCTTTGTCTGCATCCAAAATCGCAACCAAAGAAACCTCAGGCAAATCTAAGCCTTCGCGCAATAGATTAATCCCAACTAAAACATCAAAAGCTCCTAGCCTTAGATCTCTTAAAATTTCTACGCGCTCAACCGTATCAACTTCTGAATGCAAATAGCGTACTTTAATTCCATGTTCAGCTAGATATTCAGTCAAATCTTCTGCCATGCGCTTTGTCAAAGTCGTAACCAGAATTCTTTCGCGAGCATGAGTGCGTTTATTGATTTCTGAAAACAAGTCATCAATTTGAGTTTTAGCAGGTTTAATTTCAACTTCTGGGTCAACCAAACCAGTTGGTCGCACTAATAACTCTACAACTTGCTTTGCATGTTCTAGCTCATAATGCGTCGGAGTTGCAGAAACATAAATTGTTTGTGGCGCCAGCTTTTCGAATTCCTCAAACTTTAGAGGACGATTATCCATAGCAGATGGCAGTCTGAATCCATGTTCAACTAATGTTGTTTTGCGCGATCGGTCACCCGCATACATGGCATTTAGCTGTGGGAGCATAACGTGCGATTCATCAATAATTAATAAAGCGTTTTCTGGTAAATAATCCATCAAAGTTGGTGGTGGCTCGCCGGCTTTTCTTCCTGACATGTAGCGAGAATAATTTTCAATGCCAGTTGTATAGCCAAGTTCAAGTAGCATTTCAAGGTCATATTCGGTACGCTGTTTTAAGCGTTGCGCTTCAACTAATTTATTTTCTTTATATAATATCTCTAAGCGTTCTCGTAATTCTGCTTTAATTTCGTCTAGTGCGCCCAAAATAGTTTGGCGCTGGGTTACATAATGGGTTTTTGGAAAAATAGTTATACTCGAAACTTTGCGCAGAGATTTTCCAGTCAATGGATCAAAGTAAGCGATGGTATCAATAACATCGTCAAATATTTCCAGGCGTATTGCTTCTTCTGGAGATTCTGCTGGGAAAATATCTAGAGTTTCACCATGTAATCGATAGGTACCGCGGTGTAGTTCAATATTATTGCGTGTGTATTGCAATTCTGTGAGGCGACGCAAAAGCTTACGCTGATCAATTTTATCTTTGCAGGCCAGGTGTAGAACCATGCTGTGATATGAGGCCGGATCACCCAAACCATAAATTGCAGAAACCGAAGCGACAATAATTGTATCAGGACGCTCCAGCAAAGATTTTGTCGCAGATAAACGCATTTGTTCAATATGCTCGTTAATGGCAGAATCTTTTTCGATATAGGTATCGGTTGATGGAATATAGGCTTCTGGCTGATAATAATCATAATAGGAAACAAAATACTCAACTGCGTTTTTTGGAAAAAACGCGCGCATCTCGCCATAAAGCTGCGCGGCTAAAGTTTTGTTGTGCGCTATAACCAGTGCTGGGCGGTTTACTTTGGCGATTACGTTGGCAAGTGTAAAAGTTTTGCCTGAGCCCGTTACGCCCAAAAGCATCTGTTTTGTAAAGCTTTGCTTTAATCCTTGAACTAGCTTTTCAATTGCTGCAGGTTGATCACCCGCTGGTTTGTAATTTGAATGTAGGGTAAATTTTTTTTGCATATATTAATAACACTATAAGGAAAAACACTGGGTTTATAAAGAATTTTATTGTAGGTAAAATAGCTGGCTACCAAATAATACAATTTTGGTAAAATAATGTACAATATACTTGCAATAACAGCTGACAGTTTTCAGTATGATGAGGTAATAACAATGAGTAATGAACGAAACTTTGATACTCTGCAATATGCAAATAGGTTAAAAGCAGTTGGTGTTCCAGAAAAACAAGCGGAAGTGCAGGCTGAAGTTATGGCTGAAACCATAGAAGGCAAATTAGCAACTAAGGCTGATATAAAGCGCATTGAAGAGCGTATAGTTTTGGTGGAGGAAAAAATAAAAGAACTAGAAATACGTATGACTCAAAACATGAGAGAGTTAGAGTTGCGCATGACACTAAAGCTTGGTAGCCTTATGATTGGGGGTATAAGCGTGCTTGTTGTTTTGATGAGGCTGTTGAAATTATAATTTATTTTCGCAGTCAACACAGAGTGGCTTTCTGTCAGATGTTTCAACTTGTAGCGTAACATGTACAATGCCAAAGTTTTTTTGGAGCACTTCGCGTAAATCATCGATAATTGTTGGCCAATACTTTGGGTCGGTTACGACTACGTGCGCTGTTAGTAAAGTTGTGCCTGAGGTTAATGTCCAGATGTGTAAGTCATGCATTGTGTCTACGCCGTGAACATGCTGCATTATCTGCTTAACTTTGTCAGTGTTTATATGAATTGGCGTGCCTTCCATTAAAACTAATAGCGACTCTCGAAGCAAGCGGATTGTCGAGATTAAAATTAATATACAAACAAAAATAGAAAGAATAGGATCTATTTGCATCCAGTTAGTAAAGTAAATTACTATACCAGAAACTAGGACTGCTACTGAGCCAAGCAAGTCACTGAATACATGGAGGAGCGCTGCTCTAGTGTTTAGTGTTTTTTCACCTTTGTGTAAAACCCACGCAGTTAGTATGTTGATGACTAAGCCAATAATAGCAACAATCATTACAGTTTTTCCGGCAACAAAATGCGGAGTTTGTAGGCGATTAATCGCTTCGATTAAAATTTTAATTATTAATATAATAAGAAAAATGCTGTTTAGCCAAGAAATTATAACTTCAGCGCGACCAAGCCCATAAGTATGTTTTGCTGTTGTTGGCCGTTGTACCAGCCAGGAGGCGAGGGCGGCAAGCGATAATGCTAGTGCGTCTATCCACATGTGTCCGGCATCGCTTAACAGTGTTAACGAACCAGACCACCATCCACTTAGCGCTTCAACTATGCCAAATATAAAGGTAAAGGCTACGGCGTAAAAAATGTAGTTTTTTTTGTTTGGACGATGGTGACAATGACAATGGTGTTCGTGGTTTTTCATTTAAACAATTAAAAAGACATTTTGGAAACCACTTTTTGGATAGATATGCCGATTTTCTCAGCCAGTCCTTTTTTGATGATATATTCAATTTTAAATATATTATTTTTATTGCTTGCGGCCAAAAGATAGTCATCGCTGGTTATAATTTCATCTACGAGACGCATTTCTTTAGCGCGCGTGCCATACCAAGTTTCTCCGGTAGCTAGCGTGTTGATATCAACCATTGGTCGATTATCAGCAACAAAATTCTTAAATAGGGTATGAGCTTCGTCAACTTCTTCTTGCATTTTTTTTCTACCATCTTTGGTGTTTTCACCAAATAGAGATAATGTGCGTTTGTATTGGCCGGCCATTACCTGTTCATAATCGATATCATATTTTTTGAGCAAGCGATTAAAATTCGGTAGTTGTGCAATAACACCGATCGAACCCAGAATGGCAAACGGTGCGGCTAAAATACGATCTGCTACGCACGCCATCATATAGCCACCGCTGGCAGCAACTTTATCTACGGCTGCTATTAGTGGGATGCTGCGATCACGAATACGTTTTAGTTGTGATGCCGCAAGCCCGTAACCGTGAACCATGCCGCCTGGGCTTTCAATTTTAATTAGTACTTCGTCTCTGGGGGTAGCAACTGTTAAAATAGCTGTGATCTCTTCTCGCAAATTAGCAACTGCTGAAGCTTTGATATCGCCATCGAAATTTAAAACAAAAATTCTGTCTCGCTTTGTTTTATTAGTTTTCTCGGACTGTTTTTCTTGTTTTTTAATTTTTTTTAGTTCGCTTTTTTCTAAAGTTTCGTTATTTATAACTTCTTTCATTTCTTGATATTTTTCGTTTAAGTCAGTAACTTTGATTTTTTCTTTAGAATTGAGTTTGTTTTTAGTCGCAATTGCTATTATGCCGCCAAATGTTAGTAGAATAGTAATTACTACAGTCAGTGCCTTTGTTAAAAATAAGCCATAAGTATAAAAAAATTCGGTCATAATTCGCTCCGCTAAAATTATAAGTTTCTTTCAGTGTTTTGTAAGCGTTCGATTTTAGCATGAATAATTGCTTTTTCGGTAGAGCTTAGTTTAGGTACTTTTAATGCTTGTTGCAACAAAACCCCAGCTTGTCGGTAGTAGCCTTCAATTTCATAGCTTCTGGCTTTTGCTTGATAGGCATCTGCTTTTTGATTATTTTGTGCATAGGCATCTGCCAGGAGCCAAGATAGATCGGAGTTATTTGAGTATTGAATGATTTTTGATTTTAAAAAATCACGTGCTTCTTGTGGATGCTTGGCATCAATTAGAGTTTGGCCATATTGTATGAACAGGGGGTAGTAATCAGGATAGCTACTAAGCGCAGTTTTTAGTATGTTAATTGCATTATCAGGCTGCTTATTTGCTGCAGCCAGCTGGGCAGCAGCCATTTGGAATAAAACTTCGTTTGGATATTTTTTTTGCAAATTGTTTATGATACTTGTTGCTTGGCCTAACTGTTGATTTTCGTATAAAGCAAGAGCGTATCCATATTGTGTTGCTACAGTTTCATTTTGGTGTTTGAAATACCGTATCGCATCGGTAGGGTGGCGCAAGGTTAGGACCTTCAGGCGGGCATGTAGCAGATTATAAGTGTTTTGATCCCTAGTTTGCTTTTTTTGGTATTGATTGGCGCGGTCTTTAGACTCAGCAATACGATCGGTGGTTGCTGGGTGAGTTAGAAAAAATGTTGGTATTTGATTGTTATTGTAATCATAAGTCAAGCGTTGTACTCGTTCAAAGAAGCTTGGCATGGCTTCTGGATTAAATCCTGAATTATATAGAGTTTGCATGCCAATATGATCGGCCTCTATTTCTTTATCTCTAGTAAAATTAATCAGGTGTTGATGTGCTCCGCCCATTGACGCCATTGCCGCCCCAGTGCCTATATTGCTGGCTCCAGCAGCTATGCCAATAAGGAGCGCAGCTAAAGCTCCAGCTGTGGCAGTAATTTGGGTGTTTTTTGCTCGTTCAATCAAGTGCTCCATATGATGCTGCGATACGTGAGCAATTTCGTGGGCCATGACAGCGGCCAATTCGCTTTCAGAGCGGGTGGCAAGAAAAATGCCGCTATAAATTCCAACATTAGCGTCGGGTCCGGCAAAGGCATTGATTGCAGGGTTTAATACTATAAAAAAGTTAAATTTTTTGTTTTCGGCGTTAGAGTTAGCCGCCAATTTGTCGCCCAAGTTTTGGATATAGTCATTGATAATGTTATCATCTAAAATCTCGAGGTGAGAACGTACCGCCTGCATGAATTCTTTGCCCATTTGCTTTTCTTCTTTGGGTGAAAGCCCATAAGCTGAAGCAGCGTAGCTGATTAGGCAGGCAAATATTAAAAGTGATCTTGTTAAAGCCATATATTTGTGTGAAACTTATGTTTGGGACAATAAATTGGTGTATGAGTTATGAACAAAATTCTATCAGCTTGGTTCAAGCGCTACTTTTCTCAACCAGAGGCCATTGTTTTGTTAATGGTATTTATTCTGTCAATTGTTGCCTTTAAAATCATGGGAAAAGTATTAGCACCCATTATCGTCAGTGTGATTTTAGCATATTTGCTTCATGGAATGGTAAAGAAATTGCAACAGTGGCGTTTTCCGCACTTATTGTCTGTAAGCGTGGTTTTTTCACTGTTTATAGGCTTGTTATTGTTGTTGTTTTTATTTTTATTGCCCTTGCTTTGGGAACAGACAATAAACTTAATTTCTGAAATTCCTGCGGCCTTGGATAATGGGCAGGTATTGTTGTTTAGCTTGCACGATCGTTTTCCTGACTTGATTTCAGTTAATCAACTGCGACAAGTTGTTACATATAGTACAACTTATTTTGCCAATTTTGGTAAAGAGATTGTTACCTTTTCTTTAGCTTCATTGTTTGGTGTTGTTACCGTAGTTGTTTATTTGGTATTAGTGCCGCTTTTAGTATTTTTCTTTTTACGCGACGGCAACGCTATAAAGTGGTGGGCTATGCAATTTTTACCAGAGAAAAGAAAAGTTTTGGAGAGTGTGTGGTACGAAGTATATGAGAAAATTAGCAGCTATATTCGAGGTAGGCTTATTGAGATTGCGCTGATTGCAATAGTAACGAGTATTGCATTTTGGATTTTGGGGTTGCATTATGCGGTACTGTTAGGGGCATTAGTAGGTTTGTCTGTGGTAGTTCCCTATATTGGTGCAGTGATAGTTACAGTACCAGTTGTTGTTGTTGGTTTGATTCAATGGGGTTGGTCTGAGTCTTTTTGTTATCTAATATCGGTTTATACTGTGATTATTATTTTTGACGCCAATGTACTAGTTCCAATTTTGTTTGCTGAAGTAATGAAGCTACATCCGCTGGCTATCATTTTAGCAGTATTGTTTTTTGGTAGTTTGTTTGGATTTTGGGGAATATTTTTTGCGATCCCCTTGATGGCTTTGGTTAATGTAGTAATCAAGTCTTGGCCAAAGGAGAGTTTAGAATGAGATATTTAATTGTTTTGGTATTTTTATTATCCGGGTGTAGCGCTATACAAAAACTCGATAAATCTGATGAGTATAAAAGCGCTCCAGCACATGATCAGAAGCTGATTTTGCCAAGGGGTGCGAACACAAAAATAATTGAAAGTCACTATTTGGTACCAAAAGCTGATAGCAATGGCTCTACCGGCGTTTTAATTGAACCACCAAAAGATTAGGAGAGGTACCGAAGTGGTCATAACGGGACCGACTCGAAATCGGTTGAGAGCTGTGAGGTTCTCCGTGGGTTCGAATCCCACCCTCTCCGCCAATAATGCCGTGCTAGTTTAAAGAATTATTGCCATAAGCATTAAAAATTACTATAATCTAGACTAATGTAAAATACGATTTTAAAAGAGTCTGGAAATGTATATTAGAAGAACTTTAGAAGAATCCATAAAAAAAGCCAATAAATCGTTTCCAATTTTGCTTGTTACTGGACCGCGTCAGGTTGGAAAAACCACTGTTTTAAAAAAATGTGAAGAAAAAACAAAACGCAAATATGTAACACTAGATAATACATCAGATAGAATTTTAGCAAAAGAAGATCCACAATTATTTTTGCAGCGCTATGAGCCACCAGTGTTAATAGATGAGATACAGTATGCTCCTGAGTTGTTTTCTGCGATAAAATGTATTGTAGATCGTGAAAAAAAAAATGGACTATACTGGCTGACGGGATCACAGCAATTTCATTTAATGAAAAACATTTCTGAAAGTCTAGCCGGTCGTGTGGCGATTTTAAATTTACAAGGAATATCTCAAAGAGAGCGATTTAGTGAATTTAATTATGACGATGTTTTTACAAACACAAAAAAAGCGCTGCGCCAAAATCATAAAGTATTCGATTTAAACGAGCTGTACAATATCATCTGGAGGGGCTATTACCCAGCGCTGTGCTTATCCAATACAGTTGATTGGGAGATGTTTTATTCATCATATTTACAAACCTACCTAGAAAGAGACGTTCGGGATTTTGCTTCTATTTCAAACGAGCTGGTATTTTTAAAGTTTATGCGAGCGCTTGCTGCAAGAACGGGGCAACTTTTGAATTACAGCGACATATCAAGCGATATTGGAGTTTCGTCACCAACGGTTAAGACGTGGATTTCAATATTGCAAGCATCTGGAATAATATATCTGCTAGAGCCATATTATTCGAACATTACAAGCAGAATGACCAAAATGTCGAAAATATATTTTTTAGATACTGGTCTTGCTTGCTATTTAACTAATTGGCAAAGCTCCAATATACTTGAAACAGGAGCGATGAATGGTGCGATGCTTGAAACATATGTCGTATCTGAAATCATAAAATCATTTTGGCACCGAGGAAAACGAGCGCCCATATTTTTCTACAGAGATAAGGAAAAAAGGGAGATAGATGTAATTATAGAATATAACGGAAAGCTCATGCCAGTTGAAATCAAAAAAAAATCATCTCCTACTAAAGCAGATATTAAAAATTTTAATGCGCTTGACAGGAGCGGAAAAAGAGATAAAGGCTTTATGGTATGCTTAACTTCTGATTATTTTCCAATAACTGAAAATGTAATAGCAATACCAGTTGGATATTTATAAGACATTCAATAATGCTGTGCTTATTTTAAGAATTAATGCTAGAATGTCCCGGTGTTGTATAATGATTTTTTACTTTAATTAGGAGACTTAAGATGGCAGATATCAAAGATGAATTAATAGCTATGTTAAACCAAGCGCTGCGTTTGGAACATGCTGCGAGAATACAATACCTTGCTCAAGCAGAGTTAATCAAAGGTTTAAATTCTGAGCCAATAATAGCAAGGCTTAAAGAAATTGCTGGCGATGAAGCTAAACATGAAGAGAAATTTCGTACTTTAATTGCAAGTTATCTCGGTGGTGAGCCAACCATGGAAATGGCGCCAACACACAAAGCAAATACTACCGAAGCCATTTTAAAGATTAATCTCCAAGACGAAAAAGCGGCTATTGATTTTTACAAGCAGATTTACGCCAAAATCATGGCTAACAAAGATAGCTTTCCATATTGCTTTGATACTTTGGAACATGAGGTGCGTCACATCTTTATTGAAGAGCAAGAGCACGTAACTGAACTTTCAACGTTGCTTGGTTTATAATACTTTAGCAAGTCGGGCTTTCTGGTTGCTTCAAATATTTTGCCATATAGAGTGATTGTAATATCGCAAATATAACTGTGCTGCCTAAAGTCCCGAATAATTTAAAGTTTACCCAAACGTCAGTGCTATAGCGATAAGCAATATAGAGATTTACTCCCCCCATACAGCCAAAAAATATAGCCCAGCTCAAGTTGAGTCGTTGCCAGACGCTTTGTGGCAAAGTGATTTTATCGTCTAGTAGGCGCTGAATGAATGGTTTGGCGCCCCTTATTTGTGACCCTGCCAGTAATATCGCAAAAATCCAATAAACTGTTGTTGGCTTCCATTTTATGAAAAGTGCATTGTGCAAAAATAAAGTTGGTGTGCCAAGCGCTAAAATTACAATCAAAGTAATGATATGAACGATTTCAATTCGGCGGTGTTTAAGCCAGAAAAAACCAACCTGCAGAAGAGAAGCAATCATCGTTACTATGGTTGCTATATAAATGCCGAAAAACTTATAACCTATAAAAAACAATAAGATTGGAAAGAAGTCAAATAATAATTTCATGCTGTTTTCCTAATTAAGTATTATTGCCATTATACCAGATTTTTTTTCAGATGCAGTTTATGTTGACTTTATTGAAGGAATGCCGAGAATAACAAGCAAGGAAAGAGATGAATCCAGAGCAAAAATTAAATGCACAGCAAGTTGATAGCCCTCTCGCTTATGTTCTTGGCGAGCCACTGCATAATTTGCCTAAAGATTTATACATACCGCCGTATGCATTGGAGGTATTTCTTGATGCATTTACTGGTCCGTTGGACCTACTACTTTATCTAATTAAAAAGGAAAATATAAACATATTAGATATACCAATTGCACAAATTACTACGCAGTATATGGAATACATTGATGTGATGAAGCAATTGCATCTTGAGCTTGCGGCAGAATACTTGGTTATGGCTGCTATGCTTGCTGAAATTAAATCACGAATGTTGTTGCCGCGACCGGTCAGCATCGAAAACGAAGAAGATGATCCGCGCGCTGAATTGATACGCAGGTTGCGTGAGTACGAGCGCTATAAAAAGGCAGCAGAAGATATTGATGTTTTGCCGCGGATGCAGCGTGAGTTATTTCCGATTGTGGTTGAGCTCAAGGAAATTAAGTGGCAGGCGCGTCCGCTACCAAAGCTCGAGCTTCAAGAGTTGCTCACTGCGTTTAAAGATGTGGTAGCGCGCGCTAGTATGTATACACATCATCGTATAGGCAGAGAAGGCCTTTCGGTAAGAGAGCGCATGACGTTGATTTTATCAAGTTTACAAGCACAAAAGTTTGTAAGTTTTGAAAAAATGTTTAACGTTGAAGAAGGGCGTCTTGGCGTAGTTGTAACTTTTATGGCAATTTTAGAGTTGTTGCGGCAAAATTTGCTTGATATAGTTCAAACAGAAATTTACGGATCTATTTATCTAAAATTAATTGAAGCTGAGAATTTATAATGTCTGAAATAACGCTTAAACAAATAGTTGAAGGTTTGCTTATGGCCTCGGAGAGGCCTTTGCGCATTGAAGATATTTATAAAGTAATCTGCAAAGATAATAATTCATTTGAAATCAATAAATTACAAGAAATTATCAATGAAATCGTTGAAGATTATAAAGATCGTGGAATTGAGCTCAAAGAAGTCGCTAGTGGCTTTCGCTTTCAGGTTAGATCATATCTGAGTCAATGGGTTAATAAATTGTATGAAGAACGTCCGCCAAGGTACTCACGTGCTTTATTAGAAACCTTAGCTTTAATTGCTTATCGTCAACCCATTACGCGCGGGGAAATTGAAAGTGTGCGTGGCGTTACGGTAGGTAGTAATATAATAAAAACCTTGCTCGAACATGAGTGGGTGCACATTATTGGTCAGAAAGAAGTTCCTGGACGTCCTGCAATTTTTGCTACTACTAAGAAATTTTTAGATTATTTTAATTTGAAAAGCCTAGATGAGCTACCATCACTGATAGAATTTACAGAGGCTGGAATAGCTTTGGCGAGCGAAGCTCCGCTTGATTCGGAGCCTTCGCAATGAAGCCAGCAAAATATATTTTTGGTTACCATTCTGTTATAGCAGCACTTTCACACACGCCTAAGCATGTTACTTGTATTTACTTGCAAAACAAAAAACAGGATGAGCATGCGCAAAAAATTTTGCAACTTACGCAAACACACAAAGTGCCAGTGGAATACTTATCGCGTGATCGTCTTGGTGATATGGCATACCATGGCAATCACCAAGGTATTGTTGCTGCGGTTACACGTACCAGTGACTACACTGAGGACGATCTTGAGCTAATTTTAGATAAAGCCCAAAGCCCGCCATTATTATTGATTTTAGATGGTGTACAAGATCCGCATAACTTGGGCGCATGCTTGCGTACGGCTAATGCAGCTGGTGTACATGCAGTAATTGCCCCGAAAGATAGGGCTTGTGGTTTGACCCCAACGGTTTACAAAGTTGCTTCTGGTGCAGTAGAAGCAACTCCGCTTATTCAAGTAACCAATTTGGCACGTACCATGCGCACCCTAAAAGAGTTGAATATTTGGATTTATGGTGCAGCAGAAGAGGGTACGCAAAGTATTTATCAGGTTGATCTTAAGGGTCCAGTTGCTTTAGTGTTTGGTGCTGAAGGTGAGGGCCTAAGGCGTCTCACGCGCGAGCATTGTGATTTTATGGTAAAAATTCCAATGAATGGCGTTGTACCTAATCTCAATGTTTCAGTAGCTACAGGTGTTTGCTTATTTGAAGCAGTGCGGCAGCGATCAAAGCAATAGAGATTATATTTTTAGAGTATAAGTCGCCAAAACTGTTGTAGTACTTGTGTTAACAAATGCTTGTTGCTGCCAAGAAACCTTCAGTCCTAAAAGTCCAACTTCCCTGATGTCATAGAAGAGACCGGCAGATGCAAGCGCCAGTGTTTTTCTACTGTTTGGCATCTGGATACTGAAGTTGGATAAATTTGGAATTTTACTAGTGCCCGCATAGTTGTCCATCTTGTAGTTTAAATTTTGTTGCGTACCAATCGCTGCAAATCCGCTTAGTTTCTTAGTAATCTGAGCGGATACACCAAGAGCCGCTAAAGCTGCAATAGTGTTTTGTGTCATAGCACCATAAGATAAAGGATATTTTACAGAGTCAGAGCTATTTTCTGTATATGCGCCATTTTCGATATGTGTATAGCGTAATCCAACAAAAGGAATAGCTTTAATTGAGTCGATTATAGGCTGAGTGTAACTAGCATGTATTTGATAACCCTGGCTGCGCATATTGGCATTACCCTGTCCTGCTTCGTTATAGTCAGCAGCGTTTACAAACTTGCCTACACGGCTGATTGAAAAAGTGTTATTTGCGAAAGCAGCAGATGCATGTAGTCCTAATCCGTTACCGTCCTCGTTTAAGTTCAAATGACCAAAGAAACCAAACATTGGACTGATTGTGTTACCTCCAGTTATTGTTGGTGAAATAGAAGTATTAAAAGACTGATCAGCAAAGATACCAAAGCGAACCTTCTTAACTGGGCTATAGCCCACAACTACGAAGCCAGCTTGATTCTTATTGTTTGAAGAGCCTGCATTTGCACGAGCATATCTGCCACCAACGCTTACGCATATGCCATATTCATCGAACTTATTGCAGTCATAAGAAAGAGCGGTTTGTATAGCAGCAGATTGTATGTTGATCGCTGTACTCAGTCCCGGTGCATTTTGCAGAACACTTTGCGATGTATAAGAAGGGTCAGGAGGAGGTTCGGGAATTGGTATTATCTCAAGTGTAGCACTACAATCCTCCCCATCAGTACAGTCCTCAGTATTGTAGATTTTACCATTTTCATCATAGTTAAAATGCACATAAATCAATTTTGTTTCATATAACCTACTGTCAATATTTGTTGAAAAATCTGAAAAATTGCCTGATATTCCAAATGCAGCCGTTAACAGCGGATAGAATTCAGTTGTTGTATAAGTTCGTTTAGGATCATCATTCACAGTCAGAGTGCCATTTAGAGTGGCACCACCAGCAACATTCACCTCTGTAAATGGTTGCGTAACATTAGTAATAGCATTCATTATTAACTTGCCGCTGTTATATTGCTCATAGGTCTCAAATTCAACTATGTTAATAGTTGAATTAGATAAATCTAAAGTTCCATGGTTTCGTATTATGCGAGAGTTTTCTATTGAACCGTTTCCTGACAAAGAAAGATATCCCCCTTCATTAATTGTAGTATTTCCAGTATAGGTGTTTTTACCAGTTAGAGTTTCATTATTCATGATACTTAAACTGACACCCGCATAGTCAATACTATCAGAATCAGCAATTACTCCAGAGAAAGTGCCAGTGCTATGTACGTCAGATAGAGTAAGCGTCTTACCGTTTAGGTAAACAAAACCAGAACCATTGAGTGATTTAATCGAACTATCCGCGTTAATACTAAAATCACCACCATTGTCTTGAACAGATGAATTTTCAATTGAGCCGCTAGGTCCTAAAGTAAGATTTGCACCGTTACTAATTGTAGTGTTACCAGTATAGGCGTTTGTACCATTCAAAACTTCTGTGCCGTCGTCGATAATTAATTTGCCAGCACCAGAAATATTCCCAGAGAATGTATCATTTGCACTAGTCAAATTCAGTGTTTTATCACCCAATATAACATTACCAGAACCTCCGAGTGAGGTAATCGACGAGCTATCTGCGCTAATAGCGGTAATATTGAAAGTGCCATTGTCTACAACACGTGAATTTTCAATTGAGCCGCTACCTTCTAAAGTAAGATTTGCGCTGCTATTAATCGTAGTTGTGCCATTGTAGGTGTTCTCGCCAGTCAAAATTTCGGCACCATTAACAGTGAAGTTACCAGTACCAGAAATATTTCCAGAGAATGTATCGGTTGCGCTCGATAAAATCAGTGTTTTATCAACCAGGCTAACATTACCAGAACCGCTGAGTGAGGGAATCGAGCTATTTGTGCGAATATTAAAAGTGCCACTGTCTGTAACACTAACAGTTGAATTTGCAATTGAACCACTGCCTTCTAAAGTAAGATTTGCGCCGCTATTAATAGTAGTTGTTCCATTATAGGTGTTCGCATTAGTCAGAGTTTCATCACCATTAACAATTAAATTACCAGTACCAGAAATCACTATAGGAAATGTATCGATTGCGGCCGATAAAATCAAAGTACCATTGTTTACAACATTTGAACTTGTTGCAATTGAATCACTGGATAATAAGCTAAGAGTTGCGCTGTCGTTAATTGTAGTTTTGCCAGTATAGGCGTTAGTACCAGCAAAAGCTTCAATGCCATTAACAGTTAAACCACCAGCACCAGAAATGTTTCCAGAGAATACATCAGTCTCATCTGCATTCGATAAGGTTAGCGTATTGCTACCTAATATAACTTTACCAGCACCCTTGAGTGATTTAATCGATCCATTTGCACCAGCAGTACTAATATCAAAAATGCCATCGTCTATAACTTTTAAACTTGCTGAAATTGAACCACCAGAACCCAAAGTAAGATTTGCATTCTCGATAAAGCAACTTTTTTTCTGTAAATATGTTTAAACTTCTAGCCCTTTTAAA
>JBAXAM010000020.1:0-22661 GCA_037142515.1 bacterium | reverse complement strand
TTAAAAGGGCTAGAAGTTTAAACATATTTACAGAAAAAAAGTTGCTTTATCCTTTATTTAGATATGGACGTATTTTGCTATATAAAAGATAGCTTTTATCAAATAGATACTTTCCACTGATCTGTCCTGCATCTCTTGAGACGGTTTTATTTATAATTTTGCCTGTTTCACTTTCAATATCAGCCCCTCCAATGTGTATCATTGATGCATACGGCTCTTTTTTAGGATCAACCTGTCCAGATTGAATATCTACAACTTCTTTTAACGGCCGTTTTTTCCACTTTTTAGGATTTTTTACTGGATCCCCAAACATCTCCAAAAACACCGATTTCAAATAATCATCCAAAAGCTTAATCGCTTGTTTTCTTTTTTGGCGGAGTGCGTCTGCTTTATCAAGAATTTTCACAATGTGTTTTTGGTTTTCAACAGATGGGAGTGGAATTTCTATATTTTCTATATCTGAAGACCCTATGTTTTTTTGAGCAATTCCTTTTGCTTTTTCAATTAATTCAGCTTCAACAATATCACTTTTTAAAATATGAAATAGGTAATCTGGAAGTACTTCTTTAGTTTGAATAATTATCTTTCCAACTCGTTGATTTAATATTGCTGGCACATTCTCTTTTTCTATTCTTCCAACTCTACCAACATTCCCAGTTAATGAAATTAAAATATCTCCCTCTTTTAGAATAAACTTTTCCAATGATTTATTATTTAACTTAATAAATTTTTGATTATCATTAGAAATATAACCATTTTGAACATTCTTTATTCTAACAACCTGAAAACCGTTGTCAGAATATTCTGTACTTTTAAATGCATAACCATTAAAAATTTTTGCAATATTTCCAATTTTTACTATTTTCATAATTACAAATTCTTCAAATCAGCAATGCCGATAACAATTTCTTGTTCCAATTTTTCAATCTTTCCTAAAATAACTTTTGGATCTTCGTATTGCACTTCCTCGTAATCCGTTACTTTATAGCGATTGATACTTAAATCAAAATCCGTTTCCTCAATTTCTTTTTTATCAACATAGAAAAATTTACTATTTCGCTTATTTTCTATTTGTTCCTTTCTGGTTTTCCATTTCTCCACAATATCTGGTAAATCACCGCCGCCACTGATCTTATTTCGCTTGTCGTCCAGGGTATAACCATCTGATTGCATATCATAAAACCAAACCTTTTCTGTTTCGCCACCTTTTACAAATATCAAAATCGCCGTACTCACTCCAGCGTATGGCTTAAATATTCCACTTGGCATAGAAATAATCCCTTGTAGCTCGCAATCATTTAGTAACATTTTTCTAGCTTGCTTGTGTGTATTGCTGGAACCAAAAAGGACACCGTCAGGCACAATCACACCAGCTCTTCCCCCGATTTTGAGGGATTTAATAATTCGATTTATAAACAGAAGCTCAGTTTTTGTAGTATTCAGAGAAAGTGATTCATTGATATCGCCTTTATCAATACTGCCTTTAAAAGGAGGATTTGCCATTATGCAATCATAAAAATTGTCTTCGTCATATTTTTTAGATAGCGTGTCTTTTTGTTCAATGTTTGGGTTGGATATACCATGCATCATCAGATTCATCAATCCAATACGCACCATACTTTCATCCATATCATAACCGTAAAATGTTTTTTCTTTGAGATGCGTCCATTGCTTTTGATTCATCAATTTGTCACCCAAAAGTCCGCGAATAAGTCCGTTCTCATCAGTCTTTCGGTTTTCTTTACTAGTGTGTGCTGTAATAATGTGTTGATATGCACCAAGCAAAAATCCACCTGTACCACAAGCCGGATCGCAAATTGTATCGCCTAACTTCGGGTCAACTAATTCACAGATGAGTTGAATAATATGTCGTGGCGTGCGGAATTGGCCGAGTTTACCGGCACTAGTAATTTCTGAAAGCAAATATTCGTATAAATCTCCTTGCGTATCCTGAAAGCCTTGCCCTTCTGATTCTTGCTTGGAGATTTCTTCAAAAATCTCATCAATGATATTTACTGCTTCAACTAACAACGAAGGTTTAGAAATTATAAAAACAGCATTACTCATATGTTTGGCAAAAGGGCTTTCATTTTTACCAATTGTTTTCAGAAAAGGAAAAACCTTGGTTTGAATATGCACAAGCATTTCTCCGCCTTCCATATGTCTAAAATGACTCCAACGTAAACTTTTCTTTTGATTAGCAAAAAGTGACTTGTAAGATTCACCAGTAAACTCTGAGTCGTGTTTTTTTTTAATATCAAGTTCATCTAGGCGCTTCATAAAAAGCAAATAAGAAATTTGTTCAATAGCGGTCAGCGGGTTGGAAATTCCACCGCTCCAGAATTTATCCCAAAGACGGCCAATTGATGATTTAAGTGTTGTATTAAGCATAATGTAAAATTCTATTTGTAAGCGATAGTATTTCTTCTTGCATTTTTGAGGCAAAAAGGCCTAAAAATCCACGGGCATGTAATTTAGTAAATGGTTCTTGCACAAGGTCTTTTTTAGTTAGTTTACCATTGTTAATTATAAAGTCTCTAAGCACCATTAAAAATTGAATTTGATTTGACGCCAATGTGTTATGTTCGGCGATAAACTCAGCAAAAGCTTCTGATATTTTTTCAGAAAAAGTTACAAGCCCACCAATACCCATAATATATTTAATCAAATCCAAAAAGCTTACTTGGCGTGCATCATAGGTTTTTTGCAAATTTTCTTCAGTTGGATAGGGATCGTATTTTGCAAGTATATCTGCTAGCTCCTCAACTTCTTCCTTGGCGATATCTTTGCCTTGTTTTATTTTTTGTAAAATTTCGTTTTCTTCTTCAAGCTTCTTGACGAGCGCCTCTACTTTTTCACGATATTTTTTGATAGTAACGCATTCATGGTCAGGGCCAAATTTAATATATTCTTTTTCCCTCGTTATATCACGCAAGTCCAAAGAATCCTGATCTGGCTTTATGCCTTCTTCTCGGTATTTCATAAGAGGGGCAATTTTTTGAATTAAAATTTCCAGGGCTTCTTCGTCTGCTTTTTCTAAATAAGCATTATTTAAAACTTCTTCAATAAGCCCTCTTTCTTTTGCGACCACGTTGACCGATAATGGCAGATCAGAAACCATCTCAACTATAACCTCTTCCAATGTTTTTGCTTTTTTATCTTGCCCAGGCTGTACATCAAGTTTCGCAATAGAGTAATTAATAACCTTAAGTTCAAAATTCATAGCCTTGTAATCTTCGCCTGTTCGCGTTCGCATAAGCGGCGCGATATCTTTTTCTAAAAACAGCTTTTTATCTTCATTCAATTTTTGCCAAAAAAAATCGTCCAGTTTTTCTAATTTGCTTTTTGCGTCTAGGATCACTATATTGTTTTGTGGGAGTTTGAAAATATCATCCCTTAATTTGTGGATGGTTGCTTGGATGATATCAGCGTTATTTTGGGACTCAGCAATACTTAGTTTTTGTAATTTTGCGTCAAAAAGACGAACAGGAATAGGTTTTGATGGTTTATCGCTTTTTTCGGTTGGATTCATTTGGAAATATTCAAAATTTTCCCAGCAGTCTATAATTAAAAACTTATCTTTTTCTTTGCACCAAGGTTTTATCTTTTTGGGCTCCAAAAGTCTTGTGCCTCGTCCAATCATTTGCCAAAACTTTGTGTAAGAAAAAACTGGTTTCGCAAAAACTAGATTGACCACTTCTCGCACATCTATACCAGTATCAAGCATATCAACGCTAATTGCAATACGCGGAAAATCACTGTGAATAAATTGATCAAGCAAACCACCCTTACCATAAACGCGTGGATCATCAGAAACAATAACCTTAGCCACATTGCCTTTATGTTCAGGATAAAGATCATCGAAAACTTCTTGCAGTCTTCGGGCATGTTTCATGGTCATTGCGAAAAAAATTGTTTTTCCAGGCAAAATTCCGCTTTCATCTTTGATGCACTCTTCCATAAATTCTTGCACAATAAGTGCATTTGTTCCTTTGTTGGTAACCTTTTTTTCGATTTCGCTGCCTTCGTAATTGATATCCTTCGGCTCTCTTCCATCTGCCAACAGTTTTTCCTGTTCGGCCAGAGAAATGTTACTTTTTCTTATTCCTTCTTTTTGAAATTTTGTACGAATTTTCAAGACTTCAAAGTCACAAAGATAAGGTGGTTTATTATTTATTGCCCCTTCGTATGAATAAGCGTAAGTTGGGATACCATCTTCACATTCAAACAAACCAAAAGTGTTGTGTTCTATTGCATCTTTAGGCGTTGCAGTCAGACCTAATTGGATTGTATCGAAATAGCCAAAAATATTTTTATAAATATTGTAAATCGATCTGTGGCTTTCGTCGGCTACAATCATATCAAAAAAATGTGGGCTTAGTGGACAGTTTTGGTCTTCAATGATATTGAGCATGGTTTGATAAGTCGCACAGTATATTCTTCTGTCTGTGACCATGTTTCGTTCTTTAAGTTTTGGCCAAACCGGAGCATTAGGTAAAAATTCTTTGAAAGCATCAAGCGCTTGATCTCTAAGAGCAATTCTGTCTACTAAAAATAAAGTTTTTTGTATTCGATTCGCTCTTATCAAAACATCTATCATTGAAACACAAGTTCTCGTTTTTCCCGTTCCTGTCGCCATTACTAGCAACGCTTTTCTTTTTCCTCTATCTAAATTTTCAAAAACTGAACGAATTGCTTCAATTTGATAGGGGCGATCTGAAATATCGCGATTGATCAATTCTTGAGAAAGTGGTTTTTCATTTTTTCTCAAAAATAACATTCTTTCTAAATCTTTTTTGGTCGGAAAACCATAAACTTTGCGTGGTGGATATTTTTCTGTGTCCCAAAAATAAATATCGTTCCCATTAGTATAAAAAACAAATGGCATGTCCTTGCCAGAATTTTTTTGTATATTTTCAGCATACTGACGTGCTTGCTCTTGCCCAATTCTGGCATCTTTGGAAGTTTTTTTTGCCTCCACAATTGCCAAAGGATATCCATCATTGCCAAGCAAAGCATAATCAGCATATTGGAAACACTGGTGCTTATGCTCCGGTTCCATGATTCCTTCAGGTAGACCAATCCAAATATCAAGCTCAGAAGTAACTTGAGAAGGATTCCTAACATCCCAGTTAGCTTTTGCAAGTCGTTTATCGATAATTTTTTGTCGTGTTATTGCTTCGCTTAGATTTCGCATATTTATACCTCTTCTCTAGGTCTTTTTTCGCGTTAGTTTGGTAGCCATTCAAGTAAAACAGTTTTTTGTTTATTATTTATGGCTTTTTTATTCGAATCATTTGTTATGAAATATCCTCGTTTTTGGTCCAGACTAGGAGGTTGCGTTTTAATTCTTCTTTTGATGGTAGGTAAAGGCGGTATTCTTTAGCGTGGATATTCGCATCTTTTGGCAGTGTGATTTCAACCATGGCTTCACGATTTTTGCGGCAAAGAATAATACCAATTGTCGAGCTTTCTCCTTTTGTTTTAATATGGCGATCAAAATAATTAACATACATCTGCATTTGCCCCAAGTCCTGATGCGTTATTTTTCCAATCTTCAAATCAATTAACACGTAGCACTTAAGCAACCGGTTATAAAAAACTAGATCTACAAAAAAGTGATCCTCATCAAAAGTAAATCGTTTTTGGCGCGCTTCAAAAAGAAATCCCTTGCCCAACTCCAAAAGAAAATCTTCAAGTTTATCAATAACAGCAGATTCTAATTCAGATTCGGAATATTCTGCTTTTTCATCAATACCAAGAAATTCTAATACGTATGGCTCCTTGAGCAAATCTTCCGGCTTCGTAACAACTTGACCTTCTTTGGCTAATTTGCGTATTCCTTTTTTATCACGACTTAACACCAAACGCTCATATAGTCCAGAATTGAATTGCTGGGTAAGTTCCAACAAAGTCCAATTATTGTTTGCAGCTTCTATTTCATAAAAACTGCGCGCATCCTCGTCCTTAATTCCAATAAGAAAAACATATTGCGACCAACTTAATTTAAATTCGTAGAATGTTTCATTGTTGGTTTGGATCAAGGTAGATAATGTCGGATTTTTTTGCGCTTCAGTAAATTTGGCAGATAACGTCTGCCAAATCTGTTTAAAGCGTTCTTGATACACCAGGTAAAACTTGCGCATATTTCGCAAATTTCGTTCGGAAAAACCCATTCCAAATTCAGTAGTCAAACTAGTTGAAAGATCGATAATGAGTTGCTTTCCATATTGAACACGGGAAGAGCCTTTTTGTTCACGTTCTACGATTCTGCGACCAATTTCAAAACAGGTATGAACTTGTACATAATTCACATTTTTAGCAACCGTGCTCCTTGCTATTGTAATTAATCTGCGGATTTCTGCTATAAATCCAACATCTACAGCTCCTGTTTGTGTATTCTGTTTTATTGGTTTTTTCATAAAATATTCAAACCCACTATTTATTATCTATTTACATTTAAAATTGGTTTAAATTTGAACCGTAGTTTGTGGTTGTAGAACAAAATCCTTTGCAACTTCTAAAGATTTTAAAAGCCACGCCATATTACGTCCCAAATTACGCATAGTTTGCAAACCTTCTACACCTTTATAATACCCAGCCTTTTTCCATACCAAAACCCATATTCCAATAACTTGATCCAACAATAATCATTTGCGGGTCTGCAAGTTATTTAAATACTGTTTGGAGCAAGAACGAAGTATTGCCATCTTTTCTTGGTTACCGTTAAATGCAATAACTTTTAGAGTCATAGTTATTATCCTCTATTTTCTAGTTGATCTTATCAATTTATGCTACAAATGTCTTGAAAAGCATATGGGGATTTTGTGGAAGTAGGTTGCATGTTGTTGCATTCTGTTGCATAAAAGTGGTGAGTATCCCAAGTTAAAAATCTCAAAAAATCAAGCAACTACAATTCAAGCGCACAATTCGTAATCAGCAGGCCGCGGGTTCTAATCCCATCGCCAGCTTCAATAAAATAGTTAACTCAAGTAGCGTTTCTTAAAAAACTCTTAGGGTAATAATCGGGGCAGCAAAACGCGAGCTTTATGAGGAAACAGGGTTTTTTATAAGTATTGACGATTTAGGAAAATCAGTGTGGCATAACAAATTTGTATTTCGATTAGATGATGGGGAAGATGTTGCGCGTACCAATTTTTTTTACTGTCGTATTGCAGTGTATTTTTTAATGGCAGTGTGCATCTGATTGCGTATTATATTCAGTGCTCTTTTTTCGCCTTCTTCAAGATTTTTATATCCCAATTTGTGTTTAAATATCCTGACAAAATTGCTTGTGGGAGCAAAATGGTATAAAGTACTATAAATATTGATGTTTCTTGGCGTGTTATGTTTCGGCGCTTTCTACTTATAGGGTATAAACTAATTATACTGCAATTAATTTTGCTGAGTATTGTTGCAGGAGCTTCTGTTTTTATAAGCGATTGGCGTGGTTTTATTTCGGTTTTGCTGGGCGGGGGTGCTTGGATTATTCCCAGCCTGTATTTTGTGCGCAAGTTATTCAAGTCGAATATGTGCGATGCGCAAGCGTTGTTAAAAAATTTTCTTTGTGGTGAAGCAATAAAATTATTATTGAGTGCGGGATTAATAATTTTTATTGTATTCTTTTTTTCTATAAAAACAGGGGCCTTTCTTAGCGGTTATATTGCGACTATTGCGGCATCTTTTTTTACGCCGTTTTGGTTATCCCCTCGTTATGTTGATGCGGTAAAAAATGACAGCTAATTTTTTACATCCAGCTACTAGCGGAGAGTATATCCAGCATCATTTGGAATACCTCCAGTTGAATTTGCGCACTTTTACTATGGAGAAGGGCGGTTTTTGGACGCTGAATCTCGATACTTTAGCTTTAACAATTATTTTTGGAGTTTTATTTTTTGGATTGTTCTATTTTGTTGTAACTAGGCTTAGCAGTGAAGTTCCTGGCAAATTGCAAAATGCTGTTGAGATGACGATAGAATTTGTACAACAGTTGGTAAAAGAAGTGTTTCATGGTAAAAGCGCTCTAATTGCTCCTTTGGCTTTAACTATTTTTGTTTGGATACTTTCCTTAAATGCTCTTGATTTGCTTCCTGTGGATTTGCTTATTAGAATTTTGTTTTGTTTTGGGTTTGCGCACCATTTTCGCCTAGTACCAACAGATGATCCTAACTTCACTTTCGCTCTATCACTTAGTGTTTTTGCGTTAATTATTTTTTATAACTTTAAGGCAAAAGGTTTTAAAGGGGTTACTAAGGAGGTGCTGACTGTGCCATTCGGCAAATGGCTTTTTCCATTAAACGTAACATTTCGTCTAATTGAAGAATTGGTAAAACCGATATCGTTATCTTTGCGACTTTTTGGTAATATGTTTGCCGGAGAATTAATATTTTTGTTAATTGCTACTATGCCGTGGTGGATTCAGTGGACTGCTGGTGGAATTTGGTCTATTTTCCATATTCTAGTCATTACAATCCAGGCATTTGTTTTTATGATGTTAACTATTATTTATTTGAGTATGGCACATGAATAATAACTTTTATTGCTTTAAATTTTATTTGGAGGATCTACTGTGGAATTAGCTCATTTAATTGCAGGAATACAAAGTATAACAGTAATAGCTGCTGCTGGTCTAATTGCCATAGCTGCATTTGGAACTGCGCTCAGCTTCGGGATGTTGGGTGGAAAGTTTTTAGAAAGCATAGCGCGCCAACCAGAATTGGCACCTATGTTAACTATGCGTATGTTTGTGATGGCAGGTTTAATCGATGCTTTTGCGGCAATTTCAGTAGCAACTGGATTATTGCTTGTTTTTGGTTCAAATCCGTTCTTGGTTGCTGTTTTGAGTGCAGCAGCAAATCGGTAGACCAAACGTGGAGTGCTGATGGATATCAATGTAACTTTATTTGGCGAGATGCTCACCTTTGCGGTATTGGTTTGGGCAACGATGAAATATATTTGGCCGCCTCTAACAAAAGTTATGGAAGAGAGACAAAAAAAAATCGCTGCTGGCTTAGAAGCAGCTCAACAAGGTCAATATGCATTAGAGTTGGCACAAAAAAATATAGATAAGCAGTTACGCGAAGCTAAAGCCAAGGTGGCTATAATTCTAGATCAAGCCAGCCAACAAGCAAATAATTTGGTTGAGGAAGGTAGAATCAAGGCACAAAGTGAATGTGCGAAAATTCTAGCTAAATCCAAGCTTGATATCCAGCAAGAGATAAACAAAACTAAACAAGAATTACAGCAGCAAACAGCGGATTTGGTAATTGCTGCTACGGAAAAAATATTACAGCAAAAAATTGATACAGCTACGCAACAAAAACTAATTAATCAACTAATTGCAGACATCTAAACCCATGATCACAGATTTGACCGCTGCCAGGCCGTACGCTAAAGCAATTTTTGCTCTAGCCGTGCGCGACCAAAAATTTTACGAATGGCAAAAGGCGCTGGATACATTAGCAATGGTGACAACTGAGTGTAAAAAAAGTTTCTTACTAAACAATCCTAGGGTTGGGAACAAGCAAGAATTAGAGTTTTTTAATGGTGTCTCGGAAGATTTTCCGGTAGCTTATAGCTTGGTGAAGGTTTTAGCAGAACGCAAAAATATAGGAATATTGCCTGGTATAGCCGCTAGTTATAAGCAGCTACTTTTTGAACACGAAAAAATATTGGAAGCGAAAATAGTAACGGTATGTGAGCTTAGTGCTATCCAAAAAGAACAGTTGATAAAAGCGCTGCAGGAGCGTACCCAGTGTCAAATCCTGCTACAGTGCCAAATTGAGCCTGCGTTAATTGGAGGTGCTGTAGTTTACGTAGGCGGCCAAGTAATTGATGGATCAGTTAAGGGGATGCTACAGCGTTTAAAACAAAGTCTATAATTAAAGAGTGTTTATGCTAAATTCAATTGAAATTAGTGAAATAATAAAACAGCGAATTGAACAGTTTGACCTAAAAACTACAAGTCAAGATGAAGGAGTAATTTTAAATATTAAAGATGGTATTGTTCAAGTTTATGGTCTTTCCGACGCTATGCTCGGTGAAACATTACAGTTTGCAGATAATACCTACGGTATGGCGCTTAATTTAGAGCGCGACACTATAGGTGCGGTAGTGCTTGGAGCTTATGAAAACCTACGTGAGGGACAGGCAGTAAAGTGTACCGGTAGAGTATTATCCGTTCCTGTAGGCGAGGCATTACTTGGACGCGTAGTAAATGCTTTAGGTGCTCCAATTGATGGCAAAGAGCCTATTTTGACTCAAGAATTTTCACCAATTGAAAAAATTGCGCCTGGTGTTATTACCAGACAACCAGTTGATCAACCGCTACAAACCGGGATTAAGGCAATTGATACCATGGTGCCAATTGGTAGAGGACAACGGGAGCTGATTATTGGCGATCGTCAAACTGGAAAAACTGCAATTGTAATCGATACTATAATTAACCAAAAAGATACAGGAGTAAAATGTATTTATGTGGCAATTGGCCAAAAGACCTCGGCGCTTGCCAACATTATGTACAAACTTGAAGAACATGGCGCAATGAAACATACTATTATTGTTGCTGCGACCGCCGCTGATTCTGCTGCGCAACAATATATTGCTCCTTATGCTGGTTGTGCTATGGGTGAGTACTTTCGTGATCGTGGTGAAGATGCATTAATTATTTATGATGATTTGACCAAGCATGCTTGGGCCTATCGACAAATATCCTTGTTATTACGAAGGCCTCCTGGGCGTGAAGCCTATCCAGGAGATGTTTTTTATTTGCACTCACGCTTATTAGAGCGATCTGCTCGAGTAAGCGCTTCTTATATAGAAAAAATTACTCAGGGGAAAATAAAAGGCAAAACCGGCTCACTCACCGCGTTGCCTATTATTGAAACTCAAGCGGGAGATGTTTCTGCTTTTATTCCAACCAATGTTATTTCGATTACAGACGGACAAATTTTCTTAGAAACGGATTTATTTAACGCTGGGATTAGACCAGCAATTAACGCTGGTTTGTCCGTATCACGCGTTGGCAGCGCAGCTCAAACAAAGATTATTAAAAAATTGGGTGGTGGTTTGCGTTTGGCTTTAGCGCAGTATCGTGAATTAGAAGCGTTTGCCCAATTTGCTTCAGAGTTGGATGATGCTACTCGGAAACAACTTGAGCATGGACAACGTGCTATAGAAATTTTAAAACAATTAAGATTCGTTCCGTTAACAGTTGCAGAAATGGCAATCAGTTTGTTTTTAATTGAACAAAAGCTGCTTCACGATATTCCGCTGGGTAAAGTAGTTGAGTTTGAACAACAAATACATAATTATTTCCGCGAAAATCATAAAAGTTTTCTCGATGAGATTAATGAGCGGCCAGTTTATACTGATGCCATTGAACAAAAACTGCGCCAAATAATTTTAGAGTTTAAGCAGGGGTTTTTGCGAATTATATAATCTAAAATGACATCACCAAAAGAAATTAAAAACCAGGTTTTAAGTATTAAGAAAATACAAAAAATCACTGACGCTATGCAAAAAGTTGCAGCTAGTAAGATGCGTCGGGCGCACCAAAAAATGGAAAGCTCGATGCCATATGCGATAAAAATTCTTGAGGTTGTAAAGCACGTTGCAAGTAGTAATACTGAATACCACCATCCATATTTACAAGCACGTGATCGGGTAAGTCGCGTTGGTTATATTGTGGTTTCTACGGATCGTGGTTTATGTGGTGGTCTAAATAGTAATCTTTTTAAACTAGTGCTGGAACATGCGCGGCAATTTCAGACAGATGGTATTGGGGTAGATTGGTGTTTGTTTGGTGGAAAAGTTGAAGGTTTTTTTCATGCGCTTACTGCCAATGTGGTGGCACATGTGTCTAATTTAGGAGAATTACCTCAAATTGCCGATTTAGTTGGTAGTATTAAAATTATGCTTGATGCTTATGAGAATGAACAGCTAGATAGATTATTTATAGCGCATAATGAATTTATTAATACTATGGTGCAGAGGCCTGTAGTTGCGCAGCTTTTGCCCTTGCCTAAGACGGATGGCAATACAAAGCATCAGTGGGATTATATTTATGAACCTGGTCCAGAGTTATTGTTAAATATTTTAATGGTTCGCTATGTTGAAACTCAGGTATATCAAGCGGTAGTTGATAATATTGCTTGTGAACAAGTTGCGCGCATGATGGCAATGCAAAATGCTACTAATAACGCTAAAGAATTAATTGAAGATTTGCAGTTGATGTATAACAAAGCTCGGCAAGCGGCAATTACACAAGAAATCGCCGAGATTATCGGGGGAGCAGAGGCTGTTTGATGTTTGGTGAGGATAACATATGCAATCTGGAAAAATAGTTTCAGTAATTGGTGCAGTAGTAGATGTCGAGTTTTCATCTCAAGCTGTGCCCAAAATTTATGATGCTTTAAAAATCGATGCTACCGGATTAATTCTGGAAACCCAGCAACAATTAAGTGACGGTGTTGTTCGCACCATTGCTATGGGTTCTACTGATGGATTACGTCGCAACTTAACCGTAACCAATACCAATAAATCCATCTCAGTTCCGGTAGGTAAAGCGACCCTTGGTAGAATTATGGATGTTTTAGGTAATCCAATTGATGAAAAAGGCCCTATAAATGCCGAATGTTTTTTACCAATCCATCGTTTGCCACCTTCTTTTGTTGAACAATCTGGTAATGTGGCATTGCTTGAAACTGGAATTAAAATTATTGATTTACTTTGTCCGTTTGCTAAAGGAGGCAAGGTTGGTTTGTTTGGTGGTGCTGGTGTTGGCAAAACTGTTAGTATTATGGAATTAATTCGTAATATAGCAATTGAGCACAAGGGCTATTCAGTGTTTGCAGGGGTGGGTGAACGTACCCGCGAGGGTAATGATTTTTATCACGAAATGAAAAGCTCCAACGTTCTCGATAAAGTAGCTTTAGTTTATGGTCAAATGAACGAGCCTCCTGGAAATCGCCTACGTATTGCCTTATCAGGATTGACAGTTGCTGAACATTTTCGTGATGAAGGTTGCGATGTGTTATTTTTTATTGATAATATTTATCGCTACACTTTAGCTGGAGTTGAAGTATCTGCGCTTCTTGGTCGCATGCCTTCAGCCGTTGGTTATCAACCAACTTTAGCTGAAGAAATGGGCATGTTGCAGGAAAGAATTACTTCTACCAAAACAGGATCAATTACTTCGATCCAAGCAATCTACGTACCTGCAGATGACTTAACCGATCCATCGCCAGTAACAACTTTTGCTCATTTAGATGCAACTATTGTGTTGTCGCGGCAAATTGTTGAACTTGGAATATTTCCTGCTGTCGATCCACTGGCCTCAAATAGCCGTCAATTAGAGCCTTCAATTGTCGGGCATGAACATTATGATACTGCGCGAGCGGTACAAAGCACGCTACAACGCTATAAAGAATTGCGCGATATTATAGCTATTCTTGGGATGGATGAGCTCTCAGCAGAAGATAAGCTAGCAGTCAGTCGTGCTCGCAAAATCCAAAGATTTTTTTCCCAGCCATTTTTTGTGGCTGAAGTATTTAGCGGTCAAGCGGGAAAATATGTTCCACTAAAAGAAGCGATTCGTGGTTTCAAAGGAATTTTAGCTGGTGAGTACGATCATTTGCCGGAGCAAGCTTTCCTATATATTGGCAGCATTGACGAAGCAGTAGAAAAAGCAAAAACTATGAAATAGCTATATGGCAACTACTACAGTTCAACTTGATATAGTTAGTCTTGAAGCCAACATTTTTTCTGGGTTGGTTGAAATGGTTGTGGTTACAGGAGAAATGGGAGAATTAGGAATTTTACCAGGGCATACGCAGCTTTTAACCTCAATTAAGCCGGGACAAATTCGTATTATCTTGCCTGGAAATATCCAAGAGGTTTATTATGTTTCTGGAGGAATTTTAGAAGTTCAACCATATGTTATAACGATTTTAGCCGATACTGTAGTACGTGCCGCTGATTTGGATGAGGCGGCAGCAATTGCTTCGCGCGAAAATGCTGAGCGGCTACTTGTTGATAAAAAAGCTACAGTTGAATTTACCGGAGTATTAGTTCAATTAGCACAAGCGGCAGCACAGCTGCGTACAATAAAAATGGCACATAAGGAAAAATAACCACATGTCTTTGCATATTATCATTCTTGCCGCTGGTAGGGGAACCAGGATGCGTTCACGCTTACCTAAGGTGTTGCATAAACTTGGCGGCAAACCATTGCTGGAGCATGTAATAAAAACTGCGCATAGTTTACGTCCTCAAAAAATTCACGTTATTTATGGCGAAGGCGGTTCTTTAGTGCGCGAGCACTTGCAGCATTACGATGTTAATTGGATTGAGCAAGAAAAACAATTAGGTACTGGACATGCTGTAATGCAAGCCCTGCCGTTTATTAAACATGCTACCCAAGTTTTGATTCTATACGGTGATGCACCATTGGTTGCAGCTACAACTTTAACGCAATTAATTCAGGGCATGTCCCAAGATGGTATGAGTATACTGACGGCCGAATTTTTAGATCCTTCTGGTTTGGGCCGTATCATACGTGATGATCTGGGTGCAATTAAAGCTATCATTGAGCACAAAGATGCTTCGCCAGAACAGCTGCAGGTTAAAGAAATTAATAGTGGGATTATGGTAACTACATCGAAAATATTACGTGATTATCTACCTCGGATAGGTCAGTATAATGCACAAGGAGAATATTATTTGACTGATATTATTACCATGGTGGTTGGGGATAAATTGCCTATAAATAGCTTGTTAATAAGCAATCCAGAAGAAGTAACTGGCATTAATGATAGACAGCAGCTAGCGGAGCTAGAGCGTCAACATCAAAAAAACATTGCTGCCGAGTTAATGCGTCAAGGGTTGACTTTACTGGATCCAGCGAGGTTTGACGTGCGTGGTGATTTAGTTATTGAAAGTGACGTAGTGATTGATATTAATGTTATAATTGAAGATAAGGTTTTTATTGGTGCCAATACAATTGTTGGTCCAAATAATTTTTTGAAAAATACTCGCATTGGTAAAAATGTAGTTATTAAAGCTAATTGCGTGATTGAAGATGCAGTCATCGCAGATAATTGCATTATTGGTCCGTTTGCACGTATTCGCCCTGGTACGCATCTAGAAGAAGGTGCGCATGTCGGAAATTTTGTTGAAATAAAGAATACCCAGGTTGGTAAAAACAGCAAAGCTGGTCATTTAAGCTATTTGGGTGATACGATTATTGGTGATAATGTTAATATTGGTGCTGGTACAATTACCTGCAATTATGATGGAATTAATAAAAATCAAACTGTAATTGAAAGCGGCGCGTTTATTGGCTCGAACACTTCTTTGGTGGCTCCGGTAAAGATTGGGAAAAATGCAACCATTGGAGCTGGTTCAATTATCACCGAAGATGCGCCCACAGAGAAATTAACTATTGCGCGGACCAGACAAGTAACGATAGAAAGCTGGAAAAGAAAAAAATAATATGGAGTGTTTTTATGTCATATATCCAAAAAACTCTATTGCCTGAAGAGAAAATTTTATATCACACGAAGCCACACTATATAGTCTTCTATCCAGTGTTGTTGTGGTTTGTTGTTGCTGCGTGGTTTTTAACTGCTAGCGTTGTTCCTAAATTATTTTGTTATTTATTGGTGCTAATGGGGTTGTTTAGCTGTGTTAGCGAATTAATTGCATATAATTGCTCTGAATATGTGATAACTAACAAGCGCATCATTATGAAAGTTGGTTTTATTAGCAGGAGATCGTTTGAGCTATTCCTAGATCGTATTGAAGGTACCTATGTTGAACAAAGTATTACTGGCCGAATTCTTGGTTTTGGTACAGTGATTGTCGGTGGTATTGGAGGTACGAAAGACGCCTTCTTTTATGTTCCAAATCCAATTGAGTTTCGCAATAAAATGCAGCAACAAATACAGATAATAACTAAGCTCTGAAAACTGATTTTTGTTTAGCTATATAAATATTCTATTTTTAAAAGTCGATTAAAATAATATATACAGGAACTGCAGGAATCAGCTTGCAAAATCTGCCTTCCGCCAAGATGCGAGTATTCGTAAACTATTTTCATAAATTAATTATTAATTGGCGTTATAAATTGGTTTGTTTATCTCTCTTGTTTTTATTGAGCCATCCAGCGTCATGTTAATTCTTTTTTTTGCAATTTCTATATATTTTTTTTCCGTATCTGCCCCAATACATCGTCGATTGTTTTTTAAACTTGCAACAGCAGAGCTTCCTGAGCCAATAAATGGATCAAAGACAATATCATTTTCTTTTGTCATAGACAAAATCAATCTTTCAACCAAGGCTACCGGAAACTGGCAAGGATGCTCCGTTTTTTCAACATGATTATTTTTTACGTTGGGTATATCCCAAATATCAGAAGGATTTTTACCCTTTGGGTTACATGAAAGTTCGCCTTTTTTGTTGCCTTTGAAATACTTCTTATTGGGGTATTTTTGAGGAACTCTAACTGGGTCTAGATTAAAGAAGTAATCATCAGATTTTGTGAACCACATAATTGTCTCATGTCTACCCGAAAATCTTTTAGAAGCATGTAGCCCATGTCCAAAATGCCATACGATTCTATTTCTCATTTTCATTTTTAATTCAATAAAAATAGGATATAGCAACAAATCTAACGGTATTACTTCGCCATTATCAACATAATTGCCAACTTGCCAACATAAATTACCGCTATCTTTTAAAACTCTATAGCATTCTCTAATAACATCTTTTTGCCAAATACAGTATTCTTTTGTTTTTGATCTTCTTTCGTATTCCTTACCCATATTATACGGCGGAGAAGTAACAATAAGATTGATGCTCTTGTTAGGAATGTCTTTTAATAACTCTAAACAATCGCCATTGTATAAAGTTATTTTGTTTTTAATATTAAAATTTGAGCAGATAATATTCATTTTTATATCAAGCTATTATTTTACAAAACAACTTGCTATCTTCAGCGCTAGCTTCAAGTCTACCGCGGTCATTATACCAGAATTCAAGTTCAGATATATACCGACGCAAATGTTTTTAGATTATTTTGGTGTTGACTATTTCGATTTTTATCCCAAAATAGTCAACAAACTCAATTTGTGTAGAACACCATTGATAAATTATCTTTTTCCATCAACCTGTATTTTCTGTGGTGCTACAAGTAGCCATAAGTTAGATTTATGTGTTGCATGCGAAAACGATTTGCCGTTTTTACAGCCTTTGCCAAAAGGACAAGCTATTTGTGGAGCATTCCGAACATTTGCTCTTTTTTATTACCAAACACCAGTTAAACAACTAATGCTAGGTCTTAAATTTAATAACCGCTTGGTAAACGCAAAAATATTTGGGGAGTTACTTGCAAGCCATTTGTATTATCAATATCAAAATCAAGAAAAACCAGAAGTGATTATTCCCATGCCGCTGCATTTTACAAGGCTACGTGAGCGTGGTTATAATCAAGCGCTTGAGTTGGCGCGTCCAATTGCAAAAAAACTAAAAATTCCAATTGATAAATCAAGTGCCGAGCGTACAAAAAACACCATTGCCCAAGCGCTCTTGCCAGCCAAAAAACGCGCGCAAAATACTGAACAAGCTTTTTGTGTTAATAAAGCAAAAATAAAACGCTACAAACATGTGGCTGTAGTTGATGATGTAATTACAACAGGAAATACAGCCACAGAATTTTGTAAGATGTTATATCAAAACGGTGTTAACAAAATCGATGTTTGGTGCGTTGCTAAGGCGCATTACCACCTATTGCCGCCGCCGCTGCTTTCTCTGCTACCACCGCGACCGCCGCCAGAGTAACCACCGCGACCACCGCTGCCACCACCGCCAGAGCGACCTCTACTATTGCCACCACCACCCTCTCGACCACCACGACCGCCGCCGCCCCCTTCTCTGCCGCCACGACCGCCACCACCGCCACCAGAACGACCGCCTCTTTCTTCGGCTCTTGCAATACTTACTTTCATTGCGCGACCTTGGAAATCTTTACCGTTTGCTGCCAATGCTTGTTGGGCAGACTCTGGGGTGATAAAGGTAATAAATGCGAACCCTTTGAATTCGTTAGAATAACGATCTCTAATAAGGGCGACTTCTTTAATTTTTCCGAATTGCTGAAATTCACCTTCTAATTCTTGATCAGTAGTTTGGAAAGGTAAATTACCTACATAAATTTTGTTCATTGGATAGATCCTAAAAAAAAGCAGTTAGACAAACAATCCATATCTTTTAATAATCTATCAGAAATACTCAAGCGATAGGAAAAATTTAAAGACATGACTTAAGAAACAGGTGCATGGTATACTATTTTCTAAATATTATCTATACCGTCTTTGTTTGATAAAATAATAGAAAAACCATCGTAAATAGTGCGGCAACCACTTAATAAGCTTAAAATTTGACTTTCCTATTGTACGATCTTGCCAAAAACCAGATACTTCAGCCACTTGTAGTTTTTGTAAGGCAGCCTTGACGGTTAACTCTAGAGCAACTTCAAAGCCACCCGTGCTTTCAATTGGGGTGCGTTTTAAAAACTTACCGCAATATAACTTAAAACTATTAGTTGGGTCTTTTGTACCAAGGCCAGAATAATATAAAGTCAAACCAGCGAGCCGCGATAGGTTTTTTTTTAAAAAATTACCACCACAATACATGCCGTTTAGCGAATAACGAGAAGAAGCAACTACTGTGGCTCCAGCTTGATATTTGTCATACATTGCTGGTAAAATAGTCAAATCATCGCTATTATCTCCCATAACTACTGCAACTGCGCCATCATGAACCTGTTCGAAACCAAATTTGAGAGCATTAACTACCCCTTCTCCTAGGTTTTGCTTTAATGGGATTATTCGCGAATCTTTTTTTTGCAATTCTTCTAAATAAGGAACTGTAGAGTCTTGATCGAAGTCATATATAACAAAGCATTTCCAAAAAAAATTGTCAGCCAAAGAGGATTTTAAATGTTCATATGTTTTTAGCATATTCTCGCCTTCGTTATAAACCGGTATAATGATTTCCAGGTATTTATATTCCGCCAATTTTCACCTGTTCTTTAATCCATGGAATTACTTCGCTAAGGATAGTATTGAGATCAGTCGTTGTTTCAAAACCTAATATCTGTTTAGCTTTTGAAACATCAGGAATTCGTTTTTGGACGTCATATAGAAAAGGTTTGTCTGATACATAGCGAAATGGTACATCTGGTTTAACTTGTTTCCAGATAGCTTCTGCAAGCTCTAAAATGCTGGTAGAAACCGGAGTTGAGAGGTTAAAGTCTTCATTAAGCGCGCTTTTATCTTCGATACATAATCTAATACCACGCGCCAAATCCCCTGCATAGGTATAGTGTCTAATTTGATTTCCGCTTCCTAAGATATGTAACGGATATTGTCCTTTGATTATCTTTTGTACTAGGTCGGGAACAACATGGCTCATAGCTAATTTAATATTGCCAGACAGAACATCTTTATCACAAAGAGCGCGTTTTTCGCCAATACCAACGCAATTGAAAGGACGAATAATCGTGTGTGGTAACTTGTATTGCTCATAGGCTCCTTTGGCAAAATATTCGCAAGCTAGTTTTTGAAATCCGTAGGTGCTCATTGGTGGTGGTGCATTTCTTATTTCACCTTCGGGGGTCGGAAATTTAGTAGTAGATTCAAAAACCATGCTTGAGCTTAAGATGTTAACTTTTTGCAATTTGTGGTTTTTGTATGCCCAAATTGCCGCATCGAAAGTGGCGGCCATGATTCGTTCGTTTTCGGCAAGCAGGTCATAAGCGAATTCATGGAAATAAGAAATACCCCCAATCATTGCTGCAGCGGCAAGAATCTGATCACAATCGGTAATGAGTTCTTTTAATAGACCAACGTTTTTTACATCACCTTCTACAAAATGGTATTTAGGGTGGTTATCATACGATTTGGCAATTTTGCCATATTTTGAGTAATTATCGATGCCATATATTTCATGCCCATGCTCCAAAAGATCGGCTACGACATAACCACAAATAAAACCGGCTGAGCCGGTAACTAATATTTTCATATGCTATCCCTTACCTTCTTTTTCTCCACACTCCCCAACAATCAACAAATGGTTTGTCAATTTTAAGATTAAGGTATTCGCGGTGAGGAACGCCCAAAATTACACCATCAGCAGCTTGTATTGCCTTATTAAAATCAATGGTCTTTCGGTCGTAAATGTCGCTGGTTAAAACTTTTGCCATTTTTATTTCTATGGCTTTTTTAAGCTTAAAAGAAAGGCTTTCTCGCTGATCGTCACTATTGGCTTTAAATGCCATACCTAAGATAGCAATTTTTTTATTTTTTAAAGTGCCCAATTTTTGTTCTATTTGGTCAACCAAGAAAGTTGGTAGTCCTTCGTTGATTAGCATTGCCGCATGGCCGAGAGAAAAATTATTTTTATGAAAAGCTGAGAGTTGCATCGTATCTTTGAAAAGGCATGGTCCGGCAGTAAATCCTGGGGTTGCAAAATGTTTGGCGCGTGGATATTCAAACTTTAAAGCATCATAAATTTTGTAGAAATCTAAGTTTCGTGATTCTATCATCATATAGAACTGGTTTGCTATTGCAAACTCAAGATAACGCCAAGAGTTGGTCACCAATTTGGCTATTTCTGCCTCGATTGGTTGTAATACCCTTATCGACGACGTAAGCTTTAAAAAAAACTTTATTGCTTCTTTTTCGGCTTTTTTGTTTGTGGCTGAAATTAATTGTGGTAACTTTCTAACCTCAGATAGACCATGCCCTTGAGCGACCCGCTCGGGGCAAAATGCTAGCTTATGTTTTCCGAGGCTATCTTGTAATATTTGATCAATGAGCTCAATTACCCCCGGATAGACAGTGCTTCTTAAGATTATTAATTGTTTGCTATTTAAATATGGTAAATAGGTTTGAACCACCCCTGTGATTTCATGAATTTTTGGGTTTAAGTGTTCATCAATTGGAGTACCAGTAATAAAAATTACAATTTTGGCTGATTTTAGGCAGTTGTTTTCGTCGGTAGCCTTTAATTGCTTTTTTTGGACAACTCTTTTAAGTGCGGCTTCAGCATTATCGTGTTCAATAAATGGTAAGTGACCATCGTTAACTAGATTATTAACTTGTGTATTAATATCCAATAATGTCACACTAAAACCAATATCAGCTAACGCAATCCCTAGTGATAAACCAACATGGCCACAACCTCCAACAATAGTAACTTTTTCTTTCTTCATTTCTCCCTCTGTCCTTTCGTTGTGCTTACTATGTGTTATGGTACAATGCATGAAATTTAGTGGCAATCGATATTTAAACATTTAAATAGTAATAAAGAGGTTATGAAAAAACTAACATGGTCAGAAATATTGCTCTGGGTGTTTATTGGTTTGGCTTTTTTATTAAGTATTCGTTTTTTTGCCATCGGATGGTCTTATCCAATAGTTGATTTCCATGCTTTTCGTCAAACGCAAACCGCTTTAACCTGTTTTTGGATGTTAAAAGAAGGACATTACTTTACCTATCATACTCCAGTTTTAGGATATCCATGGAGTATTCCCTTAGAATTTCCTCTATATCAATGGTTGGTAGTTATCACGCATAAATTAACTTCTTTGATGTTAGAACAATGTGGAAGATTAGTGAGTGTTATTTTTTTTTATTTTACGCTATTGCCAACCTATATTTTACTGAAAAATTTAAATTTTAAAATTATCGTTTTTAAAATTTTTGCTTGCCTTTTTTTGTTGAGCCCTTTTTATCTGTTTTGGGCGCGTACTTTCATGATTGAGTCACTGGCATTGTTTTTAGCAATATCTTTTTTGGCGGCAACCCAAGCTTATCTTAATCGGTCTCAAGTGTTAACAGCGATTATTTGTATCGTTTTTGGCGGTTTTAGTGCTCTAACCAAAATTACGACCTTTGTTCCTGCTATGTTTTTTTGTTTTGGTTTGTGTCTAATCGACTGGTATAAAAAATACAATTTTGTGGTAAATAAAAAAATAATCAGAAAATATGCGATCTGCATTTTATTTATTCTTGTCCCAATATTTGTGGGGTTCATTTGGGTTGGCTATACTGATAGCATAAAAGTCAACCACCCGGTTGCCCATTTTTTAACATCACAAGCATTGATGTCATGGAATTTCGGTACTTTACTCCAAAGGGTTTCCTTGTACTTATGGCAAAGGGTAATTTTTATTGATTCTTTGTTAGTTGAAAGTTTGGGTTTTTATGTTTTATTTATTATTTTAGCTGTTTATCTTTATGTTTGGAAAAAATGTGGTTTTAATATTGAAGATCGGGTTGCCATTGGGTTTGCTCTTTTCTGTTTTGCCATTTATTTTTCTATTTTTTTTATTTTTACTAATTTATATATCGAACATAATTATTATCGTTGTGCAAACACACTGTATTTAATATTAGCTGCCGCTATCGTTTTATATGTAATTTCTAAGAAATTACCGTCAGCTTTTTTTATGATAGTTTTATTAATCATTATGATAATACAAGTTGTAACCTATACGCGCACTTATATGCTAGTAGCCGCACAGCGGGTATATCGTGATAAAAATTATCGGTAGTGTAACATCCTTTCTGTAAATTATTTTTGACGAGGCAGCATATTTG
>JBAXAM010000019.1:0-25033 GCA_037142515.1 bacterium | reverse complement strand
ATTTAAAAGGGCTAGAAGTTTAAACATATTTACAGAAAAAAAGTTGCTTTATCTAGAGCTGCGACCTGTTATTTGCAGGAAAATAATTTATTCGATAAGGTTTTGTGTCGATTTGATGTGATTGCTACTTCTGACGAAGCTGGTGGTAAAATGCAATGGATTAAGGATGCGTTTTGGGTGAAGTGGTAGCTTCCTTGTATTCACATTCAACATTAGATAACAAGCTTACGGTTCCAGACTTGAAATCAGCTTTAGCGCCGACTGCTTTAGCAATGCTTTCGCCCTGAATAATGACGACGGAGTCGCTAGTTTCGGCAAATTTAGTGCTGGGATAAACGGTGAGAGAAGTAGTAGTAATGTCAAAATCGGTAGTTTCAGTGCTAGCCGCTTGCGTTACTTTAACATTATCCCAAAGATAAACTTTGTCTTTGCCACCTTCGCTTCGTCCTTTATTTGCAGTAATATTCCATGGTTGCTCATTGGCGCTATACATTTTCATGCAAGGATTATCAAAGGTGTAATTGTTGTTAGTGGTGAAGTGTATGATTTTGCTTGTATAAAATTGGTTGCTAATATTGCCATTTTGATCAAACTGCACGTAAGTGGTGTTAGTCATGAAAAAATCAGGGGCATCAGCAGCGTTGGCGTGACCGCCGATAATTTTTTTTGCTTCGAGTAAAGCCAGAATACTAACGCTCGAAAATATTGCGAGTAAAACTATCGTAATAAATATATTTTTTGTGTTCATAAGATCATATCGCAAACTTCGCGTACTGCTCCGTTGCCGCCTTTGTTTTTTGTTGTGTAATTTGCAGCTTTATGTACTTCTGGCACTGCATTGGCTACGGCAATACTAAAACCAGCTTGTTGCATAATTGGTAAATCTGGAAGATCATCGCCAATACAGGCAATATTTTTGTTTTTTAAGCGCAACTTCTTTTTTAATAACTCAAATACTTTTGTTTTATCAGTAACACCAAAATAAGCATATTTAATTCCAAGTTCGCGCATGCGTATTTTAGTAGCATTAGATTTACGGCCGGAAATGACAGCAATATCGATAGCATTATTTAGTAGTAATTTTAATCCAAGACCATCTTGGACATTAAATTTTTTAGTTTCCATGCCATTATCAGAAATATAAATTTTACCGTTGGTTAAAACTCCATCGACGTCTAATATCAGTAATTTGATGTTTAAGTGTTTCAATTTTTTTTTATGTGTTTTCATGTTTTGTTATACTAATCCAGATTTTAATAAATCGTGCATATGAATTGCGCCGACTGGTATGTGATTTTTATCGGCAATAACGAGGGTCATGATTTGATGCTGTTCCATTATTTGGACGGCTTCGGCCGCAAGCATGCCCAGCATAATAGTTTTACAGTTTGTCGTCATTACTGCAGCGACTTTTGTTGTGTGCACATCTAAATTTTTATCTAGTACGCGACGCAAGTCACCGTCAGTAAAAATTCCAGCCAGGGTGCCATCGTTATTAACTATCGTTGTCATGCCCATGCGTTTATGCGACATTTCGATCAGAGCTTTGGATAACAGGCTATCTTTTTTTACTTTTGGAATGGCATCTCCCGTGCGCATCAGGTCATCAACACGTAGTAGCAAGCGTCTACCCAAGGTTCCACCAGGATGTGAACGAGCAAAATCTTTAGTAGTAAAGCCGCGCGCTTCAATTAAAGCTACTGCTAAGGCGTCTCCCATGGCTAAGGTTGCTGTAGTGCTTGCGGTTGGCACTAAACCTAGGGTGCAGGCTTCTTTTTCAATGCTAATATCTAAATTGACGTTGGCTAGTTTAGACAAAGTAGAATTTGGATTACCAGTGATGCTAATTAGCGGTACGCCTAGCAATTTTATTATTGGTATAATTGCAATTATTTCTTCGGTTTTTCCGGAATTTGAAAGGGCTATGACAACATCTTTTTTTGTGATTACGCCGATATCACCATGGCTTGCTTCGCTAGGGTGCATGAAAAAAGCTGGACTGCCAGTGCTAGCAAAAGTTGCCGCGATTTTGTTGCCAATATGCCCAGACTTACCAATGCCAGTAACAATAATACGACCGTCACATGCAAGCAGTAATTTACAGGTTTGAATAAAGCTATCGCCAATGCGATCGCGTAAATTTAAAACTGCCTGCGCTTCGGTTTTCAAAACGGTACGTGCCAGTTGAATGATTTTTTGTGTGTTGTGCATAAGTTTACATTATAACAAGTTAGTGTTTATTGGAATAGGAAAAATCATTGCAATTGACCAGAGGTTTATTTGTAGCTATAATGTAGCCTCATGTAGAAGAGAGGCATTTATGACAGATTGTGTTATTCGTTCTAGAATTAATAATCATATCAAAACGAAAGCAGTCCAGCTATTTGGGCACATGGGCTTGACGCTAAGCGAAGCAATTCGTCTTTTTCTTTACCAATCTGTAGCTGAAAAGCGTATCCCGTTTGAAATAAGCATACCAAACGCTGATACCTGTGATGCCTTTGAAGAGGTTAAATGTGGCAGGAATCTAGAAAAAACTAGTATTTCTCAGTTAGCAAAAGATTGGAAAGGTGCGTGCGGGAAGTAATTCAAAGCAGAAGGTTTAAGCGAGATTATAAAAAAATAGCAGCGTCTGGTCGCTATTTGGTAGGTGATTTTTTGCTGGTTGTTGAGTTATTAGCGCAAGATGAGAGCATGCCTACAAAATATCGAGATCATGCGTTATATGGGGAATGGTCAGGCTATAGAGGAATGTCACGTCAAGCCAGATTGGCTGCTAATATATGCAAAATCAAATGACAACGAATTAATATTGGTTAGAACAGGTTCGCATAGTGAACTTTATTGAAATAAATAATCTGCATTTTGCTCGCGATGCTCGCTTGATATTTCAGGATATTAATCTGAATATTCCGCGCGGAAAAATCACTGCAATTATGGGCCCAAGTGGTGCTGGTAAAACTACAATTTTGCATTTAATCAGTGCCCAATTGCACCCACAACTTGGAAAAGTTTTGGTTAATAATGTCGATATTCATAGTTTAAGCCAGCCAGCACTCTATAAAATGAGGCGATTGATGGGGATGTTATTTCAAAGTGGAGCATTATTTACTAATCTTAGTGTTTTTGAAAATGTTGCTTTTCCGCTGCGTGAACATACTGAATTACCCGAAGATATGATCCGTGATGTGGTATTGATGCAGCTTGAAATGGTTGGTTTGCGAGGCGCACGTGAGTTGATGCCAAGTGAACTTTCTGGTGGTATGGCACGGCGGGTGGCTTTGGCGCGTGCTTTGGTTCTAAATCCACAGCTTATGATGTATGATGAGCCATTTACTGGTCAAGATCCGATTACTATGGGTGTGCTTGTGAAATTGATTAAGCACTTAAACGATATATTAGGGCTGACATCGATTATAGTTTCGCATGATGTTGCTGAAACTATTAATATTGCTGATTATATTTATATAATTGCTGATAATAAGGTAATTGGTGAAGGCACGGCCGCGCAGGTTATGCATGATAAATCTCCGCTTATAAATCAATTCATCAACGGATTGGCAGATGGTCCAGTACCGTTTCGTTATCCGGCAAAAAACTATAGTGAGGATTTGTTATTGTGATTATCTGGATTGAAAATTTAGGGTGCATGGGTTTGCAATTTTGCGAACATATTGGTTTATCTGGCTTATTTTTACTGCGAACAATTTTTCGTCGGCCACGGGTAATAAAGCTATTTCCGCTGATAATAGAACAGATTTATTGTGTTGGGGTGTTGTCAGTTATAATTATAGTTGTTTCTGGCTTGTTTATTGGGATGGTGCTTGCTTTGCAAGGCTATAATATTTTGCAGCGGTTTGGTGCGGTATCGCAGCTTGGGCAATTAGTTGCTCTTAGCGTAGTACGCGAACTTGGGCCCGTGATTGGTGGCTTATTGTTTGCAGGAAGGGCAGGGTCTGCTTTGACGGCAGAAATAGGCTTAATGCAGGCAACTGAACAGTTGGCTAGTATGGAAATGATGGCGGTTGATCCGCTATGGCGCATAATTGCTCCGCGTTTTTGGGCTGGTGTAATTTCAATGCCGATTTTAATTGCGATTTTTTGTATTATGGCTGTATTTGGTAGCTACTTAGTTGGTGTGGATTGGCTCGGAGTTGACGCAGGGCAGTTTTGGTCTAATATGCAAGCGTCAGTTGATTTTCGTAATGACGTTGCAAACGGCATTATTAAGGGGTTAGTGTTTGGTATAGCAGTAACTTGGGTTGCGGTTTATCAGGGTTATTATACCGTTCCAACTGCAGCTGGAATTGGTCGTGCTACTACGAAAACGGTAGTATATGGCTCCTTGGCAGTATTAGGTTTGGATTTTATTTTGACATCATTTATGTTGGGAGGTTGGTAATGTTAAGCAAACGGACCGTAGAGTTTTTAGTTGGTTTGTTTATTCTTGCTGGAATTCTTGCTATGTTTGCGTTGGCGTTTAAGGTAAGCGGTCTTAGCCAATATTCTAAGAGTGCTTCTTTTCACGTTAGCGCTATTTTTGATAACATAGGAGATTTGAAAGTGCGCGCACCAGTGACTATTGCTGGTGTACGTGTTGGTGAAGTTGATAGTATTAATATTGATAGCCACAGTTTTAAAGCGAATGTAGGAATGCGTATTGATAGGCGACAAAACAAATTACCTTCAGATACAACTGCAAAAATTTTAACTGCAGGCTTAATCGGTGCGAATTATATTGAATTAATTCCTGGGTATGAAGCGTCTGATCTTAAAGAGGGCGCCGTAATAATAGATACTCAGCCAGCGATTATTCTCGAGAATTTGATTGGGCAGTTGATGTATAAATTAGGAGATGGTAATAAGAAGTAAAAATTGGAGATTATAAATATGAGATTGATAAAAACTTTGGTTGTTGTTTTTGGTGTATTGTTTTGTGCTTCTGGCTTTGCGGTTGCTGATCCAGTACCGCTTGTTATGCTAAAAAGCACTTCGAGTCAGATGTTGCACGAGCTCGATAGACACATTGGCAATTTAAAAAATAATGATAAGCTGGTTTATGATTTAGTGAATCGGATTTTAGTGCCGCATTTTGAGCTGCTCAGTATGTCGCGTGCGGTTGTTGGGCGTGACTATTGGCAAAAGGCTACGAGTAGCACGCAAGAGCAATTTGTAAAAGAGTTTACTCGTTATGTGATTCGTACTTATTCTTCGGCGCTGCAATCGTATGACGGTGAAAAAATTAAATTTTATCCAATTCGCGGTGGGATTAGTGATCGGGTACAGATTGATAGCGATTTACTTCTGAAAAGTGGACCACCAATTCAAATGCAGTATCGTTTGATACAGCAGGGAGGACAGTGGTTGATTTATGATTTTAGTGTAGACGGCGTAAGTATTATAAAAAACTATAATTCACAATTTGCGGGTACGTTACGTCAGGGTGGTTTAGAAGTATTGGTGCAGAAGTTACATGCAAATAATGCGCGCAGGTAATATGGATCATATTCACATAAGTGGTGATCTTAGTTTTGCTACTGTTGCTGAACTTGATCGACGTGGTTGTGTTTTTATCAAGCAAAACTTGAGTCCGGTTTTTGATTTAAGTGAGGTGACTTTTAGCGATAACGCTGGTGTTGCCTTGCTCGTTGCATGGACTCGTTATGCTAAAGGTGTTGGTAAAAAAATTTCGTTTATTAATTTACCGAAGCAGCTCTTGGATTTGGTCGGAGCAAGTGGTCTTGGAAATATTTTGTCTTTAATAAAATGAGAACTATAAGAGTATGGAAAAATTAGTAATTACTGGTGGCGTCCCTTTAAATGGCGAGGTACGTATTTCTGGTGCAAAAAACGCGGTGCTGCCGATTTTAATTGCGACACTATTAATCGATGAACCAGTTGTAATTCGTAATATTCCACACTTGCATGATGTTACTACAACTATGGAATTGTTGGGTTCTATGGGTGTAGATTTATTGGTGCATGAAGGTATGGCAATCGAAGCTAATGCTCATTCGGTTAATAAATTTTTTGCGCCATATGATTTAGTTAAGACAATGCGTGCGTCAGTTCTTGTGCTTGGGCCTCTTTTAGGGCGTTTTGGTAAGGCGAGAGTGTCATTTCCTGGTGGTTGTGCTATTGGTGTTCGTCCAGTTGATCAGCACTTAAAGGGGATGGAAGCACTTGGTGCTAAAATAGACATTCAAAATGGTTATATTGAAGCAACAGTAACTGGTCGCTTAAAAGGGGCTGAAATTGCTACTGATCTGGTTACGGTTACTGGAACTGAAAATATTTTAATGGCTGCAGTGTTGGCTGAAGGTACATCCATTATTAGAAATGCTGCACGCGAACCTGAAGTATGTGACTTAGCAAATTTTTTAAATACGATGGGTGCAAAAATTTCTGGTATTGGTACTGATACTTTAATTGTTGAGGGAGTTGATCGCCTACATGGTGGTGAATACAAAATATTGCCAGATCGTATTGAAGCAGGAACTTATTTGGTGGCGGGTGCAATTACGCGTGGTCGAGTGAAGCTAAAAAATGTAGCTCCACAAACAATGACGGCAGTACTTGAGAAATTTATCGAAGCTGGTGCCTTAATTACTACTGGTTTGGATTGGATTGAGTTAGATATGGGTGGACGCCAACCGAAAGCAGTTACTATTCGTACAGCGCCATATCCAGAATTTCCAACTGATATGCAGGCGCAAATGCTGGCGATGAATTGTGTGGCTTGTGGAGAAAGTAGTATCACGGAAACAGTTTTTGAGAATAGATTTATGCATGTGCAGGAATTACATCGTTTGGGAGCCGATATTATGCTACAAGGTAACGTGGCTACCACAGTTGGAAAACAAATGTTGGTTGGTGCTCCTGTTATGGCCACAGATCTACGTGCTTCGGCAAGCTTGGTTTTAGCTGGTCTTATGGCTGAGGGACAAACGACTGTTGATCGAATTTACCATATTGATCGTGGATATGAGTGTATCGAAGAAAAGCTGGAGCAGCTTGGAGCGAAGATACACAGAGTCCCCGCTAAATAATTACCCCGCAAGAGTTCTGCCTAGCCAAGAAATAACTGGTTTTAGTTCGAGCTCAAGTTGCCATGGCGCGTTGATTATTACTAAGCCGCAGCTATTTAATTCTAAATTTACAATATTTTTGCTTGTTGTTAATATAGTTTTTAGTTTTTTATAAAAATTTTTTATTTTAATTAGGTCTTTAGCTTTAATTGGATACCAAATTATATAAGCACCATTTGGAAAACGCTTTAGCGCTATCTGTAATCCGGTAATGATTTGTTCAAATTCATTTTTTTCTTCAAATGGTGGATCGATTAAAATTAGGCCGCGTCTCTGTTTTGGTGGTAAAAACGCTTTTAAGCCGTGATAGCCATTTGTTAGATGTACGGCAACTTGTTTGTCATGATAAAAGCAACGTTTTAATAGTTTTGCATCCTCTTGGTGTAGCTCGGTTAAAATCATATGATCTTGAGTGCGCATTAATTGGCGCATAATAAGCGGCGAGCCTGGGTAGAAGCGCAATGTTTTGGAGTGAGCATTGGTTGCATGAATAATATTTTGATAGGTCTGAATAGCTGGGATATCGCTACACAGGTTGTAAATTCGCGCTACACCAGTTTCATATTCACGGGTTTTTTGCGCAAGTTCAGATGTTAGGTCGTATTTACCAATACCGGCATGTGTGTCTAAAAAGAATATGGGACTATCTTTTTTTAGCAAAGACCGAACTAATGTAATTAAGACGCAGTGTTTAAATACATCAGCGAAATTGCCAGAGTGGTAAATATGCCGATAGTTCATTTATGTGTTTTACTATTCTTCAAGCACTAGGAAGAAATTTCCAGTTAATCCACGTTTTATTTCAAGCAGTAGTTGCTTAGGATTTTTATTAGCAATTTCTTGAAGTTGGTTAATTGTAGTTACTGGCTGATTGGCAGCGGTGAGAATAACATCAGTAGGGCTAAGGCCACAGCTGTAAGCAGTACTTGCTTCATCAACATAGAATACTTCAACGCCCTTAATTTGTTGGTTGTCTATTAATAAATTAAAGTTTTTTAATCCTAGTCCGGAGAGCAGATTTTTTGGTGCCTCTTGAATTTTTATTAAATATTCCGGGTCGGCTATTACAAGTTCGAGATCGATTAATTTGTTGTCACGGCGTACTTGCAAAGTTACCTTAGAGCCAATGTTTGATAAGCTTGCTACGTTTTTAACTTGGACGGCGGAATTAACAGGTTTGCCATTAATTTTTATAATCACATCTTTAGGGCGTACTCCAGCGGTGGTAGCTGGTGATCCTTCCATTACTTGCGAAACCAGAGCACCTCCATCAGTTTCTTTTAAGTGCATGGCATCAGTAAGAGCCGGTGTAATCTTTTGAACTACAACTCCCATGATTCCCCGTTTTACTTTTCCATATTTAATTAGTTGTTCTGCTACATTTTTGGTTATGTTGCTTGGTACTGCAAGACCGATGCCGGAGCTACTAGGAACCAGCCCGATAAGTGCCGTATTAATACCAACTAGCTCTCCTTGCATATTTACCAGAGCTCCACCAGAGCTGCCTGGATTAATTGAAGCATCGGTTTGAATAAAACTTTCCAGGCCTTCAATTCCAAGATCATTGCGCTCAAGTCCACTTACAACTCCAGATGTTACCGTTTTTTGTAGGCCAAATGGGCTGCCAATTGCACATACAAAATCACCAACTTTTAGTTTGTCAGAGTCGCTATAGGTTGCATTTTTGAGGCGTTTCGCGGCTATTTGGATTACGGCAATATCTGATGGAGGATCGTAGCCAATAATTTTGGCTCGCATGCTACGGTCATCGCTCAGTGTGACCGTAATGGACTGCGCGTCCTTTATGACATGAGCATTAGTTACAATGTATCCGTGTTCTGCATCGATAATGACTCCTGATCCTAGGTCTTCAAATTTGGAATTGTGTCGTCGTTTATCTTGAGTCGGTACTTCGCCGCGTACCGAAATATTGACTATAGTCGGCATAATTTTTTGTAGCATTGGTGCAAGGCCTGGATTAGCTTCAGCAATGCCGGTTATAGGCCTGCCTGCATAACAGGTGATAGTCAAAAATATGGTTAAAATGCCATATGATATGCGCTTGAAATATTTCATACTTACTATGATACATTATTCTATGCTGTTAGCCAAATTAGGCTTGCCATTCTGCCGCTTTTGTCTCCATCACGGCGAAACGAGAAAAATAATTCTTTTTGCGTAAAGGTGCAATATTCGCCGCCATAAATTGCTGTAACTCCAGCGCTGTTTAAACGTTGCGATGCGAGTAAGTAAATATTGGCCAGGAAACGGTCGTTGTGGGCGACAAAAGCTTTTTGACTTTCTGGATCATTTTTGATAAAAATTTCGCGCAGATCCTCTCCGGTTTCAAAAGAATTTGCTCCAATTGCCGGTCCAAGCCAGGCTAGTAGTTTTGTTTGATTAGTATTCATTGCTTTGACAGTTTCTTCAATTATTCCAGCGGCTATGCCCTTCCAGCCAGCATGAATGGCTGAGACAATAGCGCCGTCCTGATCGCAAACTAAAAGGGGAACACAATCAGCGGTCATGACCGTACAAACAAGGTTTGGTGTGGTAGTGAATGATGCGTCGGCGATTGGTTCAATAGTAGTAATATTTGGTTTTAGATGAATTACTGTGTTTGTGTGTTCTTGTTTTAACCAAAATGGTTCGGCTGGTAAATTTAATTCTTGGTGTAGTCTTTTGCGATTGGTTAGTAGCTTAAAATTGCCCATAATGCGCTTTGTAGTAAAGGCCATAATGTTTTTTGGTGCTGGCCAATGGGGTTTTATATAGTTACTCATGATATACCCTTCAACAAAGAAAAATTAACTGTGCTGAATAAATCATCTTCTGGATCAATACAAGCTGCTTGCTCTTCTTTGTATGTTGGTGCGCGATTTTGGAAATTAATTTTCGGTGCGTTTTTTATAATAGTAATTGGCGTTTGTTCTTTGCCTTCACCCATGGTTAAAGTTGCAACAGTAGCGAGGCTATCAAGTAAATTGATTTGTGTAACTTGTAGTCTGCGACCAAAAATATCTTTTTGGTTGGTGTAGTCATATATTGGCTTAAAACCGCACCAGCCAATAGCAATGCCAGTTACGCCTAGGCGCAGTGGAGTAATGTTGCTATCGGTAATAACCACGCCTAGATTCTTCAGAGAATCGCGTTTGCGTAAATATTGCCAAATTTTTTTTGCGATTAGCTGTGGTTTTTTTGGTAGCAACATATAAGCATTGTTGCAATTTGATTCATCAATTCCAGCATTAGGAATTAGTCTGTGATTTTTTAAGGTTAAGTGAAATTTTTTTGTATTGGGCGGTGGGGCAAAACAAAACTCAGATTCTTGGCGAATTAAATGTAATTTTGTTTTATTTTTGCAAGCAAAGCGATTTTCGCAAGTGCTTATAATTTTGCTAGCGATAGTTATAACAATGTTTTCCGTAAGTTTTGTAACATAAGTATCAAGAATTTCAAATAGCGATTCCTCTGGCTTTATTTTATGTGTTTTGATAACAGTAGTTAGCATATAAACTTTACTATAGTATAATTGCCATAAAAAACAAGGATTGTTGCTAACTGGAGAATGATATGAAAAGGATATTTGTTGTATTTGATAAGGAGACAGAGCCATATGGGGGTGTTATGGCTCAAGCGTGCGGATGTTAATGTGTTTGAGATAAAATATGTAGTAAATTTTCCATATCTTTTGGCGGTTTAGCCTTCCACTCCATTGATTGACCGGTGGTAGGATGTTTTAAACCCAAGAGTTCAGCGTGTAGTGCTTGATGTTCGAAGTTTTCTAGTGTTTTGCGTAAAATCATACTGCATTTTGTTGGTATTTTTAGTCCTTTGCCATAAGTTGGATCGCCAACAATGGGATAACCAATATGCGCTAGGTGTACCCGAATTTGATGCGTACGGCCAGTTTCTAAAATTACTCTTAAATGTGTATGTGCCGGAAAACGTTTAATAATGCGATAGTGGGTGGTGGCGATTTTGCCGTTTTCTTTTACTGCCATATGAGTGCGCTTAACTGGGTGGCGGCCAATTGGTGCTTCGATGGTTCCGCCGGTAGTCATAACACCATTAACAATCGCTGCATATTCGCGTTTAATTTCGCGTTTTTGTAAATCGGCAACAAGTCTAGTATGGGAAATTAAATTACGTGCTACTACTAGTAAACCGGAAGTGTCTTTGTCTAAGCGATGAATGATTCCAGCGCGTGGAACACTCGCAAGTTCTGGATAATGATAGAGCAGGGCGTTTAATAGGGTGTTATCAGCCTGTCCTGCTCCTGGGTGAACTACTAGACCAACAGGCTTGTTAATAACAATGATATCCGGATCATCATAAATAATATCAAGTGCAATTGATTGTGGTTCTGATGTAGTGGTGTTTATAATAGTTGCATTTATGCTAATAATTTGACCTGTGTGTATTTTATCTTTGGTGCGAGCGATTTTACCATCAATAGTCACATAGCATTCTTTAATCCAGTTTTGAATTTTAGCGCGGGAGTATTCTGGTAACAGAGTGCTAAGCGCTAGATCAAGCCTGTTTTGATTAAGCTCAACTGGAATAATTTTTATTAATTTAATTTTTGAGTGTGTAATCAACTGATGTTACTACGCGGACAACTTGGTTTATGTCGCCAATTTGACTGTTTTCAGTACCATAGTTTTGGCCAGCATTGCTATTAATATTCAGTATCTGAAATACTCCTTGGTTAGCGCGGCGGATATAGCCAAGTTGACAGTCAGCATTAGTTGCAAATTGTTTAGCGACTAAGCGTGCGCTTTTTGTGGTTTGTTCGAGCATCTGTGGGCGAATTTCGTCCAATTTAGTAAAAAAATAGCGTGGATTTGGTAGGTTTTGATAATCAGTCTTGCTCATTAACACGATTCCCTGCTGAATTAGCTCTGAGTTCAACTGGCTAACTTGGCGTACTAAATCAACGTTTGGAGTATGCAGCACAATACCACCTGTTATAATATACCGGTGCTCCGGTTTTCCTGAGGTATATTCGCGCGCATATTGATCGAGTACTTCAATGCGTTGTGGTTCTATCTCACTGAGTGCAAAACTATGCTGAGTTAAAAAAGAAGTGATAATTTTTTGATTTTTTAGGCTTTCTGTTGTAATCCGCGCTAGATCATCCCCGGTTATCTTATAGCTGATATCCCAAACTGCCAAATCAGCCTTTACCTGGCGTTCTGCAATACCTTTTACACTTACATAACGATCACTAGTTCGCCATTGGTAAACACTGCGAGCTACAAACCAACCAGCGAGCGCATTACCAATAGCAATAACAATAACTAGAGTGATAATAAAAGCTTTCTGATACCTATAATCAACATTTGGTTCCATGAAATGACTCAATATATCTTACTTTTTCGTCAACAGAAATATTTTCATATTCCTGTTGACGTTTTGGTAAGATGAACATCCTTATCTGAACCAGACTATCTCTTCTTTTTCTTGCAGGAACATTTGCAAGCTTTTTTTACTACTTTTTTCTTTGTCGCTTTTTTTACAGCTTTCTTTTTAGCTACCATGTTTAATCTCCAAAAAATTTAATAAAGTGAACAAGTGTCTGTAACTTTTTTATATTATAAAAAAATACAGAACTATATATTAGAACAATAAAAACAATTTGCCTAGTTATTTTTTTAATTCGAGTTTTTTCTATTTTTTGTTACTGGTTTCTTTTAACCAAAAAGTTAAAATAAATCCTAACAAAAATGCTAGTGGTAAAATTGTTAAGGCATATTGATAAGTAATCGCCGAATAAATGCGATCACCGTTTTGTGTTTGACCAGACCAAAACAGATCAAGAATTTTTCCGACCAATGGTTGGCAAACAATGCCGCCTGCCATAGTTAATAGATTAGTAAATGATGAAGCGGTGGCTACGAGGCTATCTGGGTTATTTTCTCTGCTGATAGCAAAGCATAAAACCTCGAAGCTAGAGAAGATGCCAAATAAAAACAACAGCAGGTAAAGTAATCCAGTATTCATTGGTGGAAAATAAATAACCAAGCTTATTGTAAAAGCAGATAACAAGCAGCCAAGTGAAATTGGAATTCGTCTGGTGCAAGTTATATCGGAAATATAGCCAATTAATGGCCCTCCAACTAGCCATCCCAAAAATACCATTGAATTAGCCGTTGCTACACTCTCTGCTGGTAAATTATAAACATTAGCTAAAAAGGCATTACCCCAAAGCTCAGCAAATAGCGATAATGATAAATACATTAAACAAGCGATGAAGCCGTTGAGCCACATCTGTGGTTTTTTTAAGATTTTCAGGAGGCCAATAAGTGTTTCTCGGTATTTGGGTTTGGTTTTTAGGATGTTATTTTCTCGTAATGCTGTTTTTGGTTTGTCGCGAATTATCAGCCAAACTATTGGCGTAAGAACTACACCTAAGATCGTACCAACAGTGATAGTTTGTTGCCATCCGATGCTTTGAACCAAGGAGCTAAGAACGATACTGCCAACCATTCCGCCAAGCATGCCTAATGCAGTTGCTAGTCCAACAAATAGAGCAAAAAAGCGCTGCGGTAACCAGGAAGCAGCAAGCTTTAAGACAGTTACAAAAGCAAAGGCGCTGCCAAAGCCAATTAGCAATCGGCCGATAGCTGCAACTGGTAGGGTGTGTGCTACGCCGAAAATATAACTGCCAACCGCACAAGCAATTACAGCTAAGGTTAAAATTTTTCGTGGTCCATATAAATCAGATAATAAACCAACAATAATTTGCATGGGTGTGTAAATAAAATAATAAAATGCAGAAAGAGTGCCAAGTTCGGTCGCGTTTGCTTGAAATTCGTGCATTAATTCTGTAACCATAACGCTTGGTTCCATGCGCAGTAAATATTCGTAGCAATAAAAAATTGCAGCTAGAGTACAAATTATCCAGCCAGTAGCGACAGTGTTTTTAGTTTTAATCATAATTAAATGGGACCTTATTTAGTTAATTTTTTGTTCGAGTAATTCTAAAATGCCTCGGAGTAAATTTATTGGTGTTGGCGGACATCCAGTAATTACGCCATCAACTGGAATTACATTTGCTATGGAGCCAGCACAAGCATAAGAGCAGCCAAACTCGCCACCACAGGCGCCGCATTCACCAACTGCCAATACAAGTTTTGGGTTGGGTGTCGCATTATAAGTGGTAATTAATGCGCTTTCCATATGGCGCGATACCGGCCCGGTTACCAAAAGCAAGTCAGCATGCCTAGGTGAGGCAACGAAGTGAATACCAAAGCGTTCAATATCGTAAAATGGATTATTTAGTGCGTGGATTTCCAGTTCGCAACCGTTGCAGGAACCAGCGTCAATATGACGAATCGCTAGGCTGCCAGCAAATCTGGCATCGATAATTTTTCTGCAATTATCACCAAGGCGCTTGAAAGTATTATTTTTGTCTTGTGACAGTGGCTCTGTGACTATGCCTATTTTAAAAATTTTATATAGAGTTTTTAGCATAATTTACATAATTTATAAATCAACAGCTGAGTATGATCCATTAATTGATTTATTGCATACTGGAAAGTCGGGCACAATATTACCATGAATTAGCTGCTCTAACGCGGGCCAACTGAACCAACTAGGATCGCGTGGAAAATAACGTTCAATTAGTCCATTATTATCTATACGTACAAATGCCAAAATTTCACCGCGCCACCCTTCAATTAAGCCTATCCCCTCAGCTGTGGTGCTTGGGTTTTGCCATGGCGTTTGTATTGATCCAGGTGGAAGTTGGTCAAGTAATTGAGCAATTAATTCAAAAGCAACTAAAATTTCTTGTGCACGTACCCTAAGACGCGCAAGCACATCACCATTATTAAAAACTGGTACGTGGATTTTTAATTTATCGTAAGGAGGGTAAGGCGCATTATGGCGTAGGTCAAATTTATGCCCACTGGCGCGTCCAACATAACCAAGCACCCCTAGTTGTGTTGCTTGTTCAACTGATAATATTCCCGTGGTTTTTATACGGTCGTGGAAACTCGAGTTTTCTTCAAAGAGCTGATAAAGTCCGGTTAGTTCCTGTCTGCAGCTTATAATTTGTTTGTGTATTGCCTGGCAGTTTTTAGAGTTTATATCTACGCTAACGCCACCTGGTGTAATGCAATCCATCATTAGGCGATGACCAAAAACTTGTGTATTTAGTCGTAGCCACAATTCTCTTAAGCGCATTAATTGATAGTAGCCAAAAGTATAGGCGACGTCATTACAGACACCAGCGAAGTCACCTAAGTGATTAGCAATGCGCTCATGTTCACACATAATGGCGCGTATATGCAGAGCACGCTGGGGGATTTTTAAACTCGTAGCGTTTTCTAAAGCTAGACAAGCAGCCCAAGTATGGGCAATAGTACTGTCGCCAGATACACGTCCTGCAAGTTTAGCCAATTGTTTGGTGTCCAGTCCTTCGGCAATTTTTTCTATACCCTTGTGAACGTAACCCAAGCGTTCTTCTAATGTAATGATATCTTCGCCCGCTGCTTGAAAACGAAAATGTCCTGGTTCGATAATGCCAGCGTGGATTGGTCCAACCGGAATTTCATATACACCAGATCCGTTTACACATGTAAACGGATAGCTATTGTCTGGTTGAGTTACACCTGTTTTGGTTCTAGCAACGGGAAAATTTTTACGTAAGGGATACTGCTTTTCATCCCATGCCATATGGTGTGTCCAGCGACGTTTATCTGGATGATCGCTAAAATTTATTCCAAACATATCATGTGTATGGCGTTCCATACGATTAGCTGCTGGAAAATAAGGAGTAAGTGAGGCAATGATTGGATTGGCAATATCAATTAAAGTACGCAGTAATAAATATGATCCATGTAATTCTAAACAAGCATTGAGTTCAAGATTTTCTCCTAAATCTTGTGCCCAAAGACCAACAAAACGGTGCTGTAATTTTGCGGCATTTATGGCTGTAGACTGCCAAAGCTCAGGTGTTATATCTTGTAGAGACATATTATTTATCATATTTATCTTTATCCAGCGATCAATCCGGCTGCTTGTTGCAATAATTTTTGTAGTATTGGCGGAATGTAAAGCCCTAAAATTAGAACCAAACCCAAATGCAAAATTGCGGGCCACAGGCAAATTTTTGATTTTGTCATTGGTGTTGGTTCGCCATAAACTACTGGCTGAATATTGCGCAATAATCCGGCAAAGGACAAAATTAAACCACAAGCTAATATATTGCGATTAGCGGCAAAAATTTAACACAGGTAATGAAAACTAGTAGCTCACTAGTGAAAATACCAAATGGTGGTATTCCTGAAATAATTAAAGTTGCAGCTAATAACCCCCATCCGAGCAGTGGCTGATTTTTTACAAGTCCACGAATTTTTTCTAAAGAATTAGTTTTGGTTTGTTGTACTATATTGCCGACGATGGTGAAAAGAGCAGATTTAGCAAGCGAATGTACAAGCATGTAAAACAAACCAACAAAAGTTGCAATTGGTCCACCCAAACCAAAAGTAAAAGTTATTAAACCCATGTGTTCAATTGATGAATAACTAAATAATCTTTTTATATTGTATTGTCGTTGTAATAGTACTGCGGCTACTACAAAAGATAATAAACCAAATACCATTAATAGACTATCAGCCAAATGATTTGCCAGTGCCAAGTTAGTTAAAATTTTAAAGCGAATTAAAGCGTATAATGCAACATTAGATAGCAACCCTGAAAGCAATGTTGATACGGGAGCTGGGCTTTCTGAGTAGGCGTCAGGTAACCAATTATGTAGTGGTACTAAGCCAATTTTTGTGCCATAGCCGACTAATAAAAACACGAAAGCAATTTTAATTATTGTAGGATCAAAATGGTTTGCATGCAGCGCTAAAACACTCCATAACATTCCAGTTTTAGCTTGAGCTAGCTCTTGCGTTGCAGAAAAATAGACTAAAATGGTGCCAAATAATGCGAGGGCAATGCCAACAATACATAAAATAAAATACTTCCATGAAGCTTCAATAGCCTCTTTAGTGCGATATAAACTTACTAATAATACGGTTGCTAATGTGGCTCCTTCCATTGCTACCCATAAAATGCCGATATTATTTGCCGCTAAAGATATTAGCATCATCAAAGCAAAAAGTTGGTACATAATATGATAAAGACATAAATGCCGAGTGCTAATGCGGTTAGTTGTCGCATTGGTCCACATAAATGTATTTGAAAAAAATGCCGTTGTCATTACTACGAAAGTTGTGAGTACGATAATTGGTAAATTAAATGCATCGATATAAAATTGTTGTTTGATTGCTAAAAAGGCACCATGTTGAAAAAAATAATGTGCCATAAAAAGTGATGCAATAAAGCCGATAGTAGTAATAATAATGTTACAGTGGCCAGCAGCTCTTGAATTGCCAATACAGAGCATCAGTAAAGCACCAATTAGTGGGAGTAACAAAGTTAAATAAAATGCAATCATTCTTTATCCTCGCGGAGCAAGTTCAAACGATCAACATCAAGAGAATCAATGCTGCGACGTAGTTGTAAAAAGAATACGCCAAATAAAACAGCGGCAATTAATACATCGAAAGCAACGCCAAGCTCTACGACCATGGGCATACCTTTAGTGGCGATTAAAGCAGCGAAAAAAATCCCATTTTCCATCGACATAAAGCCAATTACATGTGAAATTGCTTTGCGATGTGTGATAAGCAATAACATCCCGAGCAGCATTACTGCCATTGCTACTGCAATGGTGTTGCTAGCTTCGTTCCACGAAGCTGTGCTGATTGGAATAATTAAGTGGTAGCAAAATAGTACCAATGCAGACGCGCCGATCAAAAGCAAAAAAGGATGTTTAATCTCAGCTACTTTATGACGAATATTTAATTTGTGTACAAAAGAGCGTAGTAAATAGGGAGTAAAGATAACTTTTAGCAATATAGTTAACAGTACCGAAATATAAAGTTCTATTTCAGCAGTTTTTAGCGCCTGTAAAAATGTTACGGTAGACAATAAAACACTTTGCCAAATAAATGTATTAATCATGCTGTGAATTCGATTTTGCATCAAAAACACGAATGCGGTTAATAAAATTAATGCGGTAATAATAGATGTCAGTAATTCCATCCTATCCGACCTCAATAATAATGTGAATTAAAACGGCCAATAAGCCTAGAACAAATGCAAGATTTAGTAAATAAGGTACTCGGAATAGGCGTAGCTTTGCTAGGCTAATTTCAGACATACCGAGAATAATCATGAGCAGCAGTAATTTAATCACCAATGCCAAGATACTCAAACCAATATTGAACCAGCTAAAATCGCTGACGATACCCCAGGGGAAAAATAAATTAATAAACAATATGGCATAGAGCATAAATTTAATTTGTGCTGCCCATTCAATAAGTGCTAAGTAACGACCGCTATATTCCAAAATCATAGCTTCATGAATCATTGTTAATTCCAAATGAGTGGCTGGGTTATCAACTGGAATTCTGCCGGTTTCAGCTAGGGAAACTAAGATAAATCCAAGTGCAGCAAAAATAAGCGATGGTTGTAGCCACAAACGATGTAATGCTAGTTGATTAATGATTACGGCTAAATTAGTGCTCATTGCTGTCATTGCCACAGCAAAAAACACCATCAATAGGGCTGGTTCGGCAATTGCAGAAATTAGCATCTCGCGCGAAGAACCCATGCCGCCAAAAGCAGTACCAGTATCCATGCCAGCAAGTGTCAAGAAGAACCGTGCTAAAGCAAACAAGCCTACTATGACAATTACGTCGGCAATTGCAGTTGTTGGTGTGTTTGTAATAAGTAATGGTACCGTGGCGCAAATAAAAATGGTAATACTAAAAATTACGTATGGTGCTATGCGAAATAATTGCGATGTTGTTGTGGCGATCAGTACTTCTTTGCGAAATAGTTTATTCAAGTTGAGGTATGGTTGCCAAATAGGTGGTGCTATGCGATTTTGCAATTGACATTTGACCCATTTCATTACACCTGCAAAGAGCGGCGCAGCAATTACAAATAGTAAAGTTTGTGCTATGGCAATTAACCACATCATGCAATCACCCACAATAATAAAATTAAAGTTACAAAAGTGTAGGCTAAATAAACTCTGATATTGCCGCCTTGTAATTTGGCAAAACTTCGTGCTAAAGCAAAACTGAAACGCTCTAAAGGTAGATAAATATATTGCCAAATCCGATCGTTAATTTGCAAAAGATAATTGGTATCAGAGTCGGTTTTCTCTATTTTTTCACGTATCGACCAAGCTGATTGAAAAATGCGGCGCAGCGGCATCGCAAATGCAGTAGCGCTATATTGCATGCGCGAATTAATTCCGCCAAAACCGCAATCCCATGGCCCAACTGAGCGCAGTTTAATTCGCCCAAAATAAGCGCGTACCAACAAGTAGCTAACCAGGCCAATTGATAAAATTCCGACCATGACAAGTAGAGCATTGTAAGAGGATGTTTTTGTGGAAATTGGTATTAGCCATAGCCAATTGTGTGTGTTAGGCAGTTGCGTACCAATTAGCTGCTTTGGAATTATATTTAGAAGAGAAATAGTGAAAGTTGGTGCTATCCCAAAAAATATACATAGTATTGCCAAAAACCCCAAAGCTACGCGCATGCCGAATCTTGGATCATGGGCTCGGCGTATGTGACGCGTGCGTGCTTGTCCTAAAAAAATAACGCCATAAGCTTTAACAAAACAGGCAGCAGCGAGAGCGCTTGTTAGTGCAAGTAAGGCAGCGGATACTGGAATTAGAGTGCGCATCACTTCACTTTTTAAAGTTACGGCTTGAAAAGCATCCTGAAAAATTAGCCATTCGGAGACAAATCCATTAAACGGTGGTAGAGCAGAAATGCTGATGCAGCCAATTAAAAAGCACCATGCTGTGTAGGGCATTGTTTTAATAAGTCCGCCCATACGTTCTAAATCATGCTCATGGCTGTGTTGCACTATTGCACCAGCACCTAAAAACAATAAGCTTTTAAATATTGCATGATTTAGACAGTGATAAAGTGCAGCAATTAACCCTAAGGCGGCAAGCACAGGGTGGTCAGTGCTTGTAAAAATCAAAGATAAACCAAGACCAATAAAGATTATGCCGATGTTTTCGACAGAATGATAAGCAAGTAGTTTTTTAAGATCATGTTGCATTAAGGCATAGAGTACCCCTAGTAATGCAGAAGCTACGCCGATAAAAAGCACAATGCTGCCCCATTGCCAATAAATATGTTGTAATAAGCCGAAGGTAAATCGAATAAAACCATATACTGCTACTTTAAGCATGACACCTGACATCAAAGCAGAAATGTGTGATGGTGCTACTGGATGCGCCTTTGGTAACCAGACATGTAGCGGTACTATCCCTGCTTTCATGCCGAAGCCAAAGAAAGCAAGAAAAAAAGCTATGCTAGTCCATGTTGGTGAAATTGGTGAAAATTGCATTGCATGCATAACATCAAAGCTCATACTGCCTGCAAATTTGGTTAGAATACTAAAAGCAAATAAAATAAGTAAGCCGCTTGCTTGTGCCATCAACAAATAAAGCAATGCTGCATGGCGATTAACTGCTTGTTCGTGATGATAGACGACTAAAAAGTAACTTGAAACTGACATTAGTTCCCATGCAAGCATAAAACTAAAGACATCATGAGCGAGCAATACTAAATACATGCTGCTAACAAATAATCCAGTAAAAAACGATACGAGTGTAATTGGTCGTTGCTTATAGTTAGGACCATAACAGGCAACGCTGATTACTATAATACCAACTATTGCGAGAAAAAAACCTGATAGTGGGTCAAGCGCAAACTGCAGTATTATGTTTGGGAAGCCTAAGTTTATTTGGTAATTAATATTTTGCCCAGTGATTAGTACTGATAATCCAGCCCAGATTGCACCTAGGCCAGATGTTCCCAGTAGCGTAAAAAAGATAAATTTTAGAATGCGCGGACGATAATGTAACACGAGCGCAAACGCACTCGATGACAATGCAATAGTAATGGTTAAAAGCAGTGCTAGATTCATAAAATACAGGCTAGTGTGAATTCTGAAACTATTTATTATTGGTGTCAATGTAAAATATTACATGCTACAAATTTTATGCTATTATGGCACAGATCATGATTAATGGCATAGAAAAGCTCGCGCAAATATCGCATTTGAATTTCAATGGATTGAAAGGAGAAGGCTTCTTTACTGATTTTCCTTTGCAAGTTTCAGAAAGTTTTGCTCTACGTATTAAACCAAACGATAGTAATGATCCCTTGTTGTTACAAGTTTTGCCGCAGGAACTTGAGTTGCAAGAGGTTCAGGGTTTTGTCTCAGATCCGCTTGCAGAAGAAGAAAATTCTCCTATTTCGGGGGTAATTCGTAAATATCTAGATCGTGTTTTGTTGCAAGTTACTGATGTTTGTGCGATGAATTGTCGTTTTTGTTTTCGTCGGCATGTTGGCAACAAAATTTCTGATTGGCAAAAAGTATTTACCTATCTTAAAAGTGATCCTGTTATAAGCGAAATAATTTTAAGTGGCGGAGATCCCTTGATGCTACCTGCAAGTGAGCTTGCAGAGATTATTCAGCAGCTTGCCCAAATACCCCATATTAAACGTTTGCGGATTCACAGCCGTGTGCCAATCGTAATGCCGGAGAAATCAATTCACAACTTAACCCAAACACGTTTGCCTATTGTTTTAGTGGTGCATTGTAATCACCCGAATGAAATTGATGAAAGTGTTTCGCAGGCTCTTAGTGCGTTTAGGCAGATGGGAGTAACTCTTTTTAATCAGTCTGTACTGCTTCGAGGTATTAATGATAATGCTGAAGTTTTAATTTCTCTTAGTGAGAAATTATTTGGTGCTGGAGTTTTGCCTTATTATTTGCATATGCTAGATAAAGTCAAGGGTGCTGCTCATTTTTATGTAGAGACAGATCGGGCCAAACAAATTTATCTTGAAATGCAAGCAAAACTGCCTGGCTATTTAGTTCCAAAACTAGTTGTTGAAAATCAAAACAGAAAAACATATGTCTAATACTAATACCATTAATGCTAATACTAGTTGGCACGTTTTAAGTGTCGAAGAAGTTTTAAGTAAATTAGTTGCTAATTTACAAGTGGGTTTAACGGCTTCTGAAGTTTTAACGCGACAGGAAATTTATGGATTTAATATATGTATTATACAAAAGCCAGAAAGTATATTTATGCGTTTTTTGCGGCAATTTAATAATGTCTTAGTCTATATTTTACTTGTTTCAGCAGTGATAACTATTTATTTGGCGCAATGGGTAGATGCTAGTGTTATTTTAGGAGTGGTAGTTCTTAATGCTATTTTTGGGTTTATACAAGAAGGTAAAGCTCAAAAAGCTCTTGAGGCAATTCGTGCTATGCTCGCACCAACAACGCAAGTAATTCGTGATGGTCAGCGAATCATTATTCCGACAATTGAGCTTGTTCCTGGTGATATGGTGGTGATTCATCGTGGCGATAAAATACCAGCTGATTTACGTATATGTGAAGCTAAAAATTTACAAGCCCAAGAATCAATTTTAACTGGTGAATCACTTCCAGTTGACAAGCAAGTAATGCCAGTTATAGAAAACGCGCCACTTGGTGAGCGTGTTTCTATGCTCTATAGCGGTACTTTAATAACCACTGGCCGAGGTTTAGGCATAGTAGTTGCAATTGGTAATAATACTGAGGTTGGTAAAATTAGTACATTGCTTGCTCGTGTTAAATCGGTAGATACTCCTTTGCTGCGTCAGATGAATGTTTTTGGACATTGGCTAACCGCTCTAATTGTTACAATTGGGGCTGTGGTTTTTGCGGTTAGTGCTTTAGTTTGGCATGACTCTAGTGTATCAATGTTTATGGCGGTTGTTAGTTTGATTGTTGCTGCGGTGCCCGAAGGATTGCCGCCGATAATGACGATTATTTTAGCGATTGGTATCGCTCGTATGGCTAAGCAAAACGCAATAGTTAGGCGCATGTCTGCAGTAGAAACTATGGGTGCGGTAACAACGATTTGTACCGACAAAACAGGAACGCTTACTGGGAACGAACTCACAGCACAATTTATAGTTACCACGCAGCAGCAATACTTAAATGATGATGAAACAATTTCCGACTATCCGGACTTAAAAGCTGCAATTATTGGTGGGATTTTATGTAATGAAGCAGAATTATATCCACACGATAGTAGCTATAAAGCTAGGGGCAATCCAATTGATGTAGCGTTGATGATGCTTGGATTACAGGCTAAATTTGATGTGCATTTATGGCAACAAAAGCTTCCATGTACTGATCTTATTCCTTATGAAACCGAACACAAATTTATGGCGACGTTGCACCATGATCATGCAGGCCAAGGATTTATTTATATCAAGGGAGCGCCAGAAATCATATTAAAAAAATGTAAGACCCAAGATTCTAGTGGCGAAGTAGTGTCGCTTGATACCGTTTATTGGCAACAGGCAATTGAGCATCTAACTCGTGGGGGACAAAGGGTAATTGCTATTGCCTATAAAACTGCGGCAACAGAAAAACGTGATTTGTTATTTGATGATGTTAATGATGATTTAATATTGATAGCTTTGTTTGGTTTAATTGATCCACCGCGTCCAGAAGCAATTCTTGCAGTGAACGAGTGCCAGCATGCGGGCATAAAAGTTAAAATGATTACAGGCGATCATGCTATGACTGCCGAAGCTATTGCCCAGCAAGTAGGTATAATTGATTGCAAGGTTTTAACTGGTGACGAGATTGATGCTATGTCTGATGAAGAATTGGCAGAAGTTGCGCCAAGGATTAATGTTTATGCACGCACGGCGCCACAACATAAATTACGTTTGGTAAAAGCGCTGCAGTCTAGAGGTGAAATTGTTGCTATGACTGGCGATGGTGTTAATGATGCTCCCGCGTTGAAACAGGCTGATATAGGTGTCGCTATGGGGCACAAGGGTGCTGATATTGCTAAAGAATCATCAGATATGGTGCTTGCTGATGATGATTTTGCCACAATTGTGCACGCTGTTAGTGAAGGTCGTACGATCTATGATAACTTGCAAAAGGCAATAATTTTTATTTTGCCGACAAGTTTTGCGCAAGCCTTTGTAGTAATTATCGCAATTTTATTTAAATTGATGTTACCGATTACTGCAGTACAGATTTTATGGGTAAATATGATCACAGCGGTGACATTATCGCTTGCCTTAGGGTTTGAGCCAGCAGAACATGGTGTCATGTATCGTCGGCCACGCAATCCAAAGACATCATTATTATCCTGGTTTTTAATCGGGAGATCGTTTTCTGTTTCAGTGTTTTTGGTAGTTAGTGTTTTTGGTTTATTTCTGCTGGAGCATAACAAAATCGCTGATTTAGCGGTGGCGCGTACGATCGCGGTAAATATGCTGGTTTTTGGTGAGATAGTTTATTTGATTAATTGTCGTAACCTTAAAAATTCTTCACTACATTTGAAGACGTTTTTTGGTAGCTTTCCAGTATTATTGTCAATTATAGTTGTTGTGTTTTTCCAACTATTATTTACTTATATGCCGTTAATGCAGCACTTTTTTGGTACGGCTGCCATTGGCCTGGTGCACTGGAGTTATATTGTTGCAGCAGCAGTAGTATTTTTTGGTTTGGTTGAACTGGAAAAGCTTTTACTGTTCAAGAAATCCAGATACATCAATAATTGCTGAAAAATAATCACTGTCCAAAACATCATCAGTAACGCCATTTACATGAATTAACACTGGTCTGCAAGAAAACCCTTTGGGATGTTTCAAGCCATCAATTTTTTTCTGTGTTTTGGCAATTACATCCATTCCAACAGGGTTTTTTATAAACTTAATCTCGCAAATATATAGCGTATTATGTTTTGCTTGAATCATGTAATCGGTAGTGTAACATCCTTTCTGTAAATTATTTTTGACGAGGCAGCATATTT
>JBAXAM010000018.1:0-26188 GCA_037142515.1 bacterium | reverse complement strand
TAGAGCACAACCTTGCCAAGGTTGGGGTCGCGAGTTCGAGTCTCGTTTCCCGCTCCATTTTCGGCTGGGTGGCAGAGTGGCCATGCAGTGGTCTGCAAAACCGCGTACGCCGGTTCAATTCCGACCCCAGCCTTCTTTCTTACCTTGTATTTTTGCCCGGGTGGCGAAATTGGTAGACGCAAGGGACTTAAAATCCCTCGGAAGTTAAATTCCATGCCGGTTCGATTCCGGCCCCGGGCACCAATAGACAAGCGGTTTTTCGCCTTTTTAGCAACTTCTAGCTCTCTCCTGTTTATTATTATTTGGTACAGTTTTTTTATTTTATCGCTTATATTCTTCAAGTTGTTTAATAGCTTTTTCAGCCAGCTTGGTTGTTTTTAGCGTCGATTTTACCTTGATCCAAAATGTCGCAAGGTACTCATAGAAAACAAAGTTATATGGTATATAAATAGTTTCTGTGTCGTGAATTACAGAGGTGGAATATCCTGAATAGTTAGCATATCCATTCGACCCATAAATATTTCCGTAGTGGTTTGTTGTAATAAAACTATTATGGGGTAAGGTTAATGGCGTTTTTCCGTAATGAGTGCCTAAATACCTTATATGAGTGGCATTATGTTTCTATTTCTTTAGGTATGAAGAAAAACTTATCATGTTCTTTTGAATATATCCATCTAAATTCAGCTTTGTTGAAAATTACAGAAGCATCTATGCTTGATGAGTACTTTCTAACGGTATCAATATTTGGCTTTTTGTAATTAGTAAGTGCTTTTTTTAAAGCAGCAATGTAATCTCTCTGAAGACCAATATTTCTTATTTGCAAAATCTTTTTATTGGTTGCTTCAATTAGAAAAAAGAAAGCCGCTATTGCATCGATATCATAGCTTATCCAATCTTGCACAACAGCCTCATCTTCAGTTACACCAACTATTACAAGTTTACGAGAAAAACAAAAGCCAAGAAAAATTATATCGTAAATGGGGTCTTTATAAATTGATATACCTTCACACAATCCATGTAGGAATCTTGTTTCTTTTTCTGAAATATTTGACCATAAGATGTTAATAAAGAGATGGCCGTTCATCATTAAAGATTCACCTTCGCCATCATCATTTAAAGGCAGCGGATATTTTTTTTCAACACCATACGCTATACTTCCTCCTGGATAAAACAAGGAAAGTTCTTGCATATAACCATATTTTTCTTCATTTGTTACATTCATTTGACTTGCTCAGCCACAATTCACAAGCATAATTATTATACAATAGTAGCAAAAAAGTATAAAGATATTTCGTAACTGTTCAGCGATTTTAAGTAAGCTTTCGGTTAATCCGGTTAACCGTTTGACACAGTTGTGACCCTTCAGTTATGAGCGAAGCTATTTTTTTTGAATAGTTTGTTTGCTCGACATTTTTTGATTTTTAGGTTCTAATAATAAGCGTGAAACCATCTTTGATACATTTACCAGAAAACAAACAGCAAGAATTGTCTGAGCTGGCTAGTATTATTTGTGAAAAACATAATATTGAAATGGTAATTTTGTTTGGTAGTTATGCTCGTGGTGATTGGGTTGAGGAATTGCACGAGGATGGTTTTAATTATAAATACCAAAGTGATTTTGATGCTTTTATAGTCACAGAAACAAAAGCATTAGCCAACAAAGTTGAAAGCGATCGCCAATTAAGAGATCAAATTCGTCGTTGCATTAAAACCCCTACAACACTTATTGCTCATGACATAGACTTTTTTAATCGCCGTTTGCGTAAAGGCCAATATTTCTTTTTGGATATTAAGAAAGAAGGGGTGTGTCTCTACAACTCAGGGCGGTTTGAGCTTGCAGAGGAAAAAGAGTTATTGCCAAAAGAGTATAGAAGTCTTGCGCAGGAGGATTTTACTTATTGGTTGGATCGTTCACAATCTTTTTTCGATGTGTATTTTTTTGCTAATGCTAGAAACGATTACAGAACAGCGGTGTTTGCGTTACATCAAGCTACCGAGAGCTTATATAGTGCTAATTTGTTAGTATTAACTCGATATAAGCCAAATACACATGACTTGGAAAAGCTAAGTGGGCGAATAGCTGGAATTGACCCATCTTTTTTAAAGGTTTTTCCTCAAGGTACAGAAGAAGAGAGAAAGCTATTTGAGTTGTTAAGAAAGGGATATGTTGACGCAAGATATAACAAAAATTATTTAATAACGCTCGAAGAGCTTACGTGGTTAGTGGAGCGTGTTAACATTTTGCGAGATATGACTCAAGAAGTTTGTAAGAAGAAAATAGAAAGCCTTGTGTAATTTGTTGTCAAGCGAGTGTGTTGTTCTTCATATTGTGGGCATAGTTATATTGTGAAGGACAATACAGGGGTTTATTTAATGCGATACCGATATACAATATATCGATATTTGGAGTTTACATGCATAAAATTTTAATTTCCATTCCAGAGAATTTGGTCTCTAGGTTACGTGTTAACATTCCATCGCGTAAGCGTGTGATAGAAAAAGAAATTGAGCAGCGTGAAAGAAATTTATATGCTTGTGCTTTAGAAATAGAGAAAGATAAGTTACTAAACGAGGAGATGTGGATGTGGGATGTAACTATCAGTGATGGATTAAAGTAGCTTCCGTTAGTTGTTTAAACAAAATGGTTACAGCTGTTTGTGACCAAATCAGAACGGTGGATAAAAGCCGATTGGTCAAACCAGCTGGACAAATTACTCTGGAAGACCTAGAAGCGCTGGAAGATGGTTTACGACAGGTGCTTTCACTTTAAGATGGAGATATATTATGTCAAAAGATTTCGTTGAATTAACTAATGAAAATAATCAATACTTTTTAGCGTTACAAAAAGAAATTCCAGATGTTATGAAAGGATTCGGTGCAATGCATGCAGCGGCTAATAGTGACGGCGTGCTATCGCATAAAACCAAAGAATTGATTGCGCTTGCTGTTGGTATTTCGGTTAGATGTGATGACTGTATTGGAGCTCATGTTGCAAAGATTATTCAGCTTGGTGTAACTCGTGCTGAACTTTTGGAGATGCTATCAGTAGCAATATACATGGGTGGTGGTCCATCATTAATGTATGCAATTCATGCTTTGAAAGCTTTTGAGCAGCTTAGTAAAAAATAATAAAACCAGAAAAATTGACCATACTCCGGATTTGTCGTACAATTTCGGAGTATGGTCGGAAAGAAAGAAAATATAGCTAGGTTGTTGAAGTTGCCGCAGAAGCATAATCTGTTTTTGTTTGGTGCTCGTGGTACTGGTAAGAGCACGTTGTTACAGCAATTGTTTTTACCGGATAGTTGCTTGTGGTTGGATTTGCTCGACCCAGAGCAAGAGGAGCGCTTCGCGATTAATCCAAAAGAGTTGAGCAATTTGGTTTTAGCTCTTCCCAAAAAAATCACCCACATAATTATTGATGAAGTGCAGAAGGTGCCAAAGTTGCTAGACGTAGTGCATTTTCTTTGTGAGAAAACCAAAAAGAACTTTATTTTAACTGGTTCCAGTGCGCGTAAACTGAAGTTCGGCGGCGCTAATTTATTGGCTGGCAGAGCATTTGTCTACAATTTATTTCCTTTCAGTTTTTTAGAACTGCAGGATCGATTTAACTTAAATTCGGCATTGCAATGGGGGCTGTTACCCAAGGTTGTTTTCTTAAAAACAAATGAAGAAAAACAGTTGTTTTTACAAGCATACGCTACTACTTATCTTAAGGAGGAAATATGGGGCGAACACTTTATTCGTCGACTTGATCCATTTAGAAGGTTTTTAGAGGTTGCAGCCCAATGTAATGCTAAAATTATAAACTATGCGAATATTGCACGTGATACTGGAGTGGATGACAAAACCATAAGGGAATATTTTGGTTTGCTTGAGGATACCTTGATTGGGTTTTTTCTTGAGCCGTTTAAGAATTCGTTTCGAAAAAGGCTCAGTGCTAAGCCTAAGTTTTATTTTTTTGATTGTGGTGTGGTGCGAGCATTAGGTCGATTGTTGAGTGTGCCTTTAACAGCTTCTATCAGTGCATATGGTGAAGCCTTTGAGCATTTCGTTATTCTCGAATGTGTTAAGTTGGCAACTTATTTTAAGCCGGAATATCGGTTTTCATATTTGCGTACTAAAGATGATATTGAAGTTGATTTAGTGGTTGAGCGCCCCGGGAAGCCAATATTGTTTATTGAAATAAAAAGTTCTAGCAATGTGCAAGAACGCGATTTATCGCAATTGCGGTTGGTAACAAAAGATTTTATGGCATGTGAGTCGGTTTGTTTTTCTCAAGATTCCCAGGCAAAGCAATTTGATTGTGTTAGAGTAATGCCTTGGCGTGATGGAGTATTAAAATTTTTCAGCAAAAGCTAATAAGAATATTATTAATTAATAGGAACGTGTTCTAATGTTTCGTCCGTTATCACTATATATCGGCCTTCGCTATACGCGCGCAAAAAGGCGTAATCATTTCATTTCTTTTATTTCACTTGCGTCTATGCTTGGCATTGCGCTTGGTATAACTGTTTTAATTACTGTTCTTTCGGTAATGAACGGTTTTGATTATGAAATTCATAGCCGTATTTTTAGTATGGCGCGCCAGGTTACTGTGCGTGATTTTACTGCTGGAAGCAATTGGCGAGAAGTTAAAAAAGAAGTAGAGAAAAATCAAGATGTGATAGCTAGTGCGCCACTTGTTGATGGTCAGGGGATATTAACAAAAGATGGTAGAGTGCGCGGAGTGGTTATAAACGGTATTTTGCCAGAGCAGGAGCAGCGAGTTTCACAAATGCAAAAGACAGTTGAGCAGGGGTCGATGCTTGCGCTTAAACCTGGTGAATTTAGTATTGTGCTTGGCCAGACAATTGCTAGACATTTGGATGCAAGCGTTGGTGATAAAGTTGTGCTAGTAACGCCAACTGCAACTATGACACCAATGGGTATTGAGCCTCGTTTTAGAAGATTTACTGTAGTTGGGATTTTTCATGTTGGTGAGGGTTTTGGTTATGATGCGCAAATGGTATTTGTGAATCTTTATGATGCGCAAAAATTATTTGCACTTGGTGATAATATAACAGGACTAAACCTTAAGATTAAAGATTTGGATCGGGCGCCGCTGGTTTCTGCAGAATTAGAGGCAAAGCTCAATGGTGAATATTATGTTTCTAATTGGACTCACGAATTTGGCCCCACATTTAAAGCTATCCAAATGGAAAAAACCACTATGTTTATAGTGTTATTGTTTATTATTGCGGTAGCTGCTTTTAACTTGATTTCAAGTTTGGTTATGTCGGTAAATGATAAGCAATCAGATATCGCAATTTTGCGTACACTTGGCGCCAGTCCACGTATGATAATGAGTATTTTTATGGTGCAGGGTGGTATTATTGGAGTGCTTGGTACATTACTTGGAGTGGTTGGGGGTGTTATATTGGCACTGAGTGCACCAGAGCTTGTGAGCTTATTAGAGCAAATTTGTCGTACTCATTTTATTTCTGCCAGTGTGTATTGGATCGATTATTTACCTTCGCGTTTAGTGTGGTCCGATGTGTGGCATGTTGGTTTGGCTACATTGATTATGAGCTTGCTTGCAACTATTTATCCGGCATGGCGTGCGGCGAAGACGCAACCTGCGGAGGCGTTGCGCTATGAATAAACACACCGTTATTTTAGCAACTGCTCTGGCAAAAAAATTTACTGAAGGTAAACTCGATGTTGAAGTTTTGTGTGGTATAAATTTAGAAGTTAAAACAGGGGAGCTGATTGCCATTGTTGGTCCTTCTGGATCGGGTAAAAGTACGTTGCTTCATCTTTTGGGCGGGTTAGATTCTCCGACAGCGGGCCACGTCGAGATTGACGGTATAAATATCCACAAACTTTCTGAAAAAGCTAAAGGCGAATTACGTAATAAATATTTAGGTTTTATTTATCAGTTTCATCATTTGTTGCCCGAGTTTTCTGCTTTAGAAAATGTTGCAATTCCACTTTTAATTGGCGGTTCTTCTATCAAAGATGCTGAAAGTAGAGCTAGAGAGGTTTTAGTAAAAGTTGGTTTAGCTCGGCGTGAGCGGCATCGTATTGGAGAGTTGTCGGGTGGTGAGCGCCAACGCGTGGCAATTGCCAGAGCTCTAGTTACCAATCCCAAGTGCGTGCTTGCTGATGAACCAACTGGTAATTTAGATCATAAAACTGCCATGCAAATTTATGATATGATTGTTGAGCTTAATCACGAATTTAAAACCGCATTTGTTATTGTGACGCATGATCTTACAATTGCTCACAAAATGCAGCGAATGCTAGTGCTTGAAGATGGTCAGCTTACATAATTTAAGATTTGTGTCTTTTAAGAAAAATTGCTATACTTGTATAACAAAATATTTTAAATCTTATTTAAGTGAGGAAAACATGTTAGCTCTAAGATTGCCTGCTCAGATAGAAAAACGCTTAAATGGCTTGGCGCATAAGACTGGAAGAACTAAAAGCTATTACGCCAAATTGGCTATTGAAGAGTTTTTAGAGAACCAAGAAGACTATTTTATTGCGATGGAGCGGCTGCAAAATCAGTTGCCATCCATACCCTTGGAAGAAGTTATAAAAAAACTTGGGTTGCAGAAACATGACTTGGAAGGTTGACTTTGATCCCAGGGCTCTTAAAGAGTTGGAAAAACTCGATAAGCAAATACAAGTTCGTATTATTAAGTTTATACGACAAAGAATTGAAATAAGCGATGATTGTAGAAATATCGGATTTCCTTTAAAAGGTAAACTTAGTGGTTTGTGGAAGTACAGAGTAGGAGATTATCGCTTGATTTGCCAAATAGAGCACAAAAAGCTCCGAGTGCTTGTAATTAATGTTGGCCACAGAAAAAATATTTATAAAAACTTTAAAATAGTAAAATGAACATAAATAATCCCAAAGATGTTTCTGCAAAAACCATATGGCTGCTTTTTTCTATAGCTGCTATTAGTTTTGTTTTTACTTTAAACTTATCCCACATTGGTGAAGAAGGGGTATACACCATAAGTTCATTTGAAATGTGGTATGGCAAGCATTACCTCTATCCCATATTATATGGTGCTACCTATGGCAGACCGCCATTTTTTAGCTGGCTAATTATTGCTGCAGCTAAAGTTGTAGGTTGGTCGCACATGTTATTTGCAGCGCGCTTAGTAACAGCGATGGCCACTGTTGGTACAGGTTTAGTGTTGGCCTGGATGGCGCAAAATATTTTTCATGATAAGCGCTTTGCTGCTTTTTCTGCTTTAGCTTATTTAACTACTGATGCTTTGTTATACCATGGTTGGGTTGCGTACGCTGATCCGCTGTTTGCTTTTTGTGTTTTTAGCGCTATAGCTTGCCTGTGGGTAGCATGTGAGCGAGAGCGTTTTGGTTTGTTGGTGCTTGCGATTTTGGCTTTGACGGCAGGATTTTTAACTAAAGCTCTTACAGCTTATGCATTTTATCTGGTTGCTTTTGTTCTTTTGTTATTTTTTGGTAAGCGTAAGTTTTTATTGCATCCAGTAAGTATTATTCTGCATTTGATTGCTCTGAGTATGCCATTATTGTGGTCGATTGTTACCCATGGTGCCAACGGTGGTAGTTTGATTCATGATGTTTTGTATTGGAGTTTGTCGGCAGGGCAAAATAATGAAGTTACTACTTATCTAATTCAAATTGCCACTTTTTCTGTTGAGATTGTTGTTAGGATATTACCAGCGAGCGTGCTTGCTATTTATTATTTTTGCCTGGGTTGTTATGGTAGGCCTGAAGGAAAGTATAAAAACACAATAAAATTTTTGATATTATTTATTGGCATTAGCCTTTTTCCTTATTGGATTGCAGTAAAACACTCTGCACGTTATATTTTGCCGCTTTATCCATTTATGGCGCTTTGGTGTTGTTGTGTTATTTGGCAAGTTAATGCGCGTGCTGTACGCATTGCGTTGGTTTGGTTTGCCGTCGCTATAGTTATTAAATATCTTTCGGTTATATTTTGGTGGCCGCAATACCAAGCAAATTATCGTGGTGATTATGCTCAGGTAGCGCGTGATATTGTTTTGCGAGCTCATACTTACCCTCTGTATAGCGTTGATGCTGGTGCTAGAGAGCACAGTATAATTGATCATGTTAATATTTTGCATTATCCGTTTATTGCTCCAGTGAATAGTTTTAGCTTATTAGCTCCAGGTGAAAAAGATTATTTTGTTTTCACTACAGCTAGTGATTTTAATTTTGGTAAGATTTTGCGTGCATACACTTTAGGTAAAACCGATACGCAACTTTATTTATTGTGCTATGGCAAGGCGTGTTCTCAAAAATAAAAAATTCTTATGAATGCGTCATTTAAAATTGCAGAAAAATTATTATTAGAGCCAACTGGTTTAACAGAAGAACATTTGCATCATGCTTTAACCAAAGCGCTTGGTCCTGGAGTTGATGATGCTGATATCTATTTGCAATATTTTCAGAGTGAGTCGTGGGCACTTGAAGAGAGCTTAATTAAAAGAGGGAGTTTTTCGATTGATATGGGATTTGGTATCAGAGCAATTAGCGGTGATAAAACTGGTTTTGCTTATGCCGATGATTTAACTACGGCTGCAATGGAAGAAGCTGCGTTTTATGCTAGGCGTATTGCTAGTGCTGGCCAAATTGGTTGTATGAATGTGTGGCAGCATGTTGTGCCAAAGCAGCAACTTTATCCACAAATAAATCCACTTGCTACTTTGACTGAAGATGAAAAAGTTGCCCTGCTAAAAGAGGCTGATGCCGAAGCGCGTAAATGTGATGCGCGTGTAACCCAAGTGAATGTTGATTTATCTGGATCGTATAAAGTTATATTGGTGGGAGCAGTTGATGGAAGTTTGATAGCAGATGTACAACCTTTGGTGCGTCTAAATGTCTCGGTTTTGGTAGAAGCAAACGGTCATAAAGAACATGGTAGTTATGGTGGCGGTGGGCGTACGTCTTATGAGTTATTTTTGTTGGAGAATTTGGCTAAGAAATATGCACGTGAGGCTGTGCGAATTGCTTTAGTTAATTTGACTGCTGTGCCTGCGCCTGCTGGTCAGATGCCTGTAGTGCTTGGCAAAGGTTGGCCAGCGGTGATGTTACATGAGGCTGTTGGTCATGGTTTGGAGGCCGATTTTAATCGTAAGGAAAGCTCTATTTATTCTGGCAAAATGGGCGAAAAAGTCGCATCACCTTTAGTTTCAGTTGTTGATCAAGGCAATATTCCAGGTGACCGTCGTGGGTCAATCAATGTTGATGATGAGGGCACGCCAGCGCAACGTACTGTATTAATTGAAGATGGAATACTACGTAGTTACATGTATGACAAATTAAACGCTAGGTTGATGCACACAAAGTCAACTGGCAATGGTCGTCGTTCTTCATATGCGCAAATTCCTATTCCGCGTATGACTAATACATTTATGCTTGCTGGGGGTCATGATCCGCAAGAAATCATTGCTTCAGTTGAGCGTGGAGTGTACGCGGTGAACTTTAGCGGTGGCCAGGTTGATATTACTTCGGGTGAATTTGTGTTTTCTACTAGTGAAGCGTACTTGATTGAGAAAGGAAAGATTACTAATGCGCTTAAGGGAGTGACTTTGATTGGTAATGGTCCAGCAGTATTAAATAAAATTACTATGGTTGGTGATGACTTAGAGTTTGATAATGGTGTTGGTACCTGTGGCAAAAATGGGCAAAATGTGGCAGTCGGTGTTGGCCAACCAACTTTAAAAATATCACAGCTAACTGTTGGCGGTACTGTGGCAGAGTAAGTGGGAGCGGAGTTATGTGGCTTTGTCAAGGAATAAACATAGTATTCGAGCAACCCAAGCATAAATTTTCCAATAATTTGCAATTACTGATTCATAAGCCTTGACCAGCGAGGTTTCCATTGGTATAAATTGTGGGCTTTCTTAGGGTGTCATTGGGGCTTGTGGGCTTTGAGTGACAGTGCTTAATCAATAATGGATAATTTTAGAGGAAATATGAACAAAACAGATTTGATTGGAGTTATTGCTAAAAGTGTCGATATCTCTAAAGCAGCAGCAGGACGCGCTTTAGATGCGGTAATTGGTGCAATTACGGATTCACTGGCTAAAGGTAAACCAGTTGCTTTGGTTGGTTTTGGAACCTTTGTTGTTAACAAACGTAAACAACGTACTGGTCGCAATCCACAGACTGGGGAAACTATTACTATTCCAGCTGCTAAAGTACCTCGCTTCAAAGCAGGAAAAAATCTTAAGGATAAAGTCAACAACAAATAGTATTAAATGTGTCATTAGAGCGGTTCTCTCTATTGAAAGTATAATATAGGATAATGGAGAGGGCCGCTTTGAGTTTTTAGTTCTAAGTTTTAGATTGGGTGCTTAGCTCAGTTGGTAGAGCATCGCCTTTACATGGCGGGGGTCGGGGGTTCGAGCCCCTCAGCACCCACCAGAGTTTTTATTTTTAGTTTTTTTGGAGCGGTAGTTCAGTTGGTTAGAACGCCTGCCTGTCACGTAGGAGGTCGCGGGTTCGACCCCCGTCCGCTCCGCCATTTGGAGTAAATGCTTATGATGCAAAATCTGCGCGATAAAACGCAAGGTTGGATTGCCGGAATAATTGCTGTGATTATATCTTTGTCGTTTGCATTTTGGGGAATTCAACACTATTTAAATCCTGGGCATGGAAACCAAGTAGTTGCGAAAGTTAATGGCGAGAAAATTACGCAAGCGCAAGAACAGGTTGCCTACGAGCAACTAAAGCGTAGTGGGCAAGGTTCTTCTTTTGATCAAAAAGCCCAAACGCAGCTCAAAAAAATCGCACTGCAACAATTAATTAAAAGAGAAGTTATTTCTCAAGCAATGAATAAAATGGATTTTGATGTTGGGCAAGAGCAATTATGGGCAATTGCTCGTGGTTTACCGATTTTCCAAAAAGATGGACATTTTTCTGCAGATTATTTTCGGATGATAACCGAGAGAGTTTTTTATTCCCAGCAAGCGTTTCTCGATAATTTCAAATATTCACTGATGCAGGCACAACTTGAGCGGGGTGTTGTTGAAAGCTCCTTTAATTTGCCTCATGAAATTGATGCGGTAAAGAAATTGTTTAGACAGCGACGTGATTTTGGTTATTTTGTTGTATTACCCGATCGCTTTGCTGCAACTGTGCAAGTTGAGGCTGCTGCTACTCAAAAATATTATGAGCAACATCATGCTGAATTTACTCTTCCAGAAAAAATTAGCATCCAATATGTAGAGCTTTCTTCCGATGTTCTGCAGCGAAAAGTTAATACCTCAGAAGAGCAGCTTAAACAGTATTATCACAGTCATATTAGTTCATTTTCTAGCCCAAAGAAATGGCAGGTGACAAGAGTGTTATTACCACTGCCACAAACAGTAAATGCTAAAGCCCTTGATGTTGCGCGCAAAAAATTGGCGCAGATTAAAGCTGAAGATGATCTAACCAAAGTTGCTGGAGTGTACACAACCAAGGTTTGGTTAACCCACAATGAAGTTGGAGCAGATCTTGCCGCGCAACTCGATAAATTAAATATTGGTCAGCTATCCAAGCCATTTCGTACTAAAGATGGTTATAGTTTAGTGAAAGTTTTGGCGATTCAACCAGAAATAATAGCTTCATATAAAGCGGTTGTTGCTAAAGTTAAACAAGCATCTGAGCATCAGCAACTAGCTCAATTTCTTTCTGAAGCCAATGACACATTGGTCGATTTGACTTATACCAATTCTGATAGCTTGGAGCCGGCAGCTAAAGCTCTTGGTTTAAAAATTCAGACAACTGGTTTAGTAACTGAGACTGGTAGTAAGAGTGGAATTTTAGCAAATAATAAAGTTCTCAAAGTAGCTTTTAGCGAAGCGGTTTTGAAGCAGGGATATAACAGTAATTCTATCGAAATTGCACCTGGTAAATTGGTTGTGCTTCGTATTAAGGATCACATACCAGAGGCCTTGCAGCCGCTTGATAAAGTTCGAACAGTTATTGAGAAAAAATTAAAGATACAAGAGACGCAGAAAAAAGCTCATGATTTTAGCCAGGAGTTATTGATGGAATTACATCATGGCAAGACAGTAGCTGAGCTAGTGAAACAGTATAATTTCACTTGGCATGTGGTAACAGATGCTGATCGTAATCAAAACAACAAGAATGCTAAACTGGTAGGGGCTGCTTTTGACTTGAATAAACCAGGCGACAAAGAAGTTTCTGCTGCTGTGGTCGATTTAGATGGTGATTATGCAGTGTTGCAATTGCTAAGAGTGTATGATAGCCAGTCTCACCACGAAGCTGCTAAAGAATCTAGCTTTTTAAAAGAATTGTCAAAACAGTTGGGACAGTTTGAGTACCAGTTGTTTATTGATAACGTAATGCACAAGGCAAAGATTAAATACGCTACTCTATGAGCAAAATATACACGAAATCAGGGGATGATGGCTTAACTACTGTGGCCAATAATCGACGAGTTAAAAAGCATTCTGACATGATTGAGTTATATGGTTGTATTGATGAATTGAATGTTTTTTTAGGTTATGCGGCTGAGTCTTTTTGTGAAATCCAAAATTTTCGTGATATGTTTAAGCAAATTTATCGTATCCAGAGCGAATTGTTTGAATTGGGTTCTAACTTACTGTCTAGCAATACCTTTGCTATTAATCCACATAAAATTAGCCAACTTGAGATTGAAATAGATTCTATGAGTGAACGTCTCCCGATTTTAAAATCTTTTATATTACCAGGTGGAGGGGAGTGTGCATTGCGCATTTATTTGGCGCGTACTGCTTGCCGGAGAACGGAACGAGCTGCTTTTAAGCTAGCAGAAAGTAATAAAAATGCTCAGATTATCGGTGTTTATTTCAATCGTCTAAGTGATTGGCTTTACACTGCTGCGCGAACCGCTGCGTTGATTTTAAATGTAGAAGAGGCGCTAGTGTCTAAGTAAAAGTGTCTATTCCTGGGAAGCCAACGATATTTAAGCCGGCGTCTACGTGTAGAATTTCTCCAGTAATTCCAGAAGCTAAATCAGAACATAAAAATACAGCCGAGTTTCCAATTTCTTCTAATGTGACGTTGCGATGTAGTGGAGAAACTTTCTCGCCATAAGTTAGCATTTTGCGAAAGCTTTTTACAGCTGATGCGGCTAAAGTGCGGACTGCTCCAGCTGAAATAGCATTTACCCGTATACCCTCAGGACCAAGGCTGTTTGCTAAATAGCGAACATTAGCTTCAAGGCTTGCTTTTGCTAGCCCCATAACATTATAGTTTATTAAGGCTTTTTCGGCACCAAGATGGCTGATCGTTAGTAACGCGCCCTTTTGACCCTGCATCATTGGGTGCGCGGCTTTAGCTAGTGCAGCAAAACTATAGCTGCTAATGTCATGGGCAATTCTGAAACCGTCACGAGTTATGCAATTGACGTAGTTGCCTTCTAGTTGATCACTCGGAGCGAAAGCTGCTGAGTGAACCAAAATATCAAATTTGTCCCAGTGATTGCTGAGATTGCCAAAAAGCTCGCTGATCTGTTCGTCGTATCCTAAATCACAAGGAAACGTAATATTAGAATTTAATTCGACAGCAATTTTTTCTACACGTTCTTTGATTTTTTCGTTTTGATAGGTAAATGCAAGGTTTGCACCGGCGTGATGCATACATTTAGCTATGCCGTAGGCAATTGAGTGGGTGTTAATTGCGCCAACTATTAGTGCTCGTTTGTTTTGTAGAATACCCATATATATCGTTTCCTCTTTTATCGCGAACACTACCAAAGTGTATCTAAAAAATCTATATGTCAAGCTGATTCTGTAGTGTATTGATTATAATAATGTTGTTTTTTTATCGCAAGGTCTTGCCATCGAAAGTAATTAGGTTAAACTAGACTGCTCGAAAACTCATTTTGGAGGATTTAGTTATGCGCAGTAAGTCACTTATTTTTTTAGCTTTAGTATTGCTCGGAGTAGTGGGTTGTAATAAAGAAGCAAGTAGTGTCAAAGAGGCATCTGTAACAAACGCTTCTACACCGACTGAATCAGTCGCGCCAACACCAGATACAACTAAGCCGACTGAAACAGCTGCACCAGCACCAACTACTACCAAGTAGTTTTTGCGTTTTTCGTTTAATTTAACACACAATTATTTTCGGAGGTTTTTAATGAACACGAAGTCGATTGTCTTTCTTGCGGCAATAGCTTTGGTATTAGTGGGTTGCAATAAAGAAAAAGAGGAAAATATAGGCACTCCTGTTATAAGTGTTGGGCAACAACAGCAGGTATCTCCTGGTACTAATGCTGTACCGGCTACAGCATCTGAACAAAACCAGGTTATACCACAAGCACCTCAAGAGGTAGCAACTGCTTCATCACAAGCTGCACCGATTGCTGATTCACAAAATCAGATTCAACCAGTACCAGCTGCTCCAATACCAAGTCAGCAAGGTGTTGTGGATGATGTGTCTGCAACTCAGGCTCCTGCTACGGCACCAGTTGCCCCAGTGCCGACTACGGCGCCAGAGGTGGTTCCACCACAAGGTGCTGTTGTTTCTGGTCCGAATACACCAGCAACTCCAGGTACAGGTGGTTTAGTTACGGCTAATGAGCCAGCTCAGCAACCAGTGGTTCCAGGCGTTTCTACTGGTAAAGCAGACGTAGTTGGTACCAAAGTATCATTTAGGGTTTCCTCAGATAAAAAAGACAATGATACTAATACTAAGCCAAGTAGAGCTAAGTCAGATAGCGAAACGTCAGATGACGATCAGTAAATTTTTAGAGTAATTTTTACCAGAGAGAGTTAATGCACAAGGATTTTTTTAGTCCTTGTGCATTTTTTCGTTACCTATGATTATGAGATATTTCTTGCAAAATCTTTGTGCACTATTAATAGCAGCTGTAGTAACCACTTTTTTATCTAGTTGTGCTAGCGTCAGTATTCCTACAAAAATTGGTATGACTGAGTCTGAGTGGTCAAGTTATAGTCCAGATAAGCAAAAAGTATTGCTTGCTAACTATGAAGAATTTATTGCGGAGTTTAATAAATCCATAAAAGATGAAGAAAGCGCTGTTGTTGGTAGTGGTAGTGTGTTTTTAGAAGTTGGTATTCATGATGGTAAAGTTATGATGCCTCCGTTTGATGATTTGCATGAGTATAACCCCGTAAAGTTTATTCTTTTTAAAAACCAATGTCGCAGTATTATCTTGCAGCAGCCAACTGATGAAAAAACTAATGTTGAGTTAGAAGCTTGTTTTTATGGGGATACATTATATTTAGATCCTAGTCATTACGATCTTACGAAAAAAAATGGGTCAATTAGTATTAACTCTTCGCCGTTTTGGTTATCTGGTTTTGTTTATAAAGGAATTAGCAGCAGTGGTTATGCAAGATTGAATAACGTAACAGTGGAAATAAGGATTGCCGAGGAGAGGATTTGAACCTCCACAGGGTTTCCCCCACAAGCTTCTGAGACTTGCGTGTATACCAATTTCACCACCCCGGCACTTTAGAAGATAGTAAAGTGTTTTATTTTCCTAGATTATCACAGTCATTTTTTTTATAAAGACGCGTCATTTCAGCATATTGTGTCGTAGACGCTGCACCAGTAGCTGGAGTTGAAGCAGTGTTAAAAATTATGTTGCGCTTTAACTCTGAGCAAAGCTGTTCTTTTTGAGTTGGTGGGTTTGTTGCATTCCTTGTATTCATGTAGGAACAGCCATATAGCGCTGGTATCAATAAAAATAGTATGTAAAATTTTTTCATTACGTGATCCTTTTATAGAGAAACTTTCCGCAATAATACCTGAACTTTTAAGAAAATGGTATAAAGTTTATATGCAGTTATCCTAATGTGTTATAATCCATCCATATGACAGAGTCAATTAACAAAGCGGATCCTTTTTTTGATCGCGAGGCACAAAAATACGTAAAACCAATTCCAAGTCGAGAATTTATTATTCAATACTTAGAAGAGTTGGGCTCGCCAGTAAAGCGCTCGCAGTTAATTAAAGCTTTTAAGTTGGCAAGTAAAGAGTCACAAGAGGCACTGCGTCGGCGTTTAAATGCGATGCTTCGTGATGGTCAATTATTAATCAATCGCAAAGGTAATTATGCGCTTGTAAATCAGATGGCGTTAGTGCGTGGCCATGTGGTTTGTCATAAAGAAGGCTATGGTTTTTTAATTCCTGATGATGGTGGTGATGATGTATTTTTAAATCCAAGGCAAGTTCGCAGTCTTTTCCCCGGTGATCGCATTTTGGTGAGCGTTACTGCTAATCATGAGCGCGGTAAGCTCGAAGGCGCTGTCGTTGAAATTTTAGAGCGTAGTTTTACCCAGATCGTCGGACGTTATGTTGAAGAAAAAGGGGTGGGATTTATTATCCCTTCAAATAAAAATGTTACTCAAGAAATTATTATTCCTAAAGGCAAAGAAGCTAATGCACAAGAAGGGCAGATTGTTATTAGTGAAATTATTAGTTATCCAACCGAGCGTAATAGTGCTACGGGTAAAGTTATTGAAGTCTTAGGTGAGCATATGGCTCCTGGTATGGAAATTGAAGTTGCAATTAGAGCCCATGGTTTACCTTTTGCTTGGCCTAATGAAGTGCTTGAAGAAGGTAGTGCTATTGGAGCTGTAGTTACCGAAAAAGCAAAAACCGGACGCTTGGAGTTACAACATTTGCCTTTTGTTACTATTGATGGTGAAGATGCTAAAGATTTTGATGATGCTGTTTATTGCAAACGCCAGGAAAAAGGCGGCTGGATATTGTATGTGGCGATTGCTGATGTTAGTCACTATGTGCGTTTTGATACGCAGCTTGATCAGGAAGCTTTAAGGCGTGGTAACTCAGTTTATTTTCCGCAGCATGTTATTCCGATGTTACCTGAAGTCTTGTCGAACGAACTTTGCTCTTTAAAGCCCAAAGTTGAACGTTTAGCCATGGTATGTGAGATGCGGATTACAGAAAATGGCGAAATTGGGCGTTATAAATTTTATGATGCTGTTATTAAATCGCATGCTAGACTTACCTATACTGAAGTATTTGAGCAGCTTGAAAAGAAAGCTAAAAAGCCGTCAGTATTATTGCCCGAGTTGCAGGAGCTTCAGAGTTTGTATCATGCTTTATTAAAACAACGCAAAGCTCGCGGCGCTCTGGATTTTTCTAGAATTGAAACCAGAATTATTTTTTCTCGTGATCGTAAAATTAAAAAGATTGAGCCAGTCGAGCATAATTATGTGCACGGTATTATTGAAGAGTGTATGTTGGCCGCGAATGTTTGTGCTTCAATGTTTTTGCTAGAGGGGAAAATCCCAGCGCTCTATCGCGTGCATGAGGGTCCGAGTCCGGAAAAACTAACGGATTTGCGCAGTTTTCTCGTAGGTTTAGGTTTAGAGCTTAAAGGTGGTAATAAGCCAAAGACTATTGATTATGCTAATTTGCTACGGAAAATTATTGGTCGTCCGGATGAACACTTAGTACAAACTGTTTTATTGCGATCACTGCGCCAAGCAACTTATACGCCAGAAAATGTTGGTCATTTTGGTTTAGCATACGAAGCCTACGCTCACTTTACCTCACCAATTAGGCGCTATCCTGATTTAATTAATCATCGTGCTATTCGGTATTTACTGCATGGAGGCAAAGTTAAAAATTATGCTTATACGCAAGCCATGATGAAAAATTTTGGCGATCATGCTTCGCAAACCGAGCGTCGTGCTGATGATGCAACTCGCGATGTTACGGCTTGGTTAAAATGTGAGTTTATGCGTGATAAAACAGGGAAGACGTTTGCCGGTATAATATCCGGTGTAACTAACTTTGGTGTTTTTGTCGAGTTAAAAGATATTTTTGTCGAAGGATTAGTTCACGTTACCTCACTTAAAAATGATTACTATAATTTTGATGCGTCGCATCATCGCTTAGTCGGTAAACGTAGTGGTGTGGTTTATCGTCTTGGTGATCCTGTTAAGGTGTTAGTAACAAGAGTTAATCTTGATGATAGGCAAATTGATTTTGAGTTAGTTAGATGACGCTGAGCTTGTCCAGTCAGCAGGGACGCGAAAAAGTTATTTTAGTTCATGTGGATTTTGTAAAATCTGCTTGGCTCACACAAGATTTGGAAGAATTTCATGAATTAGCAACGTCTGCTGGTGCTTTTGTAGTTGCCGTTGTTACTTGCAAGCGTGAGGCTCCGGATACTAAATATTTTATTGGTAGTGGTAAAGCCGAAGAAGTCAGGGAAAGTGTTTTAGTTCACAAGCCTGATCTTGTTATTTTCAATAATTTCCTTTCACCTGCTCAAGAACGCAACTTAGAAAAATTTTTGCAGTGTCGCGTGCTTGATCGTACTGATTTAATTTTAGATATTTTTGCGCAGCGAGCGAGAAGTTTTGAAGGTAAATTACAGGTTGAATTGGCGCAGCTTGAGCATTTGGCTACACGGTTAGTGCGTGGTTGGACTCATTTAGAAAGACAGCGTGGTGGTATTGGTGTGCGTGGTGGTCCAGGTGAATCACAGCTGGAACTTGATCGACGAATTTTGCGGCAAAAAGTTACCAGCGTCAAACAACGTTTAGAAAAGTTAGCCAGCCAACGTCTACAAAATCGACGTGCGCGTACGCGTGCTGCCTTACCAACTATTGCATTAGTTGGCTATACCAATGCTGGTAAATCAACCTTATTTAATTTATTAACATCAGAGAAAGTTTATGTGGCAGATAAGTTATTTGCTACTTTAGATCCAACTTTACGGCGTATTCAGTTGCCAGGTTTCGGTGCAGTGATTGTTGCTGATACTGTTGGTTTTATCCGCGATTTGCCGCATGAGTTAATTAAAGCTTTTCATGCTACGCTAGAAGAAACTAGAGAAGCTGATTTGCTACTGCATTTAATCGATGCTAATGATCCGCGGAAAAATGAAAAAATTGAAGTGGTGAATAAGGTGTTGGAAGAAATCGGAGCTGCTCAAGTGCCTAAGTTACAGGTTTTAAATAAGATCGATTTGTTAGATGAATTTGAACCGCGAGTTGATGTAGATACAAATAATGATTCAGAGCGAGTTTGGATGTCGTCGGTTGATGGCATAGGAGTTGATTTATTGATAGATGCCATAAAACAGATTATATCCCCTGAGATTTTAGAGATTGATATTTGTCTATTGCCGCATGCTGGCCAAATTCGAGCTGCATTATATCAAAATAACGCTATTTTATCCGAAGCGATAGATGAGCATGGTAATTCTCATTTGAGGCTTCGTATCAGCCGCGCGGATTTAGAGCGAATTTTTGCGTAATTTTCATTTTTTTTAACCCAGTTTTGTGCTAAAATGCAATATTGCAGTTAATTTATAACTTTTTGATTTTTATACAGAAAATATGACTCAGCCAGCCAAAGAAATAACTATAGTTAATATTGAAGACGAACTAAAACGCTCTTATCTTGATTATGCAATGAGCGTTATTGTAAGTAGGGCTCTGCCAGATGTTCGTGATGGCCTAAAACCAGTTCATCGTCGTTCTTTATACGCTATGCGTGAGCTTGGTAATGAATACAATAAGCCATATAAAAAATCCGCACGTATCGTTGGTGATGTAATTGGTAAATACCATCCTCATGGTGATAGTGCTGTTTACGATACGATTGTGCGTATGGCTCAACCTTTTTCACTGCGTTATCCATTGGTTGATGGTCAAGGAAACTTTGGTTCCGTTGACGGTGATTCTCCGGCAGCAATGCGTTATACCGAAATTAGATTAGCGAAAATAGCACACTATTTGCTGATCGATCTTGATAAAGAAACCGTAGATTTTGCACCAAATTATGATGGCACAGAGTTTGCACCTGAAGTTTTACCGACACGTTTACCCAATCTTTTAATCAACGGTTCTTCTGGCATAGCAGTTGGTATGGCGACTAATATTCCTCCGCACAATTTAGGCGAGGTCATTGATGCTTGTTTTGCTCTGATTGATAATCCTGAAATTGAAATACGTGATTTAATCAAAATTATTCCCGGACCAGATTTTCCAACTGCCGGTATTATTAACGGTAGGGCTGGGATAGAGCAAGCCTATCGTACTGGTCGTGGCAAAATTCGTGTACGTTCCAAGGTTACTATTGAAAGCGATGAGACGAGTCACAAACAGGCAATTATTATTGATGAACTGCCATATCAAGTTAATAAAGCAAGCTTGCTTGAGCGTATCGCTGAATTAGTCAAAGAGAAAAAAGTTGAAGGAATTACTGCTGTTCGTGATGAGTCTGACAAAGATGGTATGCGCGTAGTAATTGAATTGCGTAGGGGCGAAATTGCCGAAGTAATTTTGAATAATTTATTTTTAAATACGCAAATGCAGGTTACTTTTGGTATTAACGTTGTTGCGCTTGATAATGGGCAACCAAAAACTCTTAACTTAAAGCAGTTGCTTGAGGCTTTTTTAAAACATCGACGCGAAGTAGTTGTTAGGCGCTCGGTGTTTGAACTAAAACAAGCGCGTAAGCGAGCGCATATTTTAGAGGGCTTAAGTGTCGCGCTTGCCAATATAGACGAAATGATTGCTTTAATTAAAAAATCAAGTAACCCTGTGATTGCCAAGCAGGAATTATTGGCTCGTACGTGGCAAGTTGGCTTTGTCAAAACAATGCTTGAGTATTCGCGTCCAGATGATCTTGAAGATGGATTGGGAGTGACTAAAAATGGGGACTATCGTTTGTCAGATGTTCAGGCTCAAGCGATTTTAGATTTGCGATTGCATCGTTTGACCGGACTCGAGCAAGATAAAATATTTAATGAATACAAAGAATTAGTTAATAGTATTAAACAATTACTTGATATCTTAGCGTCGCCAAATTTATTACTTGAAGTTATTCGCAGAGAGCTTTTAGAGATGAGGGAGTTGTTTTCTGACAAACGCCGTACTGAAATTATTGATACTCAAGAAGATCTAACTCATGAAGATTTGATTACACCCGAAGATGTGGTGGTTACGCTTTCGCATGAAGGGTATGCCAAAATTCAGGCAGTTGCTGACTATCAAGCGCAGCGTCGTGGTGGTAGGGGAAAGACAGCGACCAAAGTTAAAGAAGAGGATTTTGTTGAACGCCTGTTTATTGCCAATACGCACGATACTATTTTGTGCTTCTCGAATAAGGGCAAAGTCTATTGGCTTAAAGTTTACTTACTGCCACATGGCAATAGAACTTCTCGCGGTAAACCATTGGTGAATTTGCTTCCACTAGAAAAAGACGAGCGCATTAATACTATTTTGCCAATTCGAGAATATTTAGCAAACCATTATCTCTTTATGGTTACCGCCAAAGGTACTGTTAAAAAAGTAGCACTTGAGCAGTTTTCCAATCCGCGTTCCAATGGGATTATTGCAGTTGATTTACAACCTGACGACAATTTAGTTAATGTGGCTTTGACAGATGGTAAACAGGAAGTAATGCTTTTTAGTGATGCCGGCAAGGCAGTTAGATTTTCTGAAGATCATGTTCGGCCGATGGGTCGTACTGCAAGAGGTGTGCGTGGTATGCGTTTGAAAGCTAATCAGAAAGTTATTTCTCTTGCTATTGCTAACCCAGAAGGAATAATTTTAATTGTTACTGAAAATGGATATGGTAAGCGCACTACTATTTCTGATTTTTCGGTTGTCAATCGAGGTGCTCAAGGCGTTATTGCTATCCAGATTAGTGAGCGTAATGGCAAGGCGGTTGGTGCTATTTGGGTAGATGCTGGTGATGAAATTATGCTGATTAGCAATCAGGGAACGCTTGTTCGAACACGTGTTGATGAGATTTCAATTATTGGCAGAAATACTCAGGGAGTACGCTTGATTAATCTTGGTGAAGGTGAGGGTCTTGTTGGCGTGCAGAAAGTAGAAGAAAAAGAAGAAGAAGAAGAAGAAGAAGAAAAAGAGGGACCGCAATTAACATCCCAATAATCACAATCGATGGTCCAAGTAGCTCTGGCAAAGGAACAATTAGTAGACTTACGGCTGAAAGGCTAGGCTGGCATTTTTTAGATAGCGGAGCTGTTTATCGTGCGTTTGCTTTAGTGGTTATTCAGAATAATATTCAGCTGAATAATGTACCCGCCTTAGTTGCTGCGATTTCAGAGTTAAATCACGAGCTTATAGATCAATTTGGAGGCGCAATCCGTAACGAGGAATGTGGTGCTATGGCCTCAAAAATAGCGATAATTGCCGAAGTTCGTGCTGCTCTCACCAATTTTTTACGTAGTTTTAGTAAATTACCAGGGTTAGTTGCAGATGGTCGTGATATGGGAACAGTGGTATTTCCCAATGCACAACTCAAAATATTTTTAACTGCAAGTGTTGAAGAAAGGGCAAGAAGGCGTTTTTTGCAGTTGCAAGGTTGCGGTATAAATGCTACCCTCGACGCGGTTTTACGGGGTTTGATGGAGCGCGATATTCGTGATGAAAGTCGTGTTGTTGCTCCTTTAAAACCAGATCCGACTGCAGTAATAATTGATACTACCAAGCTGGGTGTTGATGAAGTGCTACAGTTAATTAATAACTTAATTCGTGTTGCTTGGAACACAATAGTTTTTAGTGAGAGTTAATAATATGATAGAAAATTTTGCGGAGCTATTTGCTGAAAGTATACAAAATATAGATTTTCAAAGTGGGGCTACTAGAAAAGCTGATGTAATTGATATAACCCCTGATTTTGTGATCGTATACGCTGCTGGATCAAAATCAGAATCATATATACCGGTTAACGAGTTCCGTAATCAAAATAACGAATTAGAGGTAGCTGTTGGTGATGTTGTTGATGTGGTTTTGGAAGCTTTTGAGAATGGTACCGGCAAAACTACTTTTTCACGTGAAAAAGCCAAACGTATTGAGTCATGGCAAGCATTGGAAAATGCTTTTACCAATGGGGAAACGGTAAAGGGGATTGTTACTGAGCGTGTTCGTGGTGGTTTTACTGTAGAAATTAATAAGATTCGTTCTTTTTTACCAGGCTCATTGGTAGATATTAAGCCAGTGCGCGATACTTCATATATAGAAGGCAAAGAACTTGATTTCAAGATTATCAAAGTTGATAAAAGAGAGAATAACATTGTAGTGTCTCGTCGTGCTGCGTTGATGGCTGAAAGCACTCCAGAGCGTGACGCATTATTGAGTAGTTTAGAAGAAGGTTCGATTATTACCGGGGTAGTTAAAAACCTTACAGATTATGGTGCTTTTATTGATCTTGGTGGTGTTGATGGTTTGTTGCATATTACTGATATGTCGTGGAAACGCATTCGCCATCCAAATGAAGTATTAAAACTTGGTGATGAAATTAAGGTTAAAGTTTTAAAGTACGATCGTGATAAAAACCGTGTTTCGTTGGGCTTAAAACAATTGGCGGATGATCCGTGGCGTGATATTAATCGCCGTTATCCAGTAGGTACAAGATTGTTTGGTCGTATTACTAACATTACTGATTATGGTTGTTTTGTTGAAATTGAACCTGGTATTGAAGGCTTAGTTCATATGTCTGAAATTGACTGGACTAATAAAAACATTCATCCCGCCAAGGTTGTAGCTCAAGGCCAAGAAGTTGAAGTTAAAGTTCTTGAAATTGACGGAGATCGTCGTCGCATTTCTTTGGGTATGAAGCAATGTAAGCTAAATCCATGGAAAGAATATGCTAATGTGCACAACAAAGACGAAAAAGTAAGTGGTAAGATTAAGTCGATTACTGACTTTGGAATTTTTGTTGGACTTGATGGTGATATCGATGGTTTGGTACATCTTTCTGATATTTCTTGGTCTGAACCAGGTGAGAAAGCCATTCGTAATTACAAAAAAGGACAGGATATTGAAGCTGTTATTTTGGCCATTGATGCTGAGCGTGAGCGGATTTCGCTTGGTGTTAAACAGTTAGAGACTGATGTCTATACTGATTATTTAGATCAACATCCAAAGGGAAGCGTAGTTAGTGGTACAGTTACTGAAGTCAATGCCAAGTCTGCAACAATTGATTTGGGTAATGGTATTTCTGGTAAAGTTAAGGCTGTTGATGTTAGTCGCGAGAAAGTCAAAGACGCTTCTGAGTTATTAAAAGAAGGTGATAGTATTGAGGCTAGGGTGCTTGGTGTTGATAAAAAGAGTCGCGCCGTTAATTTATCCATCAAAGAAATGCAACCAGAGCTTGGTAGCTCTGATGCACCTGCCAACACACAATTGGGTGATTTGCTCAAAGAGCAAATTCGGCATAATGTTGAATAAGTGACATGAATGATCCCGTCATTGCGAATATTGCAAATGGTGTTAGGTTTGTAGTGACGGGAGGGATTGGTTTATGCGCATACTTTCGTATTTAGTTTTGCTGGTCATAATGTTAGCTGGTTTAACATTTACTTCTTTAAATTCCGTACCTGTTTCTTTCAACTATTACCTAGATTCAAAGACATTCACTCTTTCCTTATTATTGGTTTTTGCTTTTGGCGGTGGAATTTTTCTTGGTTTATTGGCATCTATATTTTCTTGGATAAATATAAAACGAGATAATTTTCGGTTGAAATCGCGTCTGAAGCTTGTTGAAAAAGAAGTTAAAAACTTGCGCTCAATTCCCATCAAGGGAGAGTAAGTTTTCTAGCAATTATTTATGTTTCAACTATTACTACTGCTTCTTCCTGTCGCTGCTGTTTCTGGATGGTATGCTGGTTATCGTCACAAAAAAACTATTGAAATTGAACCTCCTATAGTTCAGCACGATTATTTTCTTGGTTTAAATTACTTGATTAACGAACAGCCTGATAAAGCTGTTGATGTTTTTATTAAAATGCTTGAAGTAAATACCGATACTGTTGAAACACATTTAGCCTTGGGCAGCTTATTTAGGCGTCGTGGTGAAGTAGATCGTGCTATTCGCATTCACCAAAATCTTATAGCTCGTCCACAATTGGATCGAAAGCAACGTATGCAAGCACTGTTTGAGTTGGCGCAGGATTATCTGCGTGCAGGAGTATTAGATCGTGCCGAACGCTTATTTTTGGAATTAATTGAGCTTGAGGGAGATGTTGTTAGTAGTTTGAATAATCTGATTAATATATATCAGCAGCAAAAAGATTGGCAACAGGCAATTGCTACAGCAAAAAAATTAGCAAGTTTAAGCAATATAAATGTGAATAATGCAGTTGCTCATTATTACTGTGAGTTGGCAGAGCTGTCGCGCTATGACAATCAAAGCCAGCAAGCACATGAATATTTAAAAGAGGCTTTGTCTTACGACAAGCATTGCGCACGCGCCAGCATTATTTCAGGAAGACTTTTTATCGAGTCTGGTGAATATAAACTGGCTATTCATGCTTTTCGACATGTATATGAGCAGGATGCAGAATATATATCTGAAGTTGTTGAGCTTTTGGCCGATTGTTATAAAAAAATAAATTGTGAAGAGGAATTTGTTGGTTATTTATCAAAATATATTGCCGAAAATCCACGAATTTATTTTGTGCTTGCTATGACAGATTATATTTGTAATAAGCAAGGAGAAGTGGCTGCGATTGAATACCTATCAAATCAAAGTCACCGCTGCCTTTCGATACGTGGTTTAAGGCGTATGCTGGGTTTGTATATAAATAGTGCTGATCCTGATACGAAAGATAAGTTATTATTACTCAAGGAGTTTATCGATAAACTTTCTGAACGTAAACCCATCTATCGTTGCGTCCATTGCGGCTTTGCTGGTAGGCAATTGTATTGGCAATGTCCTAGTTGCAAGCGTTGGAATTCAGTAAAGCCGATTCATGGTTTGGAAGGAGATTAATCAAACCCAAATAGCCACTGCAGCCATTAATATTACACCTAGTATTAATGCTAATATTTCAATGGGGCTTTCGAATGATCTAGTTTTTTCAACCATGTGTTCAGCACCTAGATACAAGAAGGTTCCTGCAGCGACTGCGTTTAAAGTAGCCCCTAAGATATTTCCTGTGCTGGTTTGCAGTGTATACATAACGAGAGAAGCTACAAAAATACCTAGAGGGGTTATGAAAGAAAATATAGTTATAATTTTTTGAATGTTTTTTATAGATAAATTGTAGTGGCGTAGGTTTACAGCTAACGCAAAACTTTCAGAACCTTTGTGTGCTATTACAGCAAAAAATATCATTGATGTTTCTGCTAAACCGAAGCTGGTGGTAGTGTAACATCCTTTCTGTAAATTATTTTTGACGAGGCAGCATATTTGTA
>JBAXAM010000017.1:0-27428 GCA_037142515.1 bacterium | reverse complement strand
TTAAAAGGGCTAGAAGTTTAAACATATTTACAGAAAAAAAGTTGCTTTATCATTAATGTACTATACATTTATCCCTTCCTTAGAAATTCACGAGCACATTTTATCAGAGAATGAAATGGACTCAACCATTCTTTTTGCATTCTTTTTGCATTATTGCAACCTGATGCTATAATTCGTTCCAAGGATTAAAAAGAGGGAGGCTCGAAGATGGGACGCTATTTTATTTTTTTGATTGCATTAATCATTTCGTCGTCTGCCATATCTCAATCTCAGGGTGCTGATAATAGCAAAATCCCGCTTTCACTTGCTTATACGCCTGAAGGGCTGACCTTCAGTGCTCTTAATACCGATTTTAGTACCTCTTTATCTGGTCTTATTCAAGCAGATGCAATGAAATTTGAGCGAAATAATCAAGATTTATCGAGTGGAACAAATCTTCGTAGGGCTCGGCTATATTTGAATGGGCAACTAACTTCATCTTGGGGTTATAGTTTTGGGTATGATTTTCGGACAAACGATTTATTATCTGCCCAGGCTCGATATTCAGGCTTAAAAAATATGCAATTTAACGCAGGACAAATTTGCCCTAGCTTTTCTATAAGCAATGATTCAGATGCGGCGTCTTTAGATACACTAGAGATTCCTTTGCCGGTAAGCGCTTTTTCTCCTCCGTACAGCTATTACGTAGGAGCTGGATACAATGTTTGGAATGATTTTTTAACACTCAAGTTATCGGCTTTTGGTCCGCATTCTTCGCAAGACACAACAGGCAGGACTCCCATAGGGGGAACTGCTCGCTTGGTATACTCACCAATCCATACTGAAACCAAAATGCTTAATCTTGGTTTGTCTGGTTGGGTTGAACGGCCTGATGGTAGCAATAGTTTTACAATTAGTGCTGTTCCTGAAGTTAAATCACATATGTCTAACACAATAGTTGATTCTGGAACCATTAGTCATGTTAACAGCTATGGTTCAGTTGATGCAGAAATGGCAGCGATATATGGCCCATGGTCGGCTCAGATGGAATATTTACAAATGCGCGTGAATCGCAGCAATAACAATCCGAATTTGAAATTTTCAGGCTATTCTTTAACCGGAAGCTATTTCCTAACCGGTGAGTCACTAGCATATTCTTTTCCTGACGCTTATTTTGGAGGAGATATAGATATTCATAACAAAAAACTAGGTGCATGGGAGGCTTTGGTTCGTTATAGCACCGTTAACTTGAATGATGCCGATGTATATGGCGGCAAAGAAAATAATATGACATTGGGCCTTAATTGGTATTTAAATCGGCATGTAGAATTTTTGACAAATTATGTTTACGCAATGGCAAATCCAGGTTCGAACGGGAAAAAAGAAAACATAAACAGCATTGTCGCTAGAATACAACTTACTTTTTAATTTTATTTTGGCATTAACCACCAATCTTTAGTTTTTCCCAATATTTTTCATAAATGTGGCGCTCTTTTTCTGGAATATCAAGCTGGATTTTGCCACGTTGCATAGTTTTTGCATCTGGATTAAAGACAGGGTTTAATTGTAATTTTAGTGGCATTAGCTTTATAGCCGTTTGATTGGTGGGTGAGTGCCCAATAATAAGGCTTGCTTGTTTGGCGATTTCCGGACGCAACATAAAATTAATAAATTTGTACGCATTTTCGAGATTGGTAGCTGTTTTTAAAATAGCAAAACTGTCAATCCAAATAGTAAATCCCTCTTTTGGATAAATATATTGCAACTGTTGATTTTCGTCTTGTGCCATTTTACAGTCGCCACTCCAAGCCATGCCAATAATGGCATCTTCATCAATGTAAATATTCGGTACAGTGTCGATGTTGAAAATTTTAACGTTTGGTAAAAGCTGCTTTAATTTAAGATAAGCTGCTTTAATATGTTCTGGGTTAGTATCGTTGATTGAATAGCCAAGGGTCATAAGTGCGGAGCCAAAAACATCGCGCATATCGTTGAGCATCATCAGCTGGTCTTCGTATTGTGAATCCCAAAAGTTTTGCCAGCTGGTAATTTTGTTTATATATTTGGTGTTAATTATGATGCCAGTAGTTCCCCATAAATATGGGATACTATAATTGTTTTTGGGGTCAAATTCTTTGTTTAGCAGCATTGGGTTTATATTGTGCAAGTTAGTTAATTTATTTTTATCGAGTGGCTGTAGCATTCCCTGTTTAGACATGCGATCAACATAGTAACTTGAAGGAATTACTAGGTCATAACCTGTGTGTTCAGAGGCTTTTAATTTGGCGTACATAGTTTCGTTGTTATCATATTCTGACAAATTAATTTTGATGCTAGTCTCTTTAGTAAATTGTGCAATTATTTCGCTGGGTAAATAATTGCCCCAAGAATAAATATTTAATATGTTTTTATCTGCTCTGGTTAAAGTTGAAAGCAACGCAAGTAATACGGCGATAGAGATTTGGTAATAAATTTTCATTTTAATCTTTTTTCTTATAAATACTTTGATAGGAGATCATTACTACTAGCAAAGTAAAGGCTAAAAGCAAGGTGCAGAGCGCATTAACTTCTGGTTTAATACCCAGTCGTACCATAGAATAAATTTTCAGCGGCAGGATATCAAATGTCGGTCCCGTAACAAAATAGCTTATTATGACATCATCAAGGGAAAGGGTGAAACTCAAAAGCCAACCTGAAGTAATTGCTGGGGCAAGTAGTGGAACAATAATTTTACGAAAAATTGTAAAATCGGTTGCACCCAAATCCATTGCCGCTTCGAAGATATCAGTGTCAAGTGTGGTAGCGCGTGCGTAAACAGTTACGGTCACAAATGGAATACACAGGGTTATATGGGCAAGTAATAGGGTCCAAAACCCCAATGGAATATTTAAAAAGCTATATAGCAATAGCAATGAAATTGCCATAACAATTTCAGGTGATAAAATTAAAATGAATATTAGGGCGTTGAGAATTTTTTTGCCAAAAAAACGATAACGAAACAAGCTAACTGCAGCCAGAGTGCCAATTGCAGTAGCAGATGTAGCCGCTAAGATACCAAGCAAAAAAGAATGGCCAGCAACACGCAACAGCACATTATCGTGGAATAAGGCGGTGTACCACTTAACAGTAAAGCCCTGCCATACCAGAGAATGACTGGCGTTATTGAAAGAAAAGACGATGACTACTGCAATTGGTAAATACAGGAATATATAGACACATATAGTGTAAAAATATTTACTGAATGTGTTCATGTTAGGCTCTCTCGGTCGTCTTCTTTAGAGTGTCGCCAATAAATTATGATAAATATACCCATAAGCAAAGTTATGACTACACTAATGGCAGTTCCGAGTGGCCAGTTGTTGGCGGTTAAAAACTGGTGTTCAATCAAATTGCCTATTAATAAATTTTTTGCACCACCAAGCAATACAGGAACATAGAACATTGTCATTGCGGGCAAAAATACTAGTACTGAGCCTGCAATAATTCCCGGTATTGTTAGCGGTATCACTATTTTAAAGAAAGTGGTGAACCAATTGGCACCTAGATCACGCGCAGCTTCCAAGTATTCCTGGTTTAATTTTTCGATATTGGCGTAAAGCGGAAGGATCATAAAGGGCAGTAAATCATAAACACAGCCGATTAAAATTGCAGTATTGCTATAGAGAATTTGTAATGGATCGTGAATAATACCAGCTGCAAGTAAAACAGTGTTCAATATTCCTTTTGCTTTTAAAATTGCCATGATGGCGTAAGTACGTATTAGCGAACTAGTCCAAAACGGAATAATAACGAGTAAGAGCAATAAAGATTTGTGTTGATGTTGGCTACGGGCAATAATGAATGCAAATGGATAGCCAATAAATAGACAAACAAGCGTACAGCTAGTGGCGAGATAGAGGGATTGCAATAAAATGCGCAAATAGCCAGGGTTAAACAACTCCAAGTAGTTAGAAATAGTAGGTATGAGTTTAACAATGCTATTTGAGTCTGGCGTAAGAAAACTAGTAGTAAGTGTCAAAATGATCGGTATTAGGGCGAATACGCAGAGCCATAACCAGACAGTGCTTAAAGAGAAAATTTTAAAAGAACTAGATTGTTTCTTCATGGGGCAATATTACTTCCCAGCCAGGAACCCAATCGATCCAGACTTTTTCAGTAATGTGATAATCGAGTTTTTCATCGTCTTCATTGAAAAATTCAGCTGCCGCTATTTTTTTGCCGCTAGGTAAGCGCACAATCAACTCGACAGTCGATCCTTTGTATATAACTTGTTCAACATCACCCGGCAACATATTCTTGCTTTCTTCATGAGTGATTTCATTTTCTCCCCACACCGTAATGTCTTCTGGACGAATAACGACATGAATTTGTTGTTTTTCTGCCAAATCTTTTTTGTTGTTAAAGGCAAAACGCTTGCCTTCAACTTCAACCATAAGCTTATTATCACGGATTTCTAGTATCTCGGTGTTAAAAATATTAGTTTCCCCGATAAATTCTGCCACATAGAGGTTTGTTGGCTCTTCGTAAACATCTTTTGGAGTTCCAAGTTGTTCTATATAGCCTTCGTTCATGACAGCAACGCGATCTGACATGGACAAAGCTTCTTCTTGGTCATGCGTAACAAAAATAAAAGTTATGCCTAAGCGACGTTGCAATTGTTTTAATTCAATTTGCATATTTTTACGGAGGTTATAATCGAGTGCGCTTAGAGGCTCGTCTAGTAGTAACACGATGGGCTCATTAACTACGGCGCGGGCAATGGCCACTCGTTGTTGTTGACCGCCACTAAGTTGATTTGGTTTGCGCTCTGCCAATTGATCCAGTTTAACCATGCGTAAAACATCTAGTACGCGTTTTTGAATCTCAGTTTCAGCTGTTTTTTTGCATCGGAGACCAAATGCAACGTTTTCATAAACAGTCATATGGGGAAATAAAGCGTAACTCTGAAATACCATATTAAGATGACGCTTTTCTGGAGGCAGATCAGTTACGTCACGTCCATCAATAAAAATCCTACCAGTGTCTGGTTTTTCAAAACCGGAGATTAAACGCAGCAATGTGGTTTTGCCGCAACCAGATGGACCAAGCAAGGTAATGAATTCGCCATTTTTAATACTAATGCTGGCTTCGGTTAGAGCCTGATAATTACCAAAGCGTTTAGAAACACCCTTGAGTTCGATGATATTATTATTCATTTGCGCGATTATGGGAAAAATATTTTTCTTTGTCTACTTTTTTATGCTTTTTTTTCAGTGTAGAATTTGGCTATGTTAGTACTTTCTGGAGACATTGGCGGTACGCATACAAGGCTGCGGCTTGCTGATACCATAGTTCGCTATAATAACAGCGATTACTCGAGTTTTCTTGATATTGTCAATAATTTTTTTACAAAAGTGAAAGTGAAGCATGGCGAGGTTGCCAGCGCTTGTTTTGGGATAGCCGGCCCAATTATAGACAATAAAGTAAGCTTAACTAACTTGTCCTGGCTAATTGACGCAAACGACATTGGGCGTGCGTTCAAAATAGATAAAGTAGAATTAATAAATGATTTTATGGCAATAGGCTACGGTATTTCTGTTTTAAAGCCAGAAGATTTGTTAACACTACAAATTGGTAAGCCATGTAAAGATGGAATTAGAGCATATATTGGAGCTGGGACTGGTTTGGGTGTTGGCTTTATGACTTATCATCAGGCAGCATGTTTACTCCATCCAACAGAAGGTGGTCATATTGATTTTGCACCAGCCGATGACACACAATTGGCTTTATTAAAATACCTGCGTAAAAAATACCACAGAGTTTCATTTGAGCGAGTTCTTTCTGGTGCAGGATTAGCGAATATTTATTATTTTGTACGTGACAGTAAAATTTTTGGTGAAGAAGAAAATCCAGAATTATATCTTTTAATTAAGAGTGACAGTAATGTCGATATGGCTGCTATTGTTGCCGAATATGCTATTAAACATAAAGACATTATGGCGATGAGAGCACTTGATATTTTTATGCGCATTTATGGTGCGGCAGTTGGTAACCTGGCCCTTACGACCTTGCCATTTGGCGGTTTGTATGTTGTTGGTGGTATTGCGCTAAAATTATTAACGCAGATCAAAAGAGATGGTTTTCTCGAGGCCTTTGCTGATAAAGGCAGGGTGTCTGCTTTGCTCAATGATATACCTCTGCATATCGTTCTAAACGAAGACATTGGCCTACAGGGTGCGACAGTGCGCGCTACTTCTTGTGCACTACGGCGACCGAAGCCTGAGCAGTTGGCATCATGATTATCTCAAAAATATTCACGTGTGCTGGACGCGAAGCGCAATAAAAAACAGCATCAGCGACATCTTCAGCTACTAAGGGAGTGAGACCAGCATAAACTTTTTTTGCCATCTCTTTATCACCTTTATATCGTACTTCACTGAATTCTGTTTCGGTCATTCCTGGGTCAATAGTCGAGACGCGGATATTTGTGTCAACTATATCCATTTTTAATCCGCGGGTTAGGGCAGATACAGCAAATTTGGTAGCGCAGTAAACATTACCTGAGGGGTAAGCTTCATGTCCCGCGATTGAGCCAATATTAATTATATGTCCCGAGTTGTGCTTTAGCATATTAGGTAGTACCGCACGAGTGACATATAACAAGCCCTTAATATTAGTATCAATCATGGCTTCCCAGTCTTCAAATGCAGCATCTTGGAATTTGGCACGTCCAGCGGCCAAGCCGGCATTATTAACGAGCAGGTCAATGCTTCTCCATTCTTCCGGTAGGTTTGAAAATTTTTTTAGCACACTTTCATGATTACGCACATCTAGTTGGAAAGTATGGGCTACCGTATTATATTTTTGCTTAAGTTCTGTAGCCAAAAACTCGAGGCGCTCATATCGTCTGGCACAAAGTAGTAATTTGGCACCATATTTAGCAAAAATCCTAGCACAAGCCTCACCAATGCCACTTGATGCGCCAGTAATGAGAATAATCTTATCTTTCATATGATAACTAGTATATTCAAGTCAAAACAGTTTGACAATCAGATACTAAGGATTAGAATTTTTCAAGGCAATAGTTCTCTTCAAGGAAAGATAAAATGAAAAATATAAAACACCTGTTAGGCGTGATTTTTTTGGGCATTGGTTTTTTTATAAATCCTGTTCAAGCTACAGACAATATTTACAAAATAGATACTAATGGAGTAGAAGATTCACCGGCGTCACTTTCAGGCGTATACGATCAAGGTCGATCAAATAGCACACCAGAAACCAGAGCTAATTATTTAAATATGAAGCCAAGTGGTACTGTTTGGATGCTTGCCGGTAAACGGGTACTTGGTGCGGGGCAGGGGTTAATACCGTTTGCTAGTAATGGTGTTTCAAACACTTTTTATAGTGTATTTGTAGCCAGCCTTGGAATAAAAGACTCAACTGGCTATTCCGGTGGTTTCGGTGGTGGTTACCGTAAAATTTTTAGTAATTCTTATATGTTAGGTGGTTATGCATTAGCCGATTTTAATCGCTCTCCTTTAGGCCATAACTTTTGGGTGGGGAACATTGGTGTTGAGCTATTAAATTATAATTGGGATTTTCGCGTTAATGGCTACTTTCCTACGGGTAAGAGGTATTGGCTCGCTAACCAAACACGCGGAATCTATGAAGAAACAGGTACTGGATTTGATTTTGAGGTTGGTAGGCTCTTGCCTATTCCTAGAACGCAAGGACTAAAATTATTTGCGGGTGGCTTTCGTTATTCTATGAATAACACTGTTAGTAATATTACTGGAATAGAGATTCGAGCGGTGTATCCAATAACTGGTTATGCTACTTTAGAACTTCGTGACTCTTATGATGTTACAAGAAATAATGTTTTTATGGGTGGGCTGCGTTTTATCCTTGGTGGGTATAACGATCGGCGCAAAGAAGACCTGGGGGTAGCTGGGCGCATATCTGATCCGATAGAACGCAATTTTGCTAACTTTGCCAGCTGCAATACTTCTGTGGTTAATAAAAAATAATTCTATTAAATAGGAACTATTTTTTTATATTCTATTTTCCATGTGGTTTGAGCAATAAGCTTGTTCACATTAGTGTTTTTTAGTGCGATAGCTGCGACTTTTTTGCCAATTTTTTTAGCAATACGTGAAGCTTCTTTAATTGGTGGCAAAAGAGGATTAGCCGGATTTTTTAAACTTGGTGATTCTTTGTACAAAGCTCCAACTGCGGCCCAAAGCATTTCATCAGTTACTTCTTGTGCTTTACTTGCAATAACCCCCAAACCAATCCCTGGAAATACAAGAGCATTGTTACACTGTGCAATTGAATCAAACGGGCTACCCGTTGCAATTAATGCTTGGCCATTAGTCCATTTAATTAGGTCTGAAGGGTTAGCTTCGCTATTTGCAGTTGGATTTGAAAGCGGAAAAATAATTGGTCGTTCAACGTGCTTTGCCATTTCCCTTACAATCTCTTTAGTAAAACTATTTGCTGCGGTAGAGCAGCCAATTAAAATGGTCGGCTTTACATTTTTTACTACTTCGAGCAACGAAATAGCTTTACGATTTTTTATATTCCAATTTTTTATGTCACAAATTTTACGTAAGTAGGGTTTTTGGCTCTGAATAATATTTTCTGATTCTTCCGTAATTAAGCCAATATTATCTAGTAACCAGAAACACTGACGTGCTTTGGAGTGTTTCATGCCAAGCGTGATTAAATTAGCAATGCCGATAGCAGCACTGCCAGCTCCCAATATTACAATGCGTTGGTCAGTTAGCTTTTGTTTTAAAATTTTTATTGCTGCAAGAATTGCTGCAAGCGTTACAACCGCAGTACCCTGAATGTCATCATTGAAAGAACAAATTTGGCTACGATAGCGCTTTAAAATTACTGGAGCGTTGAGCCTTCCAAAATCTTCCCATTGCAGCAATACATTGGGTATTTTTTGTTTTAATGCAGCAACAAAATCATCGATAAAGCTAATATATTTGCTTCCAGTTATTCGCGGACGACGTAGACCAAGGTACGTAGGATCAGCTAAGAGTTTTTTATTATTAGTACCCATGTCTAGTACTATAGGCAAGGTTCTTAGCGGGTTAATTCCACCAAAAAGAGTGTAGAGCATTAGTTTTCCGATGCAAATGCCGATACCACCGATACCTTGATCGCCAATTCCTAAAATGCGCTCGCTATCTGTAACTATAATTAGATCTATTTTATCGCATGAATAACTAGCAATAATTTCACTTAAATAATTTTTATCCTGATAGGAAATATAAAGTCCCTGCGGACGACGAAACTCGTTGCTAAATGTCTGGCAGTTAACTGCCACATGTGGGGTATAAATAATTGGTGTTATTTCTTCAATATGGCTCGAAGCCAACTTATAAAACAATACATTATTAGTATTATACAACTCATTGAGAAATATGTTTTTTTTATTTGGGTTTTCATAGGATTTAAGTTGCGCATAAGCTCTGACAACCTGCTCGTCCAATGTTTCTATGTGTGGTGGTATTTTTCCTAATAGATTGAAATTTTTTCGTTCTATAGCAGTAAATGCAGTCCCTTTGTTCAATTGAGGGGAGTTCAATAATTCGTAGCCTATTAAAGCTGTTTCAATGTATTGAGCTGCTGGTAAGCTTTTTCTGTAGTTGTTCTGCTTCTTCTTTTTTGTCATATTCAATATTTGTGTCGTCTTTTGTTTTTAGGGACACTTTACTCATTTTAAAAACGGCAAGCCGAGAGCAATCGCACGTGTTGCATGTGCATGTGCACCGATAATATTATGATCGGAGATTTTGAACCAGCCATCCGAAGCTTGGCGTTCTACCATCAGCTTAAGCGGTTGCAGCGATAACGGAGCCGTTTTGAAACCGGCGTTTGTAGCGATAAAAAACTGCTCCATAATATGTCCAGTTGAGAATGCTTCACCAGGAAATCCCCAGTAGCCTTTTGGATTCATTATCTCGCGATAAAAACTAAAGACTTCTTCAAGAACAGAAGCGTAAGGAGAAAATGCCGCCGGGGCTTTAATGTATATTTCTATCAACGCTGGTCCTAAATGCAGCAGATTTTCAGGTATTTGATCCCCAGCTTTTAACTTGGCAATTTTTTTTGTCGAATGCCATCTATCAATCGTCATACCGAGAATCTTTTTTAAGTTCCAATCAACCCCTGATGCATCTTGCCACTTATCATTGAATGTTACGCCTGCCGCAACAAGAGCTTGAACCTCCATCCCTGGGCTCCAATTATCTACACCAATATTCTGCTTCAACCAATCAACAAGATATGATGTTTTTATTTTGTCAATGCTGCTAGTACACTCGTGGACACACTTGAATGCATATTCTTTTATATTATTGTGCGCGAGACCGATGATTAGTTCGCTGGTAAAATGAGCTGATGGCTCAAATCCACAGGTACTCAATTGGTGTAAATGTGGTTGATGTACAAAAGCACCGGCCCACGATTTGCCAACTTTCAGTAAACACATCTCTGCTAATGTGTGTTCCATCCAATAATTAACTTGTTTGTCGCCAAATTTTTTTTGAAGCGGTTGATAGATTATGCCTAATGTTTTAATCACATGCGGATCGTGGAATTGTGTCGGGTCATTAAAAAGTGCCTTTGCTGCTTTTTCGAAAGATAGTTCGTATTTTGAAGGTTCGGTTTTACCAAAACCAATAATCGGAAGTAAAATAATCATTAGGAAAAAGCCAGCAATGAGGCGCCTGATGATTCTGGTGTTTTTTGAGAATGTTTTTTTGCGCATAAAATTAAACTCCTTGTTAATTTATATGAGATGTCACATGGCATTGTATCATATGGTTCGTTTCTTGCTACGGGAGAAAATTACTAAAATCTATAGACTTTAGTAATATTAGAGCGTAAAAATCGTGTTTTATATATAATTAATAAGAGGAAAACAATGCGCTTATCAAAACGTTTTGCTGAAGTTCATAAAAATGCAACTTGCATCTACTCTAAAAAAGAAGTTGATGAAGCTCTTGATCTCATGGCACAAGAAATGAGTGTTCGTTTGGGTAGCAGCGATCCAGTATTTTTATGCGTTTTACTTGGCGGAATAGTACCGCTTGGTAATTTACTGCCTAGACTAGATTTTCAATTAGAAATAAATTATATCCATGTTTCTAGTTACGGCTTGAAAAACAGGGTAGGTGATTTGCATTGGAAAGCGGAACCAACTATTGATTTATTCGGCCGCACCGTAGTTGTTGTAGATGATATTTTGGATACAGGAACTACCCTAAGAGCAGCTATTGATTATTGTAAAATGAAAGGCGTAAAAGAAGTCTATACAGCGGTATTGCTAGATAAGCGCAAACCGCGTAAAGAAGGCGGTGTCGAGGAGGCTGATTTTAAGGCACTTACTATTGAAGATAAATTTGTTTATGGCTATGGCCTAGATTATTCAGAATATTTGCGCAATGCCCCGGGAATCTATGCTGTAGCTTCTGGTGATATTTAAAACCAGGTTTTTATTTTAAAAATAAATTAACCAGATAACTATAAATCAGGTTCTGTAGATTTTAGTGAGAGTTCGATATATCTAAAAACACTGCATAAAATGTTATCAGCTCCTATTTCTTTATCATAACATTTTTTATACTGATCTAATAAATATTCACCTGTTTTGGCAACTACACCAACAAGTACGACTAATCCAGACATCAAGTAAAGTCCGTATTGTAGCTGTTGTAGTAAATCTACACCGCCAGCAACACCGACAAGCTCTTTTGGAGTTAACTGAGTAATCATAAAAACTATACCTAGTTTCTAAAAAAGTTAATGTAAAACAAATTTATAGCTCAGCCAGACTGTAAAAATTTTTATTCTTGTTCTTTCAAAGTTTGAATCATTTTTGCCATGACCTGTTTAGCGTCACCATATACCATGCGACACTTGTCATTAAAGAATAATAGGTTTTCTATGCCAGCATAACCCTTGCCTTTGCCGCGTTTAATAACAAAGATTTGTTTAGCTTGATCAGCGTTTAAAATTGGCATGCCGTAAATCGGGCTGGTTTTATCAGTTCTTGCAGCTGGATTCACAACGTCATTAGCGCCGAGCACAATGACTATATCGGTCGAAGCAAAGTCATTATTAATTTCGTCCATATCTGCAATATAGTCATAAGGAACCCCGGCTTCGGCAAGTAATACATTCATGTGACCAGGCATTCTTCCTGCTACTGGATGAATGGCAAATTTTACATCAACACCCTTGTCTATGAGCAACGATGCAAGTTCCCATACTTTTTGTTGAGCTTGTGCCACTGCCATACCGTAACCTGGAATAAAGATTACTTTGCTCACAAAGTTTAGCATTACTGCAGCATCATCAACTTCCATAGATTTAGAGGTGCCTTCAACTGCAGCACCACTGCCACCGCCACCAAATTTTGCAAATAGTACATTGACTATCGATCTATTCATGGCTTTAGCCATAAGCAGAGTCAATAAAGTTCCTGATGATCCAACAATAGTTCCGGCAATAATCATAGCAACGTTGTTCATCACAAAGCCTTCGCAAGCAACGGCAAGACCGGTAAAAGCATTATATAGCGCAATTACTACAGGCATATCTGCGCCGCCGATACTCATAGTCATTAAAATGCCATAGATCAAGCTGGCGATAAAAAATAATACGAAAACAATAGGTGAATGCCAGAAAAAGAATGTAAAGCCGAATAAAATTGCGCTGGCAAGTACACTGAGATTTATAATTTGCTGCATGGGGAAATAAATATTTTTCAGCCAATCACGCAACTTAAAAAAGGCAAGAATACTACCAGAAAACGACACTGCTCCAATTAACCCACCAACAACTGCCAAAATAAAAGTTGTTAGCGTCATAGTTTCAACAGAGCCTGAGGATAGTTTAAATAATTCTATAGCAGCAATCGCAGCAGCAGCGCCACCGCCCATGCCATTGTACATTGCTATCATTTCTGGCATTGCAGTCATTGCTACTTTTTTTGCTGCCACCCAGGCAATTATTGTGCCAATTGCAATTGCTAAAAGAATCAATGCAAAATTATGTAGATTGGGAAATAAGAAAGTAACCGCTATGGCAAGTAACATACCAACACCTGCCCATTGAACTCCACTGGTAGCAGTCTTTGGCGAGCTCATGCGCTTTAGGCCTAAAACGAATAAAATAGCGGCAGCATAATAAATAACTTGAATAATAATATCACGCATTGGATTTGCTCCTAAACATTTCTAACATTCGGACTGTAACTACATAGCCACCAACAGCGTTACCAGTTGCTAATAGCACTGAAATAAATCCAAGAATTATTTCAGTAGTTGTTGTGGCGTGACCTAGGGCGATAATCGCTCCTACTAATACAAGCCCGTGAATAAAGTTAGATCCAGACATTAATGGCGTGTGTAAAATTACTGGTACACGGCTTATAACTTCATAGCCAGTAAATGCAGCCAAAGTAAATAAGTAAATAGCGGTAAAACCATCAATTGTCATAGTTTACCCTCCAAAAGTTTTTTTACAGTTTCATTTTTAATGATGCCTTCGTGTGTTACTACAGAGCCTGCAATAATTTCATCATTCCAGTCTAAATTTAACGCACCTTCTTTAATCATTAAACTGAGCAAGTTAATCAGGTTACGAGCATACATTTCGCTGGCATTAATTGCTAGGCTGCTTGGAATATTAATTGGCCCAAGAATGGCGACATCGTTGTGATATACAGTTTTATCTGGTTTGGTTAATTCACAGTTACCACCCATATCAGCTAAAATATCGACTACAACAGCGCCGGGTTTCATTGACTCGACCATATCTTTACTTAGTATTTTTGGTGCGGGTCTTCCTGGAACACCTGCAGTAGTGATGATGACATCGCAGGTAGAAATATGCTTTTTTAAGGCTTCGGCTTGTTTAATTTTTTCTTCTTGCGTTAATTCACGAGCATAGCCACCTTCGCCAGTTGCTTGGACACCAGTATCAAAAAATTTGGCACCCAAAGATTCAGTCTGTTCTTTGGTTTCGGGACGTACATCATAAGCACTAACCTGAGCACCCAATCGTCTTGCTGTTGCAATTGCTTGCAAACCAGCAACACCGACACCGATAATAAATACTTTAGCTGGACGAATTGATCCAGCAGCTGTAGTTAACATGGGAAAGAAAAATTTGCTGTTGTCTGCAGCTAATAAAACTGCTTTATAGCCTGCAATAGTCGCTTGTGACGAAAGAGCATCCATGTCTTGTGCACGAGAAATACGCGGTACGAGCTCCATTGCAAAACTAGTGATTTTCTTTTCTAGCATTTTTTTTACGATGTTTGGTTGCATATGCGGATACAAGAAAGAAATCAAAACTGAATTTTCCTTCATCGATGCAACTTCATCTTCGGTTGGTGGCTGTACTTTAAGAATCACATCCCCAGAATGATAAAGAGCGTGAGCAGTAGGAACTATTTCTGTGTCTTTATATGCAGCATCTTGAGCATGAATACCAGCACCAGCGTTACTTTGAATTTTAACGCTAGTTCCTAGTTTTGTAAGCCGGATAACTAAAGCTGGCGTCATCGCAACGCGAAGCTCACCAGCTTTGGTTTCTTTTGGAACAGCAATTGTTACCGCCATAATATTGCCCCCTTTCTATATATTTATTAAAATATTTTTTAAAAATTTATTCTATATTTGAATCTTCTTTTTTCGCAGTATTTTCCGAAACTTGCGATGGCTCAGCTTTCTGTATGGGCTTGGCATCAGGAGAAAATAAATTTTCCTCTTCGATACGCTCTGCTGTTATTTCAGGATAAATATTGCTGGGCGGTGGACCAAAGGTTTTTTTGCTGCTACCGCGACTACCGAAAGCATAACGGCCAGTTCCAGGAGGACGTCGGCGCTGCTGCGTACGTTCGCCATGATAATCACGACGCTTTTTAGGGAAATTACTACGAGGCGATCTTCCTTTGAATGGTTGTGCTTTTTTTGTCTCAGTAGTTGCTTTCACTTCCTCTGGTTTGGTCTCAGCTTTTTCTGGCGCTTTGAAAATTTTACCAATAAATTGTTTCAAGCTACCAACAATCTTGGATTCAGTTGTTTTAGCTTCTAAAATTGGTGTTACAGCTGGTTTCTCTATTATTCGAGCTGATACAGCTTGTTTTTCCGGCATCGTGGCGTCAGGTAGCTCGATTGATTTATAGCTTAACTCACCAGTCTTAGTTGTTTCATTGGTGCGAATGCGCTTGATCTTATATTGTGGTGTTTCTAAATGCTGATTAGGTAAAATAGTAATTCTTATTTTTTGGCGCTGAGTAATTTCCGCTAAAACCTCGCGCTTTTCATTGAGCATGAAAGTAGCGAAATCTAGTGGTAGTTGTAATTGTATTTCGGCAGTATTCTCTTTGGTTGCTTCTTCTTCGATCATGAGAATTATTGAAGAAGAGAGTGATTCGATGCTTCTAATAGTTCCTTGACCATCACAGCGTGGGCAGGGTACTTGTGCTTCTTTGCCTAAAACCGAACGTAGTCGTTGACGTGACATTTCTAATAAACCAAAACGTGTAATGTGACCGACTTGAACGCGCGCGCGATCACACTCCAAAGATTTGCGTAGAAGTTGACTTACTTCACGTTGGTGTTTGATATGTGACATATCAATAAAGTCTATGACAATTAGTCCGCCAATATCGCGTAGTCGCAATTGACGGGCGATTTCATCGGCAGCTTCAAGGTTGGTATTAAATGCAGTGTCTTCAATATCGCTGCCACCAGTTGCCTTGGCTGAATTAACATCAATGCTAACCAATGCTTCAGTATGATCAATGACTATTGATCCACCTGATGGCAAGTGAACAATACGTTGATAAGCAGTTTCAATTTGTTTTTCTATTTGGTAAAAACTAAAAAGAGGTATTTTGCTTTGATATAGTTTAATGCGATCAATAAAATCTGGTTTAACTTGTTCGATATACTGCTTGGATTTTTCAAATATCTCAGGTGTATCAACCAAAATTTCCTTAATGTCTTGGCGCAGGTAATCGCGAATAGCTCGCATTACGGCATCACCTTCTTGGTAAATCAAAAACGGGGCGGGACGGCTGGGCGATACTGCTTCTATAGCACGCCACTGGCGCATCAAGGAATCCATGTCCCATTTCAATTCGTCTAAATTCTTTCCAACGCCAGCTGTACGCACGATTAACCCCATTCCTTCGGGAAGATTGAGATTGCGCATAAGGTCGCGCAGATCGTCGCGTTCCTTGCCTTCAACTCGCCGTGAGATTCCGCCAACGCGTGGATTATTTGGCATGAGTACTAGGTAGGAGCCTGCTAAACTAATAAAAGTAGTTAAGGCTGCACCTTTAGTTCCGCGTTCTTCTTTATCAATTTGTACGATTATTTCTTGGCCTTCACGCAAGGCGTCTCTAATACTCAAGTGAGAAAAAGATTCGTTGGCAACTTCGGGCCTAAAATAAGAACGGGCAATTTCTTTGAAGGGCAAAAATCCGTGACGGTCAGCTCCATAGTCAACAAAAGCAGCTTCTAGGCTTGGTTCAACCCGTGAAACGCGTCCTTTGTAAATATTGGCTTTTTTTTGTTCAAATCCTGGGTATTCAACATCTAAATCGTACAGCAGTTGACCCTTAACTAAAGCAACACGCACCTCATCTGGCTGAGCTGCGCTAATCAGCATTTTATTCATCTTATTAAACTCTTTGATTAATTGGCACTTTTTTGTTACGTGTCCGTCTCACACGCCTACCTGGTAGGATTTATATATCTTGACGCGCCGTTTTATTTATACCAGCCTTCTAAATTTTTATCCCGCTGGTCCCTTTTATTTTTATCTTGCGAATTCTTTCAATTTTCAAGTTTCTCACCCAATCAAAAAAAATGCAACTGTATTTTTTTATTTGTAAACATTGAATTAAAAGATTATTGTTCGTATGGTATGATACAACAAGACAAATTAACAACAAAGTTAAATAATTTAACTATAGATGCAGATGCCGCTGGTCAGCGGATAGATAACTTTTTGTTTAATAAGCTGAAAGACGTTCCCAAAAGCCGTATTTACAGAATGCTGCGTAGCGGCGAAGTTCGAGTAAATAAGGGGCGTGTCGGGCCTTCATATAAACTGCAACCAAATGATTTAATAAGAGTTCCACCATTTTGGAGTAAAGTCAGTGAAGAAAAAAGTAAGCCAGGAAGTAATTTAATTAATTTATTACTAGATAGTATTATTTTTGAAGATGATAAGATTTTAGTTGTCAATAAGCCCACTGGTATAGCGTCTCATGGTGGTAGTGGCATTAATTTTGGTGTAATTGAGATTTTAAGAGCAGCAAGGCCAGATATTAGAGATTTAGAGCTGGTCCATCGTCTTGATCGGGACACCTCTGGTTGTATAATCTTGGCTAAGAAAAGAAGTGCCTTGCGCCAATTACATGAATTAATTCGTAGCGGAGGTATTTTTAAAAAATATTTATTACTAGTCCGCGGGCAATGGGAATGGGAAAATAGAGAGCGCATTGTCGATGCGCCACTATTAAAAAATCAGTTAAGCTCGGGTGAGCGAATAGTAACAGTTACGCAAGCTGGAAAAGCATCGGTAACTATTTTTCGACCAGCAAGGACTGGTGCTGAGATGTCGTTGCTCGAAGCCGAACTAAAAACAGGGCGCACCCATCAAATCCGCGTTCATGCAACCCATATATGTTATCCCATTGCTGGCGATGAGAAATATGGGGATAAAGAATTTAACCGTAAAATGAGTAAGCTTGGATTAAAAAGGTTGTTTTTGCACGCAAAAGAAATGCGATTTGCCTGGCCAGATGGAGCAAAAATAAATCTTGTTGCCCCTTTGGATTCACAGCTTGAAAAAATAATAAAACAATTTTCACATTAATTTTGACATAAATTTTGACATAGTAAATTCATACGGTTAGTATTTCTTTTGAGTTTAAAATTTTATTATATCTGGAGAAAAAAATGGCTGTTCAAAAAAGCAGAGTAACAAGATCGAAACGAGGCATGCGTCGTGCGCATAATGCACTAACCAGTCCAACGTTGTCGGTTGATAAAACTTCTGGCGAAACTCATAAGCGTCACTGTATGACCAAAGATGGTTATTATCGTGGTCGTCAAGTTATAGCGCCAAAGCCCATTAAAGATTCTAAAACTAATACTGGGCAATAACTTTGGAAAACATTACAATTTCAATTGATGCTATGGGCGGAGATAACGGACCGAGTGTTACGGTGCCTGCTGCCTTTAAATTGCTTGCGCGCTACCCAAAGGTAAAGCTTATTCTAGTGGGCAATCAAGATATTCTAAATGCTAAAGTAGCAGCCGCTAGAGAAATAAAACTTCAGGAGCGCATTATTGTTAAACATGCTTCCGAAGAAGTATCAATGGATGAATTGCCATCGAAGGCTTTGCGCGGTAAAAAAGACTCATCAATGCGGGTTGCAATTAATTTGGTTAAGGACGGGGTAGCGCAAGCATGCGTAAGCGCTGGTAATACTGGTGCTTTAATGGCTACGGCAAGATTTGTATTGAAAACTTTGCCAGGCATTGACCGCCCAGCAATTACTACAACATTTCCTACAGTAGTTTTGGGTAAAAGTACCCATGTATTAGATCTTGGTGCCAATGTTGATTCAGACTCTAGTTACCTCTTCCAATTTGCGGTAATGGGATCAGTGCTAGCTTCAGTGATAGACAATGTTAAATGCCCTAAAGTTGCTTTGTTAAACATTGGTTCAGAAGAGAGCAAAGGTAATGAACAAATTAAAAAAGCTATGCATGTTCTTACCGAAAATAAAAATATAAATTATGTCGGCTTTGTCGAAGGCAACGATCTTTTTAAAGGCGACGTTGATGTAATCGTATGCGATGGTTTTATTGGTAATATAATGCTTAAATCTGTCGAAGGAGTATTAAAATTAGTCGCTTTTTATGCCAAGCGAAATATGCTTCGCAATATTGTTACTAAAGCAATGGCACTGCTTGCTCTACCAATGCTAAGAAGATTGTATAGAGATATAGATCCAGGAAAATATAATGGAGCAACTCTTATTGGGTTACAGGGTGTTGTGATTAAAAGCCATGGCAGCGCAAATGTTGCTGCTTTTTATAGCGCTTTAGAGAAGGCGGTAGTAGAAGCGGAAAAACAGGTTCCACAAAGAATCCGCGATGAATTAGCCAATGTGTTACAAGACGCCAAACTAACATGAAAAAATACGCTCGCATAATCGGTACTGGCAGTTATCTACCAAGTAAGCTTTTGACCAATGCAGATTTAGAAAAAATGGTTGATACTACTGACGAATGGATTTTCACTCGTACCGGAGTTAAAAACCGCCATATTATGGCTGAAAATGAGTCAACTACTACTATGGCTGAAATTGCTGCCAAGAGAGCGATTGAAGCTTCAGGTATTGACAAAAATGAAATTCAATTAATTATTGTTGCTACATCTACACCAAATAAGCTTTTTCCTAATACCGCTTGCTGTCTTCAGAATCTTTTAGGTATAACAAAAACTGCTTGTCCAGCCTTTGATGTTAGTGTTGCATGCAGTGGGTTTGTTTATGCTTTGAGTATTGCAGATCAGTATATTCGAGCAGGTGCAGTTGATTGTGCTTTAGTTGTAGGAGCAGATTCTTTAACTAAACTTGTCGATTGGTCTGATAGATCAACCTGTATTTTATTTTCTGATGGTGCTGGCGCAGTAGTTCTCAAAGCAGACAATAAGCCAGGGGTTTATTCTACGCATCTACATGCAGATGGTAGCCTTAATGATTTGATTGATCATTCCGGTACTGTTTATAGTATTAACGAACCACGCAATATTAGAATGCAAGGCAATAAAGTCTTTAAAGTAGCTGTAAATATGTTGGATGCGCTTGTAGAAGAAACACTTAAGGCCAATAATATCGATAAATCACAAATTGATTGGCTGATCCCGCATCAAGCCAATTTGCGCATTATTTTGGCAACTGCTAAAAAGCTTAATTTGCCAATGGAAAGAGTGATTTTAACAATTGAAGATCAAGGAAACACATCAGCAGCTTCTGTGCCACTAGCGCTTGATATTGGCGTGCGTGATGGCAGAATCAAAAAAGACCAGCTTCTATTGCTCGAAGCTTTTGGCGCCGGATTAGGATGGGGCGCTGCATTGGTAAGGTTATGAACGACAAATTAGCCATAGTTTTCCCGGGTCAGGGATCACAATCAATAGGCATGCTAAAAGAATTAGCTGCTGCATTTAACCATATTCAATCAACTTTTACCGAAGCCTCACAGATTTTGGGTTATGATTTATGGGACTTAGCACAAAATGGTCCAGAAGAAAGACTCAATCAAACCGAAATTACTCAACCAGCTTTATTAACTGCTGGTGTTGCTGTATGGCGTATTTGGCGAGAAAAAAATAATGAGCTACCAGCTTTTGTGGCTGGACATAGCCTGGGAGAATACACTGCTTTAGTTTGTGCTGATGCTATAAGTTTTGCTGATGCTTTACTGTTAGTCAGAGATCGTGGTCGCTTTATGCAAGATTCATATCATGGTGAAAGCGCCATGGTTGCCATCGTTGGTCTAGATAATAATGTTATTAAACATATTTGTAGCGAAGCAGCACAAGAAGAAGGAGAAATATTAGTGCCGGCAAATTACAATTCTATCGGCCAAGTAGTTCTCGCTGGGCAACTCAATGCAGCAAAGCGTGCTGCTGATCTTGCCAAAAAAGCTGGAGCAAAAATAACAAAAATTCTCCCCGTAAGTGTACCGTCACATTGTAAACTCATGCAGCAAGCATCTGACCAATTATCTAGGTGTTTATCACAGGTTACAATTAATTCTCCAAAAATCTCAGTGATACATAATGCAGATGTTGCATGTTACAGCGATCCAGATAAAATTCGTGATGTGCTAGTGAGGCAGTTATATAGTCCGGTGCGTTGGGTTGAAACTGTGCAGTACATGGTTAATAATGGCGCAAAATATATTTTAGAGTGCGGTCCTGGAAAAGTATTAACAGGACTTAATAAGAGAATTAGCAAAGAAATAATAGCTGACGGAGTGTTATGTCATTAAAAAATAAAGTGGTGCTAGTTACTGGAGCAAGTCGAGGTATTGGTAAGGCTGTTGCCGCGCATCTTACTAAAGCCGGCTCTATAGTTGTTGGCGTTGATTATAATAGTGATGAAAGTGATAGCAAGTGCTTTTTTATGGATGTAACCAAACAAGAATCTATAGAAAAAACTATGGAACAAATTAATAAAGAATATGGCGCTCCAAGTATTCTAGTTAATAATGCGGGCATTACGCGCGATAATTTAATGCTACGAATGTCACAAGAAGAATGGGATCAAGTAATATCAACTAATCTAACTTCTTCATTTCGTTTATGCCGCATTTGTATTCGCGACATGGTGAAAGCGCGCTTTGGTAGAATTATTAATATTGCTTCTGTTGTTGCATACAGTGGTAATGCTGGGCAAGCAAATTATGCAGCCAGCAAAGGTGGTATAGTTTCCTTTAGCAAATCCTTGGCTATTGAGGTTGCTTCGCGCAATATTACAGTGAATTGTATTGCCCCGGGTTTTATAGAAACAGATATGACAAAAAAACTGACCCCCGAACAAAGAGAAACGTTATTATTAAAAGTTCCAGCAAAGCGCCTTGGTCAACCAGAAGACATAGCAAATGCAGTAGCTTTTTTGGCAAGCGAGGAATCATCTTATATTACAGGTGCAACAATACATGTGAACGGCGGCATGTACATGTTTTAAATAGCAATTGCTTGTATAAAAATATTACTTGCAAGTTAGTTACTTTTGAATAAACTAATGACGATATTTTGATTTAACTTATTAACATTTACGAGGAAACCGCAGTATGCCAACTATTGAAGAACGTGTTAAAAAGATTATCGCTGAGCAGCTTGGTGTTAACGAAAGTGAAATTACGAATGAATCTTCCTTTGTCGATGATTTAGGTGCTGATTCGTTGGACACGGTCGAACTGGTTATGGCCTTGGAAGAAGAGTTTAGTACCGAAATACCTGATGAAGATGCCGAAAAGATTACAACAGTTCAGCAAGCAGTAGAATACGTCCAATCTCATATCAAGGTGGCGCAATAATATTTTAGAGGATATGGCTTTGGCAAAACGACGTGTTGTTATTACGGGTCTTGGGATGGTCACGCCGCTAGGCTTGAATGTGGCTGATACGTGGGATGCTTTGTTAGCTGGAAAAAGTGGCATACGTGCTATTACAGCTTTCGATGCTTCTAGTTTTCCGGTGCAAATTTGCGCTGACGTCAAAAACTTTGACCCGTTGCTGTATCTCGATCCTAAAGAAGCTCGCAAAACCGAGGCTTTTACTCAATTTGCTATAGCAGCTTCCGCGCAGGCCGTTGCCGACTCTGGTTTGGCTATTACTGATGAAATTGCTAATCGAGTTGGGGTTTCAATCGGCGCTGGAATTGGAGGATTATTATCCATCCAAAGAAATCACGAAGCTTTTATCGAAGGCGGCTTTAGAAAGATATTACCAACTTTTATCCCTTATACCATTATCAATATGGCGCCAGGGATAGTGGCAATTAAACATGGCTGCAAAGGTCCAAATTTATCAATTGTTACTGCGTGTAGTACTGGAGCGCATAATATTGGCAATTCTGCTCGCCTAATTAGCTATGGTGATGCCGATGTTATGATTGCTGGTGGCTGTGAAATGGCTACTACTGTATTGGGTATTGGTGGATTTGCTGCGATGCGTGCATTGTCCAGGCACAATGATGATCCAACTAAGGCCTGTCGTCCTTGGGACAAAGATCGTGATGGTTTCGTGCTAGGAGAAGGTTCTGGTGTTGTAATTCTTGAAGAATATGAATTTGCCAAACGTCGCGGGGCTCGTATTTATGCTGAGCTTACAGGTTATGGTATGAGCTGCGATGCTTCTCATATGACATTGCCAGATCAAGAGGGGTCTGGATCTGCTCTGGCGATGCAAAATGCAATTAATGACGCTGCAATAAATAAAGAATCAATTGGTTATATCAATGCTCATGCTACGTCGACTCCAGCAGGTGATACAATCGAAATTATAGCTATTAAAAAAATATTTTCAGATTATGCTTACAAAATCCCAGTAAGCTCTACCAAATCTATGACTGGTCATTTACTTGGCGCCGCCGGTTCAGTTGAAGCAATTTTCTCTATTTTAGCAATTCGTGATCAAGTTGCTCCGCCAACAATTAATATCGATAACCCAGACGAGGGTTGTGATTTAGATTTTGTTCCACACACCGCTCGCCCAATGCGCATTGATTCTGCTCTTTCTAATTCTTTCGGTTTTGGTGGTACCAACACCTCTTTGCTTTTTAAAAAGATATAGCCTTTAATTTTACTGATTTTGTAGGAGATTTGGTGTATGTATAGTACGGAACAAAACTTATCTCATGATAATTCTCTACGACTTTTTGAGAAAATATCACAGAAAATATCACAAGGTTCAATATTTTACATTTCAGCAGGGTGTGAAGATTTTGAATGGCAAGAACAACCGGCGTTTGTCCGTGATCCTAAAATTCCTTGTGTAGGTTTGTTATTAGGTAACTATGGAGATGAATACCAAGAAAGTCGTATAGATGCTTGTGAAATGTATAAATTAGGTCTATATACAAACAAGTTAAAAGATAGCGAAGTTAAGGCAATAAATAATCTCATTCATTGCTCTATTGAAAAAAATGGTATTTGTATTGTCATAGATAGCATAAGCGGCGAGTTAGACTATGCGTTAATGGGAATAATAAAAAGCAATCCAGAAGGTTTATCAAAAATTTGTTACATTCATAATTACGGTAGATTTGTACCCACAATTATAAAATTTCAAAATAATTCAAATATTGTAAAAAACGTGACATTTTTAGTTGATGCATGCTGCTTCAAAAAAACAATGTTAGGAAGCGACGACCATAATTATGGAAAACAGTTGGAAAATTATACGCTGGATGAATTAAAATGGATATTACATATGGAACCTAATAAAACAACCGTAAAAGATTTATGTGCTTTACAAGCTGCGTTTGTTAACTATACGACTTTTGGTTCCATTAGAGCAAAATGCTATAACGATGCACATAAAGTTTTTATCCTCAATGAAAAATTTGAGGAATCGCAAGCAATGCTAGTAAATCATCAAGTCGAAAACTATATAAAAAAAATGAATGGAAAAGAAGAAGATGAAGAGATGAAAAAAATAAAAAAAGAGCTTTTGTCTTTTAATGTATTCTTCGCTCAAAATTTAAGACTAGTAGTACAACAACATTTCGTGCATTGTATAACACGATTACATACAACCTGTGTAACTCCAAAATATCAAGAAACATTAGATAAAATATTAAATGTGGTAATAGATGATTTTTATCAATTATCTGTACAACATAAAACAATTGAGGCTGAACAAATCTTTATTAACACATTACAGAAATTAGTTAGAGACACTGCTTTCGTGCATAAATATACAGAAAAATTTTATAACGATTTAACTTGCTATACTGGATGGATGGGAGTTTACGGGTTTTTTAAAGGTAAAGCAGAAATAAATCCAAAAAAAATTAATTCTAAAATATTTGAAAACATTAAAGACGAATTATACAAAGATATATTAGTTGTTATGCATAAAATTAACCAGGTGGATAATCAAATCGTAATTACTAACGATAAATTTATTTAATAAAGTATACAATTCATCCAATATCATTATCAAAAAATGAAACAAAAAAATAAAATTTCCATCATTTTAGGCGCTACATTTATAGCAATTTGTTTAGCACTGAGCTTTGATTTCCGGCTTTTTTTAAAAGCTCCATTAATTGAGGTGGGTCAGAAGCCAGCTGTTTTTCTTTTTACTCAAGGAATGTCTGTTAAAAAGGCCTCTACCGGTTTGGAGCAAAAAAACTTGATTAAGCGCCCCTTGTTTTTTAATTTACTTGCTCGGTTTAGAGGTGTGGAGCGTAATTTAAAGGCGGGGGAGTACAGTATTGAGCCTGGTGTTACCACCCCGGGGATATTGCTTACAAAAATGGTAAAAGGCGATGCAGTGCGCCATGCTTTTACAATTGTAGAGGGGTGGACTTTTTCGCAAATGATTGCAGCTTTAAATAATAACTCCTATATCAAACACACTATCCAACAATACAACTCTAATGAAATAATGAGCGCAATTGGATATCCAGGTGAATTACCAGAAGGCAGATTTGCTCCCGATACATATTTATTTAGTGGCGAGGTAAAAGATACTTATATATTAACTAATGCGTATAAATTAATGCAAAAGCGCTTGCAAACAGCGTGGGATAGTAAAGCTGTTGATGTACAGTATCACTGTCCTTATGAAGCGTTAATTATTGCTTCAATAATCGAAAAAGAAACTGCATTTGAACAAGAAAAGCCAGTAATCGCAGGAGTTATTGCGCGCCGTCTTGCCATGGGTAAGCTGCTTCAAGTTGATCCTACAGTAATTTATGGGCTTGGTGAAAAACATAGCGGCAAATTAACCAAAGCTGATCTTACAAAAGATACTCCATACAATACTTACACTCGCAAAGGACTGCCGCCAACCCCGATTTCTTTGCCAGGCAAAGGCTCAATTGAAGCAGCGTTACATCCAACTCCAGGCACTGTTTTATATTATGTAGCAAAAGGCGATGGTACCCATAAGTTTTCAGACACACTCAAAGAACAGGGTAAGGCAATTAAAAAATATTTGCGGCACAAATAATTATTTATGAATGGATATTTTATTACACTTGAAGGTGGGGAAGGAGCGGGGAAAAGTACTGCGGTACAGTTTTTAGCCCAATATCTACGTAAAAAAAATATTGAATTTATTTTAACACGAGAACCAGGTGGAACGGAAATTGCCGAAAAAATTCGCAAGATAATTTTAGATCATTATCAAGAGCTAATGCATCCAGATACTGAGTTATTGCTTTATTTTGCTGGGCGCGCGCAGCATTTAAATCAAGTTGTTATTCCAGCACTAAAAGGCGGGCAGTGGGTGATTTGTGATCGCTTTACCGATGCCACATATGCATATCAAGGCGCTGGTCGTCGTTTATCGCAGGAAAAAATAGCGGTTTTAGAAAACTTAGTACAAAGTGCTTTACGTCCAGATTATACTTTATTATTCGATATTAATGTCGACCGAGGTTTTGGTCGTATTAAAAATAATAGAGCTCTAGATCGCCTTGAAATTGAGAGTGAGGAATTTTATGAACGAGTACGTAGCTGTTACTTAAATCGTGCGCAAAAAGAACCTAAGCGTTTTTATCTAATTGATGCCAACAAAACATCTGAAGAAGTAACAGAGCAGGTGAAAGCTTTTTTAGAAAAAATTATTCATTAACTATGCACTCCATATATCCATGGCAACAACAAGAATGGAAGCAGTTACTCCGTCGCAAAAACAGCGGACAGCTACCTCATGCCATTTTAATAAAGGGAGCGGAAGGGGTGGGTAAGTGCAACTTTGTTTTGTGCTTGGCCGAAGTATTACTTTGTAAAAATAGTTCAACCAAAGCTTGCGGTGAGTGCAGCACTTGTCAATTATTAGAATCTAATAACCACCCCGACTTAATAATTATCAGACCCGAAGAAGAAAATAAAGCTATAAAAATTGATCAAATTCGCGAGTTAGTCGCTGAGCTAAACAATACCTCGCAGCAGGGCGGATATAAAATCATTATTATTGAGCATGCTGAATTATTAAATATCGCAGCTTCTAATTCGCTACTAAAAACCATAGAAGAACCTGCAGCTAGTGTTATTATAGTTTTGATTTCACACCGTCCGATAGCGCTTGCCGCAACTATTCGTAGCCGCTGTCAAACAATATCTATCAAAACACCATCACTTGTTGTTGCGCAAGAATGGCTAAAACAACAAGCGCCAGACACTGATTTTAAGTTAGCACTTGCTTTAGCTGAAAATGCGCCATTGAAAGCCCTAAATATTCTACAGGAAGAGAATTTTCAACGTCGCCTAACGTTCTTTCAAAATCTCTGTGCGCTACAGGATAATAAAATTAGTACAGTTCAAATGGCAGAGCAATGTTTAGATTGGGATTTTAGATCATTGTTGCTTGCATTTATGCACGTTATCAGTGATCTTATCAAAATCAAATTAAATGCTATTCAAAATCTTATCAATCAAGATCAGGTTAAAGAACTAATTCGGTTGGCTGCAAAAACTGACTCAAACAAGCTTTTTGCTTATCAAAAACAGTTGCTTAAATCACATCAGTATCTCGTTAAAAATATCAATTTTAATCAACAACTAACAGCTGAAAGCTTAAGTATAACTTGGGCGCAATTGTTTGAACGTGTAAAAGTCCAAACACATATGAGACTAATTAAGTAGTAATAGGCAAGGCAGGCG
>JBAXAM010000016.1:0-28749 GCA_037142515.1 bacterium | reverse complement strand
TTTAAAAGGGCTAGAAGTTTAAACATATTTACAGAAAAAAAGTTGCTTTATCATGAAGCTGGCACAAAAAGCAAAGGAATTGCAAAAGATATAGCTGATGGTAAATCAGCGCAAAGCGATAAATACAAGGATATGAAAAATGAAGTTACTGAAAATATAGAAGACGGCTCCGAAAAAGCGAAACACTCTTCTTTTATAAGAGGAAGCATAAAACCAAGTTTTGCGAATTCGGATAAAAATAAAAAATAGAGATAACCATGAAACATCTACTTATTGGTATTTTAATTTTTATAGTAACCAATTGTTTTGCAATCAGCCAAAGGGTTGTCGATGGTTTAAAAGAATATGAAATAGCGGTAGAGAAGTTAGAAAAAGCAGCAAGTGAATTGAAATCAGACGATATGCTCGAAGATTGGGAATTAAATCATTTAGTACGCATCGATTTTCCTTGTACCAATGGCATAGCCGAATGCTCCGCTGATTATATTGATGAAGCAAAATATGGAGCTATGGCTGTTAAGTACAATGAAGCTAAAAAGCTTGTTAACAAGCTTAAACCTAAAAGAGATGAATACAACAGGCAAAAAGAGAGAGAAGAAAAAATTAATAATACTATACATAGTATTCTTGTTGGGGCGACAATAATAGGCGTATTCCTATCTTTTTTTGGATTTATAATTTGGCTCGCAATCACCCAACACAAAAAATATCAGCAATTACTAAAAGAGGGAAAAATTACTCAGGCCGAATATGACAGCATTATATCATCATCCCATGAAGAATATACACCGTTTCATAGTGACAGAACCAACCCTGCAACTGGTCTTAGAATGATCGGTGGTTGTGATTCTGGTGGAAATCCTTATGGATGTTCTTCTAGTTACAGCAGCTCAGAAAATTACAGAACCAAATGGGATTGATACTTTAAAACCCTAAGAAGATTATGGAGAAATGGATATGGAGCAAACAACTATTGATAAAAATACAAACTCTGCACAGAAACAGCTATCCCCCAAAAATATTGCTCAAATAGTTTATCTTTGTCAGGCACTATCTTTCTTTTTTGGTATAACGGCGATTGCTGGAGTTATTTTAAATTATTTAAAACGCAATGAAGTAAAGGGAACTTGGTTAGAGTCGCATTTCACATGGCAAATTCGCACTTTTTGGATTAGTTTAATAGCTTCACTTGTAGGATTTATTCTGATAGTTATTTTAATAGGATTTTTAATTCTCGCAGCAACTCTGGTTTGGACTATATACAGAGTTATCAAAGGGTATTTATTGTTAAGTGAAAATAAGCCAGTTGAAAACCCCAGTACACTTATCTAATTTTATTTTTCTAAATAATGTCATCTGCTCAAACATCTAAGTTTTAGCGAAAAAATATGTACCATAAAAATACTGATAAAGCAAAGCAGTTCACCCGTGGTGGACAAATTACTTTCCATAATGTAAGAATGTGGCTGCAGGTTAATAAAACTGTATGGAACATGTACCTACCATTTCTATTAATTTTAATAGCATTTTCAATTTATGTTATTACCCCAAATGAAATATTACAAAATGCGTGGTATTGGTGCCTTGCTAAAACTAATCCTACGCTTGAGATATTAGATTTTAAGCTACAACGCTTTAGCGTGCCATATCACGGTAAGACATATAATATTTCCCCGAAAAACTACTTGTCTTATGCGCAGTTTGTAAAAAATGCTGAGGCTATTGTTTACTATCTCAAGGTAGGAGCAATTACAGGCTTTATTTTAAGCTTAGGAATATTTTATAGCATTGTAAAATGGCTAACAACGCAGGGAGAAAAACAAACCGCAAACCAGTTTATTCGTGGCGCAAAGCTGGATTCCTCTAAAAATGTAGCCAAAATGATCAACAAACAAAAAATGGCTTCGGATATTGTTATTGATGGAATGCCTATGCTTGCTAATTCAGAAACGAAACATTTTTTAGTGCATGGCTCAACTGGTTCTGGCAAGACTCAGCTTATATCGAAATTTCTAGATTGCATTCGTAAAAGGGGCGATAAGGTACTTATATATGATAAAGGCGGTATATATACATCGACATTTTATCTAGCTGGTGAAGACAAAATATTAAATCCATTTGATGCTAGGAGTGAAAATTGGGACTTATGGCATGAAGCACGCACGGTAACCGACTTTGAAAACATGGCAAGTAGTCTAATCCCAACAAAAGGCGAAGCAGACCCATTTTGGGTTAATTCTGCAAGAACCATTTTTGGTAGCACAGCATTTACCATGCAAGATGACAAAGACAGGTCTATTAAAAAGCTTTTGAATGTATTGTTGAAAATAACGTTACATGAATTGCATAATTATTTAAAAGACACTGATGCTTCTAGGCTCACCAGCGAGGAAATTGAAAAAACCGCCTTTTCTGTTCTTTCGGTTGTCTCTACCTATTCAAAATCATTGAAGTTTTTAACAAGTATCGAACAAACCTCAGTAAAACCTAAATTTTGCATTAGGGATTGGATTTGTGATGAAGACAAGAGCTGGCTGTTCTTATCTTCAAATGACGCTCATCATGAATCATTAACCCCTCTTCTTTCTATGTGGTTTTCTATGGCGACAATTACGCTTTTATCGCTACAAGCAAATAGTAAACGAAGAATATGGTTTATATGTGATGAATTTCCCAGCCTTCATGAACTACAACGATTTCCAAAAGTAGTAGCTGAAGCGCGTAAATATGGCGGTTGTTTTGTTTTAGGAATGCAAAACACATATTTACTAGAGGATATTTATGGCGAAAAAGTTGGGCGTGGAATATTAGACCTGTTGAATACTTCATTTTTTTTCAGAAGCCCCAGCCCTGATATGGCAGAGTATGTTTCAAAAGCCTTGGGTAGTCAGGAAATAGAAGACATGCGAGAGAATTATTCTTATGGTGCTAACAATATCCGTGATGGCATTTCGATTGGAACACAAAAGTTGGTTAATCCGCTAGTTATTCCATCAGAAATAATGAGTCTGGATGAAATGAAATGTTATTTGAAGTTATTGGGAACCTATCCAATAAGTTTGCTTAATCTTGTACAAGAGACAAGACCTGAAATTGCAAAAGACTTTATTCCTCACAATATACAACCAGATAGTGATATAGAAAAACTTATAGAAGAAGTTGAGCTAAAAATAAATAATTTTTACGTTAAAAAACCGTATAAAACAAAAGAGTCTCCAGTACATAAACAGTCCAATAATACAGTAAAAGAAAACAGCATTTAATACACATCAAAAATCCGCTTTATATTTTAGGAGAACCAAAGCATGAAATTTAACATTAAGACATTTAGTGGTAAAAAATTTAAAACAATTTTAGCTGATCCCCCTTGGAGATTTATGAATCGATCCTGCACAGCATCGCCAGAATACAGCAAAACATTTCGCTACAACACGCTTCCTTTACAAGACATATGTAATATGCCAATTCAGCAAGTAGCTGCTAAAAATGCACATTTATATCTTTGGGTACCTAATGCTTTATTGGATGAAGGTCTTAAAGTTATGAAGGAATGGGGTTTCAACTATAAAACAAACATTATATGGCACAAAATCAGAAAAGACGGTGAGACAGACGGCGGAGGTCTTGGATTTTATTTTAGGAATGCAACAGAAATAGTGTTATTTGGGGTACGAGGCAACTTGCGTACTTCGCGCGCCGGACGCACGCAGGTAAATATAATTAAATCACGAAGAAGAGAACATAGCCGAAAACCAGATGAGCTTTACAATATAATCGAAAATTGTAGCTTCTCTCCTTATCTCGAATTGTTTGCTCGTGGCACTCACCCTAGTTGGTATGCTTGGGGCGACCAAGCTAAGAATTATAAAATCACTTGGAATACATACAAATATAATAGCCAACAGAAGGTCCAATGATAACAATATCTCCAATAAAAAATAGCGCAAACGCTGCTGCATACTATGCCAAAGAGGATAACTATTATTTATCTGAGGTTGATGCTAAAGAAGCTTCTTTGTGGCTTGGTATTGGTGCAGATAAACTTGGACTTAGCGGTAAAAAAACAGAAGAAAAAGATTTGCAAAAGCTGCTTGAGGGAAAACTACCTAACGGAGTAACTATTGGTTTACAAAAAGATGGATCAATAAAGCATCGCGCCGGATATGATCTTTGTTTTCATGCTCCTAAATCAGTATCTATTTTGGCACTAGATGGCGGAGATAAAAGATTTTATGATGCTCATCTTGAAGCAGTCAAAGAAACGTTAAAAGCAATAGAAGAAGATTGCGCACAAGCTAGAATATATAATGGTAAAAAAATAAGCTTTGAAAATACCAAAAACCTTACAGTTGCATTAGTCAAACACACGGCTTCTCGAGCATTAGACCCACACTTGCACCACCACGCTTTAGTAATGAATGTTACCGAAAGACAAGATAAAACCTGGAGAGCTTTAGCATCGAATATAACGAAAGGATCGGATACCGTTAATGGATTTTCTGAAAGGATATATAAAAACCAAATTTATTATGGATTAATTTATCAACTTACTTTAGCTAACAAAGTAGTTGAAATGGGCTGCGTGATAGAAAACGTAGGACAAAACGGGCTGTGGGAAATTAAAGGAATACCAAAAGAAGCAAGAGATACGGTTTCAAAACGCCGTAAGCAAATAGAGGCTCGTATGGAGAGCTTGCATTATCACTCTAAAAAAGCTGCTGACATAGCTTCTTTGGCTACTAGAGAAAATAAACAAAATATTAGTCTTAAAGAAATGAAGCAAACTTGGAAAGCTGAATTAGCAAGAGTCGGTTTTTCATCAGAAGAATTCCTCGCTGAACTTGAAAAAAACAAGAATAAAAATTTAACAGAAAACTCTCAAAAAAGTAAAGATGCTATTCTGGCAATAAAAACCGTTAAAGATGCCACTTGGCACCTATCTCAATATAAGATAAAACTAGATTATGTAAAAATAATCTCACAAGCAATGGAATTTGCGATTGGTAAAACTACACATAGAGATATTGTTCAAGCAGCAAATCAACTAATAAAAGAAGATTTTCTTATTTCTCTAAATAAGTCTGATACAACTTTTGTTACAAAAGAACTTATAGAAACTGAAAAAGCCATTATGGATTTTGTTGATAGAGGCAAAAACCAGTGGTCTGATTTTATAAAGGATACTGGCCATGATGCCATTTATACAGAAGCTGAAAAACATGCCATTGATATTCTGCAATCCAAGCATCGGCTGAATCTAGTTGAAAGTAATACAGACAACAAGGATTTAATTGAAGCTATTTTGAATTTAGCCGAATCTTCCGGCAAAACTGTTAGAGTTTTGTCACCCAATCGTTTAATGGCAAACGACATCAATGAAAATATAACAAGACGCAAGCCGGATAGTCTTTGGCAGTGGCTTATATCTTTAGGTCGACCAGAAATTGGAGAAAGTGTTTTTGGCTTCAAGCACAAATACAAAGAAGAAATAGATTTGCCTAAGTTTCTGCTACGCTTCAAGCTGGGAAAAGATGTGATACTTATAAACAATACAGAAGCACTTGGCTGTAATGACACAAAAACTCTAATTGAACTAACTGAAAAATCCCAAGCCAAGGTGATATTTTTGCAAGATACAACCGATAAACGAAGCCGTTCTGGCAATTTAATAGAAACTTTAAAACAAGCTGGTATAAAGAGATTTAAGTTTGAAGCTCCAGTATTAGAGAAGCTGCCAGCCACCCTTAAGACTATGCCAGAGCTAAAGATCATAAAGGAAAATAATAAACGCACCATACAGTTAGCTAAAGAATATGCCCAAAAAAGTGACGATGGAAATACTATTGTCTTGGTAGGTTCCAAAAAACAATTAAAATCAACCAATGAAGCCATTCGCAAAGAACTAAAGGAACAAAACAAGCTTACGGGCTTAGAGCGTGATATTCCTGTATTGAATCCTGTTTACATGTCAAAGCCAGAGGCTGTTTTAGCCCACAAATATCAACAAAACATGGTTATCAGGTTTTATAATGGTGTATCTGACGACTGGAGTGTTAGCCATTGTGATAGAGAAACCAACACACTAAAACTAGCCAAAGGCAAACGTAGAATGGTATTGGATTTCAAAAAACATCAGGATATAAAATATGGGGTTTTTAAAAAAGAATCATTGCAAATCGCTAAAGGCGATAAATTGATTGCCTCTAGTAATATGTATAATTTAGGAATAAAAAATGGGGAGAAATTTACTGTTAGTGATATAAATGAAAAACATATTAAGCTCGATATAAATACAAAAGCAGTTAGACTTAGTTTAGCCGAATTAAAAGGCAGTCATTTTCAGTATGACTATGCAACAACTATAAATAGATCGTCGAAAAAACCTGCGGATAATATAATAACTGACCTTAAAGCATATTTACTGGATAAACCAACCATTGATGAATTAACCAAACGAGCAAAAAATACTCTTACGATATTTACCAATGATGGTGAAACTGCTCAAAAAAGATTCGGGTCTATTCCTGTCAGGCTAACCGCTACTGAGACATTATTAGATACCAGCAAAACAATTTCTGGCGCAGATGATAAACCTGAAAAAATATCAAGTGATAAAACAATTTCTGAAATTAAATCTAATATTGAAAAAGCTATAGAAGTTTTAAGAGATCAATATGCATTCAGGTCTCAGGATGAAAGAAAAGCAGTAGATTTTGCTATAGAAAAGATTACATCGCGCAATGCTGGTTTTGATAACAAAGATTTAGAAAAGGAAGCATTTGAATTTGCTTTGAAAGAGTTGATATCAAAACAAAATAAGGAAGTAACAAAAGACGATATCAAAAAAATTATTGAAGAGAAACGGGCTACTGGCGAATTAGTAATGGGTAAACACTTTGATGATGGAGCCAAGTGGACCACCAAGGAAATATTAGAGATTGAGCTTTCTATTATTGCTGATCTTAAAAAAGGAGCAAACAAGCTAGAACCTTTACTTGATCCAAAAACTCTAAAAATTCCAACCGAAGAAATCAACCTGACTAAAGACCAAAAAAATGCCATTTCTTTGATTACCACCACCAAAGATCAATACGTAATAGTTCAAGGGTATGCTGGTACTGGTAAAACCGCAATGTTCTCGCAGATACATAAAATGCTAAAAGAAGAAAATAACGCTCAAGGAAAAATAAAAATGCTTGGACTAGCTCCAACCCATAAGGCGATAAAAGAACTAAAAGCCATTGGTATAAAAGCTCAATCTTTAAAAAGCTTTTTGATAGCACAAAAAAGAATAGATGATCCAAAAATTAATATATTGGACAACAGGCTAATTGTTTTAGATGAAATCTCGATGGTTCCAAACAAAGAACTTTTAGATTTTGTCAGAATAACGGGCAAAAGCAAAGCGCATGCAGTTCTTAGTGGTGATAGAGATCAACATTTACCCATCAGTTCTGGTAAACCGATTGATATTGCCCAAAAAAGTAATATATTAAAAATAGCCTTTTTAAAAGAAATTGTACGCCAAAGAAATCCCAATTTAAAAAAAGCAGTGCAAAGCACCATCAATAAAAACTATGCTTATGCACTAGATAAGATTGAGCAAGAAAACCCTCAAAATCATATAGAAAGAATCAATCCTAGTTTAATCAAAGATCAAAATAATTTAGATTTTGAGTTTTTTAAAAACCTCCAGAAATCAATTATCGAAATAGACAATAATAAATTACAGCCAGAAGAAAAAACTTTGGAGCAAATGGTGGCAGAGGATTTTTTAACAAGGACACCGGAAGTTAGAGATAAAACAGTTGTTATAGTTCACGCTAACGAAGATAGGGCTGTTATTACCGAACATATTCGAGATGGTCTAAAAAAACAGGGGGTTATCGAAAAAACTGGCGTCAAAGTAAATTGTTTAACCGCCAAGGGGTTTACTGATGCTGAACATAAATCTCTTAGGCCATATAGCACGGGCGATGTAATAAAGCTTAGAGATAAATATTATCACGTAATGGTGATAGATGTAGAAGCCAAGAGCTTATTGCTAAAAGATGGCTCTGGTCAAACCAGATATTTCTATCCAGAAAAGGAAGTTGATAGGTGCAACATGGAATTATATCACCACACCAAAGAAGAGCTTGCTATCGGTGATGTTATAAGGCTTACCAAAACCGACAAAAAAAGAAGTTTATTTGCAAACTTTGAATACCAAGTAAAAGAAATAAACGACAAACAAGCCATCCTTGAATCTAAAGATAAAGAAAAATCTCAAATAATTCTAAAGCACAGAAAATTAAAAGATAGTCACTGGGATTATGCACAAACAGTAACTAGCTATGGTATTCAAGGTGGCTCCAAAAAATACGCTATATCTTTTGAAGTAAGTTATAGAAAGTTTTTAGCAAATGTCCGTAGTTTTTATATTAGCGTAAGCCGCGCAATAGAGCATTTAACAATATATACAGATAATAAGAGTAGGTTTTTACAGCGGTTATTTCAAAATAAAGGTGATAAGTACTCAGCACTTGAAGTTACAGGAGAATTAGATAAGCTTGCAAATAATAGCGAGCAAACAACAAAGTTAAATGCCGCAATTTATAGAGCCAAAGAAATAAAGCAATCTCTTGAAAACCAAGCTGAAAACATTGTTGAACGATTATTAGGAAGCCCTAACAACAAATTATCCTCCTCAAAAGAATGGCGCTATGGGACTAAAGGTAGTTTTGTTGTAGGCATGGCTGGAAACAAAAGAGGCCTTTGGAAAAATTTTGAAACAGGAGAGTCCGGCAATCTATTGACCTTGATCCAAAAAAACCAATGTTTGAGCTTCCCTGAAACGCTTAAATACGCGTCAGATATGTTTGGTGGTTTTATTCCGCCATCTAAAATCAATAAAGACCAAATTGATAAAGCCACTAAAGCCAGTTTCGAAAAAAATAAAACCAGCGAATATGCGCAAAAATTAGCAAAAGAAAGTTTACCTATATCTGGAACTGTTGTAGAAAAATACCTAACAAAGCATCGTAGTATTAAAAATATAGATAGCGAGGATATAAGATACCATCCAAAAGTCTTTACTGGTAAAAACGAAAAACAAAAATATCTACCAGCGATGCTATCTATAGGCAAAAACAGAGATGGAAACATACAGTGTGTTCAAGCAACCTACCTCGATCCCAAAACAGCTAATAAAGCTGACATTGCTATAAAAAAACGTACCTACGCTTCACCATCCGGCGCATTAGTTTCGCTGCAAAAGCACAATAATAAAATAAATCCTGAAAATAAAATAAGCTTTATTGCCGAAGGCGCAGAAACTGGCTTGAGTATCAAAGATGCTACGGAGAACATCAAAAATAGTGAGGTAGTAGTAACACTCGGTAAATCGAACTTTACCACCATTGACCCCAAAAGCATTGGCGACAAAATAGTTTTTTGTTTAGACAATGATGGACCAGCAACATTTACTGATAATACCATTCACAAAGCTGCTAAAAGATTAATCGACTTTGGAAAAGAAATATTTATTAGTATACCTGGACAAGCAATTGGCAAAAGCGATGCAAAAATAGATTTTAATGATATGGCCAAAACTACGGGAATTGAAGCAGTAAAGAGTACTTTAGATAATTCTGTACCGTACAATAAGTGGAGAAACAATATAGAGAAAATTGCGACTACCCAAAAAAATGAAATTAACCTAAGTGTTACTGAAAAGGTAATGCAAGATCGCTATCTATTGAATAACAAATTATACAATTCATTATTAAAAAAACCTGAAATAAACTTAAGTGCTGCTATTAAACTCGTAGACTTAGAACAAAAAAATACGCTTACTAAATATTACACACAAAACACCCCGGTCATTCAAAAAACTATAAATTCTGACATCTCGAAATCTTTGTCTAAAACAGAGAAGGAGATTTACTAATTCTAAAACCAACCTTGGAGAATATTATGCCAAAAGTAGCAACCTTTTTAGATGACGCAGTTGTAAACAACCTAAAAGAACTGTGCAATAACTCTGACAAGTCACTCTCGAAAACAATAGCTGAACTTGTAGATATTGGATACAAAGTGAAATTGTATCATGAGAAGCAGCAATTGAATCCAGAAAAACCGTTACTGCCCAATAAACACACAGAATACTTATTAAGGATAATGGCTATTGCTACTGACATCTACAGATGCGCTCGTAATGGAAAATCAAAATATAAAGAAGACAGCATTGATGATGTTTTAGTAACTATTGCCACCAACACCCAAAACTTCATTAATAGCGAATTTAAGGAAAATCAGTAACTTTTTGTATTTTTGACATTATTTGTAAAAATATTTTTACAAAAAAGGGGTTAATATCGGATGGTAGGTAAGTTGATGGGCAAATTATGAATAAAGATAAGTGTATTTTACAGCCACGCTTAATCAGATTAAGAGATATTCCTTATTATCTTGGTATGGACATTAGGATATTTAATGCAGAAGTTAGGCCATTTTTAACTGAAATGACAATAGGAAAACAGGGGAAATCCTTCGACCGACTGGACTTAGATGAGTGGGTAGATTATTATAAAGCCAGTGGTGGGTGTCCCCTTAGTAATAAGAGGTTAGAACTATGGGACGCAAAAAAACGCCGGGTCTTTTCAAACGAGGAGAGAGCTGGCACGTTGATAAACAAGTCTTCGGTCAACGAATTCGAGAAAGTACTGGATCAAATTCGCTTGAAGAAGCGGAAAAGTACTTAGCGAGACGAATCGAAGGTTTGAGGCAAGTTGCTATATATGGAGCCAGACCTAAACGAACTTTTAGGGAGGCTGCACTCAAGTTTTTGAAAGAAAACCAGCATAAGAAAAGTATCCAATCTGATGCTGAACAACTTGGAATATTGGATAAATATATAGGCGATCTTCCTATAGAAGCTGTACACATAGGAGCTTTACAACCTTTTATTGCAGATAGAAAAAAAGATGGCAGAAAAAACAGAACAACTAATTTTGGTTTACAAATTGTTCGCCATATTTTAAATCTGGCTGCAAGCGAGTGGATGGACGGTAATAATTTAACGTGGTTGAGTAGCGCACCAAAAATCAAGTTATTGCCTATCAATGATGCTCGTAAACCATATCCATTAAATTGGGAAGAACAAGAAAGGTTGTTTAAAATATTGCCTTCTCATCTTAGACAAATGGCATTATTTGCAGTAAATACTGGTTGTCGTGACCATGAAATATGCTCGCTAAGATGGGAATGGGAGGTAAAAGTTCCAGAACTAAATATATCAGTATTTGTTATTCCTAGTACTGGTGTAAAAAATGGAGAAGATCGTTTGGTGGTGTTAAACAAAGTGGCACAATTAGTTATAGAAGAAGTAAGAGGCCAGCATCCTGAGCATGTTTTTACTTACAATGGTAAACCAATGTCAAAGATGCTGAGGAATGCATGGAAAGGTGCAAGAAAAAAAGTTGGTCTTGCTGTTCGTGTACATGATTTAAAGCATACTTTCGGCAGAAGATTGCGTGCTGCTGGAGTAAGCTTTGAAGATAGGCAGGATTTGCTAGGGCATAAATCAGGACGCATTACAACCCATTATTCTGCTGCTGAAATCGGTAATCTTCTTACAGCAGCGAATAAGGTTTGTGAAAATAAAGCAACGTTTGGTAGCCAGACTTTAACACTACTTAGAAGCATAAATACAGGATCGGTTCCTGTACAAATCAACTTAGGGTATGCTCATGTTGGGGCTTAATAAATCACAGCCCCCACAAAATCCCCACAAATTGATTTTAGTGAAATTGGGCAATTGCTCTGAAAGCCTTGATTCTATTGGTGCCGGCACGGGGACTCGAACCTCGGGCCTACTGATTACGAATCAGTTGCTCTACCACCTGAGCTATGCCGGCTTGGCTTTTGTTTGCTGATTCTACCCAATTATTTGATTACAGCCAATCACTTTACAAATTAAAAAATTCTACTCATAATAATTCCTTGCGTAAAAACTCCTGTATTGCACCCCCGTATAAATAATTTTATAAGTATCTCACAAACAACTTCAGGAGATTTTTTATGCATCGTTATAATTTTGGCTTTACCCTAATCGAGCTATTAATAGCAATCGCAATCGTTGGAATTCTCACAGCTATTGCTATTCCATCATATCAAAATTACACCCGTAAGGCTCATTATACCGAAATAGTACAAGCAAGTGAGCCCTTTAAACTCAGCATTGAAGAGTACTTTCAACTAAGAGGCGATATAAAAGATTGTAAACCCGGAAAAGATAGGGTGCCACAAAATATCGTTGCTGGCTCTGGTGCTGGATTGGTTGATAGCGTGATTATAGGTGATAGCGGCGTGATTACAATAACTCCTTACGACAAATATGGCATAAAACCAATTGATACCTACATCCTAACTCCTAAACAAAAAAACAATCAATTAATCTGGGAAAGAAGCGGTGGCGGAGTAGACCAGGGATATGTTAATGCAAACTAGCTCTAAACAACTATCAGGTTTTGCCAACTATTTAGTTGAGCAAAACCTACTGGAACATACGACCATCAAAGAATTAATTACGCTACCACTCAACAATAATGAAACGCTAATAACAAAGTTGATTGCTAATAATTCACTTGATGGCACTGATCTCGCACACGCAATTGCAGATTACTTTAGTATACCATTTGTTGACTTAAAACAGCTGCAGCATGCTCAGTTATCACAAGATTTGCTGCAGCCCTGGCTTATCCAAAAATATCGAGTTTTACCACTGGCAAAAACTAACGACCAATTACAACTAGCATTGGCCGACCCAACCAATTCAACAATTTTAAATACAGTAAAATTTCACACTACGCTTCATATTAATCCAGCTGTTGTTGCATACGACCAGCTGACGCAGGTAATTGAAAAAAATTTTCCTACAAAAAAATACATTCCTTCAGCAAACGAAGATGCGCCAATCATAAAATTTATTGACCAAATTCTAAACGACGCTATCACCGAACATGCCTCTGATATTCATTTTGAACCATATGAAGAATGTTACCGCATTCGCTTCCGTATTGACGGCTTGCTCTATGAGGTTGCTAAAACTGAAAGCTTGCTCGGACCACGCTTCAGTGCGCGACTTAAAATTATGGCTAATCTAGATATTGCAGAAAAGCGCTTACCACAAGATGGGCGCTTTACCTTAAAACTAGCAACAAATCAAAATCAAGATTGTCGCCTAAGCGTGTGCCCCACCATGTTTGGCGAAAAACTAGTAGTGCGTATTCTCAATCCCATTAATATTTCTCTCAACATTAAACACTTGGGTTTTAGCGAAAAGGAACAACAGCTTTTTTGTAAACACATTCAAATGCCGCATGGCTTAATCCTAGTTACTGGACCGACTGGCAGCGGTAAAACCATTACTTTATATACAGCGCTCAATATTTTGAACCAACCAACAAAAAATATTTCCACCGTCGAAGACCCAGTCGAAATAAGCTTGTGCGGCATAAATCAAGTTGAAGTTAACCATAAAGTCGGCTTGAGTTTTACGACAGCACTGCGTACATTCTTACGCCAAGACCCTGACATCATCATGATCGGCGAAATTCGTGATTTAGAAACCGCAGAAATTGCTATAAAAGCAGCGCATACCGGCCATTTAGTACTGGCAACGCTCCACACCAATTCTGCTGCAGCAAGTTTAACTCGTCTTCTAAATATGGGAGTTCCAGCATTTAATCTTGCCTCTGCCATTAGTTTAATTATTGCGCAGCGCCTTGTACGTAAGCTTTGCACGCGCTGCAAACAACCACAAATTTTGCCAAAAGCAATACTCGATACAAATAATTTAGAAGAAAATACCGTTCTTTATACAGCCATTGGTTGTCAGCAATGCAATCATGGCTATCACGAAAGAATGGCGATTTTTGAAATGTTGCCCATTACCCCGACGATCAGTGAGCTAATCATGCAGCAATGCAATCTAAATACAATTGAAAAGCAAATGCATATGCTCGATCTACCAACGCTACGCTCAGCGGCACTAAATAAGGTTCGAGCCGGTATTACCAGCCTTGGGGAAGTCAACAGAGTTATCATGGCCTAATAGTTGAATTTATGCCAAATTACATCTGGTCTGGAATAGACTACAATGGCAAAAAAATCAGCGGTATTGATCCTGCAAATAATTATCAGCACCTCAAACACAAACTTAGCAACAAAAATATTTTTCTCCTTAAAGCTGAGCTAAAAATATCTGTGGCTTTTTGGAACAATCGTAAAATAAAAGCAAAACATATCACTGCTTTTGTTGAGCAACTTGCTATCTTAATTAACGCCAACATCTCTTTGATTACAGCTTTGAACATCATAAGCCAAGACGAAACAAATGAAAGCTTAAAGAATTTAATTGTTAGTTGTAAAAACTCAATTTCTGCAGGACAATCATTACACCAAGCTCTATGCCAATATCCACAATATTTTAATGAGCTTTTATGCAGCTTAATCTACGTAGGAGAGCAATCTGGCACACTTGATATTATACTTAATGAGCTGGCAAGCCACTTTACAAAAATAGCCAGCCAAAAACGTAAAATCATTAAAGCTTTACTCTATCCGGCTACGGTTTTAAGCATAACTCTCATTGTTACAACAATTTTATTACTGTTTGTTATTCCACAATTCAAAACCCTATACGACGGCGCCGGCGCCAACCTACCAAGATACACAAAATCTATTATTGATCTTGGAGATTTTGTGCAAGCACATTGGAGTTTTATTTTAAATAGTATATTTAGCGCTATAATTTGCACCAAATTTTTTCATAAGCGCTCCATAAAATTCCGTAACTATCTCGATGATATAAGTTTAAAAACACCGATCATAGGAAAAATCTTGACCTACGGAATTATTACACGGCTCACTAAAACCATCGGCCTATCTTTTAAATCTGGCATGCCATTACTCAAAGCAATAACTACTTCTAGCGACACTGTACAAAATTGGCGTTATCGATTAGCGCTGCAAAATATCTTAAAATCTATTAGCAACGGCAAAACATTCCATGGCGCAGTAGCAGAACAAAAACTATTTCCATTAAAAGTGATCCAACTTATCGCACTTGGCGAAGAAACTGGAACACTCGACATAATGCTAGAAAAAATATCGGCAATCTATAACGAGAAGCTAAACCATATCACCGACAACCTGAATAATTTATTAGAGCCAATTATTATGCTAATTCTAGGTATTCTGGTTGGCGGCTTAATTATCGGCATGTATTTGCCCATTTTCAAGCTAGGCGGTATGATATAGCCTAATGATCACTATACTACAAAATGATTATTCGGTTTTTCTCATAGGAATCGGCATTCTTGGCTTGTTAATAGGTAGTTTTCTGAATGTTGTTATTTATCGCCTACCGATTATGCTACAACGCGAATGGGAAAAAGATTGCTCTGAATATCTTAAACAAACCGCTCCCATCAAGTATAAAATTTTTAATTTAATGACTCCGCGCTCACACTGTCCCAAATGCAACATTCAAATTTCATGGTGGCAAAACATCCCGGTCATAAGCTACATATTGTTACATGGTAAATGCAGTCACTGCCAAACTACTATTCATTGGCGCTACCCAATAACCGAACTACTTGGTTGCCTAACCGCACTTTTAGTTGCTATACACTTTGGCATTAGTATTCAAACTTTATCATTGTTAATCTTAACATGGGCGTTAATTGCCGCAGTTTTTATAGACCTTGATCACCTACTATTACCAAATAATATTACTTTGCCATTAACTTGGCTTGGACTATTACTAAACATAAACCACACTTTTGCTACGCCCGAAAATGCAATTATTGGCGCAACAAGTGGCTATCTTTGCCTTTGGTCGATTGCTCACATTTTTAAATTAATACGCAAAGTCGAAGGCATGGGATATGGCGATTTTAAATTATTAGCAGTTTTTGGCGCTTGGCTCGGTTGGCAAACACTACCACTCATTTTATTTGCAGCTGCATTAATTGGCGGCACTAACGGCCTAATATTAATACTTAGCAAAAAAAATCAATTTACAAAACCCATCCCCTTTGGCCCATATTTGGCTATTAGTGGATGGCTCGCGTTTTTTTATGGGCAAAACATTTTAAATTGGTATTTGCAAATAACGAGGATTGTGTGCTAAAGATAGGACTAACTGGCGGCATCGGTAGCGGCAAATCAACTGTAGCTAAATACTTTGCAAAGCTAAATATACCAGTTATTGATGCCGATGAGATTGCACACAAGCTCCTTGAGCCTGGCACTATTACCTATGAAAAAATCACCGCTCACTTTAGCAGAAAATTTCTAACCTCTAAAAAAGCTTTAGATCGAAGCAAACTCAGCCAATTAATATTCCATAATCAAAAAGAGCGCCTTTGGCTCGAAAAACTAATTCACCCATGTATACGAAGCGAAATGGTAAAACGCGTAAAATCGCTTAAAAAACCTTACTGTATCATGGCCATCCCACTACTTTTCGAAGCAAAAACCTCACCCAAAGTAGACCGAATTTTAGTCGTTGATTGCCCTAAAAAAACCCAAATTAACCGCACTCACAAGCGAAACAGTTGCTCTATTAGCCAAATCAAAGCAATTATTGCCACGCAGATTGACCGCAATAAGCGCCTTAGACAAGCAGATGACATTATTAATAACACAGGGACAATAGCTGATTTGAAAAAAATGGTAAAAAAATTGCACTATTACTATTTAAGCTTGGTTTGATACCGAGTATCATTACTTACGGCTTTTCCTGTACCCTATATGATAAATGAAATTATAATTTACGAACAACCCTTAAACGAACAAATTCGTCTATGCTTGCGCCTTGAGTATTTATTTGAACAAGCCAACCATTATTTATCTCATGAATCACCTTGGGATTTGCGTCAAACATTAAGCACAATACTAGAAATTCTTCATATTGCCGACCGACCAGACCTAAAGAGCAAACTTGGCCAAGCACTTAATCAATATGCTTCTTCCCTAACCCAATTAGAAAAGCTACCAGATATCGACAAACAAAAATTACATAGCACGCTTAAACAAATTGATCAATTAATCGATGAAATCCGTATAAACACCAAAAAAACTGGTCAAGAACTACGAGAAAATGAGTTTTTAACAGCAATTCAACAACGATTGTACACTCCAGCAGGAACTTGCAACTTTAGCTTGCCCGCATATCATCTATGGCTACACCAAGACAAAACCATACTGAAACAACAACTATCACACTGGCTAGGCTCGTTCAAACAGTTGCAAGCAATTATAAACTTAATGTTAAAATTAACTCGCGAAAGCACCTCTTTCAAAAACACAAAGGCTATTGGTGGTTTTTATCAAAGCAGTCTAGAACCGACTATTCAACACCAAATGATTAGAATCAGCATTGCACCTGAAGACCGATTATTCCCTGAAATCAGCGTTGGTCGGCACCGATTGGCTGTTCACTTTTTCACCTTAGATACAAATGGCCGCGCAGCTCAAACACCAAACGATATTACTTTTGCATTGGCATGTTGTAAAATCTAACCCGCAGCATAATGGATACTCTAAAATGATTTTATGTAATTACTATGTAACCCTTCGTTGTAACTCTCAGTGTAAATTTTGTGCTATTTGGCATCAAAAGCCAGAAGCAATCACAGAAGAACAAAGCATAACAGAAGTAGAAAATAATTTACGAGATCTAAAAAAACTTGGGGTTAAAGTTATTGATTTTACCGGCGGTGAGCCCCTACTCTATCCTTATTTAAGAGAGGTTTTGATCTTAGCAAAAAAAATGGGATTTTATACTACCGTTACTACTAATTGTATTTTATACCACAAACATGCAGCAGCACTCAAAGGTTTAATAAATGTTTTATACTTTTCATTACATGCGGATACAGAAAATGCTCATAATGAAACCACTGGCGTAAAGTCTTATCACAAAGTTATTGCTAGCATTAGCCTTGCAAAAAAAATACGCCAAAAAATCTATTTATTACATACAGTGACTAATGAAAACATCAATGCTTTACCAGCAATGATAGCTTTTGCAAAGAATAATCGATGTGTTTTAAGCATCAATCCGTGTTTTTCCTATTTTGGGAATAAAGGGCTCAATCATTCCCTGGTAGAAAAATTGGCTAAATATCGTAAAGAGCCGTACGTAATGTTAAATTTAGCTTTATTAAAGCTTATTGCTGATGGTGGTAATCAAAGCAAGCAGCCGATATGTCAGGCGGCAAAAAAAATTATTGTTATTTCTCCAGATAATTTTTTGCTTTTGCCGTGTTATCACCATGCTTTACAAAAAATAAAAATCGAGAATAATTTGTATATGTTACAAAAATCAACATTAGTACAAAGTATGGCTAAACAATCAGGCGGTTACCAGTTTTGCCAAGAATGTAAAATTAATTGTTATATGCGAGCTTCACTTTTTAAAAAATATCCTTATTTGTTTTTAATAACCTGGCTGAAAAATCTGCGTGAATTTTTACGAACGCAGTTTTAATGACAATTTGCATTTTTTTCTTGCTGACTCTGCATAAAATAAGGTATACTCTCGACCCTTAAAAGTTCAAATAGAGATACAAACAATTGTAACTTGTTGATTATTTTTATATTTTATATATTTTGAGACCATCATGAAACCAGAAATTCATCCACAATACAAGAAAATAAAGGTTATCTGCAGCTGTGGTAACGCCTTCGAAACCAGGTCAACCGTAAACAAGGATACTCTCAACATAGAAATATGCTCTAGCTGTCATCCCTTTTATACTGGCAAACAAAAAGTCTCGGATACCGCTGGACGTGTAGAAAAATTCCAGAAAAAATATAGCGTTAAGAAAACGCCGGCCGAAAAACAGTAGCAGATATGCATCTTGCTGACTTTGAGTTTAACCTTCCACCGAAGCTCATTGCCCAGTTTCCTTTACCAAAACGCAGTAATAGCCGCTTGCTATGCCTCAGCAAAGAAACCGGGGCTATTACGCATAATATTTTTAAAGACTTACCGAACTTAATCACTCCAAAGGATTTACTGGTTTTCAATAACACCAAAGTCATCCCAGCACGCTTATTTGCTACTAAACCAACAGGTGGCAAGGCAGAAATTCTAGTAGAACGCATTCTGGAAAATAACAAATTACTGGCACAAATCAAAACTAGCAAACCGCTAAAAATTGGCGCAAAGCTGGTTTTAACTAATGACACTTGGTTTGAAGTTACAGATCGGCAAGATGATTTTTTTGAATTAGTTTTACATGCGCCTCATCTGCTTAATGTTATTCTAAAGCAATTTGGCCAAATCCCTCTACCCCCATATATAGAACACAAGCCAACCACAACTGATAACGATCGTTACCAAACTATTTATGCCAAATACGATGGCGCAGTTGCCGCACCGACAGCTGGTTTACATTTCGACGAAGAATTAATGCAGAATCTTGCTCGCAAAGAAATTAAAACCGCTTTTTTAACCTTGCATGTTGGCGCTGGAACATTTCAACCCATTCGCACCAAAAAAATTGAAGAACACAAAATGCACAAGGAACATATCGATGTTCCAGAAACAATTTGCAAACAAATTATAAATACTCAAAAAAACGGTGGGAAAATCATTGCCGTCGGCACCACCAGCGCCCGCGCATTAGAAACTGCCTGCCTGGCAGGTACGATAAAATCATATCGCGGTGATACCAATATTTTTATTTATCCTGGCTATAAATTTCGCTGCATTGATGGCCTGATTACCAATTTTCATTTGCCCAAAACCAGCTTGCTCTTGCTCGTTTGTGCCCTCGCCGGCCATAAAAACATCATGCACGCCTATCAAAAAGCTATACACGAAAGATACCGCTTTTTCAGCTATGGCGATGGGATGTTGATAATTTAATTTTTTGTCAAAATTAAATAAAATCGAGTATAATGCTCTCATGCAAAAAACTCCCATGACTGTTAAAGGCGCCAATACTTTGCGCCAAGAACTGGACAAATTAAAAACCATTGATCGCCCACGCATTGCAAAAGCAATCGGCGAAGCTCGAGCGCTTGGCGACTTGCGCGAAAATGCGGATTATCATGCAGCAAAAGATGCACAAGGATTTATCGAGGCCCGCATTCGTGACATTGAAGGCAAACTTTCAAACGCTAACATTATAGATGTTTCTCGGCTACCCAAAAATGGCATTGTAGTGTTTGGCACTACAGTTCATGTTATAAATATTGATACTAATATCGAATCTACTTATACCCTTGTCGGCGATGACGAAGCTGATCTCAAACTTGGCAAAATCTCAATTAACTCACCAATCGCACGCGCACTAGTTAGTAAAAAAGTTGGCGACATCGCTCAAGCAACAACACCAACAGGAGTAGCACAATTAGAAATTACTAAAATTGAGTATATTTAGATAATTCTTCAAGCAAATTAAATTGCATTGCGCTTAAATTTCCCGTTTCTTGTAGTTGTTTAATTTCTGCTAATACTCCTTCAAACGAAGCATGTACTAAGCCACGATAATCTATAACAACTCCAGATTTAATATTATTCAAATAATTAATAAACTCCTGACGATAATTATCCGGTAAAACTTCAGGATAATTTCTTCCTAAAACTCTTATTGCTTGAACACGTAAATTAGAATTAGTAAAACGCTTAATTAACTCGACTTTTTCCGGCAAACTAGCCAAATGAAAATAATTACATAGCTCTAGTTCTGTATCTTTGAGAAACCCATTTTGATAAAGCGCTGCATCAACATCAATATTTAAAATTTCTGGATATTTATACTCTTTGTGATAACAAACAATCTCACTAAAAACCTGTGGATTTTTTTGCAGCCAGTCTATATTACCAGCTATCAATTCACGACGATCATCAGATAAATATTTATCAAAACGCTGAGACAATGGTAATAACAAAGGCTGCTCAGCAAATCTCTTACGATAAACAAAAGTTGTTTTAGAAATACTATCCAAAGTAGTTTCAACCAAACGTGGCGAATCTAACTGTAACCACAAACTCTGGTTTTTATAATGATTATGCATTCCCAAACCAAGAACGGGACGCTGATAAAATTTTTCCGCGCCAAAACTACCATCAACTAATAACGCATGGCTAGTTAGCTTCGCCAAACGCTCTAAATCAGTTTTTTTATCGAAATAACCACACAAGTAACCCCACATTTCTCGCTCCTGACGTAACAATCGAGCAAGCGCAAGCGTGGCTACAACGTCAGCCATAGCATCATGTGCCCTACCATTTGCTAATTTATTACAAGAACTTAAATGCTCGAGCTTTAAAGTGGTTTTTTCCGCAATTTTTGGCCAGATAACACCATCTGGCTTAAACAAATAATACATGACGGTAATTGGATATAAATCCATACGACTACAGTTATTAGCATATTGATGCGTGTATGGAGTAAGCAAATTACGATAAAATGAAAACCGCAAAAACTCATCATCAAAACCTAAAGTATTATAACCAACAGTAATAGTTCCTGGGGTATTGAATAGCTGATGAATCTCACGCATGGCCTCATATTCGCACATTCCAGTTTTGAGTTGCTCGAACGTCAACTGATGTACTAGAATTGCTTGGGGAGAAGGAACAGTGTCTGGATTTAACTTTATTAAAACTTCATGACGCTCAAGTTCGTTTAATTCTAAATCAGTCCGAATTGCCGCAAATTGCAGCGCTTGATCAAAGCACTTGTTTAACCCTGAGGTTTCAATATCGTAAAACAGATATGTTTTTTGCAAAAGATACTCCTATACAAAAGTAAGAACAAATCCAATAATCTCGTGAACTTTTGCAAGTGTCAGCCCAGAAAGTTTTATGGCACGCTCAGCACCAAACTTTAAAACTGAGTTTAAATAAGCCTGATCTGCTCGCAGTCTTTTATAACGCTCTTGCACTGGTCGCAAAAACTCGATTAAACTTTCGACCACCGCAGCTTTTAACCTACCATAACCCTGCCCCTGCATCTCACTAACCAATAGATCAATTGACTTGCCAGTGACTGCCGCCAAAATAGTTAATAAATTTGTCACACCAGGTTTATTTGCAACATCAAAACAAATATCTTTACCAGAGTCAGTAACCGCACGCTTGAGCTTATTAGCAATAGTATCTAGTGAGTCTAGTATATAAATAACGGCATTAGAATCAGCATCAGACTTAGACATTTTTTTTGTTGGCTCTTGCAGCGACATGATACGAGCACCAAGCGATGGATGATACACTTCTGGCACCGTAAAAACTTCTCCATAAATATTATTGAATCTAAGCGCTAAATCACGCGCAAGCTCTAAATGTTGCTTTTGATCGGCGCCAATAGGCACTAAATTTGTTTGATACAGCAAAATATCAGCAGCCATTAATGTTGGATAAGCAAACAATCCAACATTGATATTAGACTCATGTTTTTTTGATTTATCTTTGAACTGCGTCATACGATTAAGCTCGCCGATATAAGCATAACAATTTAGAATCCAAGCAAGCTGTGAGTGCGCTGGAACATGTGATTGCAAAAAAATAGCGCTTTTTTCAGGATCAAGACCTGCAGCCAAGTATATCGCGAGAACATCATAACAACGCTGATAAAGTTCTTTTGGATCTTGGCGCACAGTAATAGTATGTAAATCTACCAATGAGAACAAACAGTCATGTTGCTTTTGTAACTCCACCCAATTTTTGAGAGCGCCGATATAATTACCAATAGTTAAATTGCCTGATGGCTGAATACCACTAAATATTACTGACTTTTTTTGTTTCATAACCTGCCCCTGAAAAATCATTAATTGCCTTCCAATATTTTTCTTCAGCAATCATTAATACATCATTATGTCCCGCATTTTCCACTTGATAAAACTGCTTTGGCTCATTTGCTTTCGCATAAAGTTTTTGTCCATGCCAAAAAGGTATAATACCATCGACAGTACCATGAATAATCAGTAATGGACATTTAAGTTGCGTGATTTTTTTAAGATTATTATATTTATCAAACGGAATTATTGGGATCCGCGTCATGACGCGAAAAGCGGTAACAAAAGCCCCCTGTAAAATTACTTTGCCTACGGGCTCACGCACAGCTAAATCCAAAGCAACAGCGCCGCCAAGAGAATGCCCATAAGAAACAATATTTTCTGGTGCAATATGTAAATTTTTTGTCAAATAATCATAAGCTGCATTAATATCCAAATAAGTATTCTGCTCCGTAGGCTTACCACTACTTAAACCATAACCATGATAGTCGTAGGAAAATACAGAAAAACCATGATCATGCATTGCCAGCAAAAACGGCAACATAGTCCCTAAGTCTTCAGCATTACCATGGCTGACAAGAATTGTATATTTAGCTTTTTTATTTGGTAAATAAATGGCAAAAATAGTTTCGCCATCAGCAGTAGTTAATTTTAAAAAGTTTGCCGTATCTTGATAACGTATTCGCGGCGGAAAAAAAATCACATAGTCAGAAAAAAAGTAAGCAGCTATCAAGAGTATGATATAAGCACCCAAAATATGAGCAATGAGTATTTTCAATCTACCTCCAATCATCATGCTCCTGCTGTGCATAAACCTCGTTCAACTGCTGCGTTACACGAATAAACGTTGTACATTTCGAAAGCTCTTTTAGCCTTTTAGCACCAACATAAGTACAAGTTGAACGCAGACCACCTAAAATATCAAGCACCATATTCTCAACTGCGCCACGATAAGGAACATTGACTGATTTTCCTTCGCTTGAACGATAATCGGCAACGCCGCCTACATATTTAGTCATTGCTTCAGTTGAGCTCATGCCATAAAAACGTTTGTATTTTTTGCCATGCTCTTCAAAAACCTCACCGGCACATTCATCATGACCAGCAAACATACCACCAAGCATCACAAAATCTGCTCCGGCAGCAAACGCTTTAGCAATATCACCCGGAACCGTACAACCCCCATCAGAACACACATGCCCATGCAACCCATGAGCAGCATCGGCGCAATCGATAACTGCAGATAACTGTGGGTAACCAACGCCGGTTTTTTTACGAGTAATACAAACAGAACCAGGCCCAATCCCCACTTTAACGATATCAGCACCAGAAAGCAGCAATTCTTCAGTCATCTCGCCAGTCACCACATTACCGGCTATAATTATTTTCTTGGGAAAGGCCGCGCGCACTCTTTTTAAGGCGTCCACAAAATGTTGCGAATAACCATTGGCAATATCTAAACAAATAATAGGATAATCAACAACCTTTAATACATTACATAAATTCTGAAAGTCATGATCGCTGCTTCCAGCTGTAACGCAAACATACTTGCTATAATTTGGGTATTTGGTATTAAAACCTTGCCACTCTTCTACTGTAGCGAATTTATTAATCGCTGTTAACATCTGATGTTTTGCCAAAACCTCAGCCATAGCAAATGTTCCTGTGTGATCCATATTAGAAGCAATAATAGGCACACCACCCCATTTATACTCACTATGCAAAAATTTATACTCACGAACCAAGTCAACATCAACTCGCGAGCGCAAAATACTGCGTTTTGGCCGAATTAGCACGTCTTTAAAGTCAAGTTTAATATCTTCTTCAATACGCATAGCAACTCCCCGGTAAATTTATCTTATTGGTAAATAATACCCCAACTTCACTAACCACAACAACAAAATAACAGCCTAAAAAAATATGGCTTTGCTTTTTGTATTATACACAGTACAATAACTCAATATTTTGTATTATATGGAATACAAATGAACACAAAAGAAAAATTAAAAATTATCCTACTAGAATGGAAAGAAAGCTCCCTACCCGATACTTATACCCGCCAGTTCGACATGAGCTATTTAACAGGTGGCGATATTATATCCATAATTGGCGCACGAAGAGCTGGAAAAACCTACCTTTGCTATCAACTTATTAAAGAACTCAGAAAAAACAAAGCTATCCCAAAACAAAATATTCTATACATCAACTTTGAAGACGAACGCCTTGATCCACTTAAAGGCGATGAACTTACCCTGCTGTTAGATGTTTACTTAGAAACTTTTGACGTTGATATGACCCAAAAAGTGTATTTATTTGTCGATGAGATTCAAAATATCACGAATTGGGCAAAGTGGGCTAGGCGCATTAGCGAACAATATAAAAATATTAAACTTATTATAACCGGATCATCATCAAAATTATTAAGCCGCGAAATAGCCACTGAGTTACGTGGCCGAACCATCCCTATTACAATCTTCCCTTTAAGCTTTACTGAATATCTTGGCGCACAAAGTATTTCTGTTGCACTAGACAATATTCTCTACAGCAAAAACCGCTTCCCTATAAAAAAACAGTTTCAAAATTATTTACAAACCGGCGGCTTCCCTGCAATTCTTACTACACCCAAGCCAGAAGAGTTGCTTAAAGAATATTATAATGTTATGTTTTACCGTGACATTGTTGAGCGCCATAATGTAAGCAATATTAGCCTTCTGGAAAGCTATTTGGCTCTACTTATAGATCAAGTTGCTTGCAAGTTTTCGATTTCCAAAACGGCAATGAAATTACATGAGTTTGGCTATTCGTTTAGCAAAAACACTTTGGCGAATTTTTTAAATTATGCTGAAGAAGCATATTTGGTTTTTACTATAAAAAAATATAGCTTTAAACTACGCGAGCAGCTGCGGGCACCTAAAAAACTTTATGCGATTGACCATGGTTTGTTGCAGGCGATTCGCTTTGAGTTTATAGAAAACTCCGGACGCATTCTGGAAAACATTGTCTATCTTGCTCTGCGTCGTAAAAATGAAAGCGATGATATTTATTACTACCAAGGTAAACAGGAGTGTGATTTTTTAACGGTTGATAAAGGTAAAGTTATTGAAGTGATTCAGGTTGCTAAAAATATTAACTCGGTTGAAACCAAGAAGCGTGAAATAAGTGGTATTTTAGAAACCCTAGAACAATTAAAATTGCAACGTGGCCTAATTCTTACCGAAGATGACCATGAAATAGTAGAAAGTAATGGCCATACAATTGAAATTTTGCCAATCTGGTATTGGTTACTGAAACGCGGCTGTTAGATAATATGTCAATAAAATCTACAATAAATCAAGAATACCAATACGGTTTCGTCACCGATATTGAAAGCGAGCAGTTACCTGCTGGATTAAATGAAGATATTATCCGCTTAATTTCTGCCAAAAAAAACGAGCCAAAATTTATGCTCAACTGGCGCCTTGACGCATACCGTAAATGGATAAAAATGTCTGAGCCAAAATGGGCACATATTAAATATCCAGAAATTAATTACCAAGACATAATTTATTATGCCGCACCAAAATCTGCGCAAGACACACAAAAAACTCTTGATCAAGTTGACCCTAAATTAATCGACACTTATAAAAAACTAGGTATTCCGCTCCACGAACACGCAAAACTTGCCGGAGTTGCAGTTGACGCCGTCTTTGATAGCGTTTCTGTAGCGACAACTTTTAAAGAAAGATTGAACACAACAGGAGTTATTTTTTGTCCATTTTCTGAAGCAGTGCAAAAGCACCCACAGCTCATACAAAAATACTTGGGTACCGTTGTTTCTCACGACGATAATTTTTTTGCAGCACTCAATGCAGCTGTATTCAGCGACGGCTCATTTGTCTACATCCCCAAAGGCGTACGCTGTCCCATGGAGCTCTCAACTTATTTTCGCATTAACGCAGCAAAGACCGGACAATTTGAACGAACTTTAATAATCGCCGATGATAATAGCTATGTGAGTTATTTAGAAGGCTGTACTGCCCCCGTGCGTGACGAAAATCAACTGCATGCAGCAGTAGTGGAACTAATCGCTCTTGATAGTGCACAAATAAAATATTCTACGGTACAAAACTGGTATCCGGGCAACAAAAATGGCAAAGGTGGAATTTATAACTTTGTTACCAAACGCGGTAAGTGCGCTGGCATTAATTCGAAAATCTCTTGGACCCAAGTAGAAACTGGATCAGCTATCACTTGGAAATATCCAAGTACTATTTTGCTAGGCGATAACTCCTCCAGTGAATTTTATTCTGTAGCTTTATCTAATAATTTTCAGCAAGCAGATACTGGAACTAAAATGATTCATATTGGAAAGAACACTAAAAGCACGATTATTTCTAAGGGCATATCGGCAAGACACGGACAAAACACTTATCGCGGTTTAGTTAAAATAGGGCGCCTGGCACAAAAAGCACGCAATTATACGCAATGTGATTCACTGCTTTTGGGAGATAAGTGTGGCGCACATACCTTCCCCAAAATCGAAGTAAAAAACAAAACTGCGCAAGTTGAACACGAAGCATCCGTCACTAAAATTAATGAAGAGCAATTATTTTACTGTCGTCAACGTGGCATTAAAAAAGAAGATGCTGTAACTATGATTGTTAATGGCTTTTGCCGTGCCGTGTTTCAAAAATTACCAATGGAATTTGCCGTAGAAGCAAATAAGTTGATGGAAGTTAGTTTAGAAAATATCGAGATATAATTATGCTTAAAATAAAAAATTTACACATAAAAGCAGCAAACAAAGAAATTCTCCGAAGCATCAATCTGGAAATCAAAGCGGGTGAAATTCACGTTATTATGGGACCAAATGGCTCTGGAAAAAGCACGCTAGCTAACGTTCTTGCTGGTAAAGAAAACTTTGAATATGTTTCTGGTACAGTAGAATACTTTGGAGAAAATTTACTAACACTGCTTCCAGAGGAAAGAGCTAATCGTGGCTTATTTTTAGCTTTTCAATACCCAGTTGAAATCGCTGGCATAAATAATATGTATTTTTTGAAAACTGCGCTCAACACTCTCCGCAAATATAATAAGCAACCAGAGCTCGATGCTTTCGACTTTATGAGTTTAATAAAATCTAAATGCAAAATTGTTGAAATAGATGAGAGCTTTTTACAAAGATCAGTAAATACAGGGTTTTCTGGTGGCGAAAAAAAACGCAACGAAATACTACAAATGCTGGTACTTGAACCGAAACTAGCAATTTTAGACGAACCAGATTCAGGACTTGATATTGATGCGCTGCGACTCGTAGCCAAGGGAATCAATACCCTGCGCGATCCAGAAAGGTCTATTATTCTAGTCACACATTATCAACGCTTGCTAGACTATGTCACTCCTGATTATATTCATATTTTACATCATGGGCAAATTGTACAGTCAGGAACCAAAGAATTAGCACAGGAACTGGAACAAAAAGGATACGGCTGGATAACTGAAGAAAAATGAACCCTACGACCAATACACCAGTAATGCAGCAGTACTTAAAGATAAAAGCCGAGCATCCAAATATGCTGCTGTTTTATCGTATGGGAGATTTTTACGAATTATTTTATGAAGACGCACACAAGGCTGCAAAATTACTATCCATTACACTAACAGCGCGCGGCCAATCTGCGGGCAGGCCAATTCCAATGGCCGGTATTCCATTTCACGCTGCTGAATCTTATCTAGCAAAATTAGTAAAAGCCGGAGAATCTGCGGCAATTTGCGAACAAATTGGCGATCCTACCACCTCCAAAGGCCCTGTTGAACGCAAAGTAGTGCGCATTATCACGCCAGGAACTGTTACCGACGAAGCACTGCTTGAAGAAAAATGTGATAATTTACTTGTCGCTATCCATAATACAGGTAGTGTAACATCCTTTCTGTAAATTATTTTTGACGAGGCAGCATATTTGT
>JBAXAM010000015.1:0-30422 GCA_037142515.1 bacterium | reverse complement strand
CAAATATGCTGCCTCGTCAAAAATAATTTACAGAAAGGATGTTACACTACCAGGCTATGGACAAAAAGCAAGTTTGCTCAGTGAAAAAGAGCGTGATGTTTCTGCGAGAAAAAAGAGCAAAAGGCTACCTGCGTATGGATTGGGAGCTAAGCATGGCAACACGTACTTTACGAAGCGCGAAGCCGAATGCATGGTATGGTTATTAAAAGGAAAAACAATTAACAGTATTGCTATGCTATTAAATCTTTCTCCTCGTACAGTCGAGTATTATATAAAAAACATGAAAGCCAAAATTGGTTGCCGCACCAAGTTTGAGTTGATTGATTTAGTCTATGCAAGCGAGTTTATGGAAAGCGTAGATTTTGACAGATAAGATTATAACGAGGATAATTTATGTCACACGAGGCTACGTTTAAAGCTTTTTAAACTATAAATTATTACCCATCAAACTTAGAAGTAATCGGGTATCTACGTTCACGACCAAAAGCGTTCGTAGTGATTTTAACGCCAGGGGGAGATTGACGACGTTTATATTCGCTATGTTTTATCATTTTGGCCACTCCAGTTACGGTAGCGCGATCAAAACCAGCAGTGGTAATTTTATCAATCGATTGATTGAGCTCAATATAGCGCTCGATAATTTCATCTAAAACTGGATAAGGCGGCAGACTATCTGAGTCTTTTTGATGTGGAGCGAGTTCTGCTGTGGGTGCGCGTGTGATCGCTGCTTGGGGGATTACTGGCGAGATATTATTTCGATACTTTGCCAAACGATATACGAGTGTTTTGGGTACATCTTTAAGTACACAAAAACCGCCAACCATATCACCGTAAAGTGTTGCATAGCCAACAGCCATTTCGCTTTTATTACCAGTTGATAATACCAGCAGGTTTTTTTTGTTGGAAAAAGCCATTAGCATGATTGCACGACAACGTGCCTGAATATTTTCTTCGGTAGAATCTTTGGGTGGTTTGTTCCATTCTTTTGGTAGGCTGTTTAAATATGCTTTAAATACCGGTTCGATTGAAATTATATTAAGCTTTACGCCTAAAGTTTTTGCTTCTTCCTTGGTAATTTCTTTGCTTAGCTTGCTTGAATGACGCGATGGTAAATATATGGTTTCAACCCTGTCTTTGCCAAGAGCATCAACTGCAATTGCTAGAGCCAGCGCTGAATCAATGCCGCCAGAAACACTAATAATTGCTCCTTGAAAGTTATTTTTTTCGACATAATCGCGTACGCCTAAAACTAAGGCTTGATAGGCAAGTTCTTCTGTGCTACTTACGGATGGTAAGCGTTGTTTTATGGGCTGTAATTTTGGTATGGTTGCAATATTAATCAACATTAGATTTTCGGTAAAAAACGGTGCTCGTTGGGTAATTTTTCCTTGAGCATTTACCACCATCGAGCCGCCATCGAAAACAACTTCATCTTGGCCGCCGATGGCATTAACGTAAATAATCGGCATTTTTCCTTCGCGGGCACGTCTTTTTAATACTTGTTCGCGCAGTTGATATTTTTGGATATCAAAGGGAGAGGCATTAATACCAATCATTAGTTGAGCCCGGGATTTTTTTGCCATTTGCATTGGTACTGTATCCCATATATCCGCGCAAATCGTGATTGCTGTTCTTATGTTTTTGATATTTACAATACAAGCTTTTGTCCCGGCAGTAAAATAGCGCTTGTCATCAAATACGCCGTAGTTTGGTAAGAGTTGTTTGTGATAGCGAGCGCGTATTTTTCCATTATAAATTAAAACTGCAGTATTGAAGCATTTGTTTTTTTCTTTAGTTGGTAGGCCTAAAATAATGTATATATTTTTTACTTTAGTTTGAATTTGCTTTAGTGAGATTTTTATATGTTTATATAATTCCGAGCGCAATAATAAATCTTCTGGTGGATAGCCGGTTAGAGTTGTTTCTGGAAAGACTATAAGATCAGCTCGTTGTTTATCACGTGCATATAGAGATGCTGAAATTATTTTTTTGGTATTACCCTTAACGTCGCCAACGATAGTATTTATTTGTGCTGCTGTAATATATATATTATTTTTCATAATGTGTAGTATTATATATGATAAAGTGGTTCTAATGAAAAAAATAATAACGCGCAAAGTTCCAGAAAATACTCCATCATTGCATCAGCATCCATTGCTCAATCACATTTATGCTGTGCGTGGTATTACATCTACTTTTGAACTAGATTATGATTTAGCGCGGCTTTTGCCCTATAGCTCATTGAAAGGAGTTCAGGTAGCCGTTGAGTGTTTGGTGCAAGCGTTGCAGGAACAACAGCGTGTTTTGATTGTCGGTGATTTTGATGTGGACGGTGCTACTAGTACAGCGTTAGCAGTGCTTGTACTTAAGTCTTTTGGTTTGAAAAATATTTCTTATTTAATTCCCAGCCGATTTGATTTTGGTTATGGACTTACGCCGGAAATTGTTGCTGTAGCCGCAAAACAGCAGCCGCAATTAATTATTACGGTAGATAATGGCATTACCAGTATTGACGGTGTTAAAGCGGCTAAGGCACTTGGCATAAAAGTCTTGATTACGGATCATCATTTGCCAGGAGATGAATTGCCAGAGGCTGATGCTATTATCAACCCCAATCAACATGACGATCAATTTTTGAGCAAACATCTTGCCGGTGTGGGCGTGATTTTTTATCTGATGGTTGCAATGCGTTCTTATTTACGTGATATTAATTGGTTTGATAAGCAAAATATTCCGGTACCAAATTTGGCGCAATTTTTAGATTTAGTAGCTTTAGGTACAGTTGCTGATGTAGTTAGTTTAGATTATAACAATAGAATTTTGGTAGCCCAAGGGTTGCAGCGTATTCGTAGCGGTAAATGTCGCATGAGTATCAAGGCATTGCTTGCTATTACTAAACGTAACTTCGAAAATATACTAACTTCTGATTTAGGGTTTGTTATTGCTCCACGTATTAATGCTGTTGGGCGTTTGGATGACATGTCGATTGGTGTAGAATGTTTATTAACTGAAGATGTTGAACGTGCGCGATCTATTGCTGGGCAACTTGATGTACTAAACAATGAGCGGCGCGAGATTGAAGAAGATATGCGGCATCAGGCTGTTAGGATATTAGATAATTTGCAGTTGCAGCAGGATTTGCCGTCTGGACTATGTATTTTTGAAGAAACGTGGCATCAAGGTGTTTTAGGAATTTTGGCTTCACGTCTCAAAGATAAGTTACACCGTCCGGTTATTGCTTTTACTGCAATTAGTGAAACTGAGATCAGGGGGTCTGCGCGTTCAGTTGGTAGTGTGCATATGCGTAATGTGCTCAATAAAATTTCACTGCAAAATCCTGGTTTAATTACTAGGTTTGGTGGTCATGCAATGGCGGCAGGTCTTAGTTTGGAGCGTGAAAGTTATGATATGTTTGTGCAGGTTTTTGCAGAAGAAGTTGCCAAGCATATAACGCTTGTAGATTTGGATGGTTATGCTTACACGGATGGTGAATTATCATCTGAATATTTTAATATCGCTACAGCGGAGTTATTGCGTGATTCCGGTCCGTGGGGAGAAGGTTTTCCTGAGCCCGCGTTTTTTAACGAGTTTACTTTAGTTAATCAGCGCTTGGTTGGGCAAAAACATCTAAAACTAACTTTACGTCCCTTGGAAACTGATCAGGAAATTGATGCAATTTACTTTAATATTAATACTAATATTTGGCCAAATTTTCGTATTGCCAAAGCAAAAATAGTTTATCGTTTGGGTATTAATGATTATATGGGACGGCGAAGTTTACAATTAATAGTTGATGAGATACAAAATAGGTGATGAATTATGAATAAATATTTGATATCTGTAGATGCTGAAGGTATCACAGGGGTGATCAATCAAAATTTTGCTAGAAAAGATGGCAAATACTACCAGCTTGGTTGTGATTACATGACTAGTGATGTTAATGCTGTGGTGCAAGGCATTCTTAATGTTGATGTTGATGCATGGATTGTCGTACGAGACGGTCATGAGGATGCTGTTAATCTCGACTTGGAAAAATTACATCCCAGAGCAAATTTAATCCAAGGTTGGGGCCCGGTGCAGAATATGCTTGCTGGTTTAGATCAGAGTTTTACTGGAGTGTTTTTAGTTGGCTACCATGCTAGCGGTAAAAATAATAGTGCAGTCCTAGGGCACACTCTTAGTTCGCGTGTGCATTATGTCAAAATCAATGGAAAGTTTATTAATGAGACTGGCATAGCAGCATTGTATGCGGGTTCTTATAATGTTCCGATTGCATTTATTAGTGGTGATGATTGTGCCGTGAATGAAGCACGGGAACAGTTAGGTGATGTTGTTGGAGTGGTAGTTAAACAAAGCTTTGCGCGAGATTGTGCTATTTCTTTGCCACTTGAGCAGGCGCAGCTTTTGCTTGAAAGAGGTGCGGCCGACGCTATTGTTAAATTACAACAAAATCATTTTCCTGTTTTTAAAGTTACTGCGCCAACTACTTTAGAGATTGGTTTTTATAATATTGGTTTTAAAATTTCAGTTTTCCAAAGTCTTTCTGAGATTTTGAGCTTTGATCCAGCCTATAGATTTGATCATGAAAAATTTGCAATAACATTTAGTTCTAGTAATGTTTCAGAAGTACTGCAGCGTTTGAATATGCTAATGTTTTTGGTTTATGGAATCAGCGTGTTTTAGTTAATGTCATATTAATCAATATGTTACATAAATTAATTATCTTCTATTGAATCGATCCTAGTTTTGCCATAGAATGCACGGTTTCAACTCTTTGTCTCACTGCTGTTTAGCAGGAGACTTTTATAAACCATAAGGAGTAATTATGCGACATTATGAAATAGTGTTTTTGGTTCATCCTGACCAAAGCGAACAAGTACCCATGATGCTTGAGCGTTACCAAACGTTAATCAAGAACAATGGCGGCTTTGTTCACCGTCTTGAAGATTGGGGGCGACGTCAATTAGCTTATCCCATCAATAAAGTTCATAAAGCACATTATGTGCTTATGAATATAGAGTGTAACGACAGTACTCTTAAAGAAATCACAACTAATTTTCGATTTAATGATGCAATATTGCGCAATTTGGTATTGAGTCGTAAACACGCAATCACCGAAATTTCCGCAATGTTGAAACAAAGAGAAAGACGTTTCAAGGACCAATCATCTGAGACTGCTACTAGTGCTGGTGATGAAAGTACTGACGAAGATAAAACTAAATAATATTTTATAGGGGTAAGAATTATGGTAAATAACAAAGATCAAGAAATTGATTACAAAAATGTTGAGGCGCTAAAGTCTTACGTTTTAGAAAGTGGTCGTATTATTCCAGGTCGTATCACTAATATGCCACCACGAAAACAAAGGGATGTGTCTCGGGCAATAAAATTGGCTAGGTATTTGGCATTGTTACCATATACAGATCAACACTAAAAAATTTTGAATACAGAGGCGAAAGATGGAAATTATTCTTTTAGAAAAAGTTAGAAATTTAGGCAGTATTGGCGAAAAAGTGTCTGTCAAAGCTGGTCATGCACGTAATTATTTAATACCTTATGGCAAAGCAGTTATGGCAACAGCGACCAATCTTGAAAAATTTGCCAAGATGCAGGTCGAATTAGAGAAGCATGCAGCAGAAATATTGGTGCTTGCGCAAGAACGTGCTGCTAAATTGGTAGATGCAGTTGCTGTTATCTCCTCGAGGGCTACTGAAGAAGGTAAATTATTTGGTTCAATTTCAGCTAGCACTATTGCAAGCTCGCTCAAAGACCTTGGTTTTGATGTTAAAAAGAGCGAAGTTAGTTTGCCGCAAGGCCCAATACGTCATACTGGTGAGTACGAAGTGACTTTATTGCTACATACCGATGTAACGGTGAAGATTAAAGTTAATATTGTTGCTGATAAAGAGTAGAGTTTGACAAAAAGAATGAAGAGCACTAAGGATAGTAAAATTGAGGGGCTTAAGGTTCAGCCGCACTCAATTGAAGCTGAGCAATCAGTTTTGGGTGGTTTGATGCTCGATAATGTCTCTTGGGATAAAGTAGTAGAAGTGGTCAAAGAAGGTGATTTTTATCGCCCAGGTCATCGCCTAATTTTTCAAGTTATGGAAAACTTGGGTAGGCGCAATCAACCCTTCGATGTATTAACTCTAACAGAATCCCTAAAAGCTATCGGTGAACTAGAAAATGCTGGTGGGGAAGTATATCTTTTTGAGCTAGCTAAAAATACGCCAACCGTTGCAAATATTGTCGCTTATGCTGAAATTGTGCGTGAGCGATCAGTGCTGCGTCAATTAATCGGGGTTTCTGGAGAAATTGTTGATCTTGCTTTTAATCCAGAAGGACGTGAAACCAAAGAAATTCTTGATACGGCTGAAAGTAAAGTTTTTAAAATTGCGGAGCAACGTTCACGTGGACAAGGTCCGGTTGGTATTAGCAGTCTGCTCGCTAAAGCTGCTGAGCGTATTGATATTCTTTATCATTCAGAAGATACCATAACTGGCATATCTACAGGTTTTTCAGATTTAGATGAAATGACTTCTGGACTACAAAAAGGAGATTTTGTGATTGTTGCTGGTCGGCCATCAATGGGTAAAACTACCTTGGCTATGAATATTGCAGAACATGCAGCGATCAAAGGTAAAAAAGCAGTTTTAGTTTTTAGTATGGAAATGCCAGGTGAGTCTTTAGCAATGCGTATGATGTCTTCGCTTGGGCATATCGATCAGCATAAAGTTCGTACTGGTAAATTGCATGATGAAGATTGGCCGCGCCTGAATTCAGCAGTTGAGATGCTATCTGAGGCTACTCTATATATTGATGATACACCATCAATGAGTCCTGCTGAACTACGTGCACGTGCAAGGCGAATTGCACGTGTTAATAAAGATATTGGATTGATTGTTGTTGATTATTTACAGCTTATGCACGTTCCTGGATTTAAAGAGGGCCGTGTTGGTGAAATTACCGAAATTTCGCGCGCTCTAAAAGCGCTGGCAAAAGAATTAAACGTACCAATACTTGCATTGTCGCAGCTTAATCGAAGTTTAGAGCAGCGTACTGATAAGCGTCCGCAAATGTCGGATCTGCGTGAGTCAGGAGCAATTGAACAAGATGCAGATTTAATTATTTTTATTTATCGCGATGAAGTTTATCATGAAGATAGTCCCGATAAAGGCATTGCTGAAATAATTATTGCAAAGCAGCGTAATGGTCCTATCGGTAAAGTAAAATTAACATTCTTGGGGCAGTATACTCGATTTGAAAATATTGCTTTGTCGAATTACTCGGTGGAATAAGAGTCATGAATCACCCAACTGTTGCTCATATCGATCTAGAAGCGCTGCATCATAATTTACATACGATTAGAGCTGCTGCGCCAAAAAGCAGTATTCTGGCTATGATAAAGTCTAATGCGTATGGCCATGGTGCAGTCGAAGTTGCTAAAAGCTTAGAGCAAGATGTTGAGGCTTTTGGTGTTATGTTTTTGCATGAAGCGCTTTTGCTCTATAATGCTGAAGTAAAAAAACCGATTGTGATTTTAACTGGTTTTTCTGATGTTGAAGAGTTGGGTATAATTGAAAAATGTAATTTTGAATGTTTGATTCATAATTTCACGCAGATAGAAATCCTAGAAAAAGCAAAACTATCAAGATCACTACGTGTTTGGTTTAAAATCGATACGGGTATGCATCGTTTGGGTTTTCAGCCTCACCAAGTTCAAGAAGCCTTCCAAAGATTAATGCAAAATAAAATGGTGCAAAAGCCCTTGCGATTAATGACGCACTTTTCAGATGCTGATAATGTTAGAAATAATAAAACGGCAGAGCAAATTGCTTGTTTTGAGCGGGTTGTGGCTAATCTAGAAGGCGAATGGTGCATGGCTAATTCTGCTGCAATTTTTAATAGGCCGAAATCTCACGCTCATTGGGTACGTCCAGGAATTACGTTATATGGAGCATCACCTTTTGATGATAAAAGTGGGATAGAATTAAATTTAAAACCAGTAATGACACTTATTTCGCGCATAATAACTATTCACGAGCTCGAAAAAGGTACAAGCGTAGGTTATGGCAGCACCTTTAGTTGTCCTGAAAAAATGAGAGTTGGAACTATCTCAATAGGCTATGGGCATGGTTATCCACGCAATGCTAGATATGGAACGCCGGTTTTAGTTAACGGTATATGCACGCAGTTAGTTGGGCGGGTGGCAATGGATATGATCGGAGTTGATTTGCGTCCAATACCAAATGCAAAAGTTGGTTCGCCCGTAACCTTATGGGGTAAGGGGTTACCGATAGAAAAAGTAGCTGCGAGCGCAGGCGAGATATCGTATGAGCTTTTTTGCCGGTTAACCTCTCGTGTGTATTATCAATTTTGTTAGCTAGGCCAGCTGGTAAATGGAAAAGGCTTTTTTTCGGAATTGAAAGTCAGGAAATTTACGATCTGTAAAAGATAAGAATTTAGTTGTTTAGTAAAAGCTAGAAGTTTTTCGTTTGGTTTGTCCATTAATAAGTCGACAACAAACTGAAATAATGCAATCAAAGCGATAAGCCATGATACAAGATATTTAATTACTATAAAAAACAACATAAACAATCCACGCAACCACTTGTCTTTTACCAGTAGTTTTTCCTTTAGATTATCCATATTTGCTCCTTTTTACTTATAAGTTGATAATAGCAATTCTATCATACTTTTGAGTAAACAATGAATATATTATTGTCAAAATTTCAATTACAAAAATCCTGGGCATTATGTGCGCTTTTTATGTTTATGCATGTAGGCGCCATATTTTGTATTAGCTTTATGCCGTTTATTTTTTGGGGAAAAATAGCTTTTGTAGCTTGTGTTTTAGTGCATTTGGTAATAGTGCTAAGAACTTATGCATTACGCAATAGTTCTCTGGCAATAGTTGAGTTTTGGCAAACTGGTGGTGGCGACTGGTATTTAAAAAACAAATCCAATAACACAGAACAAGTGCTTCTTAGTAAGCCCCTATTCATTTCTAATTTCTTAATTGTATTAAATTTTATTTCTGCAAAAAAGTTCTTAAAGATTCCCCTCCCCATAGCAAGAGATGCTATGGGGGATGAGGATGATTTTCGAAAACTTAAAGTATTGCTTAAGTATTTTTAGATGATTACTCCCAGTCTAAAATCACTTTGCCACTTTTGCCAGAACGCATTACCTCGAAACCACGGGCAAAATCATTAATGGCAAAGTGGTGAGTTATAATTGGATCAATATTTAATCCGCTTTGTAGCATAGCAACCATTTTGTACCAGGTTTCAAACATTTCGCGGCCGTAAATACCTTTGACTAATAAGCCCTTCATAATAATTTTGTTCCAATCGATTGTTGTTGATTGTGGTAAAAAACCAAGTAATGCAACTTTACCTGCGTGATTCATATGCTCTAGCATCATATTAAAAGCTTCGCTATTGCCAGACATCTCAAAGCCAACACCGAAACCTTCTTGCATTTTCAGGTCTTTTATAACTTTTTCTATAGAGTTATGTTTAATATTGATAGCTTGGTTGAAGCCCATTTTTCGTGCCAGCTCGAGTCGGTAGTCGTTTACGTCGGTAATAACAACATGGCGCGCACCGACATGACGAGCAATAGCTGCAGACATCAAGCCGATCGGTCCGGCTCCGGTAATTAAGACGTCTTCACCAACTAAGTCAAAAGATAGAGCGACATGTGCAGCATTACCAAACGGGTCGAAAATTGATGCAAGATCATCACTAATTTCCGGAGGAATTGGATAAGTATTTGCCGCAGGTATGGATAAATATTCAGCAAAGCACCCCTGGCGGGTAACGCCAACACCAATATTTTTGCGGCACAAGTGTCTACGGCCAGCTTTGCAGTTACGGCAGGAATTACAAGCGATATGTCCTTCACCGGAAACGCGATCTCCCCGCTTAAAATTAGTTACACCATCGCCAATATCAGCGATTTCACCGACAAATTCATGTCCAACAATCATTGGCACTTTAATAGTCTTTTGTGACCATTCATCCCAATTGTATATGTGAACATCAGTGCCGCAGATTGCGGTTTTTTTAATTTTAATCAAAACATCATTGGGTCCGATTTCAGGTACCTGCGCATCTTGCATCCACAAACCTACTTCTTTTTTTAATTTTGCTAGTGATTTCATTTTTCCTCCAAAATTTATTTAATGATTTCTAAAGCTTTTCCAACCTTGGCAAAAGCAAGTAGAGCCTTATCTAGATGCGTCTTTTCATGTGCAGCAGAAACTTGTGTACGAATTCGAGCTTTGCCTTCTGGTACTACTGGATAAGAAAATCCGATTGCATAAATACCTTCAGTGAGTAATTTGTCGGCCATGGTTTTTGCAAGCTTTGCATCGCCTAGCATTACAGGAATAATTGGGTGTTCTCCTGGAGTAATATTAAACCCAAGTTCCTGTAAACCTTTTCTAAAATAAGCAGCATTGTCTTTTAATTTTTTACGTAGCGAAGAGCTGCCTTCAAGTAAGTCGAGAACTTTAATGGAGGTGGCAGCAATCATTGGAGCTAAAGTATTTGAAAATAAATATGGTCGTGATTTTTGCCTCAGCCAATCAATCACTTCTTTTTTTCCGCTGGTATAACCACCAGATGCGCCACCTAAAGCTTTGCCTAGTGTTCCGGTTATGATATCAACTTTGCCCATAACGTTGTTGTATTCATGTGTGCCGCGACCATTTTCACCCATAAAACCGACTGCATGCGAATCATCAACGGCTACCAACGCATCGTACTGAGCAGCTAATTCACAAATTGCAGGTAAATTGGCAATAGTGCCATCCATGGAAAATACACCGTCAGTAACAATCATTCTATAACGACAGTTTTTTGCTTCTTTAAGTTTAAGTTCCAAATCTGACATGTCATTGGTGTTATAGCGAAATCTTTGTGCCTTGCATAAGCGTACGCCATCAATAATGCTAGCATGATTTAAGCTGTCGCTGATTACTGCATCTTCTGGGGCAAACAACGCTTCAAATAATCCGCCATTAGCATCAAAACATGAGGAGTATAGAATAGTATCTTCCATTCCTAGAAAACTGCTTAGGCGCTTTTCTAGCTCTTTGTGTATATCTTGTGTGCCGCAGATAAAACGTACGGATGATAAACCAAACCCATATTTATCTAATGCCGTTTTTGCAGCAGCGGCCAATTCTAGATTATTAGATAACCCCAAGTAATTATTAGCACACATGTTAATTACTTCTGTATTATTAGAAGTTTTTATTATTGCTCCTTGAGGTGTGGTAATAATACGCTCTTGTTTGTAGAGCCCAGCTTCTTGAAGTTTTTTTAATTCTTCATTTAAGTAGTTGCCAAATTTATTCGTCATAAAATAGTATCCTCATAAAGTTATTTTAAAAATTTACAGCCTTAATGTTCGCGCCAAGTACTATAGCGTTTTCCGGTACAAAAACATTAATAATTTTTTTGTTAACTTGAATTTGATAATTGCCAGTAGGCTCAATATCGTAACTGTAATCGGCGCCATACATTTTTGTAGTAGGATAAGGAACGACGAAACTATATTTGCCTTTATTTACTTTTGTTGTTTGTTCGTAAATAAAAATTCGATCGTATTTTGTTTTGAGCTGTAGCTTTAATTTAACTTGAGTATTGTCAGAAATGTTATGTGGAACTTTGCCGTCAATTATTGCCCCTTTTACTTTTTCAAATATTTTTACTAATTTTACGGGCGAACGTGCGAAAAAGGCAAAAGTAGTGTGGTCTTTATCTGACACAAGCTGGTTTACCGCTTTTGTGGCATTTGAGGCTTCGTTATAATCTTTGAAAAGCAACTCATAAGTACTTAGATTTACAGTGCGCAGTTTTTGGTTAATTTTTCCTCGCCTTATTTGGACAAAGTAGCCACCCTCATCTTCATGGATTAAACGAAAATGTTGCAATCCATTGGCGTCATTATAGTAAAGTTGACCCATCATTGATTGTGAAAATTTTGGTGAGTCAACCGATGCTTTGAAGCTAATATTTTGGGTGATTTTAATATCCTTGGATTCGTACCAGCCTTGAGTATCGCCACTCCAAACTGCTATAGCCATGAATTTTTTAGTAGCCATGTCTTTATCGATGATTACATACCTCGAACCAACGTCTTCGAGATTTCTGATAGCCTGTTCTTCTGATGTGGTGGTAAAAAATGGTGCCGCACCTGCTTTGCCATCCTTTTCGACAACACCATCTTGAAATGGTGTTGCGTTAGGAATGCGTTTGGCAATGTAAGTAATTTGGTGGCCAGAATCCCACCAAGACATTATCCCATATGCATTTTTTGGATAGTTATAATATGCTTTTAAATCTTTTGGTACTGGATAATATCCGGCAGTGTAGTCAAAGTTTTTATCGATAATTTTTCCTTGAGGATTTGGTGTGTGATTTTTTAACCATATTAGAGTGTTATACCATTCACGGGTAATGTGAGGGCCGCATGGTATTGAATCTTTTATTAAAAACTGCAATATTGGGTTGATAATAAGAAAAACAACAAAAAAGAAAAGAAACAAAAAACAAAATTTTTGTAATCTCATGTCAAATTTTCTTGTGGGATTTGAATAGCTTGTTAGGCCAAATAGAAAATGAATAGATAAACCGGAAAGACAAGCAACACTAATAGCCAAATAATAATTAAAACGAAGTTGTGCGCAAGTTGCGGCAATAACAATAAGTGTCCAAATAAATAAAAAAACTTCTGCTGGATGCGGGTTTTTATGAACACGATAACCCAAGTAACCTATACCAACAATGGTTAGAGGCATTGTCCAGAATAAACTAGTCCAGAACAGCTGTGCGCTGATTTTACCATTATAATTAAGAATGGTTGGATGTACTTCAGAAATAGTAGCCATTCCGGGAGTTGGATGGAACAATAGTTTACAACCATAGCAGATAAGAGCATAAGCTTGAGGAAAGCATTTGTTTAAAATAAAAATCACTAAAGCAAACATGGCAGCGAGCGCCAAGGGGTACAGTTGGTTTGCTAATTGATTGCGTTTAAGGGTTATGTGTAATAAGTAGCAAGCAGCAAAAATCACGAAGATTATAGCTAAAATTGGAATGTTATTTGCTGGATATAGCGTTAACGGAGTAGTTAACACATAAGGCAAAACTATTATTGCTGATGGGATATAGATTGAGCTTGCTAAGAATAACAGATAATCAGTGTTGCTATTTTTGGTATGGTCAATTAATAGCTGTGTAATAAAAAATATTAAAAAAATTGCGCCAAACAGTGATGCTCCTTGCCACGTTAAAATAAACAAACCAAATGAGATGCCGCAAAGTAGGCCATAAATTAAAGTGGTTCGATTGTTTTGATGTTTGATGTGTGATAAGGTGAAATTAGAAGATTTTGCGGCGGCTAGTGCATAAATTAAAAAAGCGCAAGTTGTTGTTGAAAATAAAACCTCAGCAACATGGTGATCGACAAATCCAAGCGTTGAGCGACCTAAAAACTCCCCTGGTGAAAATGTTAAAATAAAGGCGCTAATAATGGCTGGTGTTTTACCGAAAAGTTTGCGTACAATAAGGTATACTGGAATTAAACATAGCATCGCCATGACTGGTGGCACATATGCGCTAATATGATTAATTAATTCATGGCTAGGATGGCCAAATCCAGCAATCAAGGCAACAGTTGCAATAATAATGGTAAATAAAGGGCCAAAGGCCACATAACTACCAAAAGGAAAGTGGGTAAATGGATCAAAAAAAACACGCCAGGGAAAATGATGGATGGTATTGTGTATAAATCGCATATGATAAATCGCGTCATCTGCGGCAAAATTCACATAATTGCCATATTCTCCAGGCCAGTTAGTAAATATTTTTGTGTAGTTTGGTATGATGCGAATAAAAAGCATTAGCGCGCCAAAAAGAAAAAGCAACAAACAATGCGCTAAATCGCTTTTTGGGATAATATTTGAGATTAGTGATCTATTTGATAATGGATCAGGCATATAACCTTTTTGTGCAAGCATACTTGAGGGCGCAGTTAAAACCAACTATAATATTTTAAAACAACAATTAATTGGAGTCAAAATGATTACATGGATATTGATCGCTAATTCTGCAGAAGCCAAATTTTTAACCTCAGAAAATTTACGTGTTGTTGATAAGCTAAAATTATTACGTGAATTAGAACATCCGAATAGTCGTAAAAAAGCCGCGGAATTAATGTCTGATAAACCAGGGCATTATAAAACGGATAGTGGTGTGCGTGGTTCTTACGCTAAGAGTGATCCTAGGGAAATTGAAGCTGAGCATTTTGCCATTCAATTAGCGCATGAATTGAAATCTGGTTGGGATAAAAACCAATACAAGCATTTAGTTATAGTTACTCCGGCGCATTTTTATGGCCTAATTGGAAAGCACCTCGACAATCATCTTTCAGATATAGTTCACATCTCGAAAGATTATACGAGATATCCATTAGCAAAATTAGCAGAGAGCTTGAAAGAGCATTTGTTTGTATAAATTATACTATGTAAGGATATGTGTGAATGGTGTTATGATAAGACAGAGTTGTATCTATTTTGGGTCAGTAAACATGGCGCCATGACCAGATAAGTATATAGTTGCATGGACGATTCCGGTTGCCAACACTGCGATGACGGCATTGAACGCTACAAGTAAGAGGGTATCTTCTATTGTCTTACGCTCGATTATTGAACACCCTATCGCATATATAATTGAAGTTGCTAGTGCCCCAGAGTAGTAGTTCCTCATAATCTTATTTTCACCGCCATTAACTGCTTCTACCTCGGCTTTACATAGTTCTCGTATCATTATGTAATCTCCTCACTCACAATATGCAGCAATTATACTATCACCACTTTCTGTAGCTGATAGCTCTCGCACTATTTGATCTCGTTCTGCCGGGTGCATATCTGCCATCCTACCCATCACTCCAACGTCATACGATATGATTAAGGCAAAGACGCACATAGAGGCATTGAAAAAGATCCCTTTTGATTCTATTTTTTCAGAAAATATTTCATTTGTAAGTACGACACCCAAGCAATATACGGTAGCACCTAGCATATATGCCTTCATCGGACCTCCGCCACTAACGTCGATAACTTCTTTTTCATTTAACTCAATAATGGTGTTTTTCATAGACCTGTTTTCTCTTTTGTTAATTTAGGCTGTGAATTGTAAGGATGTTTTGTCTAAAACTTATCTTCTTAGTCAAAACTAATAAAAACCCTTGCTAGGCTTGGGTTTTAAGCAAAATCATTTTTCCATTGTATGGCTATGCAGTTTTACTTTGAGTAAATCTAATATTTTTATCTGATCTTTGTCTGGCTCTGTAACTATTTTATATGTTGCTCCCGCTACACTTACTTCTTCTCTGCGAATACTTTTTAATCTTTCAATTATATTTTCAAAAGTCCAAAATCGTTTTTTGTATTTGTCGTTATTGTCAAATAAGGCCTGCAACCGATGTGTCATATGCCACTGGAGATAATAGGCCAACATACAAATAAATACATGGCAACGTATTCTGTCGTCAGTTTTATGATACACAGGCCTAACTTCAAGCTGAACCGTTTTAAGATTGCGAAAAGCTTTTTCAACCAAAGCGAGTTTTTTGTAGGACGCAACAATTTCTTGTGATTGCATTTTTTCCTGCGGCACATCAGAGACAATGATATAACAGCCATCTATTAATTGCTCGGTGTCTATAAGATCTGCGTTTAGCGACCACTGTAACTTTTTATCAAGAACCTCCCATGTAATAAATTTACCCATCTTGGTTTTGCTTAGCAATTTACCGACTCTAGAAGATATCTCTTCTGTTGTCGCTTTTCTTTTTGATAATGCTATTTTATTAAGCCCTTCTGATGTTTTTGTAAGCAGAGCATTTCTAGTATTGGTTTCACGCCTAGCACTTTCAGGATTACGACAAAGACAGTAGCGACTCTTTGTGTTATCAGGATCAACAACTTCTATAATATCTTTATCATCAAACATGTCTATTTGTACAACTTTCCTAGACAACAGCTCTTTTATTTGCGGGTGCGTAAGAGCCGATATGGTATTTAACCCTTTTACGCTATTAATTTTTTCTAGATTAGCCTTAGTTACCATTGCCTCTGTCGCCAACAAAAATTAGTTCCTCTATTTTATAGGTTTGTTTGAGCTTATTAATTTTATCGACGACTGTTGTTTCATCTTTTGTATTTCCTGGAAAAACTTCTATGCTAATAGGACATCCTTGCGATGTACAGACAAGACCTATAACCATCTGCTCGTATCCGCGTTTATGATCACGATTATAACCAAATTTTACTATATTGCTTTCGTTGTATTCACCCTCAAAGTAACTGCTGGTTATGTCGTATAAAACTAACGCATTACCGGTAAAATGCTTTTTTGCTAAATTTTTTTGTATAGCTTCTTGTCTTTCCAACAAACGATCCATGCTAGCATAGCAGTGTGTATCAACATCAACCGCCCCATCAACTCCACATAGCTCCCATAGCGCTGTATCTTTGTATCTGTTAGACAAAGCCAGTTTACTGCCAGCATAAACAAGCCTACCTATTATCATTGTTAAGCAATCCTTTATCCACTGTTCGTTTGGTTTAGAATATATCGCCTTATCCAATTCCAACTCTTTAGCTAATTGCATGACAGAATATACTGCGCCATATTCCTTGCTACGGCGTACTCGCGGCATATCGCTTGGCGTTGATAATTTTGCTTCTCCTTTTAAAACGGCTTGTATGAGTTTTAGTTTTTCATAACCAAGGCCAGTGAGTCTTCCGTGAGAAGTATGTTTTATTTTTTTCTCTTCCTTATCCCAATAGGTGGTTCTTAGTAAACCATAGTGATTCTGGCGGTGTTGCTGAATCTCCAAGTGTATGCCTCTATCTTTCATGGCTACTATATATCACTAAGTTTACTATAAATCAAGTAATTTGTTAGTAATTTGTTTCCAATGTATGGCTATATTTGGAAATCAAAAAAAGCCCATATCCATCGCCAGGTCTGGGCTACAGCTAATTAACTACTAAGAAGATAAGCTAAAAGCAATAAGAATCTTAACGTGCCGATTTTGCTACTGTATAATCTAAGTTGTAATGCAATCCACAGTTTTCTTTTCTCGCTGCTGCAGAGCTAATAATTAGGTCTGCAACAATGACTAGGTTACGTAGCTCAATAAGATTTTTGCTCACTTTAAAGTTGCTATAGTATTCTTGGATTTCAGATTTGAGCAGTTCTATCCTGTGACGCGCTCGTTCCAGGCGTTTATTAGTGCGAACAATGCCGACATAGTCCCACATTAAACGTCGTACTTCTCCCCAGTTATGAGTTACTACAATTTCTTCGTCAGAGTTTGTCACTTGGGATTCATCCCAAGGAGTTGCTGGCTTTGGTGCTTCAATATGGGCAAGCTGCTCTTTGATATCGTCGCTGGCGGCTTTGCCATAAACAATACACTCGAGCAGTGAATTGCTGGCAATACGATTGGCGCCGTGAAGACCAGTACAAGAAGTCTCCCCGATCGCATATAAACCAGGCAAGCTAGAGCGGCCATGTTTATCAACTACAACGCCTCCGCAAGTGTAATGGGCTGCCGGTACAACTGGGATAGGTTTTTTTGTTAGATCAAAGCCAAATTCAAGACAGTGTTTATATACAGTAGGAAAATGTTTGATAATAAAATCTCTTGGTTTATGGCTTATGTCTAAATATACGCAGTCGATTCCAAGACGTTTCATTTCAAAATCAATTGCGCGCGCAACAATATCTCGTGGGGCAAGTTCAGCGCGTGGGTCAAATCGTGGCATAAAGCGCTCGCTGTTTGGCAAGAGTAGTTTGCCACCTTCACCACGCACTGCTTCAGTAATTAAAAATGATTTTGCTTGCATATGATAAAGGCAAGTTGGGTGAAATTGATTGAATTCCATATTAGCAATTTGGCAGCCAGCGCGCCATGCCATGGCAATGCCATCGCCGCTTGCGCAGTCAGGATTGCTTGTATAAAGGTAAACTTTGCTGGCGCCGCCGGTTGCGAGTATTACTGCTTTTGCTTGGAAAACTTCCACTCTATTGGTTTGGTTGTTGAGTGCATAAACGCCAGTGCAACGATCCTGTTGTTTGATTAAGTTAATGGCGGTGTATTCAGTAAAAATAGCAGCTGATTGCCTTTGAATTTGCTTTACTAAACTGTTTTCAATTTCAAGGCCAGTAGCATCGTCTGCATGCAGTACGCGACGCTGGCTATGTCCGCCCTCACGAGTAAGATGAAATAATTTACCGTCTTCGGTGCTAAAGTTCACACCTTGGGCAACTAACCAGTTAATGGCATCTTTAGCATTGCTTACGACAAACCTAACTGCATCCGGATTACACAACCCATCGCCAGATTTTAGAGTATCTTCAATATGGGATTCAATGCTATCATTATCTGTGATTACCGCAGCGATTCCTCCTTGTGCGTGGGTGGTGTTGCCTTCATTAATTGGGCCTTTGGATAAAATAGCAACTTTGCAATATTTGGTTAGGTTTAGTGCTGCGGTTAAACCAGCAGCGCCGCTACCTATGATCAGAACATCGTAGTGATAATTATTTTTCATTATGGGTACAATGATACCATAATTTTTGGTAAATTTACGTAATGAGTAAACAAAGTAAAATTCGTAATTTTTGTATAATTGCCCACATTGATCATGGCAAGTCAACGCTTGCTGATCGCTTTATTCAAATTTGCGGTGGTCTTACATCACGTGAAATGCAAGATCAAGTTCTAGATAGTATGGATATTGAACGAGAGCGTGGTATTACAATTAAAGCGCAAAGCGTAGCTTTAAAATATCGCGCTAAAGATGGCGAAGAATATCAATTGAATTTTATTGATACTCCCGGTCATGTTGATTTTTCTTATGAAGTATCAAGATCGCTAGCAGCATGTGAAGGTGCATTGCTGTTGGTTGATGCTGCACAAGGAGTGGAAGCACAGACGGTCGCTGTTTGTAATATGGCAGCCGCGCACAATCTTGAAATAATTCCGGTGATTAATAAAATAGATTTGCCGCAGTCAGATCCCGAGCGTGTCATAAATGAAGTCGAAGAAATTATTGGTATTGATGCTTCTGATTCCTTAAAAGTCAGCGCTAAAAATAATATCGGGATTACCGAATTACTTGAAGCGATTATTGCTCGCATTCCTCCTCCTCTGGGCGATCCAACTAAGCCGCTGCAAGCCCTAATCATTGACTCGTGGTTTGATAATTATTTGGGAGTAGTGTCTCTTGTTCGCGTTATGAATGGCGTGCTCAAAACGCGTGAAAAAATTCGCGTGATGTCTACGGGCAAAGATTATTTTGCAGAAGTCATAGGTGTTTTTACCCCGAAGCGACTTGTTACTAGTGAATTGTCAACGGGTGAAGTTGGTTATGTGGTTGCTAATATAAAAGACATTTTTGGCGCACCTGTTGGCGACACGTTAACGCACAGTAATAATCCAGCAAAAGAACAGTTGGCTGGGTTTAAAAAAGCTAAACCTCAGGTATATGCAGGTTTATATCCTGTTAGTGCCGATGATTTTGAAGATTTTCGTGAGGCTCTTTCTAAGCTGCGCTTAAACGATGCATCATTATCTTATGAGCCAGAAAACTCTACGGCGCTCGGTTTTGGTTTTCGTTGTGGGTTTTTGGGTATGCTGCATATGGAAATTGTGCAAGAGCGACTTGAGCGCGAGTATAATTTAAATTTAATTACCTCGGCACCAACAGTTGTTTATGAAGTGGTATTGCAAGACGGCAAAATTTTATCTATTTCGAATCCGTCAGAGTTGCCAGATATTGGGGCAATTCAAGAAATTCGTGAGCCAATAGTACAGGTTAATATTCTTACTCCTAAAGAATACTTGGGTGGTATTATGAAGCTTTGTATGGATCGGCGCGGCCAGCAAGTGCATATGAGTTTTGTTGGCAATCAGGTTTCTTTGAGCTATTTGTTGCCGATGAGCGAGGTGATTTTAGATTTTTTTGATCGTTTAAAGTCGCTTAGTCGTGGTTATGCTTCGCTTGATTACAGTTTTGATCATTTTTCTGTAGCTGATTTAGTAAAGCTTGATATTTTGATTAATGGTGAAAAAGTTGATGCGTTAGCATTGATCATACATCGTGATAATGCTCATGATCGTGGGCGTAAACTGGTTGAGGCGATGAAAGAAGTGATCCCTCAGCAAATGTTTGAAGTTGCAATCCAGGCGGCAATTGGTTCGCGTATTATTACACGGCAGACAGTAAAAGCTTTGCGTAAAAATGTTCTAGCTAAATGCTATGGTGGTGATATAACTCGTAAGCGTAAGTTGCTTGAAAAGCAAAAAGAAGGCAAAAAACGCATGAAACGCGTGGGTAGAGTTGATATTCCGCAAGAAGCCTTCGTTGCAATTCTTAAAGTTGATCGGGATTAGGAAAGGCTGCTATAATGTTTTCATGACTGATTATGAAATGCTTCTGAACACGCAGCGGCATAGGCTGAAAAAGGCTTTAGCGCATCTTGCATATAGCTATAAAAAAACTGCCGATATCAAATTCGATCCAGAAAAGTCAGATGATGAGTCGTTAGAGGTTTGGGAAAGTTTTGCCGCGCGTTTTTCCAGAGTTGCTGATATGTTTTTGGCGCGCTATTTGCGTATCCAGATACTAAAGAATGATCCGGGTTTTTCTGGGAGTATGCGTGATTTTGTTAATCAAGGAGAAAAACTGGGTTTGATCGATAATGCTACTGCTTGGATGGTTATTCGCGAGCTTAGAAACATTACGGTGCATGACTATTCGGAAGAAGACTTAGCTCTTTTTTTTCAGCGTCTTAGACAAGAATGTCCTCGTCTTTTAGCGATAAAGTTGGATTAATGGACTATGCGTCTTACAAAACAAGAAGTAGAAGCTATTATTACTGGTATTAATTTATTTGTTGTGGATACAACTGCCGAATTACGTTTGTTTGGTAGTCGCGTTGATTCTCAAGCGAAAGGCGGCGATATTGACTTATTGCTAATAATGGGTGATAAAGCCGCAAAGATATCTTTATTACAGCAAAAACCAGAGATTCTAGTGGCAATAGGAGATATTCTTGGTGAGCGACGCATTGATTTAAAAATTGCGTGCAAAGATGAATTACAGAAAGACCATTTTTTGCGGATTATCTATCCGCAATCAGTTTTTTTGCATAGCTTTTAGTGTACTTATAAAATTAAATTAAGGTTGGTGTGGACAATGAACTTTTCTTTCGATTTGCCTTTTATTTTAACGGCATTGGTATTTATCAGTGGTGTGGTTGCACTAGTTGACGTTTTGTTTTTGGCGAAAAAACGTGCTGCTCACAAAAGCCAGCCATTAGTCATCGAATATGCGCGGTCGTTTTTTCCTATGCTTTTGCTCGTGTGGTTGATTCGTTCGTTTTTGATTCAACCTTATCGTGTTCCTACTGGTTCGCTTGAGCCAACGATTTTGCCTGGGGATTTTATTGTAGTTAATCAATTTGCTTATGGGTTAAGATTTCCAGTTTTAAACGCTAAAATTTTCAGCCTAGGTGTGCCCAAGCGTGGAGATATTGCCCTATTTCGTTCTCCCGTGGATACTCTTATTTTAGTTAAACGGGTTATTGGTCTGCCAGGAGATCGCATAGTTTATAAAGATAAAATTTTGACTATCAATGGTCGTCAGATGTTGCAAACACCTGCAGGTATGGATTTAGATGCAGAAGATAAATTTTTTACACCAGTTCAGGTTAGGATTGAGAAATTAGACAATGTGGAGCATAAAATTTTTATTAAGACTGGTAAGGAATGGGAGAAAATTGATGTTGTGGTGCCAGCCGGGTCTTATTTTATGATGGGTGATAATCGTGATAGTAGTAATGATAGTCGCTATTGGGGCTTTGTGTCGGAAAAAAACTTAATTGGTAAGGCGCTTGGGATATGGATGAGTTGGGATTCTGAAGGCGTGAAAGTGCGGTGGGAGCGAATAGGCAAAAAAATTAAATAATTTTTTTATGCAGCGGGAAGCCATTTTTAAAAAGTTAGGCTATTGTTTTCATAATCTAGGGTTGCTAGAGCGTGCTTTGCGCCATCGTAGTATGGGTAAGATCAGTAATGAGCGCCTAGAGTTTTTAGGTGATGCAGCGTTGAATTTTACTATTGCGGCTGAGTTATACCATCGCTATCCAGATATGAAAGAGGGAGATTTGAGTCGCCTGCGCGCTAATTTAGTAAATGGTGAAGTGTTGGCCGATTTGGCTGGCGAGCTTCAGATTGGAGATTATTTACAGTTTGGTTTGGGTGAGCTTAAGAGTGGTGGTGCTAGGCGCAAATCAATTCTTGCTGATGCTATGGAAGCAATTATCGGTGCGATGTATTTGGATGGAGGCTTTCAGGTAGTGCAGCGCTGTGTTGTAGGTTGGTTTGCAACGCGGCTTGATGCGGCTGCTGGTGTTGCGCAAAAAGACCCCAAAACCCTTCTTCAAGAACTATTACAAATGCGCAAATTACCTCTGCCAACTTACGTTGTAGATTCAACTATTGGCGTATCACACTCCCAAATTTTCACTATTAAGTGTATGGTTTTTGGTGTTGATGAAGCGACAATTGGTATCGGCCCAAATAAACGTCGTGCGCAGCGTGATGCTGCAGAAAAGATGTTGGCAAAAATTAAGCGAGATAAACTAATTTAATGAATATATCTACAACCCGTGCCGGTTATGTTGCCATTATTGGTCGGCCCAATGTTGGTAAGTCGACTTTGCTCAATAGAATTTTGGGGAAGAAAATCAGTATTACTTCGCGTAAACCGCAAACAACGCGGCACAAAATTCTCGGTATTAAAACCACTGGTAATTTTCAAACTATATACGTAGACACTCCTGGTATACATAATAAAAATGAGCGTATGTTAAATCGCTATATGAATAAAGCGGCGCTTAGTACGCTATCTGATGTTGATGTAATTGTTTTTATGGTAGCAGGAACTATTTGGCACAAAGAAGATGAGATGGTTTTGCAAATTCTGCAACAAGCCCATTGCCCAATAATTTTAGTTATTAATAAAATTGATGTTGTGGCGCAAAAAGAGCAGTTGCTTGAATGTATAAAAGTTATTGGGCAAAAACGCGAGTTTAATACAATAATTCCCATATCAGCACAAGATGGTACTAATGTTTTGTCGTTGGAAAAAGCTGTGCAAAAACTATTACCAGAAAGTCCATTTTATTTTCCTTCAGAGCAACTAACCGATCGTGATAATAAATTTTTGGTTGCTGAAAGTATTAGAGAAAAACTAACGCGTTTTTTGGGCCAGGAGTTACCATATGCTATTTCAGTTGTAGTTGATCAGATGGTAGTGCAGCAAAATATAATGCATATTGCGGCTACAATTTATGTTGAGCGTGATGGACAAAAAGCTATTATTATTGGGAAGGATGGTGATGTGTTAAAAAAAGTTGGTACATTAGCGCGCAAGGATATGGAAGAGCTATTTGCTCAGAAGGTTTTTTTAAGGCTTTGGGTTAAAGTAAAAAGTGGTTGGACCGATGATAAAACGCTGTTGCAACAGTTTGGGTATGAAGATTGATATTGTATTGATTTTAATGCTATAATTCAATCCAAATTAGGGAGTTGCGGATATGGATTTTTGCTATCGTAAGAGTACAGATAGATCGCTTGAAAAAGCGCAGTCTATAGAATGGCTTGAAACTAACGGATTAGGTGGTTATTCCTCTAGCACCAGTATCAATTGTCATACGCGTAAGTATCACGGATTCTTGGTTAGCAGGCTTGATAATTTACCGAATAAATATGTGTTACTTAGCAAACTTGAAGATGTGTTAATACAGGATGACCAAGAAAATTTTTTAACTGCCAATAACTATCCTAATTTTCTGCAAGACGGAAGTTTTGCTAATTTACAAGAGTTTGCTGTTGCTACTAATCCTTCTTGGCGTTTTCAGTTTGGTAATCTTATTTTAATCAAAGAAATTTTGCTGCTCTACGAAGAAAATACCGTTTTATTTAAATACAAAATTAGCGGTGAGAGCGAAAAGACCAAAATTAAATTACGTCCACTACTTGCTTGTAGGGATTTTCATAAGCTACAGCACGAAAATTCTTCTCTTAAGCAAAAAATTAAGCGGCTTAGTACAGGCTTTAGTTATGAGCCCTACGAAGGCATGCCAGTATTATTTTTTCAGACAAACGCTAAATATAATTATTTTTTACCTCAAGCACTTTGGTATCGCAACTTTATATATAATCAAGAAAAAGATCGCGGGTACGATTTCCAAGAAGATTTATTTTCACCTGGAGTTATTACTTTTTCAGAATTTGACATTGAAAGCGAAATTATTTTTTCTTGTAGCCTAATAGAACAACCTCCAGCTCTAGCTTTGAAATGGCAGCAAGAAATGCAGCGTCGTACTAAAAAGATTGCAGAGACTAGCGGCAGTGTTTTGCAACAGCAGTTGAAAATAACTGGACAATCTTTTATTACTAAAAACGCAGTTGTTGCTGGATACCATTGGTTCTTGGAGTGGGGGCGAGACACAATGATTTCTTTGCCTGGGCTTACGCTTTATTTGGGGCAAGAAGATTTGTGCTTAGAAATTCTTAAAACTTTCGCTTGGCATGAGAAACAAGGGCTGATTCCTAATTATTTGGGTAAGACCAAAGAAGAGAACGCTTATAATTCAGTAGATGCGAGCTTGTGGTTTGCTTGGGCATTGCAGCAATATTATTTGAAAACAAAGAATTTAAAGGCGATAGAAACATGCTTTTGGCCAACACTTAAAAATATTTTCACTTTTTATAAAAGCGGTACATTGCACTATATTAAAATGCAAGCAGACGGCTTATTGTTTGCTGGTAGTCCTGAAATAAATCTTACTTGGATGGATGCTGTTGTTAATGGCAAGCCCGTAACGCCGCGTTACGGGCTGCAAGTTGAAGTGAATGCCTTATGGTTTAATATGCTCGCGTTTATGGATGAATTAGCTACTTTGCTTGCAGACCCAATTGCTCAGGAACTAAAAGCAATTTTATTAAGCATTAAAACTAGCTTTTATGAAACTTTTTGGTGCGAAGAAAAAAAATATTTATATGATTTTGTAAATGCTGAAGAAAAAAACGCGGCACTTAGACCCAATCAGATTTTTGCAGTTTCATTACCGTATTCTCCATTATCGGTAAAAATGGCAGTTAATATTGTAGAGGCAGTAAAAAACAATTTGTTGACTCCATATGGATTGCGTACGCTTGCTCCTAATGAAGCAGGATATATTGGTTTTTATAATGGCGATCAAGCCGCGCGTGATCTGGCTTATCACAATGGTACGGTGTGGCCATGGTTGCTTGGGGCTTTTGTGGAAAGCTTGCTGCGAACGACATCTGATCGACGTAAAGTTTTAGAAATTATTAAGCCTTGTTTGGTAGCACTACAGGAACACTTAGCTGAATATGGTATCGGTAGCATTGCTGAAATTTTTTCAGGTAACCATCCGCATCAACCAAATGGTTGTATTAGTCAGGCGTGGAGCGTGGCAGAAATATTGCGTCTGACTTATGTGCTTGGTTTGGATAAGTAGTCATGGCTATAAAGGTACTAATGTATGGCTGGGAATTTCCCCCAAGGATCAGTGGCGGCTTGGGGGTCGCATGTTATGCTATTGTAAAAGAACTGGCTAAAAGAAACATTGATTTGACGCTGATTTTGCCGCAGACGGTTGCCAATTCTGATATTGATAATATTAATTTAATTGGATGTGATAATTTAATTATTGCAGATGATCCAGAACTTGAAGGTGTTGTTAATATTAAATATCCTGAAGTTGCTACTTATTTATCTCCTTATATATCAGCTAAAGATTTTAAGCGATTTCTTTGTAATGAGACATTACAAGATTTTTTTGCATTACTAGCAAAGATGCATTTACCGACAGAATTGAAAGCAATGGCAATGGCTACGGCCGAAGCGCAAATGTCTGATGCAAGAATAACTGGAAAATACGGTGTAAATTTATTAGTAGAAGTATTTCGATATGCTTTAATTGCCGGTAGTCTGGCTAAAGATATAGAGCATAATATAATTCATGCGCACGACTGGTTGACTATGTTAGCTGCTTTAGAGGCTAGGCGTTATAGTCATAAGCCAATGGTACTGCATATTCATGCGCTAGAGACAGATCGTAGTGGTTTATGGATTGATAGAAGAATTTTTGCTATTGAAAAATATGGTATGGAGCAGGCTGATCAAATAATTGCAGTGAGCCAATATACCAAAAATAATATTATTCAATATTATGGTATTGCACCAGAAAAAATCACAGTTGTGCATAATGGCATTTACTGTAATAGCAGTCCTGGTTCGGCAGCAGTAAATAATACAAGACCAAAAATGGTTTTATTTTTAGGGCGGATGACACATCAAAAGGGCCCGTATTTTTTTATCGAGATTGCGCGTCGTGTCTTGGAAAAACGCAGCGATGTACAGTTTGTGCTGGCTGGCGCTGGAGACTTAACAAGAGAAATGATTGAGCGTACTGCCAGTTTGCGTATTGGTAAGAACGTTCATTTTACCGGTTTTCTTAATGCTGATCAGGTGCGAGATATTTATCAATTAGCTGATGTGTATGTGATGCCAAGCGTGTCAGAACCATTCGGGCTTTCAGCCTTAGAAGCTCTTTCTTATAATGTGCCTGCGATCATCACCAAGCAGTCTGGTGTAGCGGAAGTATTAAAACATACGCTGGTTTCTGATTTTTGGGATACCGAAGATGTGGCAGCAAAAGTTTTAGCTCTACTTGAATATCCGGCTCTGCGCCAAGAATCATTGGCTAATGAACAAAAAGGACTGCGGGAAATTACCTGGGGCAGAACAGCGGAAAAAATAATTGAACTATATAAAAAAATGACCTAAATGGTTAAGAGGGAAAAATGGTTACAATTTGCTTATACTTTCAGGTGCATCAGCCAAAGAGGCTGAGAAAATATACGTATTTTGATATTGATAAAAATCATTATTACGAAGACGATACGGCAAACCGAGAAATTTTTCTTAAAGTAGCAAATAAATGTTATTTGCCGACAAATGCATTGCTTTTAGATTTAATTAAAAAGCATAGAAATGTATTCAAGATTGCTTTTTCATTGTCAGGAGTTTTTCTTGAACAATGTAAGCGTTACAGCCCCGAAACCCTCGATTCTTTTAAGCGTTTAGCTGCGACTGAGCAGGTAGAGTTTCTTAATGAAACCTATTATCACAGTTTAAGTTTTTTATTTTCCCAAGATGAGTTTAAGCGGCAGGTAGCAGAACATCGAGAGCTAATTAAAAAAGAATTTGATTATGAGGTTACTACTTTTAGAAATACTGAGTTAATTTATAATAATGAACTTGCTAAAGTGGTAGAGTCTTTGGGTTATAAAACAATTTTGGCTGAAGGCGCTGATAAAATTTTAGGTTGGCGTAGTCCTAATTTTGTTTATCAGCCCAAAGATTGTAATCAGCTTAAATTATTATTGCGCAACTATCATTTGACAGATGATATTGCTTTTCGTTTTTCGGAGCGTACTTGGTCAGAGTACCCAGTGTATGCCGATAAATATGCTTATTGGTTGCATGCATTGCACGGTCAGGCTGATGTTGTTAACTTGTTTATGGATTTTGAAACGTTTGGTGAGCATCAGTGGCAAGAGTCAGGAATTTTCGAGTTTTTGAAGCATATGCCAGATTATGTTTTACGCCATCCAGAATACACTTTTATGACACCATCTGAAGTTACGCAAAATTTGCAGCCAGTTGCTTCATTGGATGTTCCTTATTTTATGTCGTGGGCAGATGTTGATCGAGATTTGAGCGCTTGGCGTGGTAATGATTTGCAGGAAGATGCCCTGCATGCTGTTTATGCTTTAGAGCAAGATGTTTATGCATTGCACGATCCTGAAATGTTGGCTACTTGGCGTAGTTTTTTAACTTCGGATCATTTTTATTACATGTGTACTAAATATGCTGCTGATGGTGATGTGCACAAATATTTTAATCCGTATCATAATCCGTATGAAGCTTATATTAATTATCAAAATATTATTTGTGATTTTGCTTTAGAAATAGCTAAAAAGAAAAAGCAGATTCAAGAATCTGAGGAAAAATATAGCTTTGCTGATCAGATCCGGGATTTCTTTCGTCGCTGGGCTCAGGTGAGATATGAATAGCAATAATTTTTTATTTGAGGTCAGTTGGGAAGTTTGTAATAAAGTAGGTGGTATTTATACGGTATTACAATCGAAGCTTAAGCAAGTCATTAAAAACTTTGGTAATAATTATATTTTAATTGGTCCATGGCATGAGAGGAACAAGGAATTTGTCGAGTCGTCTTCGCCATTTTTAGATGCCATTAAAAAGAAGTTGATAGCAAAAAATATTTTATGTCATGTTGGTTATTGGGATACTGAAGGCAAACCAACTGTTATTTTAGTAGAGTTCAAGCAGCGTTATAAGATTGATGATTTGCTCTATAATTTGTGGTCTGATTTTGGGGTTGATTCATTAGGTAGCAATTATGATTATCAGGAGCCAATTTTATTTTCAACCGCCGCAGGTGAGGTAATTTATACGTTGGCTGAAGAAATGTTGATCCAAGAGCAACAAGTAATTGCACATTTCCATGAGTGGATGTGTGGTGCTGGATTGCTTTATTTAAAAAAGCGAGCTAATAAAATAGCCACTGTATTTACTACTCATGCTACAGTTTTGGGTAGAGCTATGTCTCAAGATAATAAAACAATTTATAATCTTCCTTCGACTTTTGACTCTGCGGCCGAAGCGCGAAAACACGAGGTTTTTGCTAAACACTCATTAGAAAAAGCAACTGCACGTGAAGCTGATTGTTTTACTGTGGTTAGCAGCGTTACTGCAGAAGAAGCCAGGGTTATGTTGGGCAAATATCCAGACAAGATAGTATTAAATGGTTTAGATGTTGAGCAAAAGAGCCGAGAGATTGTTTTTGCTAAGAGGTCGGAGGTTCGAGCAAAATTATTACAGGTTGCAAGCCTTGTAATTGGACGGTCGATAGACGTTAATGCTTTGCTGTGGGTTACCTCTGGACGTTATGAGTTTCATAATAAAGGTTTTGATGTCTTGCTGAGGAGTTTAGCTCAGTTGGAAAGTAGTTTGCCCGAAAAATCTCCGCCAATAGTAGTGTTTTTTTTAATTGCAGCTAATTGGCGCAGTAAGCAAGATAGTTTGCTTACTGCTGGTTTAGCCAATGGCATAGCTACGCACAAGATTGACTATCCTGCTAGTGACAGCATTATTAAATTAAGTGATGAGTTGGGTTTGAAGAAACCAGAGCATAAAATCCATATTGTGTTCTCAGATGCTTATTTACAAGGTGATGATGGTGTGTTTGACATTGCATATGATAAGATTCTTGCTGCTTGTGATTTAAGTATTTTTCCTTCTTTTTATGAACCGTGGGGTTATACGCCACTAGAAAGTATTGCTTCTTCTACCCCGACAATTACCACTGACTTATCCGGTTTTGGTTGCTGGATAAATAATCTCAAGCGGGATTATGTTGATGCTGTATTTGTATTAAAGCGCAAAGATTATAATGAGCAAAAAGTTGTTGCTTATTTGGGTGAGTATTTGCAAACCGTGGTTGGACGTGGTCAAAATCAATCATATAGCGCTAGTGTTCGTGCCAAAGCTTTGCAAGTAGCCAATTTTGCAGATTGGAAATTGTTTTATCAAGATTATATCGATGCTTATATGCGAGCTATCAAGTTTAATAAACTTGCTTGTGCGACATTCGATGTTACTGGTTTGGATAACGTGTATGTTACTAGTATTCATGAAGCTGAGGCTACTAAACCACGCTTCCATTTATTTCAGTACGAGTGTGTTTTGCCTGAAAAAATAAAGGTACTACGTGTCCTTGCCTATAATTTTTGGTGGTCGTGGCATGAAGAAGCCAAAACACTATTTCAGAAAATTGATCCGGCTTTGTGGGGACAAGTGCGCCATAATCCCGTGCATTTTTTGAATTTGGTTTCGTCGCGTGCCCTGCAAGCTGCGGCTGATAATGAAGATTACGTATGGTTGTACAACAAAGTTACAGCCGATTTTACTGGCTACATGCAAACTGAATCAGTTAGTTTTGCAAATCCGATTGCTTATTTTTGTATGGAATATGGTATTGCTGAATGCTTACCGATTTATTCTGGTGGTTTAGGTATTCTTGCAGGTGATTATCTTAAAGCAATGTCGGATTTGTCCGTACATACAGTCGCTGTTGGGTTGTTTTACAAGCAAGGATATTTTAGACAACTGATTAATGCTAAAGGTGAGCAAGAAGCTCTCT
>JBAXAM010000014.1:0-30718 GCA_037142515.1 bacterium | reverse complement strand
TACAAATATGCTGCCTCGTCAAAAATAATTTACAGAAAGGATGTTACACTACCTTGATTTTAATTCAACAACAGTATTTTTCATACAACACCCCATATTTTAAATTTTTATTTATCTACACTAGATAAACATCAGAATACGAGGACAGGGTATACCCTTTTTTTAAAGATACATTAAGACAACCTTAAGTTAGATTAAGGACATATTAAGTAAAAAACAATGCATCACTAGCAGATTTTTAAGGATACTTCGCCAACCGCAAAAGGACGTATTTTTCCGCTGCCATCTTTAAGCAAAAAATATCCTTTATCATTAATACCCACACCAATACCTGATATTTTTTGCTGCTGTGGAGTAACTATTGTTACTTTTTTTCCGTAGGTAATATCTAGCTCGCGCCATTTCTTAAGAAATGGCTTTAACCCGCTGTTTTGAAATGTAATTATTGCGGTTAATAAATTATCTAATAATAAGCCGGCTAACTTATTTTTTTGCGGAATTGCATTAATAATTTGAGCAACGCTACACCAAAGCTGTTCAATTGTTTGTGATGTTTTTTGCGGCATGTCAACATTTAAACCAACACCAATTATGGCATGACAAATGTTATGCGCCTCTCCAGAAACCTCAACTAAAATACCTGCAAGCTTGTGTTTTTGCCAAAGCACATCATTGGGCCATTTTAAAGCAATATCTTTTTTAATCCCATAGCTGCTTAAAGCTTCAGCAACTGCAACTGCGATAGCAAGGCTCAAACCGCTTAACTCAATTGGTTCTTTTATAAAATCCCAAAGTAACGATAAGTAGATATTTTTGGCATAAGGAGATACCCACTTTCTCCCCAACCTACCCTTTCCAGCAGATTGACTCTCAGCAAAACAAATATTGCTATTTTTTGCTTTAGCTTTGATGAGTTCGGCTAAATAGGTATTAGTTGATGTGGTTTCATCCAAAATAACCAAGCCATCAACAAAAGTTTTATTTATATACTGAGCAATTATTTTCTTATCTAGCAACTCTAAACCACCAGGTATTCGATAGCCTTTATTAGTTCTTGCTTCAATTTCGATTCCGTATTTATTTAGTTGTTTGACAAGCTTCCAAATAGCGGCTCTAGTCAATCCAAATTTCTTGCCTAAATCTGAACCGGAGTGAAAAGCACCATCGCTTAATAATTCTATGAGAACTTTAATCTTTTTATTCATACAATACTACTTTTCAGTCATCACCCAAACACCATCCCAATTTGCTGGCGGGTTTGCGCTAAAAGTTAAACAGCGCTCGATAAATATTTTTATAAGCGTATCTTCTGGATATTTTTTGTCTAAATTATTAAAAAGATTTATAGCCATTTGCCAATCACCAGACTCATATTGAGAAAAAGCACCAAAAAAGTCCTGGTTATACTGCTGTAATTTTAAATCTGGTGCAGCATCCCCCAAAAGCTCATAAATATAAACGCCCTGCTGTTTTCCTTTAACGGCAACTTTATCAAGCAAACGGAATTTGAATCTATCTTTTACTTTATTGTAAGTAAACTCACTCACAATCATCCAAGTTCCATATATTTTATTTAAACCTTCTAAGCGACTGGCTAGATTAACCGGATCACCCAATAAAGTATAATTTAAGCGCTCGTCAGAACCAACATTACCAACAACAACTTCCCCAGTACTGATACCGACACGCGTTTGAGCTACTGGTTTGTTTTCTATACGAAATTCTTCATTCAATTGTTTCAATGCAACTTGCATTTGTAATACTGCCTGGCAGGTATGCAGTGCATGTTCTGAATCATCCACTGGCGCTCCCCAAAAAGCCATTAATCCATCGCCCATATATTTATCGACAGTACCATTCATTTCAATTATAACTTTAGTTATTGCTTGAAAATATCTCGATAAATACTGCATTAGCTCCTGTGCATTAATACGCTCAGATATTTGAGTGAAATTTTTAATATCCGTAAATATTAAAGTTAGTTCTTTAGTCTCACCGCCGACAGTGGCTATTTTATTGCCAGCAACTAATTTTTTTACTAAAACTACAGGCATATAACGCTGAAAAGAACCTAAAGCATTCTTCATTTTCATAAAAGATTGTTCTACTTCAGCAATTTCGACAATTCGTGAAAATGTTTCTTTTATTTCTACTAATCTTAATTGGCAAATCAAATTAGCATCCTGCGCCAACCTTCTAATAGGACGACTGATACTTGATGATAAAATCGAGGCCAAGACAACTCCTAAAAATAAAATCATACAAATAAATATCATTGCGATTAGAACCGACTTACGAAGCGGAGCAATAATATCATCAATTGGCGTTACTATAGATACAAACCATGGATGCACAGTTTGTATACCTACAATTTTCTTATATGCAGAAATATACTTCTTATCACCAACTGAATAAATAAATGGTGATTGATGGTTTTGCTGGTAAATCGTAAAAGATTTTTTTAACCAAGGTATACCTAGAAAATCAATTTTTGGCAACTCTTTACTCTCAAGCAACTTCCTATTCATACCATGTACGGATATAAGATTGCCGCTACTATCAACTACAGAAACAATGCTGTTTTTGGTTATTTTAATGTCGCTTACGTATTTAGAAATAGTTTCAATCAACATATCTGCGCCAAACACGCCTAGCAAGTTTCCTCTAGAATCATACCATGGAATCGCTGCAGTAATGCCAAGAGGTTCCCCTTGGCTACCAGCTTTAAGAAACTTATAAACAATCCATACTTGTTGCTTTGCCTGCTTGGCTTGTTGATACCATAATCTTAACCGTATATCTTTACCGTTGAAAGGCAGTTCTTTGGCAGATAATAACTTTCCTTGAGCATCAAAAAGTTTCTCTATGCTTCTGTTATTCTTTCTGCCCAGCAAGGTAATTTGCTCTAAATAATTACCGTTATCGACCTTATTCAGCCAGTAAAAATTACCATTAACATCTGCCAAATAAGCACCACTTATATCCGCATCATCATTAATGAGGCTATATAGAAACTTAGTAAATTTATCTGAATACTCAGGTTTAATAGCATTGCTGCTAAACATCTGAAAGGCTGTAGAAGCATTGTCACTTAGTGGACGTAAAAACTCGCTAATCTGCGCACTAACTTCTCCGCTAGCATAGCTCAAAGAATTATTTGCTGCTGCAATTAAAACTGAATCTAAAACAAAATAATTAATACCAATGATTAAAAATGACATTCCAAGCAACAAAACAAGAACTATACTAAGAATACTCAACCGTATGCTGATTTTAATCGGCCAGCGCATTTCCATAAAACGCCTATTTATTTAAACATCTAACAAAATTATTCAGCGGCTTCTTTCATGCTTAACCGCACTTTACCCATACGATCTACTTCAATAACTTTAACTTTTACTTCTTGTCCCTCTTTCAAATAATCGTGTACGTCGTTGACTCTCGTATTTGCAATCTGAGAAATATGGACTAAACCATCTTTATTAGGAAGGAATGCTACCACTGCGCCAAAATCCATTATGCGCGTAACTTTGCCGGTATATATTTTACCAACTTCAGCTTCTGCCGTTATAGCCTCAATACGGCGTCTGGCTTCGGCAGCAGCATTTTTATCAGATGACGCAATCTGAACAGTGCCATCATCTTTAATGTCGATCATAGCACCCGTCTCTTCAACCAAACTACGAATTACTATACCACCCTTACCAATAACATCACGAATTTTTTCTGGATTAATGTGTATGGTAGTAATACGCGGAGCAAAATCAGAAATATGCTCTCTTGGAGAGGCGATTTTTTCATGCATCAAATTAAAAATATGAATCCGGGCTTCTTTTGCTTGAGCAAGAGCAATACGCATAATTTCTTCGGTTATACCTTCAATTTTAATATCCATCTGGAGTGCAGTAACACCTTGAGCGGTACCTGCAACTTTGAAGTCCATATCACCAAGATGATCTTCATCACCCAAAATATCGGTCAAAACAGCGAAGCGCTCGCCCTCTTTGATCAATCCCATAGCAATACCAGCAACTGGAGACTTAATTGGGACACCAGCATCCATTAAAGACAAACTGGCACCACAAACTGAAGCCATTGAGCTTGAGCCATTAGATTCAGTAATCTCAGAAACAACACGTAGCACATAAGGAAATTCTTCTTTACTTGGAATTACTGCCTGTAGAGCTCGCTTGGCTAAATTACCATGACCAATTTCACGGCGCTTTGGACTACCCATCATACCAACTTCACCAGTTGAGTATGGAGGAAAATTATAATGCAACATAAAACGTTCTTTGCTTTCACCTGCAGGAACGTCAATAACCTGTGCGCTATTCTCAGTAGCCAGAGTAGTAGCAACTATAGCCTGAGTTTCACCACGGGTAAAAACCGCACTACCATGCGCACGCGGCAATATTCCCAAATTAATATCAATTGGCCGCACGGTTTTTTTATCACGACCATCAATACGCGGAAGATCAGCTAAGATACGGCCACGTACAATTTGGCTCTCTATCGCAAACACAGCATTGGTAACATGCTCTGCAGTTGGACTGATTCCTTCATTAGTTACAAAAAGACTCACTGCTTTTTTACGAATTGCATCTAGTTTAGGATAACGAGTTTGCTTGTCGGTAATTTCATAAGCAGCAGTAATGTCTGCTTCGATCTCCTTCTTAATTCGCGCCATTAATTCATGTTGCGCTTCTGATGGCTTAAATTCCCATTTTTGCTTACCAGCTTCGGTGGCAAATTCTTTGATTGCCTCAATAACAACTTGCATTTCTCTATGCCCAAACATTACTGCTCCAAGCATAATTTCCTCAGACAACTCACTGGCTTCAGACTCAACCATTAAAATTGCATTTTTTGTACCAGCAACAACCAAATCCAGACCCGAAGCACTTGCTTGTTTGGTAGTTGGATTAAGCAAATAAGCTCCATCCTTATAACCGACCCGAGCAGCAGCAAGCGGACCATTAAATGGAATACCAGAAATTTCAAGAGCAGCAGCAGCACCAATTAATGCTAAAATATCCGGAGCAGCCTCTGGATCAAGCGACATTAATGTTGCAACTACCTGCACTTCATTAGTAAAACCATCTGGAAACGATGGTCGTAGTGGTCGATCGATTAAACGTGAAATCAAAGTTTCTTGGGTACTAGGACGACTTTCGCGCTTGATAAAACCACCAGGTAATCTACCATTTGAATAATAGCGTTCCTGATAGTTCACAGTTAACGGAAGAAAATCACGGTTTGGTACAGCTTCCTTTTTAGCAACAGCTGTTACTAAAATCACCGTATCACCCATACTGATTATAACCGCTCCATTTGCTTGCCTTGCGATTACACCAGTTTCTAAAGTGACTGTTTGTTCACCGTATTGAAAAGATTTTTTAGTATATTTCATTAAGTATTGTTTCCTAACCACGTAAGTTTAAACGAGCAATGATAGCGCGATAACGCTCGATATTGTTTGTCTTTAAATAATCAAGCACGCTTCTGCGCAAATTAACTTTGCGAATTAATCCACGGCGAGAATGATGATCCTTGTTGTGAGTTTTAAAATGCTCAGTCAATTGGCTAATGTCTTTAGTCAAAAGTGCAATCTGCACTTCTGGAGATCCAGTATCGCCATCAACTAAGCCATAGTCTTTAACAATTTGTGCCTTTTCGGCAGATGATAATGACATAAAACCTCTCTTTATTTATTAATGGAATGCGCTTGTGCGCCTGATTCCGCCAACCGCTGTCATTTGCAGAAGGCGGCACTTGTAAACTAACACTTTTCAACTAGAAATTCTATTGAATTATTAGCCATCATTACCAATTGCTTCAACTGGACAGCTAGATAAAGCCTGTTCACATGAAGCTGTGCCTTCTTCAGAACTTGGTTGGGCTTTAACATACATACCGCCACTTGAATTTTCAGCAAAAAAATCGCCAGCAATATCAACGCATTGACCGCAACTAATACAGTTCGTATCAACATAATATTTACCAGCAATGTTGTTTGCCGCTTTTGCGCTCTTATTAGCCATTTTTATTCTCCTATTTTATAGTTATTATTCTACGCGGTGCAATCTTACCATCAAGCATGACCTCACCAACACCCAAAAATTGTCCACTTTTGCTTTTCATTTTTACTAAACCAGAATCTGGAGCTTTAGGTATTACAAGAGGCTGTCCCTGGTGCATATAAAAAATCATATCTGCCGTCAAGGTCATTTCTGGTATGTCAATCAACATCGAATCAATCGGCAACAAAAAATTATCTAACAATTTATAATCATTCTTTGTTACAAGCTCCTGCAACATAGTCACTGTTACCATCTGAGAGGCTTGATATGGTCCAACAGCTAAACGCCTAAGAGCAATAACGTGCGCACCACATCCTAATAGCTCACCAATATCAGCAACAATCGTACGCACATATGTGCCTTTACTACAGCGTATTTCAAATTTAGCTAAATCCCCATCTAATTCTAGCAACTGTATCGTATGTATAGTCACTACACGCGGCTCACGCTCAATTTCAATACCCTGGCGCGCTAACTTGTACAAAGGTTGTCCTTTATGCTTGAGCGCTGAATACATCGGGGGCACTTGTAAAATTTTACCTTGAAATTTTGGCAAAATTTTCTCGATAACCTGCACATCAATATTTTTTACTTCGCGTTTTTGAAGAACCGCACCCTCACTATCTGCACTCGCCGTTGTCTCACCCAATTTACCCGTAGCAACATAGTGCTTATTAGCTTCAAGTAAAAATTGCGAAAACTTAGTCGCCTCACCAAAACAAATCGGCAGCATACCAGTTGCAATCGGATCAAGACTGCCCGTATGCCCTGCTTTATTTGCAGAGAATAATCTTTTCACTAGCTGCAATACTTCGTTAGAAGTTACACCAATTGGCTTATCGAGTAATAGAATACCATTAACATTTCGTTTCATAAAAATTTCTTTTCATCAGCAGCAATTGCAGCATCAATCAACGCTGAAATTTTTTGGCCACGTTTAATTGAGTCATCATAAATAAAAATAAGACGAGGAGTTGAACGCAAATTAATACTATGCGCAAGAGCTTTGCGCAAAAAACCGGCCGCTTGTTGCAAAGCCTTCTTTGCCTCATCAACTTTGCTATCATCAAAAACACTAAAAAAAACTTTGGCTACAGCAAGATCAGCAGAAACATTTACTGCCGTAATTGTAGTTTGCACAAATAACGGCTGCTCTGAATGACAGAGTAAAACAGAGGCTAATTCATGTTGTATCATCTCACCAATACGTTTTTTTCGTTTTTCGTCTACCATACTTTTAACAAAATGCTTTTTTAGTTCCCTTCCAACTGCAATTTCGCAAGCTGTGCAGCTGAAGTACCAGGATAGCGCTTTATAACTTGTTTTAACTCTAATTTAGCCTGAACGTCTCTGCCCTGATTTTGATGAACTAACGCTAGCTTAAACATTGCATCAGAAGCGCGCCTTGATTTTGAATACTTATCAGTTACTGTTTTAAACTCCTCCTCAGCTGCGTCATAGTTCTTTTGCAAAAAGTTTATTTCGCCCAACCAATAATGTGCATTAGCTACATATATACCCTTAGGATAAAGTCTTAAATAATCACGCAATTTGCTCCCGCTGGCTTCATATTTTTTATCTGGCAATAGGTCAATTGCAGTTTGGTACATTTGCTGCTCTTTGAGAGACGCCTTATCAGTCCTTGGTTTGGCTTCATCATTTTTTTTGGAATCAACTACATCAGCAGCCACAATAGGTGCTTCACTGGTGACAGATGGCGCTACACTTGTATTATTCGCATCAGCTAGCTCATTTATTTTTGGTTTTTCAGAACCGGGTTTTTCCAAGCGCTGATTTAAATCCTGATAAAAACTACGCAGTTGAGAGTTTAACTGCTCAATCTGATGCTTTTGATCTTCAATTTGACCACTTAGTTTTTGAAAGCGTTGTTGTAGTTCGTCAATTTTAGTTGTTAAACTTTGCTCATTGAGATTACTAATCTGCTGCTCTACTTTATTGATGCGCTGATCAAAACTCAAACCGCTGGTAGAAACAGCAGGCACATTAGCATTTGAAGAATAATCAATCACCGGGACTTCAGCAAATGCAGTCGACATTATAAATACAAAAATCACAACAACAATTTTTCTTATCATAAAAAAACACCATTTTATCATTAATTAATTATTTAGCTTCATAAACAAGATCAACACGTCTATTCTGGCTATAAGCACTTTCATCATGTCCAGCGGCAATTGGCTTTTCTTTGCCGTAACTTACCGTTGCAATTTGTGAATCACTAACACCTTGTTGCTTTAAAATTGCGGCTACTGCCTTTGCACGCTTCCAACCTAAAGCAATGTTATATTCTCTACTACCACGCTCATCTGCATTACCCTCGAGACGAACTTTAGCGCTTGTATGTGCTATCAAATAACTGGCTTGTACATTGATTGAGGCAATATCGTCTTGATTAACATCATATTTATTAAAACCAAAGTGATACACTTGATTATATGGAGCTTTTAGCCTATTGGATGAGTTTTCATCAGCAAAACCATCTGGATCGCCTAGACCTGACACTTGCGTAGCATCTTGGCTGCTACCAGATTTAAAATGGCTACATGCACATGCACAAAAAGATAATGTAATAATTGCCAATAATCTAAATATTCTCATTTTTTCCTCCATAAAACTAATCACATAAAATTAATTAATAAAAGGCGACCAAGCTGGCTCCTGTACCGCACCATCACCCGCCGGCAGCAACAATTTCACACGTCCATCGATTGAAACTTCTGCCAGCATACCACGCCCATTGTGATTGGTTGCGTAAACAATCATTTTGCCATTTGGCGCAACACTCGGTGATTCATTCAAGCCAAATTGGGTCAATACTGTAATACGACCTGATTGCAAATCCTGCTCGGCAATACTAAACATATTACCATCCTTATGCAACATTACAATTGCCTTGCCGTTTGATGTATATGCTGCACGGGCATTATATGACCCGCTATATGTTATACGTTCAACCTGTTTGCTCTCAATATCAATTCGGTAAATTTGCGGACTACCAATGCCACCACGATCGGAAGTGAAAATTAATGATTTACCATCGGGAGACCAGCTTGGCTCGGTGTCTGCATACCAATCATCAGTAATGCGCTCTAACCGACTTGTCGCCACATCTAAAATATAAATTTTTGGGTATCCTGTTTGTGTGAGAACCAATGCTATTTTTCTACCATCAGGCGACCAAGCTGGCGCCCCATTAATACCAGGAAATTTGCTTATAACTCGACGCGATCCAGTTGCAATATCTTGCACATAAATTGCCGCGCGATTACCTTCAAACGAAACGTAGGCTATTTTTCTACCATCAGGTGACCAAGCCGGCGACATTAGTGGAAAGTTAGAAACCAACAAAGTGTGAGGATTGTAACCATCACTATCTGCTACCTGAAATTTGTACTTGGCATGACGACCATGGCGCTCGCTTACTAAAATATAAGCAATTTTGGTAGAAAATATTCCCCGGTCTCCCGTCAATTGCTGATAAATCATGTCGCTTATGTGGTGGGCCAACTTACGTAATTGCTCTGTTTTTACTGTAAACTCTTTTTCCAACTTATTTTTGCTATAAACATCAAGTAATTTAAACGTAACTTGAAGCTGTCCGCCGCCCAATTCTTTAATTTGACCAGTAACTACTCCCTCTACTTTCTGAGAACGCCAAGCTTCAGGATCAGCCGTTTCTACTAAGCGAAATTTACCACTATTTTTTAGGTCATTACGAATAACACCTGTTACTTGACTATCAAATGGCAAAATTGCAATTGGCATGGCGTTATCAGCGCCTTGAGTAATTTCAATCTCTAAAACAGCAAAGGCGTTACTGAAATAAAACAATGAACTTACAGTAAGTATTTTAAATAACCGAATCATTTTAATTACCTCTCAACAATACCCTGGGGACTAAATTTTAATTTTATAACACGAAATCTATCAAACAACACTGGGTCTTCCGGCACCGGAAGCGGCGATGCTTTTGACACTGCTGCTTGAGCAGAGCGATCTAAAGCCGCATTGCCACTATTGCTTGACACTTGTACATTAAGCACCACACCACCAGGAGCAACTGTAATCGACAACAAAACAAAAGCGCTATCATCAACCCCATCAGGTTTAATCCATTGGGAAGATATTGCCTGCTTAATCATCACAGCATATTTATCTACCTCTCCCTGCGATTGAGCACTAGCAGCAGCCTGTTCATCCGCCAACTCTTTTTGTTCTGCTTTTGCCTGTTCCTGCAACAGCTTCTGCATTTTTTGTTGCTGCTTGTTTTTAGCTATATTTTTTTTCAACTCTGCCATTTCACGATATTGCTCCACTAATAATTTTTTTTGCAAAGCATCTTTTACCTGCTGCTTTATTTGCGGCTTGGCAAGTACGGATTGTGGCTTAACAACTGCAGGTTGTAGAGTTACTGCCTCATTAATTATAGTTGCATTAATAAAAGTACTTGCAGATTTCAGTGCCATTGGCCGCGAAGCAGTAAATTTTATGAACAAAAAAATTACTAGCGCCACATGCAGCATCACAGCAAAAACAAAACCAGCTTTGTAAGTATAATCACCCATAACAATTTTCATTATAGCAAATATTCGCTATACTACATCAATTGAAAACCATCCAAGAAAATTTAGCTAAAATTAAAGCAGCAATCGCTGCGGCAGAAAGTAAATATAACCGCACTACAGGGTCAGTGACTTTACTTGCCGTATCAAAAGCGCAACCCATCGAAAAAATTAAAGCAGCCTATCTCTGTGAACAAACTCACTTCGGTGAAAGCTATTTACAAGAATCCTTAGTCAAAATTAAAGAACTCACCAGCCAAAATATCACTTGGCATTACATTGGCAGAATCCAATCAAACAAAGCAAAATTAATCGCACAAAGTTTTTCTTGGGTTGAAACCGTCGCAAGTCCAGAAATAGCTGAATTACTAAATAAACACCGCCCTGCTAATCTCCCAAAACTCAATATTTGCATCCAAGTTAATATTAGTAACGATAAGAATAAAGCAGGAGTCTTGTGCGCAGAGATTATACCACTTGCTAAAAAAATTATACAATTACCTAAATTAAAGCTACGCGGCCTTATGACAATTCCTAGTTATTTCAATGAATTCGAACAACAGTTTGATCTATTTAATGATCTTTATTTAGAGTTTAAAAATCTACAAAACCATGGCATTGTTGTCGACACCTTAAGCATGGGCATGTCAGAAGATTTCGAAGCAGCAATTGCAGCTGGAGCGACTATCGTCAGAATTGGATCAGCAATATTTGAAAAGTATAGAACATCTAGCTAAATAAATCAGCATGTGTACCAGTACGTTCAAAAACAATACGCGTTCCCTCAATTTTGTAGATTAATAACCAATCATACTCAATATGACACTCGCGACGACCATTAAAAATCCACTTTCTCAAAGATTTCACGTATATTTTTAGCTTTAGTAACATTTTTGTTTTTGTCTGTTTCTTCAAAAACTTTTAAAGTTGTTTCGTTGGGTATCTTGATAGCAAATGGAATCCCGTTAGTTAATTTAACCTGAGAAAGATATAGTGTTATAGCCTCAGACATAGTGAGCCCCAATCGATTAAAAACTCTTTCTACATCTTTTTTTAAGCCAGCATCTATCCTAGCATTAATCGTACTATTTTTAATCAAATTGCATTGATAAGCCATAACTCAACTCTCTAAAATGTATTAAAAGTGTAATGTAGCACATTGTATATACATTGTAAAAAGTTATTCAACTTCTACTGCATATAAAGCTTCGGCTTCTAATTGCTTCGATCTCACCTTAGCAGCATTCCAAGTCAACGCTAAAAAGAATGCGGCTAGCCCACATGATACTAAAAGCATCACAAAGCCACCATTCCAGCCATAATATGTCGTTACCCAACCAATACCAGCATCAGCTAGCGTAGTTCCGCCAACATAGCCAAATAAACCAGTTAAGCCGGCAGCAGTACCTGCCGCTTTTTTATTCGCTAAATCTATAGCATACACACCAATCAACACCATTGGAGCATGGATGAACAACCCAATCATCATTAGTGTTACGTTATTATAGAACTTATCGCCAAATGGAGTGTACCAATAAAAAACAACCGCAACGGCAGTAGCAATCATACAAGCAATACAGACTGGTGCACGATGACCACCGAGCTTATCACTGATCCATCCACAAAAAAGCATTCCAGGAATCGCAGCACATTCGTATAACATAAACGCTATACGACTGTCAGCATGCGAAAATCCTTTTGTTTGGGTTAAATAAAGAGGAGCCCAACTATGCGCACCAAACCGTACTAAGTACACAAATATGTTAGCAAGAGCTAAATACCATAGATACTTATTATTTAGGACATATTTGAATAAAATCTCTTTAGTAGTCAGTTCTTTTTCAGCCTTATTACTTCCTGCCTTATGCGTTCCATTATACTCTTCAATCGGAGGCAACCCTTCAGATTGTGGTGTATCTCGTACCGCAAAAATCACATAAACAGCAGCAAGTGCGCACAAAATTGATGGAAAATAAAAAACACCATAATGCCAAAAAGAGAAAATCATTATACCAAGAGTAACTAGCGGAGCGACCCCGCCAGAACCAAGATTATGCGCTATGTTCCAAACAGACATCACCATCCCGCGTTCTTTGTTTGCAAACCAGTGTGCCATTGACCTACCACAAGCCGGCCAAACCATGCCGCCAAACCATCCATCTAAAAATATCAAGGTAAACATTAGAGCAAAATTATCAAAAGCCATTTTCATTCCGCAGAGAGCATTACAAATCGCTGCCCCAATCAAACCTACAACAATAAAGTAACGGGGATTACAACGATCAGAAACTGTGGCCATGAAAAATTTACTCAATCCATAACCAAGCGGAAGAGCGGCAAAAACCGAACCTAAATATGCCTTAGTAAATCCATGTTGCTCTACTAGATAAGGAATACCAAGAGAAAAATTATTACGCAAAAGACAACAACCTGCATAACCTATAAAAAGACCAGAAAATATCTGCCAACGTTTTTGCTTATAAACCGCATCAATTTGCTCTTTTGGCAATCTAGCAATATGCGGTGCCGGACGAAAGAACTGCAAGAGTTTAAACATGCACTACCCCCAATAACAGCATTATCAAATATGAAAAATCAATATATCATATTCGCTAAATAGTTTATATTAAAAAACATGAAAACTGACCTGTTAATTTTTGATTGCGATGGCGTATTGGTCGATAGTGAAATAATCACACATCGCATTGGTGTCGACGAGGCGGCTCGTTTTGGTGGTTCTATGACTGTAGAAGAGTCCATAAAAGCTTTTACCGGCTTATCCGATGATGAAATCAGCAAGCTACTAAAAGAAAAATACGGTAAAAAAATATCAGATAATTTTCTTCATAATTTAAAAAACAAAACCACAGCAAGTTACCAAAAAACATTACAACCCATAACAAACATCCATTGCATCATGCAATATTTAGTTACCAATAAAATACGAAAATGCATTGCTTCGAACGCTACACCAAGCCAATTAAGTTCAAGCTTAGCTATTACAAAACTGAATAACTATTTTAATAAAAAGCATGTATATAGCGCTTCCATGGTAAAACAGGGCAAACCTGAGCCAGACCTGTTTTTATATGCGGCTGATAAAATGAAGGTTAAACCCAAAAGCTGCCTAGTAATTGAAGATAGCACTACTGGCATTACCGCAGCAAAAGCGGCCAAAATGCCAGTCATAGGATTTTTAGGCGGTACACATGCAAAGTACCCATGGTACAAAAACATGATAAAAAAAGCTAAACCGTGGGAAGTTGCAAACGACGCCGATGAATTATTGAGCTTATTAAAAAAATTAATTACAAAAAAATGACACTATGTTTTCTGCCAGGCTAGTTTACCAGATCGACCTTCGACTTCTGCCTGCACCAGTTCACACACTGGAAATCCAGCAGACTTTGCAATATCACTTAAATTTATAAATCGTATATTCTGTTTTTTTAATTCGACTAAAAATGAGCGAAACCAGGCTAAGTATTTCATCCCTTCAAGTTCAGCATGGATAGTTAAAAGATTTAGCGCATCTTGTTTCAATATAGATATATAGTATGCAGTTAATTTTTCTAAAGGAAATTCAGGCCTCCCCAAAAGTTCATCCAGTGTCGGCAACGTCGTTGGAATCTGCAGAGTTCTATATATTTTGTCGCCAATTTTTGGAAAAAATGGTGATACACCGCGGCCATCACTCGCATAAGCAAACCCAGCCAGATCATAGACTGCTAAAGTTTTTTCATTAGCTTGCCAACCTGGAGCTGCTGCAGTTATAGCTGAGACGCCAAATATACGCTGAAATTCGTTTAAAGCTTTTTGAAACTCTCCTGCAATTTTTTCTTGTGACATTTGCGTAACGCCATCTTGCCACTTTTGATGATCGTAAGTATGAATACCAATATTAAATCCCTGCTCTTTAATAGTACGCAGTAATTGTTCATGCTTCTTACCAATATATGGTCCTGGAAGTAACACGCCATTTAATAAAGTACGCAAACCATGAGTACTGATAACACTGGTACGCATACATTTTTTAAAAAAGCCTCTACGAAAAATTCTTTTAATAGCGCGCCCTGTATTATCCGGACCAAGAGACAAGTAAAATGTCGCAGGAATTTGTAAGTCTTTTAGCAAAACCAGTAAATTTGGAATGCCAATGCGCGTACCAACTTCGGTATCGACATCTATTTTGATTGCTAGCACTGTCATTTCAGATAAAAATCCATAGTTTTTTGCAGCGCCGTTTCTAGATCAGTTTTGGGCGTCCAACCTAAAATTTCTCGCGCGCGTTTAATTGAGGGAACACGATTTTGCACATCTTGATAACCGCTACCATAGTAATTATCTGAATGCGTGCTTACGATTTTTATTTTTCCAACTTGAGCTTTGTATTTCGGATATTTTTTGGCAAGTCGCAAAACTGCTTCTGCAACTTCGCGCACAGATGCATTATTTTTTGGGCTACCAATATTTATGATTTTGCTCTCTACACAGCCGTTTTTATTTTCAATTATTTTTAATAATGCTTCAATCGCATCATCGATGTAAACAAAACACCGCTTTTGTTCGCCGCCATCAACTAGCTGAAAATTCTTACCATAAAAAATATTGCTGATAAGCTGCGTTACAAGACGCACTCCTCCCGGAGGCAAATTATGAATATCATCTTGAGTTGGCCCAATCCAGTTAAATGGTCGAAATAAAGTAAATTTTAAATCCTGATGTTTACCATAAGCGTATATTACTCGATCCATTAATTGTTTAGAACAAGAATAAATCCAGCGCTCTTTGTTGATCGGACCCTGCATGAGAATACTAGTTTCTTCGTCGAACTCTGCTTCGCTACTCATACCATACACTTCTGAGGTAGAAGGAAATATCAGATGCTTTTTCCACTGTACGCATTGACGCACAATAGGCAGGTTAGCTTCAAAATCAAGTTCAAATACACGCAGCGGATCAGTAACATAAACAGCAGGTGTTGCAACTGCAACCAATGGTAAAATCACATCACATTTCTTTACGTGGTATGCAACCCATTCTTTATTAATCGTAATATCGCCTTCGGTAAAATGTAAACGTGTATTACCAAGACTAGTTCCAAGCTTATTCGTAGCAATATCCATACCATAAATCTCCCAGTCGGTACTGGCGAGAATTTTTTTAGTTAATTGATTACCAATAAAACCATTAATGCCAAGAATGAGAACTTTTTTCATCAACTTTTGCTCCTAGAACTGTTTTAACAGCGAATCGTGGACGATGCTGCACTTCTTTATAAATACGACCAATATATTCACCCATAATACCAAGACCAGTTAATATCACACCTATTAAGAAAAATAAAATAGCAAATAAGGTAAATACACCCTCTGCTTCCGGACCAATAATTAAACGCCGCGCAAATAAAAACACAACAAAAACTATGCTTATAAAAGCAATACCCAAACCAAACAAGGTGAAAATTTGTAGCGGTATAAGTGAATAACCTGTCATTAAATCAAAATTCAAGCGAATAAGATCATACAAGCGATATTTAGACTCTCCCTCAAAACGCGCCTCATGATCAACTTTAACTTCTGCTGGGTTAGTAGCATAAGTGTGTGCTAACGCTGGAATAAAAATACAAGATTCACTACCTGCAATTATTAAGTTTATAACATTTCGGCTATAAGCTCGTAGCATACAACCATGATCAGTCATATTGAGATTGGTAATAATAGCACGAACTTTATTTACTAAAATTGAAACATTGCGACGAAACCAGCTATCTTTACGCTCATATAAGCGCACACCACTTACTAAATCATGGCCTTGTTCCATTAATGCTAATAATTTTGGAATTTCTTCTGGTGGATTTTGCAAATCAGAATCTAAAGTTACAATTATTTCACCCCGGGATAATTCAAATCCAGCCATCACAGCCATATGCTGACCAAAATTGCGACAAAAATCTATGACTTTTACTTGGGCGGGGCGACGGTTGTGAATTTCTTCTAAAACTTTTATTGAATTATCTCTACTGCCATCATTCGTAAAAATAATTTCATAAGTTTTATTTAATTTATCTAGAGTACTTGTTAGACGCGTAAATAAATTTTCTAGATTGCCAGCTTCATTGTAAACCGGAATAACAATACTGATATATGGTTTCATAGGTTACCTCCTAAAAATTCGTTTCATTGCGGCAATTACACGATCTTGGTCGTCTAACGTCATGCTAGCAAAAAGCGGCAAAGACACAATGTGATCGGAAATTGTTTCTGCATTTGGAAATTGCCCACGCTGATAACCATAAGTTTCTTGATAATAAGTATATAAATGTGCTGCATGATGATGCAGCCCAGTGCCAATGCCATGCTCTTGCATCTGCTGCATAAAAATATCACGACTCATATTAGTAATTAACGGCGCATAAACATACCAAGAAACGCGACAATTATAGCTTGGCAACTGAGGTAAAGATAATTCAGACCAGTTAAATAATTTTTCATTATAACGATCTACTAATACTTGACGCTTGGCAATAAAACTTTCAAGCTCTGCGAGCTGATGAATACCAATTGCAGCTTCTAAATCAAGCATATTATACTTATAGCCTGGCTTTATAACATCATAATCTTGACTGCCACCTTTTTCATGGCGATTAAATGCTTCTCGATCAATACCATGAAAACGCTGCACTTTGATATCTTGCGCTAGTTTAGTGTCACGAGTGGAGACACAACCGCCTTCGCCAGTTGTCATGACTTTATTTGGATGGAAGCTAAACGCTTGGGTATCGCCAAAGCTCCCAATAACTCGTCCCTTATAATGCGAGCCAATCGCATGAGCGGAATCTTCAAGTACGCGCAAATTATATTTTTGAGCAATTTCATAAAGCGGATCCAAATCAACTGGAATACCAGCAAAATGAACTGGCAGAATTGCTTTAGTATGCGAAGTAATTTTGCTTACAATTTTAGTAACATCAATATTACGAGTTTTTAAATCGACATCGACTAATACGGGTTTAGCGCCAGCATGCACAATTGTATTAAGACTTGCAATAAAAGTCATTGGCGTAGTAATTACTTCATCTCCTGACTTAAGCCCAAAGCCTTTAAGCGCAAGATGTAGAGCCGCAGTACCAGAAGTAAGTGCAAGCACATGTGGCGATCCAAAATATTTTTCCAAACCTTCTTCAAACTGTTTAACTCTTGGACCGGTCGCCAGCCATCCGGATTTAAGACATGCAATAACCTCATCAATCGTCGTTTGATCGATTGCTGGAGCTGTAAACTTTAAGAATTTACCTATCATGTTACCTCAAAGAATTTGTTTTAGTTTCTTGTATACTTCATCATCATTACGCTTTCCAATCAAAGGCACCAACAAAATATTGTTTTCTACACGATAAACTATACGGTACTCCCCAACACTAACTCTATAATAATTTGAATATCCGATTAACACCTTAGAATTATGGGGGAAAGGACTTGCTTGCAATTCTTGAAGCTTGACTTTTAACTGCAACGATTGCTTACGCGGCAATCTCATTAAAAATTTACATACCCTCTTAGTGATCTGTATTTTTAACATGGTTGCTAGATTTTTTATTTGTTTTTACAGTACCAAGTTGCGCTAAAAAATCAGAGCTTTCATTTTGGGATAGCCACCCATCTTTTTCTGCTTGCATAGCCTTTAGAGCTAAAAGCTCATCTTCTAATCGCTCATAATACGAGAAATCTCGTAAAGATAACACAACAACAACTGGACGACCTTTTTTTTCAATAGTCACCGGTTTGCGTTGCGCCATATCTAGCAATAACCCAAAATGAGTTTTAGCTTCTTTTGCGCTTAATTTATTTTCCATTTTCTCCTCTTATCTAATAATCATTGTAATCACTATGGTCATAATAATCACTATGATCGCAAAATGTCAACAAATTCAACTCCTCGCCACCATATATACGCCAACTAATATTACAATAATTCCCGCAATTCTTAGCGTAGATAAATTTTCACCCAGCAAATAATAAGCAGCAATAGCACTAGTTACATATGCAAGACTAGACAGCGGATAGGCAATACTTATCGGCGTGCGCGACAGCACCATTAACCATATACCAACACTACCAACATAAATAAATAGCCCCACAATAACCCATGGAGAAATAACTAACTTCAAAATAACAGGAATAAAATTTGACCAGTGAAAAACAAACGCACCAACTCGATCAATACCAGTTTTTAAAGCAAGCTGAGCCACGGTGTTAAAAACAACAGCCAGCAAAATTAGCGCAAGTATTATTGGATTCATGTTATTTTGTATTAATTACAAGCACAACGTCTAGATATTTATCTACTATACGCATTTTGGTTGTTGTCGCAGCTTGCAATGAGAGATATTTATCTGCGCTCACTATTAAATAAACATTCTTATTACTATTCCACCGCTCCCAAAAGGTCTTGGTATCAATCATCCAAGCTTTTGTATCTTGATGCTGCATGCCAAAACTTAACTCACCGCTATAGCTTGCAACCGTAACTATCCTCTTCAAATAAAACGGCAAATCTTGATAATAAGCACCGTAACAAATTACTTCGTCTTCTGGTTTTAGCTTTTTCTGCAACGTTACAATTAAAGGCTTAATAGTATGCTTATTAACAATGGTAATAACCGGGCTAAGATATAACCATAAAACAGAAGTAGTCAAAAATATTGCTGCAAAGCCAAAAGACAAACCACGCCGCCGATAGCATAGAATGCTAACAATAGCTCCTATAATTACCAAAGCTGCAGCAACGTAAAGATTTTGCTTCGTAATCGTCTGTTCATCAAAGTTAAGCATAAAAATAGCAGCGATACCAGCAATTCCCAATAAAACATTTAAAAACAATAATGCATTAAAGCCCATAGTAATTGGTCGGTGTTGGTTACTTTGCCAATAAGTTGCAAGATAATTTCCAAGTAATATTGCAATAGGAGGAAGCACCGGCAAAATATAGGGTATTAATTTTGAATTAGAAAGAGTATAAAAAACATAAATAACTACCGCCCAAATTAATAGAAACATAGCCGGCTTAGATTGTTGCCACAAACTAAATTGCTTTGGCACCTGATGTACAATCGCTTGCGGCAAAAACACTACCCATGGATATAACCCACTCAAAAACAACGCCGGCAGAAACCACCATGGCTTCATACGACCGGCATAATCAGTTAAATAACGCAAAAAATGCTGATCAAAAAAATAGAAGTGAGAAAACTCAGGGTTTTTAATTTGTACTAAAATATGCCACGGCAATGTAATCAGTAAAAAAATAAATATGCCGCTTATAATACGATAAGTTTTTATATCGCGCCACTGATTAAAAACGATAGTCCATACTAAAATAATTATACCAGGAAAAACAATTCCAACCAGCCCCTTAGTCATAACAGCTAACGCAGCAAAAACATATGTTAGCAAAAGAAATAAATTACGCTTACTTCCAAACTCTTGTGTCGCCAATAAAAAAGAACAAAGACTGCCAGTAAGAAAAAAAGTAAGCGCCATATCCAGAGTAACAACTCGAGTCAGCGCAAAAACTAAACTACTGGTGGCAAAAATAAAACTCGCAAGCATACCGCTTAAGCGGCCATATAATTTTAGTCCGGTAAAATAGATAAGAAGGCAGCAGCCAAGGGCCATCAGCGCATTAACAATACTTACCGCTAACTCATTTGCACCACAAGCTTTAATGCTGATTGCTTGAAACCAATAAAAAAGTGGCGGCTTTTCAAAGTATTTTATGCCATTAAGGTGCGGGGTAATGTAATCACCGGTTACCACCATTTCCCGAGGAATCTCAGCATAACGCGCACCATCAGGCGCATCGACAGGATAACTGCCAAGTGTCGCACCAAAAAGAGCGCCAATAATTAATGTAAGTAATAAAAAATCTTTGAGCCAAGTCATAATAATTTCCTAATTTGTTATTTCTATTCTTCCTACCAAAGCTCGCGCCAAAGTATTAAGGTCAATATACTCAAGCTCCCCACCAAGTGGTATCCCATGCGCAATTCGAGTACATTTAATTTGCCTGGCACGAATTAAATTGGCAAGATAATGAGCTGTGGCCTCACCTTCAACTGTTGGATTAGTAGCAATTATAGCTTCTTTAATGGCATTTTCTCGCACAAGTAAATCAGCTAAGTCATTAACTCCAATCTCATTTGGGCCAATACCGTCAATTGGCGACAAATGCCCCATAAGCGCAAAATATAAACCATGATAACTATTGGTTTGCTCAATAGCTATAATATCAGCCGGAGTTTCAACAATGCATAAAAGAGAATTATCGCGCCGTGGGCTAGAGCAAATATTACACAAATCATACTCACTAAAAGTACGACATCGCTTACAACGACCAACACTAGTTAGCGCTTGCTCTAGGGTTTTTGCTAAAAACAAACCATCATCACGACCCTGTTGCAACAAATGAAATGCCATACGTTGTGCTGAACGCGGTCCAACCCCCGGAAGACAGCGCAAAGCATTTATTAGTTGATCGATAAGCTGTGTATATAACATTGTTATACTTTTAACTCTCTTCCAATTTAACCGGCTTAGAAATTATTTTTGCGCTAAACTTGCTCATCAACTCTTTTATTTTAGGGTCTTTTTCAATAGATTGCAAAGCCTGATCCTGCTTTTGCAGAGCCTCGCGTTTTTCAACACTAGCAGCTGCATCCGCAATTTGAGTACCAATTTTAATATTTACTGTGACTGGACGCTTTAAATGATCGCTTAAAGCCTGGCTAATTCTTTCTTCATGTTTTTTATTAAGCAAAAGAGATTGTTTGGCTTCAAGTAAAAGCTCAACTTCGCTTTGATCAATTTTTGTAATAACGCAATAGCGCAATAAGGCTTGGGTCGGACCACTAACACTAAGTTGCTTCAAAATATCAGTACTTTGAGTTTCAACTCGATTATTGGCCATAACTTCTTCAGGGCGAAAAGCGAGCATGCGCAGCATTATCATTTCAAAACCCAAACGCAAACTCGGAGCCAATGACAAGTCACGTTTACCAATTAAACCAATTTGATAGTAGAGTTGCACTTCTTCAGGCTTGAGCTGAACGGCTAGCTTTCGTATTAACCCTTGATGTTGCCAGTTAGTTGTGTCTACATCTGTCACTAGCTGAACAACTGCAATTTGTTGAAGTATTTCTAATAAATTATCTATAACATTAGTAAAATCTGCGGCTAATTCTGCTAATTCTGCAATAACTTCTAAAAGCGCCTTGGCATTATTAGATAGCAGCGCTTCAAGCAATACAAAAATTTTGCTGGTGTCAATCGTACCGAGCATAATATTAACATCAGATGTAATAACGCTGCCTTGACCAAATGCAATTGCTTGATCGAGCAAACTCAAAGCATCACGCACGCTACCGTTTGCAGCAAGCGCTAGCTTACGACAAGCTTCATTTTCAAATTCAATTTTTTCTTCGGCTAAAACATGTTGCAACTGCTTTTGCAATAATTCTTGACTTAGAATTTTTAAATTAAATTGCAAGCAGCGTGAAAGAACCGTAATCGGTAGTTTCTGCGGATCAGTTGTCGCTAATAAAAATTTTACGTGCTCGGGCGGCTCTTCCAAAGTTTTTAAAAGCGCATTAAAGCTATGCCCAGAGAGCATATGCACTTCATCTATAATATAAACTTTAAAGCGTCCCTTTGCGGGTAGGTATTGTACATTATCTAATAAATCGCGCGTATCTTCAACTTTGGTGCGTGACGCTGCATCTACTTCTATAAGATCAATAAATCTTCCGGCATCAATTTCAACACAAGCATCGCATTTGCCACAAGGTGTTGCTACAACACCAGTTTCGCAATTTAAGCATTTAGCCAAAATACGTGCAATTGTAGTTTTACCAACACCTCTAGTGCCAGCAAAAAGATAGGCGTGATGCAACCGGTTTTGCGTCAGCGCATTCATAAGCGCACGCAGCACGTGTTCCTGGCCAACAACTTCGGAAAAGTTTTTTGGCCGCCATTTTCTAGCGAGTACTTGATATAACATAATTTAAGTTCCTGAAATGCTCTCTTCAAGCCGCATCGTCGCAAGAGCGCCTTGAAACTCTTTTGAGGTAACTGAAACCCCGCCACGAAATGGTTGATCTATAATTATAATTATAAACAAAAGTGAAATTACAGTGGTAGAAACAATAGGAGCTAAAATCAAATGAAGATAATGTTCCATTCCATATACAAAATTAATTATTATAGTAAAAAGCGTAACAATTACTAACATTATCCAAATATCTGTACCAAGAGCTGATTTATACATAGTGAGTCTTTCGCTTCTAGCGTTATATACTTCCTCTAGCCCCTTATGAATATCCGCCAAAGCTAAACTTTGATTAATATCTTTAGTTTTATACCTGATCAACTTGGTCCTAATGCTAGTTAGAATTTTTTCACCATAGGAGGAGTCAACCACCTTTCCAATTTCTGGCCACTCCTGTTGAATAACCACTTCAAGATAGTTTTTTACTCCATTTTGAATTTCCCTAGCAGTAGACTCATCGAGTCTCAAAGCATCTCGACATATATCGTTTAATTGATGAACCTCAATACGAGTAATTTCTTGTGCTCTACTAAAATTACCAAGCATATATGATATGACAAATCCAGCAAGAACTGCGAATAAAACCGCTGTATTTGCGCTTATGTAACCAATTGCCACATTATCTTTTAAACGCAATTCCATTGGGATAACAGCTCTAATCAAATGTATACCAATTACTGTAAATATAATCCCAGCTATACACATAATAATAAATAACAATGTATTCGGCATGCTATACAATATATCAGGTATGACAGACATAGAACGCTCCTTGAACTAAAAAAACTTTATCAAAACAGCACCAAGAACTACGTGCAGTAAAAAAGCTATCACTCCTGCTGCCGGAATAGTTAAAATCCACGCCCAAAAAATATTTTTGGCGATTTTCCAATTAATTGCAGACAATCGCTTTGATAAACCTACACCAAGAATAGTAGAAGTAATGATATGTGAAGTACTTGTCGGCAAACCAAAAGCTGTTGCGCCAAGAATTACGCCTGCGGCAGAGGTTTGCACGCAAAAACCATGAATAGGCTGCAATTTAACGAAATCCTTGCCAACTGTTTTAATTATGCGCCAACCACCTATGACCGTTCCCAATGCCATCGCCACAGCGCAAGCAATCATTACAAGCCATGGCACAGAAAAACTACTTAAAGTACCATAACTAACAAGCGCCATGGTAATCACACCCATTGATTTTTGCGCATCCGCAGTTCCGTGCGAAAACGCGGTAAAGGCAGCAGAAACAATCTGTAGGGTTCTAAAATTTTTGTTTAGTTTATCAGGAGGAAAACTACGAAACGTCCAAAGCAAAGCAATCATTAATGAGAAACCAATTATTATACCAATAATTGGAGATATCACTAATGCCAATATAATTATTTTAATACCAGACCAATGTAAGGCCGAAAAACCAACACTTGCCACCGACGCCCCTATAATACCGCCAATCAAAGCATGAGTTGAAGACGAAGGAATTGCAAAATACCAGGTGATCATGCCCCAAACAATAGCAGCGCTGATGCCAGAAAAAATTGCTATTTGATTTATGCTTTCAACATTAACAATGTCTCTGCCTATAGTCGTCGCCACTTTAGTTGAGATTAACGCTCCAACAAGATTCAGCACAGCCGCCATAACAACAGCGCTGCGAATTGAAAGCGCCCGAGTCGAAATACAGGTAGCAATAGCATTAGCAGAATCATTAAAGCCATTGACGTAATCAAAAACTAACGCAACAACAATAACAAGAATTAAAATTAAAAGGCTAGTTTCAGGCATTTTTGACTACCACACTTTCCAAAACATTGGCAACATCTTCGCATCTATCAGCTACGCGTTCTAGATTTTCATAAATCTCTTTCCATTTGATAAGAAAAATTGGATCTTGCTCTTCATCGAATAACCGACTAATTGCATCTGCACGCACACGATCGGCTTCACCTTCTAAAGAATTTATTTCAACACAATATTCCAAAATATGCTGTGGTTTATTCTCAAGCATCGCTACCGCTTTTTCTACAGTTTGACAAGCCTTGAGAATAACAAATCCGAGCTCTTTTGCTTCCGGTGTGATTTTGTCAATATGGTAAATTATGAGCCGTTGTGCCAATGCATCAATGGCATCAATAATATCGTCTAGAGCTGAAGCAAGTGAATAGATATCTTCACGATCAAATGGAGTAATAAAACTCTTATTGAGCGTCCTGATAATTTCATGGGTTTGCAAATCACCCTGGTGTTCTATCTCTTTAATTAATTGTTGGTTAACAAGTGGCTGGCTGAAATTATCAAGCATTTTCTTTAACTCAACTGAACCAGCAACTATATTCTTAGTCATTTCATGAAACATGGGAAAAAATTTTTCTTCTTTGGGTATTAAACCGAACATAAGCTCCTCTTGCTTATATAAACTTCACAAGTTACTATATAGCATAATTTTTTTTCAGGCGCCATGGGTAAATAGCGCAAATAAAACTTATGGAGGAATTTATGAGTATAGTAACAATTTTCATTATTGCTATCGCAGTAGTAGCGTTATGGTCAATAATGATTTACAACAAGTTAATTCATTTAATTGAAGCCACTAATAACAATAAAAATCAGATAGACGTACAGCTGGATCGACGTTATAAAGTTTATGAGTCACTAATTGAAGTGGTAAAAAAGTATATGGACTATGAGCAAACCACTCTAAAAGAGGTGGTAGCTTTGCGTGCGCAAGCGCAAAAAGCCTCAGCCAGTGGCAATCAAAGCGAACGCGTAAGCGCTGAAGAAGCAATTTCTAAAATTGGTGCCAGTCTCAACTTAGTGTTTGAACAATATCCTGATTTAAAAGCAGATAAAAATGCTCTACAACTACAGGAAGAAATAGTTAACACAGAAAACAAACTCACTTTTGCGAAACAATCTTATAACGATAGTGTTGAAAAATATAAAGCCAAAAGCAAATCTTTGTTTGAATCGTTTCTTGTTGGTGTCTTTCCGGATAAACTTATGAAGGAATTTCCTTATTGGGGTGTTTCGGATGAGCAAAGAAAAACCCAAGAAGACTATACGGTTAAAATGTGAGCATCGACTGGCGTAAACAACTACGCAGCAACGAGCGCCGCACTTATGCGGTGATTTCAATTTTTATTGCAATTTACGCCTTTGTTGGCTTAATTATTGATTTATATATTCATCCAGGACTAGATCAACTCCCAATTGTCCAAGCACTAGAAATATTGCTCACTTTTACAGTCATCCCTATTGCTACTCTAGCGCTTTCTACAATTGCAGCTATCTCAATATTAATTACTTATGCTCTGTATGACCGCATCATGCTGCTTGGCACTGAATATCACGAAATCACTCTGAATAATCATCGATCCCTTGAAGAACAACAACTTTACAATGTTATAGAAGAATTAAAAATTGCCGCGGGCCTGCATTACATGCCCAAAGTCTACTTAATCGAAGCCGACTATATGAACGCTTTTGCCAGTGGTTATAGCGAAAAATCGGCACTAGTTGCCATTACGCACGGTTTATTAAACAAACTCGAACGCAGTGAACTACAAGCAGTTATAGCACATGAACTAAGCCATATTCGCCATCACGATATAAAGCTCACCCTGATGGCATCAGTGCTTAGCAACATTATGTTAATTGCATTGGATATAATGTTCCGCACGATCATTTTTGGTAGTCGCAGCAGGCGACGTAGTGATAATAATAATGGCGGTATTGCTATCATCATAATTTTACTGCGTTTTTTACTACCGATTATTACAGTCTTACTAACACTATACTTAAGTCGCAAACGCGAGTTTATGGCTGATGCTGGCGCAGTAGAACTAATGCGTGATAATGCACCTTTAGCAAAAGCATTAATTAAAATCAATGACGATCACATGACCAACAAGGAAGCATATGCAATAGTTTACAACGCTACCCCTCATGAAGAAGTTAGAAGTGGCGCTTATATTTTTGATCCGAAACAAATGGGTATTTCCATGAACCAATCAATAAGTTCTATTTTCTCTACCCATCCATCGCTGGCTGATCGCCTACAAGCTTTGGGATTTAAATATAAAAATACAAGTAAATGACACAGATTCTTACTATCGATACTTCAACTGACGCTTGTTCCGCAGCTTTATGGTGTGACAATAAAAGCTCTCATCGTTTTATAGTCACACCACAAAAACATACTAAGTTTATTTTGCCAATGATTTATGAGCTTTTAGCTGAGGCACAGATGGATTTAAACCAACTCGATGCCATTGCTTTTGGTGCAGGTCCAGGTAGCTTTACTGGCATCCGTCTAGCCGCAAGCATAACACAAGGACTCGCGTTTGCAGCAGATATCCCAGTAATAAAAATTTCGTGCCTACGTGCTCTAGCACAGGAAGTTTTTGCAAAATTTGGCAAAAAAAAAGTTTTGGTCGCTCAAGACGCAAGAATGCAAGAGATTTATTGGGGCAAATATCAAGTTGACACCTCTGGCATTATGCAAGCTATAGTACCAGACCAGTTACTTGCACCCAAACATACCAGGACAGATTTTGATGCTGATTTTGTTATGACTGGCAACGGATGGAAAGCTTGCAACATACAGCTAATTGAATCTATAATTTATCCGCAAGCGCAATATATGGCAGAGCTTGCGGTTGCTGATTTTGTTAAAGGTTTGACGGTTTCAGCCAAGGAAGCACTACCAATGTATCTACGTGAGGAGGTAGCATGGACATAAGGAGTATTGTACTCGTAGCAGCTTTTAGCGGATTGCTCGTTGGGTTCAATACAGCAGTTGCTTCTGGAGCAATCTTGTTTATCGAGAAGGATTTTCCGCTCACCGCTTTTAGTGCCAACTTGATAATAAGTTCAGTACTCTTTGGAGCATTTATTAGCGCCATGATTAGCGGCGAAATAGCTGATCGCTACGGCAGACGTCGACTGATGATGTTTAACGCCCTCCTCTTTTTCTGTGGAAGCTTGTGCAGTTTTTTTGCACCGACAATACTGTGGTTGATAATAAGCAGGACAATAGTTGGCTTTGCAACTGGCATTTCGTCTTATGTAGCGCCATTGTATATATCTGAACTGGCGCCATTTCGCAAGCGTGGAACCATGGTTGGCCTCGCTCAACTGTTCATTGTTATAGGCATAGTTACAGCTTATGCAATCGATTACGGATTTGCTTTTGGTGGACACTGGCGCTTGATGTTTGGCGTAGGTGTTATTCCAGCTCTAATGCTATTTGCTGGTCTATTATTTGTACCAGAAAGCCCACGTTGGCTCGTTGCTAATAATAGAGACCATGAAGCACAAGAAGTTTTACAAATGGTACACATTGGTACCAATGTTGAACTTGAGTTATTTGAAATCAAAGAAAGTCTAGACGAGCAACGAAACGACTGGCGAATTCTTTTTAAGCCTTGGGTTTTACCAGCAGCCATTGTTGGTTTTGGTATTGCCGCATTACAACAATTAGTCGGTATTAGTATTTTTATTTACTATGCCCCAGCAATTCTTGTATACGACAGTGGGGACCTGGCAAGCACTGCCATACTTACAACTTTCGGCATAGGAATATTACTTGTGTTTTTTACTATTGTAGCGTTACCTCTAATTGACAGATGGGGGCGTAGGCCCCTGCTACTACTCGGATCATCTGGGATGACTTTAGGTCTGTTGCTACTGAGCATTATTTTTCGATGGCCACCTGGAAGCGCACCTGTACTATCGTGGCTAGCTGTGATAATTTACGTCTCTAGCTTCGCCATTAGTTTTGGTCCTATCGGTTGGCTTATGATTACTGAGCTGTTTCCGCTGCGAATTCGCGGTTTAGCAACAAGTTTAGCTACAGCCACTATTTGGGGGGTTAATATGCTAGTCGTCTCTACATTTATACCAATGGCTAAGTCATTGCATCTAAGTGGGGTTTTTTGGCCATATGGATTTTTTTGTTTTTTGAGCCTGCTATTTGTATATTTTTTGGTTCCAGAAACTAAAAAAATCACTCTAGAACGCATTGAAGCAAATTTACGTTCTGGCAAGAAAAGCCGATATCTAGGAGAGTAAAAATATATGAAAATTTTATGGTTTGGGTTGCTACTCTTTATTACCAATACTTGCATTGGAAGTGAGGGCAATAAAAACGTGGAATTTACCAACCCTTCGAAACCAATTGTAGTGGAAAAGTCAAATCCAATATTTAGTATTACTATACAGTCAAATCCAACTACTGGATATTCGTGGTTACTTAAAAACTATGATGCAACTTTAATTTCTCCAATTAGCAGCAAATTTTATCCGCCTACTAACAAAAAACTGGTGGGCGCACCAGGATATGAAAAATGGACTTTCCGCGTTAAATCTTCGGGTTTTGTTGTCCCGCAAACTACAAGCATAACTTTGCTATATGCTCGCTCGTGGGAAATGCAAGACGTTCAACCAACTAACTTTAAGGTGGTAACAAGAAATGACAATTAAACAACACTCAACTTTTACTAATTTCTATGAAGTACAACATCCTCTGTTGCAACACAAATTATCTTTGCTGCGTGACAAAAACACCAACAAAAAAGAATTCAAAGAGTTGACATCTGAAATTAGCACTTTGTTGGTTTATGAAGTTACAAAAGATTTGCCTATGACAAAAAAGATGATAGAAACCCCCCTAGAGTCATGTGAGATGCCAGTTCTCGCTGGTAAAAAACCGGTGATACTAGCAATTTTGCGCGCTGGCATAGGTATGGTAGATGGTTTTTTGAATTTAATGCCATCAGCAAGGGTTGCACACATTGGTCTTTATCGTGATGAGACTACACTTGAACCACATTTATATTATTTTAAAATTCCTTCGAGTAGTAAAGATCGACAATTTTACATTTGCGATCCAATGCTTGCAACTGGCGGCTCAGCAATACGCGCTATTGATAAATTAAAGGCTTCCGGAGTGCGCAGAATTAGTTTTGTTTGTATTTTAGCAGCACCAGAAGGAGTAGAAAAGGTTTGCCGGGCACATCCAGATGTTCCTGTGTTTGCCTCCAAACTTGATCGCAAGCTTAACAAGAAAGGCTATATTCTGCCTGGTCTTGGCGATGCTGGCGATCGTATGTTTGGTACCAAATAAAAATTTTGTAAACATAAAATTATTAACACCTAAGTCCAAGGAGGAAAATAAACAAAGTTTAACTGTGATACCGGGGTTTTATATTCTTGAAACTAAGAAGCATATCTTGTTGTATATCGGCGTTTTTTGTAACGCTCATAGCATCATCTTCATCAATAAAAGCTCAAAATAAATACCAACCATATTTCGAATTAGGCGGGGCTAAGTATTTTAATCAAAAATCTAGTACGGCTAGTATATACGATTTATTCATTCCACTACTTCAAAAAGACAATCAACTATTTTTTACCGACTTGAGAATACTAGATCGTAGCGGTAGTTCCTTCGAGGGTAATGCACATATTGGATACAGAAAGCTATATTCAGCTACTAAACAAATAATTGGTATTTATGGAGCCTTTGATCGCAGGCACAGTGATAATAAAAATATTTTCAATCAATTAACCTTAGGTTTCGAATATTGGCAGAATAAATTATTTATAGGCGGTAATATATATAGAGTTGTAGGAGAAAATATACAACCAATAAAAGAGATAACGATAGAAGAAAAACAAAAAGCTGCTGAAAAAAATATCGCAAGATTAAAACTGAAAGATCGATATTACGAACAAGCTGTTTCGGGAATAGATGCAGAATTGGGATATGTAATTATAGATAACCTAACTACTTATGTAGGGGGCTATTATTTTGCAAGCAAAGACACTGATACTATTGTTGGTCCTAAAATCAGATTAATTTATGATTTTAAGCCAACAAACAAACATATCTTGGTAGTGTAACATCCTTTCTGTAAATTATTTTTGACGAGGCAGCATATTTGT
>JBAXAM010000013.1:0-30930 GCA_037142515.1 bacterium | reverse complement strand
TATTTAAAAGGGCTAGAAGTTTAAACATATTTACAGAAAAAAAGTTGCTTTATCAGCTAATCTAAAAACAAGTTACGATCGGTACTGTTCGGATAGTCTTGTTATTACCAATAGAGTAACAAGATAATCTTAATAAAACATCAGGAGAAAACCCTGAAGTTTGGTTTTATGAGGAAATTACATGACATCAATGAGACAATATACAGGTAAACATTTAGTCGCTTTCTTACGAGGTAAAAACTACGCTCACGCAGGCGAAGAAGAAGCTATTTCTATTGTGCTGGATGAGTTTCCAAAAAAAAATGACCGAGTAATATTAGATGTCGGTTGCGGATTAGGAGAAACAGCCAACTTTATTCAAAAAAATGGGTGGGGGTTAGTTACTGGATTTGATATAGAAAAAGAATCGATTGATTATGCAAAGAAGCATTATCCGGATATAGCTTTTTTTATTTCTGATGTAAATACAATACAAAACACCATAAAAACCCAATTCGATATTTCTTGTCTCTTTAATTCTTTCTATTCTTTTCATAATCAAGAACAAGCTTTATATTCGCTCAATCTAGTAACCAAAACTGGTGGCACTTTAGTTATTTTCGATTACTTAGATTTATGTACCGCTACGAAAAATCCGTTAATTAAAAATAACTGCCAACTCCCATTTATACCAATAAACTTAAACACAATAGAGAAAATGCTGCTCAAAACAGGATGGGTTCTTTCAAAAAGAAAAATAGTAAATGATGAATATGAAAAATGGTATACTAATCTAGTAACTACGATACTTGCTAACAAAGAAAAAATTATAGAAAAATTTGGCAAAAGCATATACGACAGTGCCTACTGCAAATATAAACTACTACTAGATGCGACTACTAATAAAACTCTCGGCGGAATAATCGTATATGCGCAAAAATTAAAATGAGTCTGACTTATAAACTATTGGTAATGTAATTAAACAAATAAAAACCAGCAAAAAAGCCGGTAATAGGTTGTTTCCTGTTTTATATATAAGATAACTACACAATGTGGGCAAGATGCCTCCGAAAATGGCTGTTGGCAAAGTAAAGCCTATGCTAACACCGCTGCACCTATTAACTGGCTTAAAAGTACGCACTAAAATATTTATGATTATACCATCTATTCCACTCAGACACAGCGCAAAAACAATATAGCATATTAGGATATACTCTATTTTTTTAGTCTGTAATAGTAGAAATAAAGGTATGCATACAATTGCTATAGACAACATACTAAATAAGGCAACCTGTCTATAATTTTTATTAGTAAAGTATCCAAAAGCAAGAGTAAAAATAACTAAAAAAATCATTCCGATTGTATTGGCTAAAAAACTTACATTTCTATCAACTGATAGAAATATATTCAGATATGAAGGCATCCAAACAAACAATAAATAAAATGCCGATTGGATAAACGCATACAAAACCATTGTACTGAACAATGGTTTCAGATTATTTAAATGATACTCACGAAACCACGTTTTCAGTGATAACCTAGAATTTTTTGTGGCTGATAACTGCTTAAAGTCTTCTGTCTCTTCGATATTTTTTCTTATATACAAAATTAAAAATAAAACAACAAAACCAAATAAAAATGGGATTCTCCATGCGTATGAAATAATTTCCTCCTGACTAAAAAAATAATATGTTAAAAAAGATGTCGCAGACCCCAGTAGAACCCCAACTATTGGGCTTATAGCTACAATACTGCAAAAAAAATTTTTTCTATATACTGGCGAAACTTCATAAACATAACATGCAGTAATAGGAAGTTCACCACCAGCAGCAAAACCTTGCACTAATCTAAGAATAATAATAAGAACTACCGAAATAATATTTATATTACTATTTGTTGGTAATAATCCTATGGCAATCGTAGGAACTGCCATAAGTATCAAACTCCACTTCAGCACTAGCTTTCTACCATAACAATCTCCAAAATATCCCCAAAAAAAACTACCTAGCGGCCTTACAAGATAACTGGCTGTAAAAAGAAAAAAGGCTTTAACCAAAGATGCTTTAGGAGAGTTAGAATAAAAAAATAATTGCCCGATTGTACTGGCTAAAAATGCATAAATCGAAAAATCATACCACTCCGCAACATTAGCAAAAAAACCGACATATATAATTTTTTTTAAGTTCATTTTTTGTTCCTTAGGAAGCCTATTACATCCTGCATAGAATGATTTTTTAACTTGTTAGCCATGTTCATTAAATGTGTTTCAACTGTTTTTACAGTTATATTTAAGTTTTTTGCTATGTTTTTGTGTCCCTGATTTAGCTTTGCATATAATAAACAGAAAAGTTCTTTTTCTGTTAATGGTTCATAAAAAAAGTTTACGATATCAATATACCTTGAAAAACAATATAAAGCCTCGGTCTTGCTCTTATATACTTCTTTATAGTTGTTATATAGTGTAATTAAATCGATTTTATCAGTATATTCATAGGTGATCGTTAAAATAGCACTCACTTTCTCCTTTTTATCCCCACAAAAAAAAGGACTTTTATGCATATTCTGAAAACGAATAATACCTTGACGATCTTTAAATATTTTATTTTTCCCTACAACTAGATTACCAATTGATTTTACTTCGGCATCAAGCATTGCCACCTCCTTAGCAAACTCCATACCCCAATGCTGCCTCATAAAAACTGAGTCAATTTCATCTAAAGTTAAACCCAAAAGCTCATCCTCACAAATAAAATCGAAAGTTCTAAGATTATTTTTATTTGTCATAATATACTTGCCATTAGACGCATCCTTAACATGTGCAGGATTAGGCATTGTAGTAATGAACTGAAACAGAGAACTCTCAGTCATGTTAAGTAAACTAATATCCATATGTTTCTTTGCAATATTGTATTTTTAGATATACTCATGTTAAAAATAAATAAGATTTTTGATGCTTCTACAAAGCAGTGGCTTTTCTAAAACGATCAAAAATATAATGACGGTTTTACCATGATATGATAGCCTATGCGTTAGAATATTAGTGTTTTTTATCTTAGTCATATTTTATTTATTCCTATACCAACGAGCAACACCTCGTTTGGTGAGGAGCTTAAGGCAAATTGTGACCTTAAGTCACAATGTCTTAATGATACCTTAAGTCTTGTTTGTGTCAATACTTTATTGTTTACGAAAGGACATTTTGTGAAAAACGCGGAACATAAAACGAAAAACTTTGCTATCATACTTGGAAAACTTATTAAACACCATTCATTAAGTCTTCAGCAACTAGCAAGCATTGTAGGTGTAACACACTCCTATTTATCAAAACTAATAAATCATCGACGTACTAATCCTAGTATAAAAATAATTGAAAAAATATCTAAAATTTTTCAAGTATCTCTAGCCCAATTATTTGGAGAGCAAGAAATAGATTTTAAAAGCAGGCCTATAAATCTGGATTTTGATGAAGAATAGATTTTTTTTCAAATTTGAATCTCTCCTAGAAAATCACACTTAAAGAATCGATTTACTTGGCATTGTATTACCATAGGCGTCACACAAAATAATGCCCGCTAAGACAATGTCAGAATATTTGCCTTATGTTTTAGGTAAAAGCAAATGCTTATTTTAATTAATTTTTTATTATTCAACTAATTACATCGTTGTCTGGCTACCAGACTTCTTTTTGTCTTTATCGTTTTTAAGCTGTTCAATAGTAATAAATTTTGGGCCATTTTCTAAATCTAACTTTTCTAAAAATATTCGTAGAAAAATTCTCACTATTTTATTTGTAAACCCACTTTTTTTAAATTTGTTTAATACGGAAACGTTGTTTGTATCTAATAAATATCTCTCAAACTGCGCTTTTATTTCATTTAAATTTTGATGATCGATATTATTTAAAAACTTACTTACTTGTTCATCAACATATTGCTCGTATTCTCTGATTATTTTGTCTTGCTCTACTTCTTTTCTTTTCGCATTTTGAATTTCTTTTTCTTTACTGATTCGTTTTTCTTCTATTAAGACCCTGCTGGATTTAAGAATCATATAATCTTTTTTCAAAGCATCAATCAAAAATCCGGCTAAGTTTAATATTTTACCATCAACAAAACTTGGCATACTTTCAATTTGCTTTAACTTTTCTTCTATCTTTCGTGTTCCATACTTTTTAATTAAAACCTCAATAGTTATTGAGTTAAGAAAATAAATATTTTTTAGTTTCTCTATTATGATATCGGCGTTATTTGCATTATTAATGAAGTGTTCTTCTACCAATTTACAGATGACGGGTGATTCTTTTTCGACATTACCAGACAATAACAACTTATTTTTTTTATCTTTTTCAGAAATATCAAAATAAATACTGATTATTTTTTGCCCTACTTTATTTATATTAGGCTTAACAATTAAATCAGACAGCGTGTTTACTTCTTCAACTGCCTTATTTATTACTCTTCTTTTGAGATCGCGAAAAACCAAATATTTTTCATTAGAAACTCCCATTATTTTTCTAAAAATATCTAACGGAAAAACTTTTGTGCGCGGTAAATTACGATACCTGGCACAGTTTTCATATAAAGCAAGTCCATAACTAGATGTAAAATTAGACTGTATAGATAAATTAATTTTCCCATACATGGTTGGGGAATATAACAGTTGCTTCATGCGATGACTATACGCGTATGTACAAACAGCTCCTTTAATATTAACACTTGCTAAAATGGAGCTGGCAGTCCAATCCTCTTCTTCCGTATTATCACCAAAAACATTCCATTCAATAACTGTAGAGATCAGTGTTTTTATTGCTTGTTTAATAGCATCATAATTATATCCTCGATACTCTAAGTGATTGCATAGTTCTCTAATAGCTATTTTGTGTTCTTCTTGCGCTCGCAAAACAGGATAAGCATGAAACAACAGTATGTTGCTAATCTTTCTTTGCAATAAACTAAGACTATTTGAACAATGTATTATAGATACATGTTTTTTTAATTCTTGGTGGCTATGTTTTTTTATGTAACAATCAGTTCCTATCATATTTTAATTACCATAAACGTCACAACAATTACCATTGATGTCTTAGTTTAAACCATAAATGTCACAAAATTTACCACAAACGACACAGCTTTAACCATAAATGTCACAATTTTTTTAGTTTAACACATATTATTCAACATGTTACTATAGATTAAACATTAAAACTATATAAAACATAAACAACACAAGCAAGCTGTGTTGTATTAATTTACTTATTACTTGAATATTATATATAATAATGTAAAATATAGTTTGAAATATGATAATACAAAAATTAAAGAAACTCAAATGAAAATTATTGTCCCAACAAACAACAAGGGCGGGGTAGGAAAAACAAAGGTAAGCATGATTTTGGCAGAATATTTTAGTTATGTCTGCAACAAAAAAACTTTAGTCATCGACTTTGATCCCCAATGTAATCTATCTCGTAGATTTATAAAGATGGAGTTAGACCCTAGTTCACCACAAGGATATTACCCTCCGTTACACCCAGACTATGATCCTGAAGATCCAAACGAAGATTCATCTTGGGATGGTAGGAGTTCAATAGCAAATATTTTTTTTGGACAACCTGTAATTACCTATCCAACTTTTATCAAAAGTTTAGATATTGCTCCCGCAAATGCAGATCAATTACTGCTTGCCGAGGCGGTTAGAAGAACAGAGGTTGCAGAGAAAGTTCATAAACAAATGCATAAATTTCTTTCTTGCAAAGACGTTCAGGACGAGTATGAAATTGTAATTATCGATACGGCTCCATCAAAAGGGCCATTAACAATCAGTGCTATCAAAGCTGCAACACATATCATTATTCCATCTATTATGGAAGCGCAGCCGATCCAAGGTATTTATGGCATGATGCAACTTTGGATGCAAGAATCTCTTATAAGAGAAGAGGGAAGGCCTATAAAATTAATAGGTATACTTCCAAATATTTTTAGACAGAACAATTTACATAAAGACATGCTAGAAAGCTTAAAGACTAATCCGAATATCTCGAAATACATAATGCCTGTAAGCTTGGGACAACGAGTGGCTTTTGCTGAAGTTGATGTTGATGGTGCGGTGCCACGGTCTATTTTTGATTTAGGTGATGGTGATCTAGCAAAGCAAGAGGCGATGAAAATGTGCAAGTTTGTTGAGCAGAGGGTTTTTGAAAATGAATAAAAGGAAGAAATTTAAAATATCAGATGATATTAATCGTGGTATCACGGAAGTAATTAATGCCGTGGATAATAATGTTGGATCATTTAGATATGAGGTTGTAGCTTTATCCAGAATGGAAATAGATCCAAATAACCCAAGAGAATTGGCATTAACTACTAAGGATATAATTTTTGGAATTGATGTCAACGATGCTCAAATAATAAAGAAAAGAAAAGAAAAGGAAGATTTAGAGAGCTTGGCTAGCACAATTAAACACAATGGTATTATTAACCCGATTGTTGTTTATAAACATGAAGACAAATATAGAATAATTGCTGGTGAAAGAAGGTTTTTAGCCGCACATTTAGCTGAAAAACAGGATATTCATGCAAGAATTATTGACAAAAAACCAGACGAAATGGATCTAAGGTTATTACAATGGATAGAAAACAATGAAAGGAAAGATCTATCTTTGAGCGAAAGATTGAAAAATCTAGAAGTAATAATCGAAGCGTATAATAAAAAACATGATCATGAGCCAATAACTGGCGATATACTGAAAAAGTTAACTGGATTATCGAGGGCACAAGCACATTTATACCTATCTGTATTGAGAGGGTTTAATGATCTAAGAAAATGCATCGAAGACGGCATGATTAACAATCTTGATAAAGCGGCTTTGGTATCGGGTGTTACAGAGCAATCTTTGAGAGAAAAGCTATTATTAGCGTGCAGTAATGGAAGCACTATAAAAGCCCTTAAAGAAATGATCGCAAAAAATAAAAAAGACTATAAGAATAATTTAACCAATGTAGTTGCTAAAAAAAGTGGTCGAATAACACAGTGTATTAATTTAGGAAGAACAAAAAACATAGACGTAATAAGAAAAGTGGTAGAAGCTGTGATATCTCATCCTGCTTATAATAAACATGCAGGCAAATTCAATAATGTTGCATGGAATGAATACAAGAGCGTCGCGCTTGCTTTTCAAAGCTTGCTTAGCATTTTAAGTGAAGAATAATTATGCATGAAGATCAAAATATAACATTAACTGGAACCTTTAAAATATTAGAAACCTTAAACCAAAAACTTGATGAAAGAATTATAGCCGATGGTTATGGCATGCGAGGTAAAAGCAAGTGGATAAGAGAGGCTGTTGAAAAACTTTTTACTTATCCAGATTTTCCAGAATTGGTTTCTATTTCTGATGATATGGAAAATGCTAACCATCCTATTAGCGTCAGGTTTCCTAGAAATTTATTGCTTGAAATAGAAAAAGTAGTTATATCAATTAGAAAAGAGTACCCGGAACTTGAAGGCATAAAGAGTCGAATAATACGTACCGCTATTATTCAGCGTCTTATTCGACGATAGAAAGCGTAATCAAGCTGTTATCTCGCTACAAAACGGACAATAAAACAGTAACAAGGACTTAAAGTTGAGCGCAATAAAATTTTTAGAATTCTCAGCAGGTCGGCATGGCTTGTTGTTCAAAACACGCCCAATCTATAAAAACCACAATGACACCAGTCTTTTAAGGATTTTTGTTTGACATATCCACGTAGTTATTCACAGATTTTGTGAATATTTTTTGCGCGGCAGTTATGCGGTGTTATTTGTAACCAGCGCTAACAACACCAACAAAAGAAGAGGGGTTTGTTTTTATTAACCATAACGCTCTGATTATTCACAAAAAACTACTGCTTAATTTTTGCAATCCTGTCCGATAAATTTTTGCTGCTAATGTTTATTAGTAGAAAAACAATTTGCATTTGATAGAATTTATACGTATAATATCTTAACAGTTGTTTTAAGTTATTTAGTAAAAAAATTTGCGTTAGATACAAAAAATTGTACTTATTGCAGTAAAATTTATATAATAGCAATTTAAAACAATTAAGAGTTTACGTATGCAGGCTACAGCAACAAAATTATTAGCAACGCTAGCTGAAAAAGGAAATTATATCTTTACCTTTGAACAAGCTTTTATAACGGCAAAAGAACTTGGATTAAATAAAATCCAACTAAAGCGACTATTAAGTAATTTAGTTATTGATAATTGGTTATGGCATTTGAAAAAAGGACTATATGCCGGTGTTGCAAAACTTCCAGGGTTTTATAACATACCGCCGTTTGCAATAGGGTGTAGGTTGTTTACGCCTTCAGCTGTAAGCCACCTGTCTGCTTTACATCACCATGGCTTTACAGATCAGTTGCCACTGATTATCACTCTAACTACAACAAAAAAAATTGTAACGCCTACAATGCACCAAAGAGACGCTATCAATCACCAAGAACATTGTGTTGTGTCTTGTGGGAGCAAATTTTTATATAAAACCGTATCGCAACAGCGTTTTTTTGGTCATAGTGAAATATGGTTAGACGAGAATTTTAAAGTGGCAATTACCGACCCTGAGCGTACGATTTTGGATGCGTTTATAGACCCAGCATGGATTGGTGGTTTTGGAGAATCTATGGGTTTATTGGAAAATGCATTAGACCAATTATCTATTCCCAAGTTAATTGATTATTTATTGCGCTATGACCAAGGGACGGTAATTAAGCGTTTGGGTTGGGCATTGGCTAGCTTAGGAGTGCCTATAGAACAGTTGCAAGTTTTACTGGATTTTAAAGTACAGTGTTATCACTTATTGGACAAAACCAAAGAAGCTAAAGGATTATATAACAAAACTTGGCAAGTAAGAGAGAATTATAAACCATGAAACCATTACGTACCTTGTTGCAACAACGCGCAACCCAAAGCAATATACCTTTCTACATATGGGAAAAAGATTTTGCGCTTGGTTTTATTTTATTAGCAATCACTCGCGTACCTGCGCTAAAAAGCGCTTTAGTTTTTAAAGGTGGCACAGCATTAAAGAAAATATATTTTAATAATTATCGTTTTAGTGAAGATTTGGATTTTACCGCTAATGATGCTCCAAAAGGTGAAAAGCTGACTGAGATGCTTACAGAAGCCATAAGGATTGCTGAAGTATTGTTGCAACAATATGGCAACTTTACTTTAGAGCTTAAGCGCAAACCTGAAGCGCGCCCTCATCCACTGGAGCAAGAAGCGTTTATTATTGGTGTAAGATTTCCTTGGCACTCATCAATAGTTTGTCGTATTAAAATTGAAATTACTCGTAATGAGCTAATATTTACTAAACCGATTCTAAAACCCATTTTGCATGATTACGAACAAGCAGAAGGAGGTGAATTATTTGTTTATTCGCTTGAAGAAATTTATTGTGAAAAATTGCGCGCCTTATTGCAAATAGGAATACGCTTAAGAACCAGAGGTTGGAGTAGGCCGCGATCACGGGACTTTTATGATTTGTGGCAAATTAAAACTAATTTTGCTGAGCAACTGAAAATAGCATTAATAGCTGAGGCGTTACCGAAAAAATGCGCAATTAGGGATATTGTGTATGCCGATACTAAAGACTTTTTAACTTCAGAAGTAGTTAGCGAAGGGCGCAAACATTGGGAGTCTAATTTAAAAGATTTTGTGCTAGATTTGCCAGATTTTGACTTGGTATTAGAAGAAGTGACATCTGGTATTGAAGAAATCTGTAAATTAACTAAGTCTGGTTGAATATCAGAAATATAGTGAACAATGCAAAAACAGCGAATAACTAAACAAAAAATATTTGATGCAGCTAAAGTAATAGCGCATATGGACAAAGAACCAACCATAGCTAGTGTCAGAGAACACTTAGCCTTTACTGGTAGTGAAACTACTCTGCATAAATACTTAAAGGAGTGGAAGTTAAAATGTTTCCAGTTATACGAATCTAATCATATAAAAAGCGTAGAACAAAAGGACTTTGCAGATTTACAGATAAAAAACCAAGAACTAACGGAGACTATTGCGAAACTGGAAGAGCACAATAAAATTGTGGCTGCTGAGTTTGCAAAAACCGAAAGGAAGAATGTAGATCTAAACCAAAGCGTCGTTAAACTTGAAGATAAGTTAACTTTGTTGGAAAAAGAGCTCGATGATCTTAAAAAAGACAAAGAGCATTTAGATAATCTATATCAGAATCTTAAAGAAGAGCGTGAAGTGCTGCTTGGTAGAATGGAGAAAGATAAAGACCAGCTAATAGCGTCTTTGCGTGAAGAGCTGCGCCAAACCAACCAAACAAGCTTGGAAAAAATCCAAGACGTTAGTTATAACGGACATGAACTCTTAATGCAGGAAAAGGTTAAGACAATAAACCTGGAAGAAAAAATTAAGTCTTTAGCCGAAGACCAAACCAGGTTGCAACAAGAATTAGATAATGCCAATCAAGTTTTAAGCCCGCTAAAATCACGTATAAAGCAACTAGAAAATCTTATATCGGAAAGCTTAACCAATGAGCAATTACAGGATTACGAAAGAAAGCTACGAGAGCAAAGTTATGCATGAATCGGCCACCACCTTAGTTGTGCCAGTAATTAATGCATTGACTCCCATGGTTTCTTTGGAGGAAAGGGCAAATAGAGAATGCCATATCAATGCTGACAACGATTTGGCCGCAGTTAATGTATGGTTAGACAAACACAAAGATAGTACTAAAACCCATGCTGCTTATAAAAAAGAAGCAGAGCGTCTGCTGCTATGGTGCGTATATATTCGAGGCTTAACTTTAACGCAACTAAAAGTCGAAGATTTTGCTGCTTATTTTGATTTTTTAAAAAAGCCACCCAAAGATTGGTGTATTACCAGAAAGGAATTACGCAGTGGCAAAGGAAGTCATAAATGGCGGCCTTTTTTAGGCCCACTTAATCAGGCTGGTTTCAACTTGGCGGTTAGATCCTTAAATTCCATGATGAATTTTTTAGTAACAGCAAACTATTTAAAGTTTAATCCCATAAAATTAACCAATAAATCCAAAAACTTTACGCAAACGTTAGAAGAACAAAAATACAATGTTTGGTCCAGAATGCTAGAGGAGGACGAATGGCTGGCGGTGCAGCGCGCGCTAGAGTCCTTACCGGAAAGTAATGATCGACAGGTTGGCAATAAAATCAGGACGCAGTTTTTATTTGCAATGCTATATTTTTTAGGACTACGCATTCATGAATTAGCAAGCCACACCTGGAATGCCTTTAGGTATTTAGAGAGCAGGTGGTGTTTTTTTGTAAAAGGCAAGGGCGGAAAGTTGGCTCATATTCCGGTACACGATCAACTGCTATCATTTGTAAAAATATATCGAATTCATCTTGGGAAAAACCCGCTGCCGGAAGTTGATGATACAGATGGCCTATTGATTTCTAAATATTCAAAAAAGCCACTTGGTATCAGGCTGATTTTTTCATTAGTTAAAAACGTTGGGAAAATAGCCGCGCAGTATTTTGATGGCAGCCCAATTAAGCAGCAAAAGTTACTACGGCTATCTCCCCACTGGCTTCGTCACCTGCTAGCCAGTCATTTGGACAAGGCAGCTGTTCCGGCTATTATGATTCAATCCATTCTTCGCCACAGTTCTTTAGATATTACCAATATCTATATGCATGCCGAAGAATTGCTAAAGCACCAAGAAATCCAAAAATTAGCCATGCGGGTTAGCCCAAAGTTACAACAGGTGGATTCGGAAAACTCCAGTATAGCGCTGACTGTTTCATTAACTAAAGGTTCGGTTTGTAATGAGCTGAGCTTGTTAAAGTTATTAGATACCATAGAGCAGGTTATATTTAAAAATCGTATATGGGAGGCGCAAGATAAGGACAGAGAGCAGTTATTAATAAGATACCAAAAGCTATATCGCTACAAGCAGCCGCTGGTGTTTTCTTACACCCTATTTAATGTTAGAGAAGAGGAGTTGGATTTTATCCGCTTGGCTATTATTAACGAGGCTGGTATCAGGTTGTTTGGTTGTGAAATAATTATGTCGGTTACTGAGAAAGCGCCATAAATCCCCTTGTGGCATGGTGCCACGACATGATTTACGCAATGTTTTTAATGTTCTTTATTTATAGACTAGTCATTTTTTTTCTTTTACCATGAGCACCTTTAAATTATAAATATTATAATCTATCAGCAATGAAACATTATCGTAAAGAATTACATTTTAATACCCCTACAGAAATTGCGTTTATTAATATTACTTCGCTGGTTAGTGCTTGCGTAAGAGAAAGCGGAATCAATGAGGGTATGGTTTTAGTTAATCCTATGCACATAACAGCATCGGTTTTTATTAACGATGATGAGCATGGGTTGCATGAAGATTTTGGTAAATGGCTGGAAAAGCTCGCTCCTCATGATCCTATTAGACAATATCAACATAATAATACTGGAGAAACCAATGCAGACGCTCATCTGAAGCGGCAAATTATGGGGCGCGAAGTTCTTGTTGCAATTACTAAAGGAGTTCTTGATCTTGGTACTTGGGAGCAGATATTTTATGGTGAATTTGATGGCAAAAGACCCAAGAGAGTCTTGGTTAAGATTATTGGTGATGAAACATGAAAAATGCTTGGATAATTTTTAGAATTGATGCTCAAGTGAAAAACCAACCGATAGATGCGTATTTTGTGCTTGATGTAGCAACAAATAATTTGCTTTCTTACGAGATTGCAGAAACAGAGTTATCGCAAATTCAAGTAGATAAATTGCTAAAAACCGCGAAGAGTAAAAGCTCTACCAGTAAAGTTATTATAGCTAAAGAAGATCCAGCTGAACTGTTTGTACAACTTTCAGCGGATAAATTAGGTATAAATTTTGAAACTCGCTCTGTGTTTGAGCTTGAAAAAATTATTGCTCCACTAAGAAAATCTTTTAGAGAGTACAATTCTCCCTCTTTGTTAAATAAGTCTACTGATGATGCTGCAGAAAGTGCTATACAAATGCTTCCTGATAGCTATGACTTTTGTTCGTGTGCATCTGGGAAGAAGTATAAGTACTGTTGTAAAGCAATACTTCGTGAAATTACTGAAGCTATGGTAGCAGCAGAAGATGGTAATCTTAAAGAAGCTTTAGATTGGATTAATAAAGCCAAAAAAATTGTAGGTGAAACTGCTGAGGTCTTATGTCGAGAATCTGTGGTTTATAGTTTTTTTGATATGGAAAAAAGCAATTTTCTTTTAGGAAAAAGTTTGGAGCTTAATCCTAAACATCCAAGAGCTCATTATTTATGCGGTATTAACTTTACACAGCAAGGAGATAATTCTAGCGCAATTAATGAATACAAGATTGCCATCGCAAATTATCCTGAAACGGATCATTATCATCTTAATGAGGCTTATAATAATTTGGGGACAGCTTTTTATGCTGTTGGCGATTTGGTAAATGCTAGAATTGCTTGGGAGAAGGTGGTGCTGTTTGTGCCAGCAGATGATATGGCGCGGAAAAATCTTGCTATGATTATGTGCAGAATCTAGAGATGTTTCGGCTTTGCTATGTGTATAGTCAGGGCGCTTTTCAAACATGCAACTAATGCATTTTTCTATTAGCAGAACCACAACATTTTTTGAATTTTATACCGCTACCACAGAAACAAGGATCATTACGTCCAATTTTTGGTATGTGATGAACAAATTTTTCTTGCTCTAGCATTTCTGGTGGCGGGCCATCACCGCGGATACATTTTGGGTTTTTTCTAGCTTCCTTCCAATATTCAAAAATTTCTTTTATTGTGTTAGGAAGGCCTTTCTTTAGAGTTTGCTTAAATTTCGGAACATCATTTATATCTATAAACTGGTTATTATTATCTGGTTCGCTAGCTAAAATCGTATTATTTGTTATTAACTCAATAAACGGGGCTAGCAAACCTAAGGATTTTTCATCGGCAATCCATGTTGGGTCTAGCCTTGCTGCAAGCAAATAACCTGTACACCACTCCTCAACAATATTTATAGGGGCGTTAGCATAATCAACAATATTATCGTTAATCCACAACAATGGAGTAATGCTTGTGTTTTCGCCAAGCTCAGTGTTAATGCTATTATAAAAAGCACTGATAATAGATAATATTTCTTTTGCTTGTTTCAGAGATTGAAATTCAGGATATCCACCTAGCAATACCGGCTCATATTTACTTGGCATAATTAAACAAGGAGTAGAAGCAATAGCACATAAAAAGCCATGGGTTTGAGTAATGCTAAGTGGTTTGGCATCCTTATGCTTGGCCATAAGAAATTCATTTAAGCGGCGTAGCTCTTTTTCTGTGATTTCTTTTTTTGCGAAAAAATTCATTTGGAAAGTAAAATATTTTTAAGTTTTATCAAGCTGAACCAGAAACATCTACCTTTAATTATCGTAATTTTAGTCATATTACGCGAAAACATTAATTATCTTATATGTCCTTATCCATAAAACCCTTTAATGGATAAGTCTCAGCTATAACTGCCGCCGCTTCTTTAAATACAGCAAACACTTCTTTTGCACCCATCCTATCAGGATTTTTATTAACTACTAGTTTAGTAAGTTCGTTGGTTAACGTCATTCTATGATTAGTAGCCTCTACTATACTAGCCATAAGAGTTGACATTGCTCTTTGGCTATGATGATCTAACGTTTCTGACATGTTTTCCTCATCGTCAAAATCATCTTCATTATATTCATTATCGTCGATTTCTTCATCGTCAAGATCATCTTCATTGTATTCTTCATCAACCATCGAAGGATGGTTCACTTATTTTAGAGCGGCTGCGACCATCAGTGATTCCAAATTTATGTCTTTTTGCCGCTATATTTTTACTCATAGGAGGCCTCTTTTATTATTTATAGTGGAGTTTATACTATAAGAAAAAAATTTCACTTAAAATTATCAGTGTTTTATTGTATCTATAAAGTTTTTTGAATCACGCCAAATAAACCGATACAGCAAATGTTCATCACGACCTTTTGGTATTCCAATTCTTTTGGTTCTAATAATATTTTTTGGTTGATGGCCATAAGAAGCGATATAAAACTTTTTCCGATCAAATTGTTTTTGATCCCAATCAATTACTTTTAAACCCAACGACCTACAAAGTAGTGCTTGACCGTTACATAACTCTTCTACAGTGCGTAATTGAGAAGTATTTTTTTTTGGATTTAAAAACTGCATAGTTTTGATCATTTTCTTTGTATTTTTACCTTCTAAATAAGGACGCGCTGTTTTAATTAATGTAGCATTACCAGCACCTCGACAACTAATATTTAGAGAATCGCCACCTTGCGAATAATACATGTAGATAGTTCCCGGATGCATAAACAATGCCCTGCGTTTTTTAGTACACCCTAAATAGGAATGACTGGCTTTATCATTAAGATAATAAGCTTCAGTTTCAGTGATTATAGCTTTTAGCCAAATATTTTTATATTTAACACAGAGTACTTTACCTATAAGTTCTTTCGCTATATTCAAAGGGTAATTGTTAAAGAACGTGGATATCAATACGGTATGCGGCATAAAGACAGCGTATTTCTAAGCGTGTAAATTAAATTTTTAATGTTGAGCAGAGCTTATAAAGCTTTTAAAACTAATTAACAGTTTTAGATTTTAGCTTATCTAATTCAAAAACAGACAAGCCAGTAGCTATGGCTATTTTTTCAGTAGTCATGCCTTGATTAAAAAGGTTCATGGCGACATTTTTTAGTGCTTCAGATTTTCCTTCCTCTAAGCCCTTTTCTAGGCCTTTTTGTATGCCTTGCTGTATGCCTTGTTGCACACCTTCTTGCCTAAACTGTTCTGCAATTGTCATAATTTTCTCTTCATTAACAAACGGTAACTCGGTTCTAATGATCTCCGCAAAATCACTGCGCGAAAGATCATACGCTTCTATAATATAAGATAGTGTAGCATAAATATAATCAATTCCCTCAGTATTTGCAACAATTCGTAAATCTCGCATTACTTCCCTTAAAAAAGCAACCGCATTTTTTTCATGGGAATGCTTTAGTATTCTAGTCACCACACCGTACAAAAGGCTTTGTTGCAGCTTTTCATCTGGGATTTCGCTCAGGTCTATGAGTTGGAACGGCTTCCAGAGAACATCCATAGCCAGTTCCTTGTTATTACCAAAAAGATCAAATAGATCAGTAGAATAGGAGTACTTTTTCCAGCCGGAGTATATTACAAGCTGATAAACAATAGGAAGCTGCTCGGTTTTGAATTTTTTCAAATGGTCTTTTATAATTGAGACCATATATCTCAACATCCTGAATGGTAATAACCGATCTGGTGTCGACTGATGTTCAAGTAAGGTGTAGATATACCCTGGCTTATCATTAATCTCCGCCGAAAACAGCAAATCGCTTTCTTGTTGCTTAAGCTCATCGGATATATAGCTGCCATTTTCATGTTTAACAGTATCAAGATTAATTGAGCCTCTAATATTAGCCGGCAAGTATTGCTGAAAAAACTCCTTTATAATCTTAGGGTCAGACATCATTTTTTTAAAGTAGTGATCATGCGGAAATTGAACGCTGTCAGTCATATTTTATCCGTAATAATTTATATAAAACAATGTTAATGGAGTTAGCAATTATTAATCTTTTTTTGAAAGTGGCTCTAACCCAAACAACTCTCTATCAAAATCCCGCTTTAAGAACTTGTTCATAATTGATTTTAGCTCGCTCATAGCGTTGTTTTTTTCAGCTTGATCCAAATAGTACGCTCCAATCAATATCTTTTTACGAACATCTTGTTTGCGCTCTGATGTCTTTACACGCGCCTCAACAGACTGGATACGAGCATTAAGCTTTTCTCTTTGTTCTCTGAGCCGCTCCAGACGATGTTTAACTAGTTTAGCCATATATACTCCAAGTAATAAATTCGTTTAGCTATTAGACAAAAAATATCCGCAATGCAAAAATCCAAATCATTTTGTTGCTGTAATCTTCGTTGCCACAATATACCCCAATGTTCTTAAAACTCAAAAGCGTTTTACAAAATAATAATCTCATACAGAGGTAGAAGTGCTTTTCGAGCTTATAGATGTTTGTGATCCAAGTATTCGTAAATTATTAGTTGTACACATTTGATTTTGATAAATACTATTACTATCTACTCCACAAACGCCTTTCCGTGTTGCTCCTTGGTTAATAAGCTCAAACGACCATTCAGATTTGCGCTTATCACGACAACAGATATTTTTACAAGACTCAAGCCCATTTACGCCATTCCAGTATTCTTTTTCTTTGCTATTCTCATAACAATAACACTTGCCGCTTCCAGCCACAGCAATAATTTCTATTTTATGCAGGTCTTTAATTTTCACATACCGTTTTTTCATATTTATATCCTGTTTGTACCACATTTATATTTTGTCCAACCAAAAGTCCATATAATCTTCTATTGTATTTACAATGTTTTTAAAATTCGCGCCTTTTGCGAATGAAAGCGCCTGATCATAGTATCACGAATAGTATAACCAATCTCCAAGGCGCGTAACGAGAGCGCTGTCTGCGAGGCCAAGGCGCAAAATACCAGCCTCATCCCCAATCTCTAAAAGTAGTTAATCTATAATATCAAACAAAATCCTTTCCAACCTGCCGAACCGTCTTTAGCTTTTTCTAAAAAAAGGAACTTAGCTATATTTAGAACACTATAGCCGAGAAACAGATAAAACTCAAAAAAATTCAAGTATAGACACGAGCGAAGCGAGTACCTCATAAGCCCACCTGACGATTGAAGGGCGCGCTTACATGTTGCTTTGCAACATGCGCTATGCTAAAATGCTTATATCAGAGATTAAATGTTTAAATTTGAAAAAAAGAATATTAATAATCAAATAATTAAAAAAACAAAATTATAAAATATGGACCAATATTATATAGAAGGCGTCATATCAGAATTGCAAAACCTCGGAATGCTATTAAAGGCAGTTGTATTTAGATTGCCAGATTCTGTAATTAAACAATATTTGATGTTGGAAGTATCAAAAGTTATAGAGTTAAAAACAGCAGTAGATTTTTATTATTTGCATAACAAGATATCAAGGATGATGGATATGGCGTTTAAATGGAATTTAGATAAAGACATAATAAAGTTATTAAACGAAATAAGCGTTAGAACAAGTGAAATAGTTAAGTTTATAGAAAAAGAGGTTTAGGTGGCTATTTATCATTTTAGTATTAAACCGCTATCAAGAAATAAAGGTAGATCATCAGTATCAGCTGCTGCATATCGTGCTGGTGAAAAGCTATATGATGAAAGACAAGAACGAACATTTAATTTTCTAAAAAAAAGCGATAGGGTGTTATTTAGTGAAATACTGACTCCTGAAGGTTCACCATCTTGGATGAAAGAAAGAGAGAAATTGTGGAACGCTGCAGAAAAATGCGAGAAAAGAATAGATTCGAGAGTAGCTAAAGAAGTTGAGGTTGCGTTGTCAAAAGAATTATCGTTATCTCAAAACATCGCTTTACTTAAAGAGTTTGTTAATGAGCAGTTTGTTGAAAGTGGTTTAGTTGCAGATGTTAATATTCATGATCAAGATAAAGGAAACGAGAATATTCATGCTCATGTATTATTGACTACAAGAAAGGTTGTTGGTGAGGGCTTTGATTTAAAAAAGGCATTAGAGCTAGATAAAAAAGACAACTTGCTGCGATGGAGAGAAGAATGGTCAAACAAGGTTAATTATCATCTTGCACTAAACGGATACGATACACGAATCGACCATAGAAGTTATAAAGATCAAGGAATAGATTTGATACCACAAAATAAACGCGGACCTGAGTTTACTAGAAAAAAGTTAGCAGAAAAGACCATAGAGCATTTAGAAATAGCCAGACAAAATGGCGAAAAAATTTTTGAAGACCCAAAAATTGCTCTACATGCTTTATCTGTTCAACACTCTACATTTACTAAACAGGATATAGCAAGATTTATTAGTAGACATACAGATGGTGCTGAACAGTTTACTAGGGTATTTGAAAAAGTTTACAACTCTCCCGATTTAGTAGTTCTTGGATTAGATCAAAACGGTAATGGAAGATATAGCAGCAAGGAGATGGTGCATATTGAAAAGGATATGGTAGATATCGCTCAAGAATTATCCGAAAAATGCACCCACGCTGTAGATAATCCAAAGCACGACAGGCTTTCAATGGCTGTTTCCCGCGCTGGTAAAAACATAAAGGAGCTATTTGTTGAACCAGAGCGTTTTAATTACTCAAGCCTTTCAGAAGAACAAAAAATAGCAGTAGACCACATCACCAAAGGTAACGACCTTGTTTGTGTTTTAGGCTACGCGGGTACTGGTAAGAGTTACATGCTAGGAGCTGCCAAGGAGCTTTGGGAAAAAGAAGGATACAGGGTAAGAGGATTAAGCCTAACCGGAGTAGCGGCTAGAGGCCTAGAGGACGGTTCAGGCATTAAAAGTCAAACGCTTGCCAAGCAGTTTCGTAGCTGGGAAAAAGGTAGAGATGTTCTTTCTGAAAGAGACATAGTGGTTTTAGATGAAGTTGGGATGGTTGCTTCTCGTCAACTTCATCGTGTTTTATATTACGTAAGAAATGCTGGAGCAAAACTGGTTACAACAGGAGACTTTAGCCAACTCCCATCAATTGAAGCTGGAGCTGCTGCAAAACCAGTAATGGAAAAAGTAGGATATGTAGAGCTTACAGAGGTAAGGCGGCAAGTGGAGCCATGGCAGCAAGAAGCCACAAAGCAGCTTGCTCGAGGAGAGATAGAAGCAGCTATTGATAGTTATTACCAAAGAGGTTTTGTCCATAAAGAAGAAGGTGTGCAGCAGATGCTAACCAAATGGGCGAGCGGTTTGTCTACTGACAAGACTCAAATAATGATCGCCTTTACTAATGCAGAGGTTAACCAGCTTAATTTACACGCAAGAAAGATAATGGGTGAATCTGGCATACTAGGTGAAGACCATGAGGTTGTTACTTACAACGATAAGCTAAAGATAGCCGAACATGAAAAGATACTATTTTTAAGAAATAATTACGACCTGGGTATTATGAACGGTACGCTAGGAGAAATAAGCGCCATTAATCAAAACGAAATATCGGTAACCATTGGTGAAAAGATCTGCAAAATAGATGTTGAAAAGTATAATTATTTTACCTATGGATATGCAGCTACGATACACAGGTTGCAGGGAGCCACGTTTGATAATACCCAGGTCTTAGAATCGCCGTATTTTAATCGTAATTTGGCCAATGTTGCCTTCACCAGACACAGATACGAGATGAACATCTATCATTCTCAAGATCTCCCAGACATGATTAAGACTATAAGCAGAGATGGTAGTAAAGACACCACCCTTGACTATCCTTCTTGCGCTAAGGATATCATTAGCTATAGAGATATCCAACCTCTTGGAGACATAGGGTATACAGCATTCCATCATAGAGACTTGGTTAAAGAGCTAGAACGAATTGGAGAAAAAGATGTTTCCTTTATGACTGCCAAACAAGAAAGAGGTCTTGTTGCTGGTGTTTTCGATCACAACTCTAAACAATACCTAGTTCTTGAACAAGAAAAAGTTTTTAAGCTATACAACCAAAACTGCTTTGATACAGAAAAAGAGCTGATTAACAACATCGGCTGCTTTGTAGCGATAACCAAGCAATGGGATGAAAGAAATCACGCCTTTAATGCTGCTATATCAAACACCGGTCTGTCCCTACTGGAACCAAGCGAAAGATCCAAAGAGCATATTTTTGTATTAGGAAAAGGAGTAGGGGAGCTACAAGATAACATCATTTCCCTAGAATCAAAATACCAAAAGCCAGTTGATTTCAACGATGAAAGTGCCTGTGGCATTTACCGAGGTCTTACCAACATAGGCGATACCAAATACGGCTTAATAGAAACGGCATCCAGTTTAAAAATGCTTTCAGCAGAAAGAGTCGATGGAATAGAAGAAAACAAATGGATAATGTCAAAAGATCAGATTACAATCATAAACCAATCCGAAGTACCTAAAGAGTGTCTTTTTGAAGCTCAGCAAACTGTTTTTGGCACTGCTAGCAACGGAAGTTTTATTACTAGCGCCATCCATGAGCATAAAAACTACGAAATTGAAGGCTTAAGAAGATCTCTGACAGATTCTGCAGAAACCGTAGTTGAGAGTTTACTTGGAGAGCCAAATGCCAAACTATCTTCATCCACTGAATGGCGTTATGGAAGTAAAGGTAGTTTAGCCGTAAGCGTTGCTGGAGATAAGAGAGGGCTTTGGTATAACTTTGAAACCGGAGAATCTGGAGATTTAATAAAGTTAATTCAAAATCAAACCGGAATGAGCTTTGTTGATACGCTCAAGCATGCTGCCAGCATGGGAAGTTACATTGTTTTGCCAAAGACCGAATCTAAAAATATTACAAAAAACACTACCGTTAGTAAAACCCTTGAGTATGCACAAAAGCTGGTAGCTGAAAGTAAGCCAATACACGGAACCGTTGTAGAAAGATATTTAAAAGAAATACGCGGTATTAACGATATAAGCGGAGACCTTCGATATCATCCGAAAGTATATACCAAAGAAACCCAGCAATATTTACCAGCTATGCTTTCTATTGGTAGAGACAGAGACGGGAACGTTCAGTGCGTACAAGCAACCTATCTTGATCCAAACACATCAAACAAAGCAGATTTAGATGTAAACAAGAGAACCTATGCTTCTCCATCGGGTGCTTTAGTTCATTTGCAAAAGCAGGGTGCAGCAATAGAAAGCAAAACCAGCTACATTGCCGAAGGAGTAGAAACCGGCCTTAGTATTAAAGATGCCATAGGACCAAACGCCAACATTGCAGTAACCCTAGGTAAATCAAACTTTGCTAATATTGATCCGCAGAGCATAGGGCAAAAAATAGTATTCTGCTTGGACAACGATGGAATTAAAGTTGACAAAACTATAGATAAAGCTGCCCAGCGGCTAATAGATTTTGGTAAAGAAGTTTTTATAGCCATTCCTGAAGCAGATACAAACAGTGAAAAACCCGAGAAAGTTAAAACGGATTTTAACGATATTGCCAGAAGCCAAGGTATTGAAGCAGTAAAAAGCATTATAGGCAATCCTTTACCATATGCAGAATGGAAAAACAGCATTGAAAATAGTGAATACCAAATCAAACACAAGTATGTAGCCAATGGATATGAGGAAATTGACAAAAAATCATCAGACACACTAGACGTAGATAATATGTCAAAGACTTCTCAGATGAAACATGAAGAGTCGCATCCAGAGAATGCTAAGATAGAACAGCAAAATAAAGCGATAACCATACCACCTCAGAATCAAAGGGCAGAAGATCTTATAGAGACGTACTATAAGCTTGAGGATAAATATCTATTTCTAAACGGGATAGCGGAGCCGCATGTTATAGAAGAGCTGAAAGAAAGTATGGAAAGATGCCATAATGAGCTCAAGCAAATAATAGACAGTCAAGATAAAGCTGAGTTTGCAGAAGATAAATATGTTACTGAGCATGTTAAAGAGACTGCGCAGCTAGGTTTGGAACATGAGCGTGAGAATAGTGATAAACAATTTGTCAAAGAGCCAGAAGAGCCAGCTCAACTTGGTAGAAATCTTAGTGTTGATGCAGAAACAAATCCGCTTGACGAAACAGATGCAAATCAAAATGTTGACGAAAAAGTAGAACAAAAGGCAGAAGTCACAGCATCAGAATTCACAGAAAATACACCGGAAGAAATACTAAAAGCAAAAATAGATACAATCGTAAAAGAATGTACCAAGCTTATTGCTAGTATCAACTACTGTAACTCCAAGCAAGAAAAATTTGCCAAAGAAGGCACGTCTAGCCCTTTCCTCAAAGAGAGTTTAGAAGAAAACAAAGCTAGCATCAGACAATGCCTTCAAAATAATTGTGGCAGAGACAAGGAAGTATTAAACCATCTCAAACAACATGAACCAGCACTGTTTAATGATATAAACAAGGTTTGTAGTAATATTCTTACAAATACCATCAAGAGTATTGAATCAAGAGAGTTGCTTACAAATATTACCAAAGATCAACCAGAGCTTCAGGATAGAGTGCTATCTGCTGAGAAGCAATACAAAGAGTTAGAACAAAAAAACACTAATGCAAAAAAAGAAATTGGTAGACTATTTAAATCTGGTTGCATAGAGGAAGAAATTGATATTCACAGGAAAATTAGAGATTCTGCTGAAAAAGAGTTAAATATACATGCTAATACGATATGTAATGATGTAGAGGTTATAAAAGCCATAAGTCAACATGATAAAGGCTTATTCCAAAGCATGAACCAGCGATTTGATAATATGTTTATAGAGGTAATTAAAAAAGACGAATTACATAAGGAATATATTAGCACACACGCAGAATCTTTTGGTAAAACGATATCAAAAGAAGAGCGCATTAGTAATATGTATAAAAATTACAAAGAAACCAAACAAGAATACATGGATTCGAGGAAAGAAGTTATAAAGATGTTTAATGCTGGGTGTACAGAAGCAGAGCTTAAAGAGCCTCGAGAAACTAGGAATAATCTTGAAAAAGAATTTAAAAAATACGCGAATGATATTTGCAGGGATAAAGATTTTATGGATCATCTAAGCAAAAATGACGCTAAAGAATTTAATGAGATGAATGAGCGGTTTAATGAATTAATGCGAGAGCAAATGGAAGATTTACAAAAAGAATTAGAGCGAAACTTATGAGTTTAATAATTCATGATGTGCCAATAGAATGTATCAATCAAGCAGCTGTTACCTACGGAGTACCAGCTACCATGATTATATCGGTCTTAAAAACCGAAGGAGGGAAAAAAGGAGAAGCGAGTCTCAACAAAAATGGCACCTACGATTATGGACCGATGCAAATTAATAGTGTGCATCTTGAAAAATTAGCAAAGTATGGTATTACTAAAACTGACTTGCAGTACGACCCATGTATAAACGTAGCAGCTGGAACATGGCTTCTAGCATTGAGCATAGCTGATGGCAAAGATATTTGGCGTGGTACTGGTGATTACCATTCGCACACTGAAAAGCATAATCAACGATATCGGCAAAAAGTAAAAAGCTTCCATGATTGGATAGTAAATGTTATTAAACCCAAAGAACATGCAATCAAATCGTAACGGCTTGCTTAAACCCAGAAAAATTATTCACATTGATATGGATTGTTTTTTTGCCGCTATTGAAATGCGCGACAATCCTTCATTGAAAAATAAACCAGTTGCTGTCGGAGGTACAGTAGCACAGCGAGGGGTTTTATCCACTTGCAACTACGCAGCTAGAAAGTTTGGTCTTCACTCTGCAATGCCGACGGCTCAAGCGCTAAAGCTTTGTCCCAAACTAGTTTTACTTCCTGTAAGCATGGATAAATATAAAAGAGCTTCTAAAGTTCTGTACCGAATCTTTAAGCAATATACTCCGCTTGTTGAAATGCTATCAATAGATGAAGCATTTTTGGATGTTACAGATTGCAAATATTGCCAAGGTAGTGCCACGTGGATTGCTCAAACTATAAAAAGACGAATCAAAAAAGAGCTTGGACTTACAGCTTCTGCAGGTGTAGCACCTAATAAATTTTTAGCAAAAGTTGCTAGTGCTTGGAGTAAGCCAGATGGATTATTTACTATCACTCCAAACCAAATAGATGATTTTATAAAGCAACTGCCAATAGAAAAAATTTTTGGTGTAGGAAAGGTAACTGCCAAAAAACTACACGCCATGAATGTAATAACTTGCTTAGACTTGCAGCAGTTGACACTATCACAACTAGTAGATCAATTTGGAAAAACAGGCGGAAGGTTACATTATTTATCACGCGGTATTGACGAAAGACCGGTAGAGTCGGAATTAATTCGCAAATCATTAAGCGTTGAAAAAACTTTTCCCAGAGATTTAAGAACTGCTGATGATTGTCTACAGTTTTTAGCGCAATTAATTCATGAGCTTAAAAAGCGCCTTTCCCAAATAACCAATTTGCCAATTGCTAAACAATTTATAAAAATAAAATTCCATGATTTTAAAATAACCACCGCAGAAGCTTCTTGCAATAGCATCGACGATCAAGTTTTCTTTGATCTGTTTAATGAAAGATTTGCTCAGCATAATAGGCCTGTTAGATTGTTGGGAGCAGGAGTAGGGTTTAAGAATTAGACTGTTGGTTTGAATCTGGCGTGGCTCGGTGCCAAGTAACTACTCGTTGATTAGTCTACAACTGTTGCTGGATAGCCTATTAACGCATTGGTAGTAATTAGTATTTGATAATCATAAAACGGTATTATAATGTTTAGTCCTTAGTTTGATCCCTAGTGCGAAATATTCATGCTGACGATAAGACAGAAGGAGTTGTTAGAGTTTATCAAGGGCTTCATTGAGAAGAATGCCAAGTCTCCTACTCGTCATGAAATCAAACAAGCGTTAAATATTAATTCATGCGCTTATTTAGGCAGAGTGCTAGATAAACTAGAAAATCTAAAGTTTATTAAACGCAAAGCTAAAAGAGTTCAGCGTAATATTGAGCTATTGCACCCAAGTCATTCTCTTCCAATTTTAGGACAAATTGCAGCTGGTTCTCCTATAGAAGTGATAGACGAACCAGAAGAAATGGTATATCTCAAACAGGTTGTTGGAAAAGATCGCTATTTGCTCAGAGTAAAGGGTAATTCAATGATAGAGGAGAATATTTGCGATGGAGATTTAGTAATTTGTGAACGATGCCAAAAGGTTCCAAATGGCACAATTGTAGTAGCTTTAATTAACGGACAAGAGGCTACTCTTAAAAGGATTTACTATGAAAAAAACAAGATTCGTCTTAAACCCGCAAATAAAGACTATGCTGCGCAGGTTTACAAATCAGAAGAAGTAGAAGTGCAGGGCAAATTTATGGGATTGATCAGGCTAGCATAAGTCTGTTTGTAATAATTTGCAGCGCTATAGAGGTAAAATGGATAATAAAGTAAATGTAGTTTTTATAAGTGATTACGAAGCGTTCGAAATAATACTCGGGTATTTTAGGAGTAAAACCACAGCAGAGATGTACAATGACCCAGAGACTTTTTTAGAAAGTTTATCGCAATACGACAAAGATACTAAAATCTGCATAGACAATAGTCTTAAAACAAAAATAGGTAGTTTTGAACTTGCTGAGAGGCTTTACAATGCTGGATACGCTAAGCTTTACCTGCTTTCAGGGTGGGATTTTAAAAACGGAGGTGGACCAAGAGATGTTCCTCATTATTTAACTACATTATTTAAAGGCATTAACATTATTGAGGAACTTGATAGGTTGCTTTAGATTAATGGTATTTTGTACAAAACTAAAGAAGCGTGCAAAAGCACTAGCTTCTAAAAACATATAGAACAATGTGGAGGAATTATGGTTTCTAATAAAAAACCTAAGAAAAGCGTTAAAAAAGTTATATTACAAAAAAAACTCAAACCAAAAAACATGGTACGGACTAAAGTAAAAAATGCAGCACCAAAAATCAAAGCTAAAACAAGAAAGGTGATATTAAAAACAAAAGCCAAAGCCACGCACGCTAAACTAAAGAAAGCATTACCAAAACCAAAAAAAATCCAGGTTAAAACAAAAAAGGTAACGAAACCAAAATCGGTACCCAATAAAAGCACAAAAGAATCTTTTGTAAGTACATTTACAGAGACAACATTAAATTCTGATGTACAGTCAAACAATATTGTGAACAACGAAGACTAAATGAACAAAGAGCAGCTGGATCGTTTTCGTGAAACCTTATTGCAATGGAAGGAGAGGTTGATTAAGGAGTCTAATAAACGCTTGCATGAATCCTCTAATCACCCTGATCCAATTGATTGTGCCAGCAAAGAAGGAGAGCTTATCTTAGAGTTGAGCGCACGAGAACATAAACGTAAATTATTGAAAAAAATTGAAGAAGCTTTGGTTCGCTTAAATAATAATAGTTACGGATACTGTGATAATTGTGGTGCTGAAATAGGAATTAATAGGCTTGAAGTTCATCCAACCGCAACACAGTGTGTTGATTGTAGAACCATTACTGAAGCTAAAGAAAAGCAAATTGGAGAAGAGGTTACTGAGGATTCTATACAAGACTAAAAGCCATTAGTCTTTATCAATTTAATTTTATTGCAGCAAAGGCGAATAATGGTTTTATGAAGAAACCAATCTTAACTAAAGGACTTGAATTATAATATGGTGAGAAGCATGAAGGAAATAACAAATCAAGAACAGTTAAACATGGTTAGCGGCGGTCTTTGTATATGCAGCTATTTAGGAGGAGGTATAGGCGCGTATGCTGACGGAAGAATACACCTGGCAGATACATGTCACGAGTATTGCTGTTATGGACACAAAGCTCATAGTTGGTGGCTATCTATTTCAACTAAGACCAATCCATACGGAATATCTGGATATTGTAATACTATTGTTAAGCCAAAAATACTAAATACAATTGAGCTTAGAAGCGGTAATAGCATAAGTCATTATTGCAAACCCTATAATTGGTGGTATCCGCCATCAGCCTGATAATCTAAGCGATATATTAAACACACCATCAAAGAGCAGGCGATAAGATGTTACGGCAAAGAAGCGGTATGGCCAAAAAGGCAAAACTAGTGTTTGTAAGCGACTACAAGCTATTGGCAGGAGTAGTGTATCAATATCTCAGAAAAAAGATCGCTACAGATATGTATAGCGATCCAGAGGTTTTTTTAGGTAAGCTATCGGAATACGATAAGCATACTAAAATCTGTATAGACAACAGCCTTAAAACAAAGATAGGAAGCTTTGAGCTTGCTGAGAAGTTGTATAATGCTGGATACACAAGGCTTTACTTATTATCTGGATGGGATTTTGAAAAAGGATATGGACCAAAGGAATTACCACATTATCTGACACCCTTGCTTAAGGGGTTTGATATCATGGATGAGCTTGATGGGTTACTATAATCTAAAATAATAGTATTTTGACAATCATCGTGTTTTTGTTACTATGGTTTGTCATAAATTTAAGGGGTGTATATGTCAGCAAAAAAAGTAGTTAAAAAGGCAGTGAAAGCAAAACCAACAACAAAATCGCTTTCTATAAAAAAAGCATTTTCGAAATCTGAAATAATAAAATCAATTGCAGAAGCTGCCCAGCTTGGAAAAAAGCAAGCTACAATAGCAATGAATTGGTTATCTCACATTATTAAAGCTCATATTTCTAAAAATGGTCCAGGAGTATTTGTTTTCCCGGGTATTGCGAAGTTTAAAGTAGTTAGCAAACCAGCCACAAAAGCTCGCAAAGGAAAAAATCCTTTTACTGGCGAACCAATGACTTTTGCTGCAAAACCTGTTCGCAGTGCTGTAAAGGTTAAGCCACTTAAAAATTTAAAAGATTCAGTTAAGTAAGCACCAAGCATAATCATTTTGAGAAAAATAGATTTTTGTTGAGTCTAATTTCAGAGCGGTGCTATATACCAGCGCAATGTATTATTTTTGTAAGAGACGGGTGATTAAAAAATGGCTAGCGGAGTAAACAAAGCGATATTAATTGGTAATCTTGGCAACGATCCAGAGATTAGACGTACTACAAATAACGATGCCGTGGCTACTATCTCATTAGCTACTAGTGAAACTTGGAAGGATAAACAATCTAACGAAAAGCAAGAGCGTACCGAATGGCATAGGGTAGTGTTTTTTAAGCGGTTAGCCGAAATTGTTGGTGAATATCTGCGTAAAGGCTCTAAAATATACGTAGAAGGCACCATCCGTACACGAAAGTGGACAGACAAAAGCGGTGTTGATCGCTACACCACTGAAATTGTTGCCAACGAAATGCATATGCTAGATCGAAAGAGCGCATCGAACAGACCACCATCAGGGCCTGTTGAAAGCTACGTGTCTTACCCTGAGGCTAGTACCAAAACGTCAACACCTGCCGCGGTTGATACTAAAGTTGACGATAATACACCTGTTTATGACGATATACCTTTTTAAAGGATTGGCAATAATAATAGTGATGGATGACTGATTGTAAATTGTAATAAGATGCTTAATTCGGTCTTTTTAATTTTTCTGACTAGAAGGCCAAGAAAATTGAGCGGTTTTGTGGTATTATTTGCATTGGAAGTGCAACCTTGTTTTGCCTTCTTGGTTATGGAGGCAAGGTTTTATTATATGGAGCGTTAATGCACAGAATATAAATCAATGAAATATTTGAGAGATAAAAACACAATCTAAAAAATTAAATTATGATAAAAAATACCAATACAGAAAAAAACTTATTACATGCTTTTGCTGGAGAGTCACAGGCACGTAATCGCTATACATATTACGCTGGTCAAGCACGCAGAGAGGGATTTGTGCAAATTGCTGCCAAATTTGAGGAAATTGCTTCTCAAGAAAAAGAGCATGCTAAACGATTTTTTTCATTTCTTGAGGGTGGAGAAGTGGAGATCAGCGTTTCTTTTCCTGCAGGTAAAATAGCGAGCACTCTTGAAAACCTACAAGCCGCGGCAAATGGAGAGCATGAGGAATATTCTGTGCTTTATCCATCTTTTGCACAAATCGCACGGAAAGAAGGATTTGAAGAAATAGTTAAGTTGTTTGAGCTTATATCTATTGCTGAAAAGCAACACGAGAGTCAATTCGTAGTTTTTGCAGAAAATATAAAGAATGGGCATATTTTTAGCCGTCCAGTAAAGGTAATCTGGCATTGTTTAAATTGTGGTTATACACATGAAGATTTTATTGCACCAAAGAATTGTCCTGCGTGTTTGCACCCACAGGCTTTTTTTGAGGTTTTATATGTATGATATTGGTTGTGGAGAAAACAAATGAAGCAGCATCTGGTACGGTTTGACTGGGCTATGAAAAAGCTCTTACGCAGTAAGGCCAACTTTGGTATTCTCGAAGGTTTTTTGAGCGAGCTGCTAAAACGCGACCTAAAAATAATGGAGCTGTTAGAAAGCGAAAGCAATAAAGAAGACGAAGATGATAAATATAACAAAGTAGATATTTTAGTAAAACTAGACAATGGAGAGATAGTATTAATCGAAGTCCAGGTAAACACTCAATTTGACTATTTCCACAGGATGCTTTTTGGTACATCTAAAATAATCAGCGAACACATGATGAGTGGCCAAACATATTCACACATAAAAAAAGTATATTCTGTTAATATTCTCTACTTTGATTTAGGTCATGGATATGACTACGTTTATCACGGCACCACTTCTTTCATTGGTATCCACAACCACGATAAATTAGACTTAAGCGATAAGCAAAAAAGCCTCTATCAAAAGCAGTGTGTTCACGAAATATATCCTGAATACTATATTATCAAAGTAAATCAGTTTAATGATGTAGCTAAGAATACCTTAGATGAATGGATTTACTTTTTAAAAAACGAAGAAATAAAAGAGAGTTTTCATGCTAAAGGCTTATTAGAAGCCAAAGACAAGCTTGCCTCTTTCAAGCTTCCAGAGGCTGAAAAAATAGACTACAACAGATTTGTAGAGAATCTACGTTACCGAGAAAGTGTTACCGAATCTAATTTTAGTGCTGGGAAAATAGAAGGGAAAATAGAAGGAAAAATAGAAGGGAAGCTTGAAGTTGCAAGACAAATGAAAAGCATGGGCATATCCAAAGAAGTAATCCACAAGGCTACTGGTCTTAGTATTGGTGAAATAGAAAAAATTTAAGAGCTGCTAACTCTCTGATAATATTATTAATAAAATCAACAACTTCCAGTAAATTTTCTTACTGGAAGCGGTTTTTGCTCGCTATTATAGGAGTTTTAGAGCCTTATTCCGGCTGCACTGCCATTAAGTTAAGGAATTTTATACCGAAGTGTGGGTTCTCCTGCGATTCTGTAGAAAGTATTTACGCGTAGCATTCGAATCCTTGGAG
>JBAXAM010000012.1:0-33230 GCA_037142515.1 bacterium | reverse complement strand
TTATTAATTATTATTTATTTTGACCTATTGAATTTTAATCCAATAAGCCTTGAGTATCAGATCAAATATTAACTTTTACATTTAATTGGAAGATTTATTTTTCAACAATTCTACTTCTTTAGGTGTTAAACCAGTTGCAGCCGCTATCTGTTCAATATTTAGTCCTTGATTTAAAAGTCTCATGGCAACCATACTAAAAGCCTCTACCTTGCCTTCCTGCAAGCCCTTTTGTAAGCCTTCTTGCCTGCCTTCTTGCTTACCTTTTTCAAGGCTCTCTTGTTTCCATTGCTCGGCTAAAGCCATAAGTTTACTATGTTCTTCTTGTATGCCTTCTTGTTTCCATTGTTCAGCTAATGTCATAATGTCACCTCTATTAATTTTTGTTAAGCCAGTTTCAATTATTCTTATAAACTCTTGTTTATCTCGTATCTCACCAGCCTTAATTATATACGAAAGAATAGTGTAAATATAATCCATTTCTCCAAAACATTCAATAGTTCTCAAATCACCGATTAAATCCATTAAGGGTACTAAAAAATCTTTCTCGTAAATATGCTTCATGGTTCTGGCCATAACACCATATCTTAGAAACTCTTTTAATTTCTCATCAGGAATTTTTGATAAATCTATAAGCTGATATGGTTGCAATAAAATACCTTTGGCAAGCTCTTTATTGTCGCCAAACAAATCAAATAAATCCGTAGAATAGTTGTAATTCCTATCCCCTGTATAAAAAATGCAAGGATAAATTACAGGTAAAATATCATCCTTCGTTTTCTTCAAATGATCTTCCATTATAGCTATCATGTATTTGATAAGCCTAAAAGGCATAAGCTTGTGCGGGTTGGCTTGATGCTCGATCAAAACATATATGTAACCAGGCTTGCCGCTAAATTCGGCATAGTATAATAAATCGGTGATTTGTAATTTTAGTTTGTCGTCGATGTGGCTTTCATTCTGCAATTGTATTGTAGCAAAATCTATTATAGCCTTAATATCTGCTGGTAGATTTTGCTCAAAAAACTCCCGTGCAATCCTTGGGTCTACCATTGTTGTTCGGAATAATTTGTCGTGAGGTATTAGATGTGAGTGAGCCATAGTAGTCACCTTTTGTTTAATTTGGGTTGGGCTTGATTATACAGCAATTGTGCTTTTCACCAAGCCCGTACAAAATCTATTCGCCTTTATGTTCACCATCTACGAACTTGATAGAACAATACAGGCGAATTAATGGAAAGGAAATTTTACTTGCCATATCTTTGTAAAAGTTTGGGCGTTTAAGCTTATCAAGCTCTTTTGTGCTTATGCCAAGTTTTATAGCTAATTCTTCCTTGGTAAACGCTCCTATTTTTACTTCTGGTTTATTGTTTGACGCATGATTTATAACTCTTCCTTCATCTAACGCTGTTTTTATTCTATCGTGGGTTAGAAGCCTCTGAATCATTTTTTGCGCCGTTTGAAAATTTAAATTGCCAGACAATTGCCCAGCGATTATGCTGTCATTAGACATAGTGACCTCTTGATCAGGTTGTTATGTTTAGCGTTGTCGGAGTGCTGTTAACACTCCGATGACGCGCCTTGTTTATAACGAAAATTAAATTGTATTTTTAGTTATGTTTTCTATCCCATTTGCAGCCTCCTTTTATTTTGGTTAAAGATGTGCTTGAACGCACTTTTGTTTAATCAAAAGTGCATCTAAAGGTAGCACATGGGTAGCTTTGAGAGATTTGATAAAAACGGGAAATTGGTTGAAAGCCTTGATTTATCTGGCTCCCCAGGAAGGGATTGAACCTCCGACCAAGTGATTAACAGTCACCTGCTCTACCGCTGAGCTACTGGGGAATACTGAATGCTATTCATTGGTTTGCATCGTAACCACTTAATTCACTAAAGTCAATTGTAGGGATTTTGTGTTAGAGCAAAGTAGAGATGTCCCCTCTTAGCAAAGTTAAAATATCCCCTTTTAAACATAAAAGTGAGGACACAAAACATGGCTATAGAAGAACTCATTACTATGAGTCAACGAGAAATTTTACGGGGACAGATTTTAGAAAAACTTAAAAGTGGTGCATTAGGTCAAAGTGAAGCCAGTAAGATTTTAAAAATAAGCCGCCGTCAAATAAAAAGATTGTTAAGAACTTATAGGGAATAAGGGGCAAAAAGCTTAGTTTCAAAAAAACGCGACAAACCAAGCAATAAACCGCTGGGTACTTTAGAACGGCAAAACCAAGCGCTGATCATGTTTGGAGGGAACCATTTAAAATTATCAAGTTGTGTGAGTATTTGGTATATGTTTGGCGGCATAAAACACTACTAACAAAATGATTGGTAACCGCAAGCTTTAGCTTGCGCTGCTAGAAAATGCAGGCTGAAGCCTGTGGCCACCGATATGTTGTTTTAGGTAAAATATTTATATGTCGAATTTTAATATTTTTTAGCCAGAAAAGAAAACAAAGAAAAACTTTTGCAAAATCAGCAAGTATATACTACATTTTTTGGACCCGTATGGGTAATATCGACTATAAATAAGCAAATATTTTAATCAAAATAGGAGAAAGCATGAGATATTTAAGTTTCAATGAGCGATCGTTAGTTAGCGGTGGTCATGAGTGTTATTGTGGTTATCACGTGTATTATAGACTAGGAGATGGTGTTAAACTTATGCGTGAAGTTGAATATACAGAAAAAGAAAAGTGTTTCGCTGAGTGTAAGAAACTTATATGCGAAGAAAAGGCATTTGATCACACAAGAGGATGGTTTGGAGACTTTCAATTTTATATAGAAGGACATATGACAAGATCATCTGGTGATTCAGGCGAGTGTTATAAGCAGTCATAGTTTTTATAATTAAGGGGTGTTGATTTGATCGATAAACCATATCTTTACCCCTTAAAAAATAAAACGCCGAACATTCAAAGCTAAATATATTTAAATCAAATAATTACGACTTTATTAGGAAGTATCACGTTTACAGCTTATGTGTAACCTCCACACTTTACTTGGTTTCTTTGGTCTCGCCAGCAGCGGGCTTAACTTCGCTAGTAGCCGCCGAGCTACTTGGCACTTTATTACCGCGAATACTGGCTACCTCTTGATGCAACGTTCCTAACATAGAGCTGATTTTGGCAATGGTATCGGCCTGTTTAGAATGGCTATCTGCCATATCTTTAACAAGTTTGCTCAGCTCAGATAAGCAATATCCAAGAGGATCGTCTTTACTTGCCTCGGGAATTGCTACAGGTCCAAGCATTGACTTAACATCACCGATGAACTTTTGTAGATCAAATTTACTAGCGGTTTTTGACGAGTCAGTCATATAAATCTCCTATAAATTATACAATTTATTTAACACTTGCTTAACAAGCTTGTCACTTAACTTAGCTTCAATCTTTAAATACCAACAATTCTCACCAGCGATTGTATCACATTTAACAGCATCTTTCTCGGTCATTATTACAACTCCACCATCAAACAAAAGATCACTAGCCCTAAAACTATAATGATCCGGAAATGGGTGCTCAATCACGTTTAATAAGCCTAACTGGCGCAGGGTGCTAAAAAACCTCTGTGGATTGCCAATACCAGCAATTGCATGGATAGCTTTCCTGGAAAAAGCCAAGCTAAATTCATTAATTGTTTTAGTTATTGCTGAATTTTTTAAACTATAAAAACCAATTGGCTCTAAAAGCATACCGCTCTCATCATCACTAAAATGCATATTGTAATTTTTTACAATAAAATCGACTTGCTGCAATCGCGCGATGGGTTCGCGCAAAGGTCCGGCAGGCAGGCAAAATTCATTACCAAAGGAAAGGAAGGCATCAATCACTGCAATTTCAATATCCCGCGGCAAAGCATAATGCTGAAGCCCATCATCGCTAATAACAACACTACATCTCCCATCTGCAAGCAAAGCACGAATGGCGGTGTTTTTTTTCGGACCAACAATCATAGGACACTGTGTACGCCGCGCAATTAACAACGCCTCATCACCAACCTCTTCTACTTTACTTCCCGACGTAACTAGCAAAGGATAATTTTTACTTTTTCCACCATAACCACGGCTTATAATACCTGGGTTATAACCATTGTTTTTTAAAAGCTCTGCTAAGTAAATGACTAGAGGGGTTTTTCCCGCTCCACCGACTGTGATATTACCAACAATTATTATTGGAACTGGGAGTTTCTGTCCTGGAAAAATTTGATAATAAAATTTGCGTAAACTAATAACCACGAGATAAATAAAGCTAAATGGCAACAGTACATAGCTAATAATACTTTTTTTATACCAAAATTTAGGCGGAGTAAGATTAATCATGATCCTTAAACTGCAATTTATATAACTTAGCATATTGTCCATTTAGCTCTAAAAGCTCTTTATGAGTCCCAGCTTCAAGAATGTTTCCATGATCAAGCACTATGATTTTATCAGCCCGCTCAACCGTTGATAGGCGATGGGCAATAACCAAGGTCGTACGTTTCTTCATTAACACTTCAAGCGCCGACTGGATATAACGCTCTGACTCAGTATCAAGCGCAGAAGTTGCTTCATCTAAAATTAGAATCGGAGCATCTTTTAACAACGCGCGAGCAATGGCAATTCGCTGCCGCTGTCCTCCAGATAATAACAGGCCATTTTCTCCAACCATAGTATTTAATCCATCCGGCAAATTTTTTACAAAATCTAAAACATACGCTGCTTCAGATACCTGCATAATTTTAGCATCGGTTACATCTTGCAATGATCCATAAGCAATATTGCGAGCAATTGTGTCATTAAATAATGTTAAGTGCTGCGAAACTATAGATAATTGTTTGCGCAAATCAAGTAGCTTATAATTTTGAATATTTACTCCATCAAGCAGAATCTCTCCATAAGCAACATCATAAAAACGCGGCAATAAACCAACTAACGTTGTTTTACCACTGCCAGAACGCCCAACTAAGGCAATATTCTGCCCTGGCTCCACTTTAAAACTAATATCACGTAACACTCGTTTTTTCGTACGTGGATAACTAAAATTAACGTTTTTATATTCAATACCTCCCAAAGCACGCACAACAGTTTTAGTACCAAGGTCTTTTTCCCTCTCTTCATCTAAGAGAGCAAAAATACTGTGTGCTCCAGCAACGCCTTTTTGAATTACGACATTAACCTTCGTAAGACGCTTCAGCGGTGTAAGTAAATGTAAGGTCGTCGCAATAAAAGCGCCAAAACCACCTATAGTAATATTATGAAACAAAGGATTGGTGGCAACAAATATAATTATCGCAATTGGAACTGCAGTAACAATCTGAGTTAAAGATGCACCCAAAGAATCAGTAGCAATCACTTTCATTTCACGCTGCCGATTTCGGTTGGTTACTGCAAAAAATTTCTGTTTTTCGTATTCTTCGCCACCAAATACGCGCACCACTTTGTAGTTTTCAATTCCTTCTTCTGCCACGTGCGTAATATCGCCCATACTCACTTGCACATTAGTGCTTAAATGACGCAGTCGCTTAGAACAATACCGTATAATGACCGAAATAATTGGCGCCGTAGCTATAAATATTAATGTTAATAGCCAGCTAAGATTAAACATGACAATAAGCAACCAAATCAGCAGCATGCCTTCTTGTAGAAATGTCAGTAATGCTTCCGTAGAGGCCCCTGCAACTTGCTCTGTATTATAAATCAAAGTTGATAACAATTTACCTGAAGATTCTTTGTCATAGTACTCAGCAGGCAAATGCATTAAATGGGCAAAAATACGTTGCCGAAAATCACGCACAATATTGCGGCCAACACAAGACAGGAAATAGTTAGAGAGAAAATTGGCAAAACCACGCACCAAAAGCACGCCAACAACAATTAATGGCAGCCAAGCAAACCACCACTGCGTATGCTTAACAATGGAATCCCAATGATCCATAAGCGGCTTTATACCATACAGCATAGCAGCATCGGTTCCAGCAGCCAAGACTGTTCCAATGATACCGATTACAAAAAACAACCAGTATGGTGCAACAGATTTTAGAAGTTTTAAATAGACCAACCAACTGCTATAGGGATTAATAAGGTTTTCAGGTTTTTTGTTCATAATTTATTTATAATTCCAAAAATGCTGTTCTTTTTCTCTGTATGAAGTGATGGCTAGTATATCTGATTTATCATCAAATTTGAAAGTAATTGCACCTTCTTGTGCTGTATTTAGCAGCTTAGCACCGCTCGTTATATAACGCGCTACAATTGCTTTATGAGGAAAATGGAAGCGATTTTTATAACCCGTGGGAAATAATGCATACTTTGGCTGCACAAAATCAATTAAACTTTGCGTCGATGAAGTAGCGCTACCATGATGTGGAACTACCAAAATTGTGCTTTTTAAGCTGGTACCATAATTTTTTACTAATAAATTTTCGCTGTCTTGTTCGATATCGCCAGTCAATAAAATACTTTTTGTTCCCTGGGTGATTTTAAGCACGCACGAAGCCTCATTTCCAACAAGTGGCGCGTTGCTTGGCGGCGATAAAATTTGAAAATCGACGCCATCCCACTGCCAATTTTGTCCAGAAGTACAAGCCTGGACAATGCGTGGAGAAAATTTTTCTACAGCGCTGGTAAGAATATTTTTAACTGGTAATGCTTTTAAAATAGACTCAGCACCACCACTATGATCAGCATCTCCATGACTAACGACCATGATATCTATACTTTTAGTTCCCTGCAAACGCAAATATGGAACAATAATCGTTGCACCAACATCATGATCAAGAAACCTTGGTCCTGTATCGTAAAGTAACATATGGTTTGCTGTTTGAACTACAGCTGACAACCCCTGCCCTACATCAAGCAGAGTAAACCATACTTCATTCGGCTTAGGTTTATTTGGCGTATAAAAAAATAAAGGTAATAGCCAAACCACCCCCAAATATTTTGCTGGAAAACCACGCGGCGCAAATAGTAATAAAACACCAACACCAGCTGCAATTAATATCCACCAGTTATAAATTGGATGATACCAACTACCCCAAGAAAAACCAGCAACTAGAACTAACCACCACCAAACAAGGTGCAACAACTTCGCACCAAACAATAAAATCAAGCTACCAAAATAATTGGAAAACAACAAGCATAAGACCCCAAACAAACTAACTGGCACTATAATTAAACATACACCCGGCATGGCAAGTAAATTAGCTGCTAGCGTCGTCAGTGAAAATTGTTGAAAAAATAATAGAGTCAACGGCAATAAAGCAATCGTAACTATCAGTTGCATACGGTAAAAGACAGCCAAAAACCCATAGTCAATGGAGCAAGCGGATCAATTATCAATACTAAAAATAGCGACCAGAGCCACGCATTCCATAGCTGCGTATGGCGCCTAAACAATGCAGCCAAACTAAACATAACCAGCATAACTAATGCACGCTGTGTTGGTATCGAAAAACCAGAAATCGCCCCATAGATAAAACCTACAAATAATCCAGCAATAATTCCAGCCTCACGTGCTGGCATCACAAGCGGCAAGCGTCTTGACCTGCACCATAAAAACCGTACCAATACTAGAACAATACTAGCAACCAAGCCAATGTGTAACCCAGAAATAGCCACGAGATAACTCGTACCAGTATTGCGCATAACATCCCACTGGTTTTGCGTAATTTCGTTCTCCGACCCAGTTACCAAAGCTATAATTATTGGCGCAAGCTCGTCAGAGTGCAAAGTGGCTCGTATTTTAATTAGCAAATATTGGCGCAGCTTGGTCAATGGATAATGATACCAATGGGAACTAATAATTTTGTTAAAATCATCAGCAACTACATAACCGGTAGCGCGAATATGATGTACTAATAGGTGTTTCTCCAAATCAAACCCACCAGGGTTTAAAGTGCCATGTGGCCGCTTTAGCCGCACTAACAATTGCCACTTATCCCCTGCATATAATTTTTCAGTATATTGACCATACCAATTGAGTTTCAGCTTGGTCGCTATTTTTGTATTAGCAATGCTGCTTGTTTTAAATTCAAAACTCGTATAATGAGTTTTTGTAACTGGTATTGAAGTAACGTATCCAGTTATCAATAATTTTTTGCCCTCAAGCTCAGAAGGCAAGCTCCACAAGGTAATCCAATGGGTATAGGCAAGAGCAAAACAAAATCCAATTGCATAAATTAGAATGTAAGTTGTGAATTTTTTAATTTTTTGAAATATAAATATTGGAGGCAATACAAATAGCCAGTATAAGCTCGGCAATTCTCTACAAAAAGCTAATGTATAGACACCTAAAAAAAATGTTATGATCCAAAGATGCATGAACACGATTATAAATAATAAAAAAATTGTACATCACCGTGTTTTTTAAATAAAATGCCTACAATGAAAATCTTATGCGTAATACCAAGCAGAATTCAGTCAACTAGACTGCCACGAAAAGCAATCTTGCCGATCCAGGGTAAACCAATGGTGCAGTGGGTTTATGAAAATGCAAACCGCTGCCAGGTTATAAACAAAGTTGTCGTCGCAACTGATAGTGAAGAAATCGCTTCTGTAATTAGAAATTGCGGCGGCAATGTAGAAATGACGAACGCAGACTTAAAAACCGGATCTGACCGGGTTGCAGCCGTTGCTGAAAAATACAGTGATATGGACATAGTTATTAATTTGCAGGGAGACGAGCCATTTATTAAACCCAAAATGTTAGAACAACTGGTCGCACCATTTGCATTAGATAAAGAACTCAAAATGTCTACTTTGGCTCATAAACTAGACATGGAAAAAGAATATACAGACTATCGCTACGTCAAAGTAATTACCGCTTTAAATGGCGATGCTCTTTATTTTTCTCGCTCACCAATTCCATACTTTACTGATCCAAGTAAAAATATGGCTCCAACTTACCACCATATCGGCCTTTATGCATTTCGCCGCGATTTTTTGTTGCTCTATAGAAACCTACCCCAAACTCCATTGGAAAAAGCAGAGTCTTTGGAACAACTGCGCGCCCTAGAACATGGCTATAGAATAAAAGTTTGTATAACTGAAGAAAAAACAGTAGAAGTAAACGACGAAAAAGATCTAATCGCTGCACAAAATTTTAAGTTTGTCTTATAATAGCTTTATAACACGTACTCAAACCTTGCCTTAAATTCTTCCTGTTTCATTTTGGCGATGCTTGCGAGTTTTTCTAAGTACTCACCAGAAAAATCTTTTTTCTCAAGCCTAATCATGTACTTTCTGGCTACTTCATAAGGCTCACTATTGACATCTACTATTCTAATTTTCATCCTGCCAGTAGCACTATCAACCATATCAGCAAATGGCACTGTTTTGATATTGCCTTCATACCAAACGATCATTGACCCTGAACCACCCCTCAAGAGAAAGCGCACGGCTCCATAACCAAGGCTTCTTACATACTCCACATCAAAAGGAATGGGATCAGCAGCACGCAGCTCATAACCAATATTTTTATCAACTATGCTGGTCTTAATGCCCATCGATTGTAGTGTTTTACTGACATAATTTTTAAGCAATCTACCAAGCTGAATCTCTGAAAGTTTTAAATCACCTTTTTCGTTTTTCTCTATACTTTCATATTGACTAAGTTCTTCTAAATCAAATCTTTCTGAAATACCTTCGGCCAATATTGCTACACCATAATCTTTATCCATAGAAAGACGCTTGATGATTGAACCCGTAAGAATATCTGCAACTTTTTTAAAAGAGAGTTTACCACTACCAAATTCTTCTGGTATGAGTGATATTGTAGCTCCAGCAGCCTCTCCTGTACCAAGTGCGAGATGACCAGCATGACGTCCCATAGCCGTAATAAAATACCAGCGCCCAGTAGTACGCGCATCTTCTATAATGTTATTGACAATATAAACACCGACATGGCGCGCTGTCTGATAGCCGAATGTTGAGAACCCTCCCGGCAAAGGTATGTCGTTATCTATCGTCTTTGGTGTGTGGGCAACTTTGATTTCGCCATGCGCTTCTTTTTCGATCCAGTTGGCCATATGCAAAGTACCATCACCACCAATAGTAATAAGATACTTTATGCCAATGCTTTTTAGGGAAGCCAAAAGTACATTAAATTTGGCTTTAGCATTCTCAGGGGTGTCCCGTGAAGTGCGAAGAATAGAACCACCTCTGGCGTGTATCCTTGAAACATCGCTTATAGCAAGAGGTAAAAGATTTTGCTGACCATCGAACAGGCCCTTAAATCCGCCTATAATACCAACAACTTTCTTACCTTCGTTTACAGCTTCAATCACCGCTGCGCTTATTATGCCATTAATACCTGGAGCAGGTCCCCCGCCGACGATAATACCAACTAATTCCTTTTCCATAATATATCTCCTTAAGTTTTCAACCAAGCTTCAATTCCATAAAGTGGAATTTCCACTATATTATCATGTTTGCTAAATAAATTTTCAGCTACCTTCAAACCGTAACTAGAATTTGGATGGCTTTTTAAAAACGAATGCATACTACGCAAATGTCCAGTTGCTCCAGATTTAACTTCTATAGGAACTATTTGCTGGTTTTTAATAGCGATAAAATCCACTTCTGCATTGCTATTTTTGTTTTCGCGATGCCAGTAATATAAATCAACTTTGGTCTTAATTGAAGTATATGCAATTAATTCTTGAGCCACTAACTGCTCAGATATTCCACCTAGCGTCTTAACTTGCAGTGGCTTGAAATGCCAATCTTCAAGCGTCAATCCCAACATGCGCTGCGCCAAACCAATATCAAATAAATATACCTTGAATTTTTTCTCATCCTTGCTAGCACCCAGTGGTTGCTCATGCGCAGCACTATGAAAGCACATATGCGAAATTCCTGCTTTGTTTAGCAACACTAAGGCTTCTTTTAAATACATCGAACGAATCTCGTTATCGATATTGGTAAATTTGAATTTTTTACCAAGTTGCGCTGGAATAGCCTCAAACAGTTTCGTAACGTATTCAATATTTTTGTGCTTAGCATATTTATAAAAATCTTGGGAATAGGCTGAAATAATCTCATCTTGTAATTCTTGGCACGCGGTAATTTTTTGATATTTATTCCAAGCATCCACAACTGCCGGCATTCCACCTAACCACATGTAAGTTTTAAGCAACTCTAAAATTTGTTCGTGTACAATCTTTGAAACATTACAGGTAAGAATATGCTCGCGTAAATCATGTCGTTCCAATGCTGTTAAAAATTCGCCAAAAGACAAAGGATACAAATACATAAACTGAACCCTACCAACTGGCATGCCAACCTTGTCTAAAATAAAATCTAATAATGATCCTGCTGCAATAACATGTAATTTTGGCAAGTCTTCTTTAAATTGGCGCAATGTGTTTATGGCTTCCGGACACTCTTGAACTTCATCAAAAAATAATAACGTTTCCCCTGGTATGATTTTCTGCTGCGTGTATATCTCAAGATTAGCTATAAATTCAGATATGTTGCTGTTACCCACAAATAACGATTTTGCTTTTTTATCTTTGTCAAAATCAATCCTAATAAACACATTAAACGCCCTGCCAAATTCGTTTATTAGCCACGATTTACCAACCTGTCTAGCTCCGCGCAAAATCAGCGGCTTTCTTAACAAGTCTTTTCTCCAGTTGATCAATTCTTGTAATAAATCTCTTTTCATGTTACTCTTGCCTTGTTTTTTAGCAACAATTATGCTTTTTTACAAGGCTATTTTAGCAAATAATATGCTTTTTTACAAGGCAAATATAACTTAGCTACCCTTCGTCTAACACATCTGCCTTTGGCGGAACAACAAATACAAATTTACTTTGCGGAATCTTAGAGTTCAGTACGATATTAGAAAAATGAATTTCACTCTGCTGACCAAGATTATCAAAAACATACATAGTACATAATTGTCCGGCAATAAAATGCATTTTGATCCATTTAAAATTATTTTTATTTTCCGGCTTCAACTCAAACCAAATACCGTTGCCTGGTTTTTTCAATTTAGTAACTCTGAACATTTGTTTTAGCGTTTCGGTACTACCACTCAATAGTGTCGCCGGATTTCCAGGTTTCTTATAGTCCATCTTGCGCTTAGTAACCTGCTCCAAATCAGCATCGTAGAGTATAAATTTATTTCCGTTTACGATAATTAGTTGTTTATTCGGATGTAATACTTCCCAGCGAAATTTACCTGGACGTTCGAGCACCATATAACCTGTAGTTTCTTGCCCTGCCCGCAAAGTAAGTTGCTTAAAAGTTGCCTGCATCGTGTGAATATTATTCAACAATTGTACTAATTCGTTTTCATCGTCAGAAGCAATAGTCACAGTACTTGCACAGAAAAAAATGAAAAATATAATAAATTTAAAACTCATAACAATATTCCTCAAAATCACTCCACAGGAGGCGGGGCAATAACATCTCGATTGCCATTGGTTTCCATCGGCCCAACAATACCTGCAGCCTCCATCGCCTCAACAATTCTTGCCGCACGATTATACCCGATTTTTAGACGGCGCTGCACATTAGAAATTGAAGCGCGGCGCGACTCAGTAACAATACGCACAGCCTGATCATAGAGCGGATCTTGCTCAGCATCTGCAAATTCAGCACTGTTCTCAGAATCAATTCCAGCAACAGGTCCAGCACTACCATCAAGGATTTCTTCAAGGTATTCTGGCTGTCCACGACGCTTGACATCTTTAACTACTCGATGCACTTCTTCATCAACAACAAAAGAGCCATGAATGCGCACTGGAATTCCAGTACCAGGAGCCAAATAAAGCATATCACCAAAACCCAGCAACTGTTCTGCACCTGACTGATCTAAAATTGTACGTGAGTCAATTTTGGATGAAACTTGAAAAGCAATACGCGTCGGAATATTGGCTTTAATCAAACCAGTAATCACATCAACTGAAGGTCGTTGTGTCGCTAAAATCAAGTGAATTCCAGCAGCGCGTGCTTTTTGGGCAATACGCGCAATTAACTCTTCAACCTTTTTGCCGACCACCATAATCATATCGGCATACTCATCAGCAATTACAACAATGTAAGGCAATTCCTGTAACTCCTCTGGTTCGCCACCAATACCATCATCCTGCCACAAAGGATCAAGCAGCGGTGCTCCCTTATTCTTTGCTTCTTGAATTCTGTGGTTATAACCAGAAATATTACGCACACCTAAAGTAACCATTAATCTATAACGTCGATCCATTTCAGCTACACACCAACGAAGCGCATTAGCCGCTTCTTTCATATCAGTAACAACTGGCGTCAACAAATGTGGGATATCGGCGTACACCGAAAGCTCAAGCATTTTCGGATCAATTAAAATCATGCGCAATTCTTTGGGAGTATACTTATATAAAAAACTCAAAAGAAGAGCATTTAAACAGACAGACTTGCCCGAACCAGTAGTGCCAGCAACTAATAAATGCGGCATCTTAGCCAAATCAACAATTACCGGGTGACCAGCAATATCCTTACCAAGTGCCAGCGCTAGAGGAGCACGCGTATGCTCGTAGGCCTGCGACGACAAAATTTCGCGCAACCTAACCACTTCGCGATTAGCATTTGGCAGTTCCAAACCAATTACCGATTTACCTGGAATTATTTCAACCACACGTACACTAATAACTGACAATGAACGAGCTAAATCTTTTGCCAAGCTTGTAATGCGGCTAACCTTAGTTCCAGCGGCAAGTTGCAACTCAAATCTTGTTACTACTGGTCCAGGATGAACGGCAACAACTTGCGCTTCAATACCAAAATCACGCAATCGTAACTCAACATTTCTAGACATTTCTTCAAGTTCATTTGTTGTATAATTAATACCTATGGTTTTTTCCGGCTGATCAAGCAAAGATAACGGCGGCAGAGACCCTGCTAATTTTGGATCAAACAAAGTTGTCTGACGCTCACGCTCGGCGCGCACACTAGGTTTAATCGTAGGAGCAGGTAAAATAACTGGCTTTTTAATTTCTATTGGTTCATCAACTGACTCGTAGATTTTCGGTTCATACTTAGTAATTTGAGGCTTGCTCGATTCAACCCGAGTAATCTGTAAAACCTGATCACCAATAAAATCGACTAAATTTAAGGCACCCATACCAATAGCATCAATTACACACAACCAAGATAAGCCACTAAAAAGTGTAATACCGGCAAAAAACAAAGCAAATAAAATCAAATTAGCGCCGACAGGGTTGAAAATATTCACCATCCCGCTTTGAAATAAATCACCACAAACTCCACCGGACCCAAAAGGCAGATTCCCAGCGTTTAAATGAATGCTCGCCAAGCCACTCCCGGTAAGCAGCACTACAAAAAAACCAAAACTGTGTACCATAAAAAGCGTTTGGCTAAGATCATCCCTAACAACCTGCAAAAAAGGCAACCAAGCTGCATAAACCAACATAAATGGGAAGATATAAGCGATATAACCAAACGCACAGAGTAAAACATCAGCAAACCACGCTCCAACATAACCACCAATATTTGCCACAGTCGCACTCACTCCGGTACGCGACCAACCAGGGTCGGTAGCATGGTATGAAACTAGCGCTAAAAATAAAAACACAGCAATGCCAATAGTGACAATCAAAATCCCTTCACGCAGCACTCTGGCAAATTTGTGATTATTTTGCTCTTCTGATTTTTTATAGTTTGCTTGAAGCAATTTTTTTCCTCAAAAAAACCTGCCAATAATCTGATTATAATGACAAATTATAATGACAAATATTTTATCTTATTCTAAAAAAATAATCTAAATTAATTAATTAATTAATTAATTATCTATAGTTATATCAAGTTTTTTACTTCGTAATCGTTTTTACCTATAATGTCCTACCTTCCTAAATTAGAGTCAGAAAACCATGATACATCATCGCGTTATTATTATTGGTTCTGGACCAGCTGGTTACACAGCTGCAATTTACACTGCACGCGCAAACTTAAAATCTGCGGTAATTGCTGGATTAGAACAAGGCGGGCAGCTTACAAAAACCACTGTTATTGAAAACTGGCCGGGAGAAGATACGGGAATATCCGGCATTACTCTGATGGAAAAAATGCTGAATCAAGCACAGCGTTTCGGTTCTGAAATAATTTCCGATAATATATTACATGCTGACCTATCAAAACGCCCTTTTCGCCTTAAGGGAGATAACGATGAATACACTTGTGATGCTTTAATCATCGCTACTGGAGCTTCAACAAAATATTTAGGCATTCCGTCAGAACAAAAATATATGGGACGAGGTGTTTCCGGATGCGCGGTATGCGACGGTTTTTTTTATAAAAATAAAAAAGTTGCAGTTATTGGTGGTGGCAATACCGCCGCCAAAGAGGCTATGTATTTAGCAAAACTCTCTTCTGAAGTAACTATTATTCATAGACGCGAAGGCTTGCGTATTGAACCCATAACAGTTGAGCAGTTAAAAAGAACACTTAATATCAAGTTTGAACTAAATCAGATTGTCGACGAAATATTAGGCGATGAACATGGGGTAACTGGAATAAAAATTAAAAACATTGCTTCTAATTTAACCAAAGAAATAGAAATTGCAGGTATATTTGTTGCTATTGGTCACAAGCCAAACACTGAAATCTTTACAAATCAACTAGATATGGAGCATGGATATATTAGGGCTGGTCTTGCTTATGGAGCAGCAACTGCAACTAGCATTTCTGGAGTCTTTGCTGCAGGTGATGTCATCAATCAAAATTACCATCAGGCGGTGGTTGCAGCTGGCTTAGGCTGCATGGCTGCCATAGATGCAAAAAATTTCTTAAATTCATTGTAAATATATCTATGCTTACTACTCGTCAATATCAAGTTTGGTACCCAGTATTAGCGGTACTAATGTTTTTTAGTTTTTATTTTGCCATTGGTAACTACACCTTGCTCAATAATAATGAGGGGCTTTATGCTAGCATCGCAAAACACATGCTTATAAACAAAGCCTTTGTTATTCCGTACTTAAACTGCGTTCCCTATATCGAAAAACCACCGCTGTTATATTGGCTACTGGGTTTGAGCTTCTCTATCTTCGGGTTTACTGCTTTTGCCGCGCGCTTTGTTACCGCAACTAGTGCCACCTTGCTGTGCTGCACTATGCTTTACTTTACCTACAAAATGAAGCTATCAAAAATAGGCATTATGGCGACATTAATTTTCGCTTCGAGCATCGGCGTTAGCATTATCGCTCGCATGGTCTATTTTGATATGCTGCTTTCATTTTTAATTGCTGGCACTCTACTATGCTTATTTTATTGGTATGAAAGCAAAAAAATAGCTGTATTAAGAATTGCGTACATATTCTTTGGCTTGGCAATTTTGTGTAAAGGACTTATAGCAATAATATTAATCTGTGGCAGCTTTAGCGCATTTTTACTTTTAGAAAAAAGTTTTTGGAATCACTTGCGTCAAGCCATTGATTGGCCAGGAATTATTTTATTTTTGGCGATGGTTTTGCCGTGGCATATTGCGGCGACCTTACAACACAAGGGATTTTTCTGGAATTATATTATCGGCGAGCATTTTTTGCGCTTTTTGAACCTACGCGAACCACACGACTATTACCAGGGATCATTTTACTATTACTTACCACGTATTTTAATTTATTTGTTTCCATGGTCTTTTTTTGTCCCTCTAATTTTTTTGCAAACTAAAAATTTAAGCGTCCTCGAAAAAAAGCTAATGCGCTTTAGCTGGTGCTGGCTCTTGCTACCTCTAATATTTTTTTCGCTTTCAATAGCAAAAGCCAATTATTACATGATTGTCAGCATGCCAGCACTTGCTCTTATTCTTAGCGTTAACCTAAACGCATGGTTTGAAAATAAAAACACGAGGCTTTTTAGTATTTTGGTAGCATTAATTTTATTTATACTAGCCGTTAGTCTAGTGATCAGTTTTGCAGTATTTTTGCCTATTTTTCCAGCAATTATCACATGTAAAAAATCAATCCTGGGAACCGCTTCCTATGGTTTACTAGCAGGGGTTACTATTATCTCGATTTTTATACGCAAACCACAAGTAGCCGCCGCCCTGCTCGCCAGCTTAATCATTCCTATCGCGATCACAGCAACTTCAGTTTTAAAATTGATCAACGAAGATATTTCTGCTGCAAAAGCTGGGATTTATCTTACAGAAAATAGAAAAACTAATTTTATCTATATTTATCAAGATTTTGAAAACATCTCAGCGCTTGCCTTCTACACCAACACTTGTTTAAGAATTATTGATAGCCAAAGCAACGACTTGCATTATGGCTCCCATTTACCGCAATTTAAACAATGGTTTTTAACCAAAAAGAAGTTTTTGCGCGAAACAAAACATCAGCCATATTATCTGATTGTTCCAAATAATAAACTCGAGCAATTTTATAAAGATATGACACAAACAAAAGCTCCTATACTACGAAAATTCAAAAAACTAACAATCATTGGTAATAATTACGAATAATGATAAAATCGAATTACGATTAATAAACATATTAATTAAGGAAGGTTATATGTATATGAAAAAGATATTGGTTATTTATTTTGGCATTGTCGCTTTAATATCTTTAAGCACTCCGGCGCTTGCGGGAAAAATTAAGACCATTACGTTTTGCACTCATCCATACGCCCCATTTATAATAACAGATCAAGACAATAATCATAAATTGCTGGGCGGTTTTGATTTCGATTTAGCAAATGCAATATGTAAAATTGTTGGAGCCGAATGCAAGTTCACCATGCAACAACAACTCATTACGCTTATAGCTAATTTAAACGCGGGTGACTGTGATGCCTGGATGAGTGGTCTTACTATTTCCCCAGACCGCAAACAATATCTGGACTTCACAGAAGCATATTACCCCACCAGCGCAAGCTTAATCGCACCCAAAAATTCAACTTTCACAGCTGAGCCACGTGACCTTAAAAACAAAAAAGTGGGCGTTGCTAATGGTTCTAATTTTGTAACCTACCTAGACGCAACCTATGGAAGTGATATTGACATGGTTAAGTTTGGCAACGAATACAATGCATTAACTGCTTTAAGAACAAAAAAAGTTGACGCCGTAATTTCAGATGCGCCAATGTTGCAATACTGGATGGAGCAAAAAGGCAATGAAGGTTTTCGTTTGATCGACCTGCCATCATACAACAAAGAATTTGCTCTTGGCAAAGGTTGTGGTATTGCAGTAAAAAAAGATAATACTAAACTGCTTAATGCTCTGAACCAAGCTCTAACCAAAATTAAAGCTGATGGCACTTATGATAAAATTGCAAAGAAATATTCTATGAAAGCAAAATGAAAAGCAGTTATTAATCGCGCTTATAGATATTCACCGCAGCATCCATGATTGCAACATCGCCTGTTTCGGTTTTGCTTAGCACAAAGAAAAAGATCACGCCAAAACTAATAACCAGCGTATTAAATAGGCTTTCATTAAGCAAATGGTTGTTATTTGGCGATAACCAAACAAAACCGAGTAAAGTAATAAAATAAATAAGCAGCCAATAACACTGCTTAATCGCGCTAAAAAAATCCCCAACTGATTTAACCTGCGGCACAATGAATATAATTTGAAATACAGCAAGCATCAACATCAAATCAGTGGCTGTTTTTAGGCTAGCCATAGTAAATAAATAAGTAAAAAACACAAACAATAGCGCAGCAATCACCCTACCCCATGGCAAAAAAAAGCTATATTTTTCGTGTCTTACTACATCTCTAAAAACACACAAAGCAATAGGTATTGGCAAGTAAGAAATCAAATGAAACAAACTCAGTACTTGAGCTATTTCACCCCAACTTTTAAACAAAAAAAGAAATACTATTGCAAGACCAGTGTTTAGCAAAAGAGCGTGTCTTGAAACTCCATAGATTGGATTAATAATACCGAAATACCGTGGTAATTGTTGATTGTTCGCCATCGCCGTGGACATGTTGGTGGCAGAACCAGTAAATGCAATAGCAGCACTGCTCGGCGCAATTGTCGCTCCAAAATAAATTAGCGGAGCTAAAGCTCCAACACCAATTAACAAAGCAAGCTGTACCATCGGAGCACTAAACTCTAAACTTTTCCATCCATTGGCTAACAGCTCACTTGGTAATCCACCAATAAATGAGATTTGCAGCAATAAATAAATACCAGCACAGAGCGCAATTGCAAGCAACATCGATAATGGAATTGTTTTTTTTGGATTATTAATTTCACTCGAAAAAGAAATTACTGTTTGAAAACCATTAAAAGAAATAATAATACCCGTAGTTAAAATTGCGATAAATACTGATTTATATCCATACGGCATCATAGTACTACTACCCATAGAAATAAAATTTTGGGGATGAAAAGCTACTCCAATAATTACCAAAGCTGTAATTATCGGAATTGTAATCTTGAGAAGAGAAAGCGGATTATTAGTTTTAGTTAAAACTTTTGTACCCCAGTAATTAACTAAACAATAACAACAAACTAATAATATAGATAAGCAATTCCCTAGAAGAGTTAATTGGTTATGATGGTAAAAATAATGCTGAGCACTCGGCACCAACCAAGTTAAATACTGAACGGTAGCAACAGCTTCAAGCGCAACTATCGCAATTATTCCTAACCAATTTGCTATCGCAAACGGAAAACCAAAAAATTTATTATGCGATATTGTCGGAATAATCGCGCTTAAGCCTCTTTTGGGATACAAAACCGCAACCTCAGCAAAACACATCGCCAACAAAGAAATAACTATAGCACCAACAATCCAGCAAAAGATTGAACCAGGACCTACCACCACCGCACAACTATACGGCGCAAATAACCAACCACTACCAATGATGGATGAAACTCCCAAGAAAGTTGCTGATATCAAGCCAATTGATTTTTTTTGCATATATTTTTAACAATAAATGTAATTTTATACTGGCATTTTTATAAAAATAGCTTATTATCCGCAAAAATGCTAGTATTATTTTGCATTTTATGTAAATAAATACGCAGGAGAGTAACATGAACCGCACTGAAGTTTTAAATTTATTAAAAAAAGAAAAAGTTGCGTATCTACGCCTATGGTTTACTGACATTATGGGTCGAAGCAAAAACGTTGAAGTGCCAACTAGCCAGTTCAATAAAGCGCTAGACGGACAAATTTTATTTGATGGATCTTCTATTGCAGGCTTTGCGCGCATTGAAGAATCTGATATGGTTTTAGTTCCAGACTATAAAACCCTAATAATCTTTCCTTGGGATGAACGCGGCGGTAAGGTTGCTCGCCTAATTTGCGATATCTATAATCCCGATGGTAGTCACTTTGCAGGATGTCCACGATCAGTATTGCGCCGCACATGTGAACAAGCATATTCCAAAGGCTTTATTTTAAATGCGGGACCTGAAGCCGAGTTTTTCTTGTTCTCGCGCGATGCTAATGGTAAAGCAACCACTCATACTCATGACGCTGGTGATTATTTTGATTTAACCCCGATAGACAAAGGTGAAGAAACTAGACGCACTATTGTTCAAGTACTAGAAAAAATTGGTTTTGAAGTAGAAGCCGCTCACCACGAAGCAGCCATGGGACAACATGAGATTGATTTTAAATATGGTGATGCACTTACCACTGCTGATAAAATTGCCACATTCCGATTTGTGGTACGCAAAGTGGCGCTAGACTTTGGCCTACACGCTACTTTTATGCCCAAACCAATTTTCGGCATCAACGGTTCCGGAATGCACGTCCATCAAAGTTTATTTGATCTACACGGAAAAAATTCATTTTATGACGCTAAAAAACCGCACCAACTATCCGACATAGCTTTAAATTACATTGGCGGATTGCTAGAACACGCGCGGTCTTTTTGTGCAGTTACTAACACACTAGTCAATTCTTATAAAAGATTGGTACCAGGGTTTGAAGCGCCGACACACATTGCTTGGTCACAACATAATCGCTCACCGCTAGTACGAGTACCAGATCGACGCGGCATTAGCACGCGCGCAGAACTGCGCATGCCAGATCCTGCGTGCAACCCTTACCTTGCTTTGGCGGTAATGCTTGCGGCTGGCTTAGATGGCATTAATAAAAAAGCCAACCCAGGAGAACCTGTTGACAAAAATATCTACCGCATGAGCGATCGCGAACGCGCACGTTTAAAAATAAAATCTCTACCAGTAAGCTTAGGTGAAGCAGTTGATCTTTTGGAAAAAGATAGACTAATGCACGACACTTTGGGTGACCACATCTTTCAGCATTTTATCACTGCTAAACGAAAAGAATGGAACAACTACATATCACAAATTCATCAATGCGAAATAGATTGGTATTTGACGGAGTATTAAACTAAGGCGCCTTTCTCTAAAAAAGCGCCTTGTTATGGCATGTTTTCTAAAGATCAGTTTTGGACTCACCTTCAATTATAGTTGAAGCTGCAGCTTCACCGTCTTTTGTACTTGCGTTAGTTACACTACCAACAGCATCAAAAGCATTAGAGCTTTCTTTTGCAGCCTCGCCCTCACTTACGATATCAGCTGTATTAGGAGCGCCAGCTTTACCTTCACCATCAACCCCACCAAAAACATTTGAAATTTCCTTTTCATTTAACTCAATATTTTTTTTCATAAATCTCCTTAATTTAAAGTTTATTTTTCCATATAAATTCTAAAAAGCATTCCACTGTAGCTAAAAGCAAGCTAAAAATCAAGCATATTTCAAACACAGTACTAAAATTGCTAGTTTATCCGTTATGGCTTAAACTAGCATAATAATAAGATAAACATGAGACTCTAATTATGAGACAATTAAAACAAATCTGGTGCGTGCTTTTCATTATTATATCAGCTTCAGCTCAAGCCAAGTGGGCAAACTTTGAAGATGCACCAATTAAGATATCATCTCAACAAGAAATAAACGTTGACAGCGACGGTAAGATAAAAAGTACAGTAAAGCTACAATTCGAAATATTGAAGGAGCCTGGCCGTAATATAGCTGCAAATTATACCCTAAAATATAACGGCAATATTGCAAAAATAAAAATTATAGAAGCTAAAACAATTTACCAAGGGAAGGAATATAAACTCGATAAAACTCTAATAGAAGATAAATCTCTTGCTAGCTCCCATAATGGCTTTGATCAAATGAGACAAATTTTGCTCGCCTTCCCAAAAGCGGAAATTGGTGCCAACATATTATTGAGATATGAGTTTACCCAAACAGAAGTACCGCTAGATAAATTTTATGCAGGTGTATTTGATTTTGGTAATCGGGATTTTGATGTTGCAGCACATATCAAACTACATTCACAAATACCTCTGCATATACTAGTCAATGACCCAGAAAAAGTCCTAAACATTACCAAAGATAAAGATGATAATTTCCATAATATGGAAATCACTCTAACCAAACCGCTTTATAAAGAGGCTATAAACGAACCACAATCTAATATCGTAAACAATAAATATTTGACCTGGGTATCGATTTCTAGTTTAAACAAATGGGAAGATTTGGCAACTAGGCTTGACAAGCTTTATACAAAAGTACTTACCCAATCCCTACCGAAAGATTTCATAAAAATAACTGAAATAGCAGCACAAAAAAAAGACGAAATAGAACAAATAAACACCGTTACATCATTACTGAACGACAAAATTCAGTATATGGGCGATTGGCGCACTGTTAAAGGAAAGTTTGTAGCTCGAGATTTAGCTAAAATTAGCAAAACCCAACTAGGAGATTGTAAAGATTTTGCTGCATCTACTGCAGCAATTTTAACGAAACTCGGCTACAAAGCGCAGGTTGCATTGGTAAGAAGAGGAGTTCGAAGTTTTTATCCAGACTCCTTACCAACTTTAGAAGCATTTAACCACGCCTTTGTAAAAGTAACCAACAAACAAGGAAAAATACTCTGGATAGATCCAACAAACTTCCAGAGCATGGCTGATGGCATATTTCCCGATATTGCAGGCAAAATGGCTCTAATACTAGATCCAAAGCAACCCGGTTATGAAAAAATTGCAAGCATTGACCCAAAACATGCTTGGAGCACTTCCGTGCGTCAAATAGAAATCATAAATGACAGTAAAATTATCGAGAGTGGCAATGTAACCCTAAGAAATGAAAATGCGTATAGCCTTACCGGAATTACATCACAAACCTCTGAAGCAACCATAAAAGATTTTATATACAACTTCTTGAGCCACTCCAGATTAGAAGAAAAAAATAAGAAGAATTTACAGCTACCATATCTCAAATCACGTATCGTAAAAGACATTTCATTTAATTATACTTTTGAACAAGAAAACAGAGTATTGAAAACTAATTTGGGACAAGCCTTAAAATTAACCTATGACTCACTGTGGAATTTTTTTGATATATCACAAGACTCAGTGACAGATATTGTGGTTGACGCTCCATATACGGCTACAAAACAGACTATCATAAAAAATATCAACACCCAAAACATAGAGTCTCTAAACAAAGAGATTAATACACCATGGATGTACGTATCACGCAAATGCATCATTAATAGTAATCGTGACTTACAAATAGATGACACTATAATCATCTATAAAAACTTGATTGCTAACACAGAATTAAAAACACCGGAATTTATTAAACTAAAAGATGACTTAGAAAAAAACTTTAAAGATATAGCTGTTGTGTTTACTCAGCTACAAAACCAAACACAATTGCAACAGCATCGAATGGCCTGACAGTGATGGTCGCAAAACCATAATTTTCAACGTCAATTGTTGAGCCTTGCATTTTATCTCCGCTTAGTTGACCAGAAATAAAATCGTAATATTTGCCGCTAGGCAGACCAGTCTCAAAACGACGCTTTAATGTTTTTTCTGTAGCATTAATTACAACAAAACCAAACGCAGTAACGTATTCTTTAGCTTTTTGATAAGTACGCGCGAAGGCAACTTGGTTGCCATCAGCCCAGATATGCGATACTCCAAGCGCATCTTTCGTTTTACTACGAAATAAAACCATATTAGCAATTGCAGTCCATCTGTGTTGCGCTACCCAAGGTGAGTTTTCATCAAAGCAAGTATTTCTGCCATTTTGCCACACACGCACAGTTGGAATTGGATCGTCTTGACTAGAAAAACGAAAACCAGACATTATTTTTGGAACACCAAATGGCCACGCTAACATAAAAATATAAGCTAAAACATAAGCATTATTTCGCGAATTTTTATAATTTAATATATTTGGCATCATACGTTCAGTATCATGATTGTCGATTACAACTACAGCGCGATTATCAGGATAATGAATCCACGAACTACCAAATGAATATTCAACTAACTTTTGTAAGCTATTCGATCGATTATTAATTGCATCCGATAAAAACTTGCCATATTCAAAAGCCGTCACATAGCCAATTTGAAAATATTTTTTCATAAAACTATAAACATCAATTCCCATTGGAGCACCAGTATAATATTCCTGATAGGAAAAAGGCTTTAAACCATCGTGCGTCTTTAAACCTGAAAAAATTTTCTCAACTGCTTTAACTTTCAAATGTTTAGCCGCGTCGATTCTAAAACCATCAACGCCCAGAGATAAAAGATATTTTACGTATTTACGCAGAACTGCTATTACATGCGAACTATCTAAATTAAGCTTAGGCAAATGGACTAAATCATAGTGTTCTAAACACCACACGCTTTCGAGTTTACAGTAATCTTCATTAGAAATTTGCTTATTGCCAGCTTGTTCAAAATGATAAAAATCGTCAAATTCGTAACGATCATTTTCACTGTTTAATGGACCATAACTGTATTTAGCAAATGTATGACCATTGGTGCCAACATGCTGTGATTCAGCTTCTACAAAATCCGCCATATGATTTAAAATCAAATCGGCATAAACTTTAATATTATAGCCATGACAAAAATCAATCATTTTTATAAATTCTTCTTCAGTACCATAAAACGAGCTCAATTGATAACTCACTGGCTGATAAACAACCCACCATGGATTGTCATGCTTTAGAACAAACTCTTGCGGTGGATAAATTTTAATGGCATCGTAACCATGTGCTGCGAGAAAAGGCACTTCATACATAATATCAACCCACTTCCAGCCAAACAACACAACAATAGAGTCTGGCACATGAATTGATTTATCTTCAACTAACTCAGCTGCATACTGACCTTCGGTATCGCACTTTATTAATTTATTGCCGGCATAAATTAATTTTTTGGATAACTCTACAGTTAAATTTTGCAGCAATTTTTCATATATAGATTTAGCATTAGCATCTTGCTTGATTGCGGCTATATTGAGCAATAGAACAGTAGTAGCTTTTACTGTAGTAACAGTAGCTGACCTAGGCCTATTTGTAACTACGGCAATTTCACCCAAAACATTTCCCGGACCAAGCGTCACCAAATTAATTACCTCACCAGGAACATCACTTTCTTTGGTAACATCAACCTGACCATCTAGAATAACGTAAATTTCCTGGCCTAGATCACCCTCATGAATAATAATTTTGCCCTTTTCAAATGTGACGGTCTTGGTGATCTTGAGCAAATAATCCAATTCAGCTTGTGTAAAATCCTTAAAGATAAGATGCGTAAGTTTGCTTGATATATCCATAATTTTTTCTTCCGTTATCTAGATTTAAATACCAGAGCTCCGCCAATAATTGCAAACAACATTGTTGGTAACATAGCTGCTAATATTGGTGGAATTTGATACACAGCACTCATCGAACCAACAAACTGATTTAAAATATAAAAACCAAAACCTATCATCACACCAACTAGCATACGCAAACCCATAGTAGTGCTACGCAGTGGTCCAAACACAAATGGTACGGCCAATAAAATCATTATTAAGGTTGCAAATGGCGCAAATACTCTTTGCCAAAAAATAAACTCATAACTTTCAGTATTTAATCCACTTCGTCTGCGATGTTTAATATAAGAATATAATTGAGGAAGAGATTCTTGATCCGGATCAAGATGCGCCATACTGATTAAGCGTCGACTTAAAGTTAACTCCCATTCCTGTTGTGGAAAAGTGGCACTGGTGGTTTTTTCATCAGTAAAAATAGTTTGCACTATATTTTTAAATTTCCACTTACCATCTTGATGTACACCGCTTTCAGCGAAACTCGCTGTTTTCAGTTTGTGGTTATCGTCAAACTCATATCGCGTAATACCGAACAATTCTCGATTGCTCGACACAAGATCAATATGCACATAATTATTACCGCTACGTACCCATGTTCCTTGAACCGTTAACAAAGTTTGTCCACCGCTCATTGCCGCAGTTCTTCGACGCATAGCAATTTTTTGTGCTATTGGAGCTAGTACTTCTCCAATAACTAACATTACTACAATTAAAATCATAGCTGCTTTAGCAATAGCTACTGTTACATCAACCAACGAGACTCCAGCAGCACGCATTACAATCAACTCGCTATGTGATGCCAGTAAACCCAAAGCAATTACACAACCTAGCAATCCAGCCATTGGAAAAAACAGGTAAACACCAGACGGCAGCATCAAAGATACATAAGTCAATACTTGGAGCAACCCGTAGTAACCAGTTCCAATATTTGAAAATTCTCGCGTAAATTCAATGAATGCTAATAATCCAAACAAAAGTAGCATTACCAATAAAATATAGGTAATAATCGTGATACCAAGATATTTTGTAATGATTTTCACGCCTTAATTTACCTCTGGATCACTTTTAATTTTAAGCTCATATAGCATTCTGCTCCAACCAATCTGCTGCCCAATTAAAACAATTGCAGCAACTAACATTATACCATGTACCCACCACATCCCAAGCATCGGAGTAAGCACTCCACTCCTCATCCATGCTCTGGCCAAAAACAAAAAATTTGCATACGTAACATACAGCAAAACAGCTGGAACAAGCTTGGCATACCGTCCACATCTTGGTCTTATTTTACTGAGTGGAGCGCCAAGTAAAGTCAAAATTAACGCTGATAATGGCAGTGAAATACGCCACTGCAATTCTGCTGCTGCCAACGCATCATGACGCTTATGCCACAATTGCATGGTTGGTGTACCGCTTGCATCTATTTTTGCAGGACTGACATTTTGCGGCACGCGCACAGCGTACTCATCATATTTCATTACCTCATAATCTTTTTGCCCGGGCCGCCCAACATAACGATAACCATCGGTAAGGATTATATATAAATCTCCAGTTTTTTGATCAACTTTTTGGGAAGCGCTTTTTGCCATAACCAAACTTAGCTTGTTTTTACCCATAGGATCACTCACATCTGGTTGCTGGGCAACAAAAACTTGGGAAAATTGTTCCTTATTTTTCGACGTAGCATCAACATAAAAAATTAACTTGTCTTTTAAAATAGGAGTAAAACTATTTGGCTTCACCATATCCAAAGCGGTTCTTGAAATAGCACCGGATAAGATACGATCGGAATAAGCAGAAATCTTAGGATTAATCCATAAGGCCAAAAGCGCAACCACCAGCATCACCGCAACCGAAAAACCAAAAGTAATTTTCAGCAATTGCAGTGGACTCACTCCGCAAGCAACAAATACTGTCATTTCACTATCAGCATATAATCGACCATACGCAAGTAATATTGCTAAAAACAAACTGACTGGCAAAAGCACTGCCGACAAAATCGGTAGTTGCAATAACAAGAGTATTTTTACTCCATGACCAGGTAAGTTACCAGCAGCAGCAAAGTGCATAAAACGCACAAATTGATTACTTAAAAAAACAACTAGCAATACCACAATCACAACCAACATTGCGGTATAAACTTCTCGAGCTAGATATTGATTAATAATCTTCATTTAATCACTTTTTCCCCATCCATATACTTCCACAAAACTTCAGGCAAGTGAATATGCCCTGCTGCATCTTGAAAGTTTTCTAAAATAGCAACAACAGCGCGACCTATAGCCAACCCAGTACCATTTAAGGTATGTACCAATTCAGTTTTGCCAGTTTGTGTATTCCGCAACCGTGCTTGCATTCGCCGCGCCTGAAAATCCTCAAAATTACTACAAGAAGCTATTTCACGATATCTATTTTGCGCCGGAAGCCATACTTCTAAGTCATAAGTTTTCGATGAAGCAAAACCTAGGTCACCGCCACATAACGCTACTACACGATATGGCAACTCTAATTTTTGTAATATCTTTTCTGCATGCGCAGTTAGCTCTTCATGTGCCTGGTAAGAATCTTGCGGCTTTTCTATACGCACCAGCTCAACTTTTTCAAATTGATGCTGCCTGATCATACCGCGCAAATCTTTACCATAACTACCAGCTTCGCTGCGATAACAAGGCGTATGCGACACATACTTTATGGGTAATTTTTCTTCTGGAGTAATGGTATCACGCAGCAAATTAGTCACTGGAACTTCAGCAGTTGGAATTAAACTATATTTAAATTCATTATCAATATTAAATAAGTCATCACCAAACTTAGGTAAATTTCCCGTACCAAATAAACTTGCAGCATTAACCAGATTAGGGACATAAACTTCTTTATAGCCATGCTCTTGCGTATGAACATCAAGTGCGAATTCTCTTAGTGCTCGCTGCAGCCTTGCTAATTTATCATAAAGCACGACAAACCTAGCCCCAGTAATCTTAGCGGCATTTTCAAAATCCATCATACCCAATTGCACGCCCAACTCAGCATGATCTTTAGGAGTAAAAGCAAATTTTCTTGGCTCACCCCATCGCCTCACTTCTAAATTATTTTCTTCGCCCAAACCATCAGGAACTGTTGCCTGCGGTAAATTTGGTGTCGTATGATAAATTTCCGTAAGCTTTGTCAAGACTTCTTCTAGTTCCGCTTGCTTAAATTCAAGCTTTGCACCAACACTATGCATCGTAGCTACAACATGACTCGCATCTATTCCTTGCGCTTTAGCTAGGCCAATTTCTTTTGAGCGCTGATTACGCTCATTTTGCAATTGCTGTACTTCTATCTGAGCTAATTTGCGCTTTTCTTCGAGTTCTTGAATCAAAGCAATATCCAGCTCAACACCGCGCTTTTTTAGCAGCTTTGCAGTTGCCGCAAGTTCAGTACGAAAACATTTTGGATCAAGCATAAATTCCTCTCTCTTTACTAAAAAAATTATACACTTTTCGCGTCTATTTTTCTTAGCTGTTCTAACTTTTCGCTAATTTTAATTTCAAGTCCTCTTAAAACTGGGCGATAATATTGCTTCTTTGGCATACCATCGGGAAAATAATTCTCTCCCGCTGCGTAGGCATCAGCTTCATCATGAGCATAACGATAATTTTTGCCATAACCCAGCTGCTTCATTAATCTAGTAGGCGCATTGCGAATATGCAGGGGTACTTCAAGCGAACCATATTCTTTGACATCTGCTTTTGCCTCACCAAGTGCTATATAGCAAGCATTACTTTTGGCAGCAACTGCCATATAGATTACTGCTTGAGCAATTGCCAACTCCCCTTCCGGCGAACCTAAGCGCTCATAAACTTGCCACGCCTCAAGCGCTAAACTTAAAGCTCGTGGATCCGCATTACCAATATCTTCACTAGCCATACGCACAACGCGCCGCACAATATACTCCGGATCACATCCACCATCTAGCATACGACAAAGCCAATATAAAGCAGCATCTGGCGAAGAGCCTCGTACGGCTTTATGCAATGCAGAAATTTGATCATAAAAAACTTCACCGCTTTTATCAAAACGCCGCACTCCATCGGTAAGAATTTCTTTTAACGCACCCTCAGAGATCACTTCTCCCTGCGTAGTTGCCTCAGCAAAATCAGTACAAATTTCTAAAAAATTTAATGCTTGCCGCGCATCACCATCAGCAGCATGAGCTAATCTTTCCTTTAGCTCTTTTGGAAAAATTATGTTGCGCATACCAAAGCCACGGTTTTTATCTGCCAGTGCCTGATCAATTACTTGCAAAATTTCATCCTCATGCATTCGTTTTAGTACGTAAACACGAGTACGCGAAAGCAAAGCATTATTTAATTCAAAAGATGGATTTTCAGTAGTGGCACCGATTAAAGTCAGCGTACCATCTTCAACAAATGGCAAAAACGCATCTTGCTGAGCCTTATTAAAGCGATGTACTTCATCAACAAACAACACCGTAGGCTGGTTTTTGGTCATGCGTACGTTTTTGGCAAGCTCAATTACCTCTCGAATGTCTTTCACTCCAGCAAGCACTGCCGAAATTCCCACTACATGCGCATTTGCACTAGCAGCCAATAATTTTGCAAGCGTTGTTTTACCACTTCCCGGCGGACCCCACAAAATCATGGAGTGTAAAATTTTACTCTCAATAGCACGCCGCAGTGGTTTTCCCTTTCCCAGCAAATGACTCTGACCAATAAATTCATTTATCTCGCGCGGCCGCATCCGCGCCGCTAGCGGTTGATAAGCGTTTTCAAGCTGATTTTTTACTGTATTCATTTTGTACTAGTTTATGTCATAAGATATGCCTAAAACAACGACTTTCTTTATTTTGAACACTATATTCAAAATAACACAAAATTATGCTATTTTGTTTCCATGCGCTCTATCTTTAAAAGTGTTGCTATAATTGGTCGACAAAGCACTGTCGATACCAGAAAGACTCTGTCGAATTTGATCAAACACCTACAAAGCAAAAAAATTAATATCGCACTGGAGCATGACACTGCCAAGATATTACCAAGATATAAACTTCCAGTGATTCCCAGGGAAAAATTACATGATAATTGTGAACTAATTATCGTTGTTGGTGGCGATGGTAGTCTACTCAGCGCAGCCCATATTGCCGCTCGCCAAAACTTGCCCATAATCGGTATTAATCGTGGAAAATTGGGATTTTTGACTGATATCACACCAGACAACATTACCAAAATTGATGCGATTTTAGCAGGAGAATATCATGAAGAGCAGCGCTTCTTGTTGGCGACGGAAACGCATAATCATGATAGAGCTACTATAAAAAATCTAGCGCTCAATGATATCGTATTCCTTTCGTATATCGCCGGACACATGATCGATTTTTCCGTACATGTTGATAAGAATTTCTTGTGCAACTACCACGCTGATGGCCTAATTATTGCCACACCAACTGGTTCAACAGCTCACGCTCTATCTGGTGGTGGACCAATTTTACACCCTGCTCTCGAGACTGTAGCATTAGTCCCAATGCTCTCACATAACTTAAGCAGCCGACCAATTGTAATTAAAAATGATAGCATTATTAAAGTGACCTTTAATAATGCTAATACTACTGATTTGCTAGTGCGTTGTGATGGCCAAGTTCAAACTATGCTCCATGGTAGCTCGATAAAAATAAAAAAAGCCAAGGAAAAACTACGTCTCCTACACCCAACTGATTATAGCTATTTTGAAACATTACGTACCAAATTACATTGGGAAACAAAATAATTCATGGACTATGCTGACTTATATCAACATCAAAAATTTTGCCATAATTAAAGAACTTGAGTTAGATTTACAGTCAGAAATGACGGTTGTAACTGGCGAAACCGGCGCTGGCAAATCTATTATCATCGATACCATAGAATTAGCACTAGGAGCGCGCGCCGATGCCTCACTAGTTCGCAGCGGCGCCCAGCGCTGCGAAATAACATTAATGTTTGATCTCACTAACTTAAAGCACATCCGTGACTTGCTAATAGAACAAGAAATAGATAGCGAAAATGAATGTATCATTCGCCGCATCATTTCTAGTGATGGCCACTGTAAAAGCAGCATTAACGGCAATCCATGCACACAACAAACATTGCGCAACATCAGCACATTATTAATTGACATTCATGGACAACATGAACATCAAGCACTATTAAACCCCGAACGCCAACGTGAATTACTTGATGCTTTTGCCGACAATAACTCTCTAGCGGCCAAAGTAAAATTACTTTATAGCTCTTGGGTTAAAATCAAAAAAGAACTTATCGAACTTGAAAACAGCGCTGAAGACTACCAAACTAAAATTGATTTTTTAACTTATCAACTAAAAGAATTAGAATCCATTGATTTTAGTATCGAGAACTTAGAAAGCCTGCGCACTGAACAAAAACGTTTTAGTAGTACTGAGCAAATAGCATTTAGCCTTAATGCAGCCCTAGAGATTATAACTGAAAATGAACACAGTGCCGCAATTCGCGGTTTATATAACGCCAAAAATAAATTAGAAAAATTTAAAGAAATTGACCCCAATATCGCAAGCACCATCGAATTATTACAAAACGCAATTATTCAAACTCAGGAAGCTTCTGCTAATATACGACAAAATTTGCATTCTATCGAATTCAACGAAGACAGGCAAAAACAAGTTGAAGAACAACTAACTCATATTTACGACCTAGCGCATAAACACAAAGTAGAACCACAAGACCTACCACAAGTACGCATTGGTCTTGAAAAGCAACTAGAAAACCTACAGACCATAACTACTCAACTAGAAAAAGCCCAAACCACCGAAAAAGAACTAGAAAAATCTTACCTCGATGCCGCAAACGAACTAACACTTGGACGTAAACTTGCCACAACAAAACTTAATCAATTAGTAACAACAAAAATGCAGCTTTTGAGCATGGCCGGTGGTAAATTTTCAATAAACCTTCTACCAAATATTAATAAAAATTTTAGTGCTAATGGTTTGGAAAGAATTGAATTTTTGGTCAGTGCCAACCCTGGACAACCGTTGCAACCACTGAGCAAAGTTGCATCTGGCGGTGAATTGTCGCGCATTAGTCTTGCTATTCAGGTAATTACCGCAGAAAAAGAGGTTACCCCAACTTTGATTTTTGATGAAATTGATGCTGGCATCGGCGGTAAAACCGCGGATATTGTTGGGCAACTGTTACGTAAACTTGCCGAAAGCACTCAAGTAATTTGCATCACACACCTACCCCAAGTCGCAGCCCAAAGTCACAATCATATTTTGGTCGAGAAAACCGCCAACGCCAACAACACTGAAGTTATGCTTACCACTTTAAATCAAAACGAGCGTGTCAACGAAATCGCACGCATGCTCGGCGGTATAAAAATTACGCAACAAACGCTAGCACACGCAAAAGAAATGCTAAAATAATTTAATTGACATCAAATAGTATTTATTATACAAATATCCAATGCTACATAACTTTCTACAGAACACATATCTGCTATCAATTCGAAAACTCGTCGGTTGACACCGACACACACTACTCCTACATAAATTTTTCAGATAAAGCAACTTTTTTTCTGTAAATATGTTTAAACTTCTAGCCCTTTTAAA
>JBAXAM010000011.1:0-34671 GCA_037142515.1 bacterium | reverse complement strand
ATTTAAAAGGGCTAGAAGTTTAAACATATTTACAGAAAAAAAGTTGCTTTATCACTCCGACCACTACCCTGCCATTCATAATAAATTGCTTCACGGGGGCGTGACAGCGTTTAGCACGATCAAATAAATACTGAGCTGTAAAATCTCGCTCAAGAGGTTCAGGCCCAAGGTTTTTTAATAGTGCGTGCTCCAGCGGGTTTTTAGTAGTCCAAAGAATCGCACCAAAGCGCCGTGGGTCGCTATAACAAAGCGCTAGTTTATCGCCAAAGACAATATTTACATGCTCGTGTTTGCCAAGGACATGCTCTTTAGGCTTGATCTGTAAATTACCCGACATACCAAGATGGATAATTAGAGTTCCTGTTTTAGTTTCTAATAAAATGTATTTACCACGGCGCCTAATTGCTTTTATAGCTTGTCTAATTAGAACTTGCGACAAGTTTTTGGGGATTGGCCAACGGAGCTTATGATTTCGTATTACGACAGAGCTTACTCTTCGTTTTAAAATTGACCGGCCAATGCCACGGCAAATAGTCTCAACTTCAGGAAGTTCTGGCACACTACTTAACTTTGTCTTCTTTGAAAATTACGTGCGCACCAACTTTGTTGGTTTCAGCATTGAAAGCTCTTGGATCAAACTTCTTGATATTGATTTTTTCGGTAACATTACGCTTATTTTTGGTGGTGGTGTAATAAGTCTTCGTAGGTTTACCGTCTTTTTTCTTGCCAGTTGAAACTAATTTAATTTTTTCACGTACTTTGGAAGCCATAAGTATTACCTTTCAATATCATTGCGATATTTCGCAAGATTTCCTAAAACCTTTTCGATACCATTTTTATCAATAATTCGCATACCTTGGGTAGAAACGCGAAGCCTAATGAAACGTTTTTGCTCAGCAAGCCAAAAGCGTTTGCTGTGTAAATTGATATTAAACCTGCGCTTAGCCTTTTTATTGGCATGCGATACGGTATTACCGACCCTAGGCCGTTTACCGGTTATGTGACATACTTGAGCCATAATATTCTCCACTGCTTAGACCCGCGTTTATACCAGAAACAAATTGTTGAAGCAATAAAATTATGTAAAAATGCCTATCATGCAGACGCTACCCATAGGTATTCTCGGTGGAACTTTCGATCCAGTCCATTTAGGACACATCCACCTTGCTATTACTATAAAAAAACTTTGCCATCTACAAAAAATACTATTAATCCCCTGCTTTCAATCTCCCCTACGCAGTCCACCCATTGCTAGCACGGAAGATCGACTCAATATGGTAAAACTCGCAACTGGCGATCATACTCAATTTTTTGCTGATGACCGTGAAATCAAACATGCAAACCTGTCGTATACTATAGAGACTATAAGATCTTTGCGCCTGGAACATGCTGATACCCCCCTTGCATTGATCATGAGTATTGACAATTTTAACCAGTTTGACAAATGGCATGAGTGGCAAAGCATTTTGGAAGTCACACATCTGCTAATTGCCAACAGGCCTGGCTCTTGGCAAATTACTAACCCCAATGTAATGAAACTATTACATAAGCACCAAATAACTCGCGCAGAACAGTTGCAAAAGCAAATTGCTGGATTAATATACCTTACAGATATCGCCCCACTACCAATTGCGGCAACCCAGATTCGCGTTTTGATTAAAGAACATAAAGACGCAAGTCACCTGGTTGCCCCTAGTGTGTGGCAATATATTTGTAAAAAACAGTTATATACTTAGGATACTTTTACTATGAACGCTACAAAAAAAATTACTGCTGCTGGCTTAAAAAATATAGCTATAAAAACACTCAAAGAGAACAAAGCAATTGATGTGCTAGCAATTAACATCAAAAAACTTACTGATATAGCTGATTATATGGTTATCTGCACCGCTAACTCTACCACCCATGTTAAATCTCTAATCGAAAAAATTCGCGCCCAGCTCGCCCTTGAAAATATCAAACCCATCGGCATTGAAGGCGAAAACACTCGCGAATGGATGCTCGCAGATTTTGGCTGTGTAATCGTACACGTTATGCTCAAGCCCATACGCGAATTTTACAGCTTAGAGAAACTTTGGGGACTAGATAAGATTAAAGCAAGGAGTAAAAAACAATTAAAATCAATCTCATAACTATTGGAAAAGCAATGCCGGCATGGATTAACTCCGGCTTCTTTGAGTACGCTAGGCGTCTGCCTAAAGATTATCAGCTGGTTTTAATAGAAACTCCTCCTTTAAGACGCACCAAGTCCACTAATACAAATATACCAAAAAATACTTTAATTATCGCACTTGATGAACACGGCAAAGAGTGGACAACCTTAGAACTGGCAAGGAAGCTCGAAACTTGGCACAATGAGCAACAAGATATTAGCCTTTTGGTCGGCGGACCAGATGGGCTGTCGCCAGAGTGTTTAAAAAAAGCACAGGCAATCTGGTCATTATCTAAGCTTACCTTACCCCATCAACTGGTTAAAATTTTTATTGCCGAGCAAATATATCGCGCCTGGTCTATAATTAGTAAACACCCATACCACAGGAATTGATAACGTGTTTCATCTTCATCGTCTAAAAAATTATAAACAAGAAAAAAATCAATTCAAAAGTCGAGTAATTAAAGCAGCGCTATTAATCGCCGTATTAATCATTATATTAATTACCCGCTTGTTTAATTTGCAGATACTACAGTATAAATTTTATACAAACTTATCAGAACATAACCAACTAGATTTTTTGCCAATTGAACCCAATCGCGGCCTAATCTACGACCGCAATGGCGTATTACTTGCAGAAAACCTACCTTTATTTAGCCTCAACATTATTCCAGAGTTAACACAAAACATTAACAACACTATAGACACACTCAAAACTATTATTAATATTACTCCTGATAACATCCAGCAATTCAACAAAGCCTTAAAACAAAAGCGTCGTTTCGAACATATACCAATAAAATTTAAGCTCTCGCAAGAAGAAGTCGCAACTTTTTACTTAAACCAATACCGCTTTCCAGGTGTAGTTATAGAAACCCAAATGATTCGCCACTATCCGCTCGGGAAAGTCATGGCGAGCGCTCTGGGCTATGTCGGCAGGATAAATCAACAAGAATTAAAAAATATTGATACAAGCAATTATAGCGCTACTCACTTTATTGGAAAAATTGGTATTGAAAAATATTACGAAAAACAACTCCATGGCAAAACCGGTTATAAAGTTGCCGAGGTTAGCGCTACAGGTCGCATTGTTCGTATCCTAAAAACCATTCAGCCGGTTTCAGGCAATATTTTATTTTTAACCATCGATAGCAAATTACAACAAGTTGCCCAAGAAGCATTAGGCACGGAACGCGGAGCAGTAGTCGCCATTGATCCCAATAATGGAGAAATATTAGCACTAGTTAGCTTCCCGAGCTTTGATCCAAATTTATTTGCTAGCGGCATTGATAACGCTACTTTTAATGAGCTGCAATCTTCTAGTGATAAACCAATGTATAACCGAGCAACTCTTGGAACATATCCCTTTGCATCAACCCTCAAGCCCTTCCTTGCTCTTCAAGGGTTAGATACAGGAATAATTACACCAAATTTTAATATTTCAGATCCGGGGTGGTTTAAATTACCAAACGTCAAACATACTTATCGTGACTGGATATATCACGGTCACGGAATAGTTAATGTCACCAAGGCAATTATTGTTTCTTGTGATACTTTTTTTTACACGCTTGCTCTTAAACTGGGCATAGAAAAAATCGATGATATTTTGATGCGTTTTGGCTTTGGCAGCAAAACTAAAATCGACATCGCTGAAGAAAACTCAGGGGTTGTTGCATCACCAAAATGGAAAGCAAGTCACAAAGGTACACATTGGTATATTGGCGACACGATTATTTCAAGTATTGGCCAAGGTTTCATGTCTGCAACACCATTACAACTAGCATGTGGCGTAGCAGCAATTGCTATGCACGGCAAACGCTTCCAACCACATTTGTTAAAACAAGAGGCAATTCCCCTGCCCCCCATAATACTTAACCATCCAAGCAATTGGGACATTATAATTGATGCTATGCAAGGAGTTATAACAAGCTCAATGGGTACGGCACGTCCTCGTTTTGGATCGATTCCAGAATACACTGTTGCTGCTAAAACTGGCGGCGGTCAATTATTTCACCACAAAATCGTTAATGAAAACCCCGACCCAGAAAGCGACCAGAGCATTCCAAAGCATTTGCGTAATCACAATTTATTTATCGCTTTTGCACCAGTAGAAAATCCTAAAATCGCAATTGCGGTAGTAACAGAAAACAGCATCATTGCACCACAAGTTGCAAGAAAGGTATTAGATTATTATTTGGCCACACCCAACTTAAGCCGACCTTAAAAATATTATTTTCATTTAACTATTAACTGTGATACTATTTTTAGCGTGCAATGATTTATTTATTGTACAGGTTTACTTTCTTTAATTTTTATAAAAGGTTATTATTTATGGCAGATCGTGTTACAGGCGTTGTTAAATGGTTTAATGCCGCCAAAGGTTATGGTTTTGTTCAAGTGGAAGGTGGAGAAGATGTCTTTGTTCACTATCGTGCAATTCGCGGAGATGGCTACCGTTCTTTAAACGAAGGACAGAAAGTTGAGTTTACGGTCAAACCTGGACCAAAAGGGCCACAAGCTGAAGATGTACTAGCAATTGAATAAAAATTATTAATTAGGCGACATTCATATCCATGAGTGTCGCTTTTTAGTATACTGGTTCTGCAACACTAGAAATTTTGTAATTACCCGCATGGTCACGTTGCATAAATACGATAATATCGATTGCTTCCCGAATCAGGTGTGCTGGAACGACGCTGACGACCTCATGCACCAAGTCTTCTAACCGCGAAATCGTTGCCTCGGGACTGTTAGCATGAATAGTGCAAATGCCTCCTGGATGACCTGTGTTCCAAGCTTTTAATAACTCAAGAGCCGACCCATCACGCACCTCACCAATAATAATGCGATCAGGACGCATGCGTAAAACACCTTTAACCAAGTCACGCATGGAAATTTCACTTGTTGCCATAAGCTTTACACAATCAGCAACAGTAACTTGTAATTCTGGCAAATCTTCAAGCACTATGACTCTATCTTTACAATCTTTTAACTCGTATAAAAGAGCATTAACAAAAGTGGTCTTGCCAGAACCCGTACCACCAGCAACCAAAATGTTTTTGCGTTCTTTAATTGCGGTACGCAATTGCGTCGCTTGTTCTTCTGTTAGACTCCCATCAGCAACATAATTATCCAAAGTAAAAATACGTACAGCACGCTTACGAATAGTAAATGTTGGAGCAACAACTACTGGCGGCAACCAACCTTGAAATCGTGACCGCGACTCTGGCAGCTCACAAGCAACCTCAGGATGCTCATAATCAGCAATTTCTTGATGATATGCAGCTATTAACTTAATGATATTGGCAGATTGCTTGGGATTAAAAACAATATCAGTAAAATATTTGCCCTTGCCATACTCTTCTGCCCACAGCTTGCCATCTGGATTAAGCATTATTTCAATAACATCAGGATTTTCTAAAAGCGCAGCTATATCACTACCAAAAGAAGTAGTAAGCATATCAAGGTGGCGTCTGGTTGTTTTAGTTTCGTGCATATTAATAAATAAGTACTGCGCGCCCTAAAATATCACGCGATGATATCAAACCAAAGTATCTTCCATCAAACGATCGTTCCCTCTTAATACTTAAAAGCAAGTATTGATCGTCTCTAAGTTTACCGCAAATTTTTGTTTGTGGCAGTAACTTTTCAAACGCATAAAACCGATAAACCTTTCCTATTTTTTTACCGTTGATCCAAATTGCTCCATCACGCACACAGACATCATCACCAGGAATAGCAAAAACATATTTTATTATTAAACCGCTATCCGGTATCCAGTGAAGATCCCGAGCAAAATCAAGTATCGCTTTTGGCGGTACAAACTCTACAATATCATAACGCGTAATTTTTTTAACCGGAGCTACTAAATAAAAACCCCGGGGCATGCTTGCTGTTGCAGAGTAAGTTATGTGATAGCCAGTTTTTTTTATAATGCTAACAGTAACAGCAAGAAGGCTCACAAAAATCAAACTAAAAAACAAAGGGTAGAATTTTTTCACTTTTTCGCTTTTTCATTTTTTCTCTTTTACTGCTTGCAAAATCGCTTCCTTAATTTTTTTTACAGTACTTTCGGAAACACTCTTTGACAGATAGCTGGCCTGGGCCACTGTCTCTCTAGCTATTTTGGCTTCTATACTACCGCCTGACTGTGCAACATTCACTGAAATTGGCACCGCAGCAGCCGCACTAATCTCTCCTCCTCCACCAGTATATCCACCTCCTGGAGCACCAGAAGCTTCGATCGCAGTTGCGGCGCGCATATCACCATATCCTCCTGCTTCCACACTAATTGACGAGGCCCCAGATTCATGTATCACAACCGGTGCTAATGAAGCACCATCAAGAAAATCATGACTAAAACTACCAACAGCCTGACTCAAAACCCTAGGCAAATAAAATGCTAAACTGCAAAACAGCAATGCCGTAAAAAACAATCCCAGCGGTTGATTAATATTAAAGTTGGCAGTAGTTGCCATATCAACTAATTGAAAACCATCCCATGTGACCACAGCAATACCAATAATTATAATCAAAGCCATTAAGCGAATGCCGGCTTGAAAAACAGTCTGTACGGCCTTATCAAACATCCCTCTCCCCAAAGTAAAAGCACCAAATGGTAATAAAATCAAAGCTCCCAAAGAGACCACATAAAAACTAACCATCTGCAATACCATTTGTATACCAAGCAAACCAAAAACTAGTAGAATCCCCATACCCAAGCTTACTTGAATCATTGCTAAACCATAGTTACTACCAAGAGTTGAAAGTTGTAATAAATGCACCCCAGAATAATAGCCATACTGCCAAATTTTAGCAGGATTAAAAACATACTTAACTATACCAGCGTTGTTAATCACCACACCGGAAAGTTGCGCAAAACTCTCCATAATTGTTCTAAGCAAATACTCATAATTTTGTATAATAAAAAAGATCAGTCCTATTTTAATAATTTTAAAAAATAGTTTATCCCAACCAACATCACGTTTAAGAGCCCAAACAAAACCGAAAATTACTAATTCTAATATAGCAAATAAGTACAATAAATTAAGGGCATAAGCTGCTACCGTAGAAAATGCTTTTTTAAGACCACCTAAAAAAGTAGATTGAATTAAAGTAATTGCGCCAACATCAATAGCCGCATTGTTATCTTTCGGATGAACAGTTGATGCACCTAAAGAGCTTTCGTCAAACAATACTTCTACCTCTTGTGGAGCCAAGTCTTCATAAGTAGCGTTTTCAAAAAACGACTTAGATACTTTGCTGTCCTTTTCTTTCTCTTTATCTTGGGTATTTACTTGTGGCTGCTCTTGTTGCGGCTTCGGATTAAGTTTAGAAGGATCATCTTTAATATCAGGACCAGCAAAAGCACTCGTCGCAAAAAAAATACTGATGATCAGCAAAAAACAAAGTGACTTAAATGACTTTATGAAAAATAATTTCATAGGATTATATTAACGCCTAGATCTATATGGCGACAGCACCATATCTTTTTTTACCGTAACAATAAACTGACGACCTTGTTCTAAAGTTATAGTAGGAGCTAAACTAGCTGCTTTATTAGTCAAATCTTGCCCGACATTACTAAACGATGATGAAGCTCCCGCACCTACATTTTGTTTTGTAGTTGTTTGATTGTTAGCATTATTGACACCTTGATTTGCCCAAACAGATGTGCCAACACTTAAAAGGGTAGAAATCGTTGCCGCACCCAAAATCCGCGCCCAATGACTATCAACATTTCCTTCCACACCTGACTGTCCTATCATATCAGCTCCAGTTGGATCGCCCAATAAAATAGAAGTACCATCAGGACGAATTATACGAGTATAAATCATCGCAATGCGGCGCTGACCATAAGAAATACGCGAAAGATATTTGCCTAACAATTTAGATCCCTTAGGAATAAGCAAATGCTTGCCCGTAACTGTATCATAAACATCCTGGCGCACTTGAGCAACAATTGTTCCCTCCAGCGATGTATCAATACCGGTAATCAATGAGGCTTGGATTATAGTACCAGCTTGGACCTGGTATTTCGAAAATGGTTTAATTATACTGTGTAAGTCATAAATATCTTCGGGCTTATCCTTATCTACTACGGCTTTCATTACCGCCAATCTTTGCTTATTTTCGCCCTCTTTTTCAAAAATATCTGCTTGCTGCTGAGTTGCAACCAAATCACCGGTTTTATTGCTATCTTTATTGCTAGTTGGTTGGCCAAAAGGGTTACGGCTACCACTTCTACTACTATCGATATCAGCACCAATTAAATTTTCAGCTCCACTGCCGACACCAGGAAAAATCATACTACTTTTAGCTGCGTCCACATCTTGCGGATTTCTAGATGGGCGTTCTGGATCACTCTTACCTCGAAGCTTCTGCTCCAGCAAACCATATGCATCCCTTAGCTCATCAAGCTGTCGCTGCAACTTTGTCATTTCCCCGATTTGCGACCCACCAGCTGAATATCTTTGAATGCCATTTACATCACTATAGCTACTAGGCAAATCTTTTAATTCAGAACTAAGAGCCAACGGCTTATCGGTTGTTGCTTTAATCGAGCCACTAGAATCTTTAATATGTGCTGTTACATTAAATGCCTGAATTATTGCAAGCAAAATAGCAAGAGTTATCACCGCAACTATTGCAAGAACAACAGGCTTATTAACTTGCACTGGCTGCGTTGGTTTAGCACGTAATTCCAATTTAGCTTTGTCTTTATCTTGCATGTTTTATTTAAACTTTATTTTTTAGGTGATATCTGCACAATAGTACTGCTATCCGGCCCACTACTTAACTGCGCCCAATAAATCACGTTATCAACAACATAGTAATCGCCTTGAACACGATAATTAACTACTTGATTAGTCTTGCCACCAATTCCGATAAATAAATTTGGTGCTTCTTGCATGTTACTTGGAAATTTAATATACGTTTTATTACCATCATTAAAAACCATCTTTGGATACCAATCTGGCTGCGGACCTTTTGTTTTTTTCATCGCATAATTAAACCTCAAACGACTAACATCAATAGTATTAACCACGTCACCAATACCTTCAGATAAATTATCATCGAATGCTGTGAGCATACCGCCACCTTCGCCATCCGAATAACGCCACGCCACAGAAGCCATATAAGTTTTACTCGTAGAGTGCAACATTAAGTGATAAGTACGCATATCTGTAGTTACTACCAAACTATTAGTCAGCTCTTCATCGTGTGGCTTAACGAATAAGTGCTCTTGTTTGTTAGCACCAATGCCACTGGAAACTTTAGTGACAACCCAACGCGTAGTATCGCCAGCACCCACTGCGATTATGTGTTCATTATTTTGAAATTGTATATCAGTAACACTAAGCGGTGCGCAATAAATCTGGTAGAGAGCTCCCGACATATAATCAAATGTCATTATAGAATTAATATATTCACCAGAGTTTGGCTGTTTCACTGCCTTTTTATTAGCTGCATTAATAGCAGCTTCACCAATCAACCGCTCAGACTTCTTAGCCTTTTTTGACATAAACTGTCCTGGCATTGGTACTGGAACATACTCAATATGCTTTGGGATATTGCCAGTATTTGCCGCAAGCGAATAAGAACCTGGACCAATATCTTTTTCAGCTCTAGGATTTTGACATGCACACAAAGATGCGCACACTAAAGTTAATGCAATAATTTTATACTTCATAATTAAACCTCAAAAAAATATAATTTACTTAATTTATTTTGGCATAGAAATATTAAAATCCACAATATATATACCCAGCGGATTACGCAAAATCTCTTCGCGTGTTGTCGGCTGTTTTGTCACAATAGTGAAAATACCACTGTAGTTTATCTTTCCTTCTTCCTGACCGTTTGTATTAACGGTAGTTTCAGTCCAACGTACATGCATAGTATTGGCGCTCACTGGATTAATATCGGTAATTTGCAGCGTAATAGTTTTCTTACCAAGTAGAGAAATTAAATTGTTCTCTTTAAAATAGGTATTAAAGCGCTCACCACCGCGGCTACTTAGGAAATTATAAGCATTTATCCAATTTTGCTTTACTGCCACTGGATCGAGCGTAAGAGTTCGCACTAATTCAATAAAATGAGCAATAAAATATTCTTTTTGCGCTTCATTTGGTTGATAACGAACTACAAGTGGCGATACATTAACTACACGCCCTTCTGTGGTTACTTGTGCAATAAAAATTTTTTCTTTATGACTCGCTAAAACAAATACCAACCCCCAAGCAAGCGCTATTGTAATCAATAATGAAAAAAACGCGCAAATACGCCAATTTCTGGCCTGGGAACGCGACGACCCAATTCGCAAATCCCACTCTTGCTGCGCCAGTTGATATGGCGTAATAGGCTCATCACCTTTGTAATTTGCCACTTCTTTTTTAAATGGATTTTTCATAATTTCACCGCCCATTCGAGACCTTTTGCTTTTAGGTACTCTGCTAAAAAATTCTCTCGACCAAACTTATCTAATAACTCTCTAACCAAAAACTTATCTTCAGAACGACTAGCAGCACAAAATGCTAATGCTATCGGTCCTAATTCTATATTAAATAATCGGTTTCCTAAACGAGATTGATAATAATATTGCTGTTTGGGTGTTGCCATCGATAAAATTTGTAATTGACGCTCATTCAAACCAAGTTTTTCGTACGAAGAACGCACATTTGGCTCAAGAATACGATCATTTGGCAACAAAATACGCGACGGACAAGATTCAAGCAGCACTGACGAAATTTGCGTCGCTAAAGCATCCTCGATTGATTGTGTGGCAAAAATAACACTAACATTAAATTTACGCAGTGTTTTTAACCAATCGCGGATCTTAGCAGAAAAAATCGGATGATCTAGATAAAGCCAAGCTTCATCTAAAACTAACAAGGTAGGAACACCAGTAAAGCGTTTTTCTAATCGATGAAACAAATAGCTCAAAACCGGCCCAATTACGCTCGGCGTACTCATAAGGCCTTCCATTTCATAGCACTGCCAAACATCATCACATTTTTGTTCATTATCAGCATCAAGTAAGTGCCCAAATGGACCTTTTAAAGTATAAGTTAATAATGCTTGACGTAGCGCATTGCTTTGAATCAAAGCACACAAACCTGTCATGGTACGTTGGTGCTGTGGCATATGGGCTAGAGAAGTTAGTGCTTCCCATACCATTTGCTTTATATCAGGCGTAACAACAATTTTTTCATTAGCAAGAAGTCCATAAATCCACTCGGCCGACCAAACACGCTCCATTTCATTATCAATTGCCGCCAAGGGCTGAAATGCTAAGCCAACATGATCAGTTCCTAATTCGTAATAACCACCGCCAACACCAATCGTGGTCGCTAAAAAACTACCGCCTTTATCAAACACAAAAACCTGAGCGTTTTGATAACGACGAAACTGCACTGCCATCAATGTCAGCAATACTGATTTGCCAGCTCCCGTTGGACCAATAACCATTTGATGACCAACGTCACCAACATGATTTACTAATCGAAACGGCGTGCGACCATGAGTATGAACATACATTAAGGGGGGAGCTTTTAAATGAGCATCATTTTCCGGTCCTGACCAAATAGCAGAAAACGGCATTAAGTGAGCCAAGTTCAAACTATGTAACAACGGGGTACGTACATTGGCATATGCATGGCCGGGTAATGAAGATAGCCATGCCTCAACCGCATTAAAATTCTCTGCAATAGTCGTAAACCCCAAACCATTAATCACACGCTCTACTTCGCGTTGCATCTCATTTGTCCGCTGTAAATCGCGATCCATAACTGTTACCGTAGCAGTATAGTAACCAAATGACACATAATCTTCTGCCAACTCCTTTAATGAGCTATCAGCATCTTTAGCTTTTTCAACTGCTGCTGTATCTAATAATTGAGTTTCAGTTTTGGTAAAAATCTCCTGCACTAAATTTAACAAGCCCTTACGCTTAGCAAACCATTGGCGTTTGTAACGCTTTAGCTGCGTTTCTGCTTCTTGTTTATCCAGAGGAATAAAACGCGTAACCCAACGATAACAAATAGGTAATTGGTTTAACTGATCGAGCAAAGCTGGCATGGTTGATGCTGGAAAACTCAAAATTGTTATTGTGCGTAAATGATAATCACCAAGCTGCGGCGCAATACCACCAAGTAGTGGTGTATCCGCCAAAAATGAATCTAGATACATCGGAATTTCAGGTATAGCAATTGGTTGTTGCTTAGGAGAAATAGTTGAATGTAAATAGGTTAGAGTTTCAGCATCATTTAAAAATTCTGCCTCGAACATAAAATCTTGCAAAATATCGCAAAAACGTTGAGTAGTAGCAATAAACAAATCTAAACTTTTCCTATAATCTTCAACAGCAACTTCTGGCTCTGAAATCACCAGCTTACTAACTTTAGAAGCAGATTGTGGAGCGGGTAAAAATTGCAGCGTTAAATAATATTTACTTTCAAAATTTTCACCAACATTAGAAAATTTCTCACGCCTCTCAGCTTCAATAAGCAAGCTTACCGGGTCTGGAAAATAGCATTTTTCCGGATAGGAAGCATAAAGCTGACGCCTGGCTTCTATATAAAGCGCCCAACCGGAGCCAAAACGTTTAAGCGCATTATTTAATCTTGCGGCTGCAGCAACCAGTTGCGGTTCAGTAGCAGATTCCAAATCTGGACCACGAAAACGTAAAATCCTTTGAAAAGATCCGTCTTTGTTCAGAACAACACCACTGGCAACCAAGGCTGCCCATGGAAGTAAATCTACTAGACGATCTGAGCTTTGACGGTATTCCGATATGTTAAACATTAAGCTCCTAAACTCTATAAAATCTTTTTTGTCTCAAATGCCGCAATATTACTTCGAAAAAATATGGGTCTTTCTTTGCAAAAAACACCGCTCCAATATGAAACATGATAAATAGTGGAAGTAAATAAACAGCTCTCATCCCAAGTACCAAAGCCGCACAAATAGTCCAATTGAGAATAGCAAATTGGCGCGGCACACCACCAAGCATAATCGGCGTAGTTAATGAATTATGTAGCCTTATGCGATAGCCGGGGGTACTCATTTAAAAAACTGCCCCACCAGAAAAACCAAACAAACTCGCAACTAGGCTTGAGGCAGTAAAAGCAACTGATAGCCCCAAAACAATCTGCAAAATACGACGCATCGAACCGCCAGATTCACCAAAAGCAACACCAAAACCAGCAAGCACAATTGCAACTACACCCACAACCTTTGCTACCGGGCCAGTAAGTGATGCTGTGATTTTTTGCAGCGGCCCTTCCCACGGCAGGCCAGTCTCAGTAGCGTATGCGCTCATAATTAAACTGAAAACTCCAAACATTACATTACTACAAAAATATGTGAGTCTTTGCCATTTTCTATACATAAATGCACTCCCTTTTTAAATAACTTATAGGTATTTGATTTTATTTTGCATTGTAACAAATTTAGCATTAAAATACACAAAAAAATTGCATCCTAAATTACCTTGATGTAACGCTATAAAAATTAAATAGAAAACACATGGAAGAAGACGCTTTATTAGAGAAAATAGAAAATTCAGAGCTCAAAAAGCTAATAGCTGATAAATATAAAAACGGATGGAAGGCCCAAGCAGATACATCAAAACTCTGGTGGCAAGACAAGGCATTTCGCGAACGCCCCGATGCGGAGATCATCAAGTATGCAGCTAATAACCTTAACAACGCACTAAAACAAAGTGATTTTGCAGGTATCAAGCATTATTGCTCAGTTTTAAAACTTAACTTAAGCGATAGCGATATAACTAGTGTCATACCGAAGCTAGAAGCGCAGGCCAAACCAACTCCTAACCGATAGACAGCATGGAATAAACCTTATTGAGCTCGTGCCATAATATATGCTGGCTATCTGCACCTTTAATTATATAATCAACCCAAGCAGTTTGCTTGAGCAAATTCTGTAAACTAGCAAGATCATGCCGCAACAAGGCTTTTTTTATTAATATCTTGCGACTGCTCCAAACATTATTCTTAGTCAAAGCTTGTTCAGCCATAGCCCCTTGTTGCATCGCAAAGCTTATATTAATTAACGAGCGCAATTCGCGCGCGATCGCCCATAAAATAATAGTTGGCTCAACCCCTTGAGTTTTTAAATTATAAAGCATATGAACTACCGCAGCTGTTTTTCCAGCAAGCGAAGCATCGAGTAAATTAAATACATTAAAACGAGCATTATCTGTGATTGTGGAAACAATTTGTTCAGTGGTTAAGTCTCCACTGCCATAGAGTAAACGTAATTTTTCAATCTCTTGCGTAGCAGCAAGCAAATTACCGGCAGCACAATCAACTAATAATTTAATTCCCACACCATCAGTTTTAAGCCCCGCTTGCTTAAGACGCTTATTAATCCAAAGCGGCATCTGAGCTGCATCAATTGGCCAAATTGGCAACACTACTCCACAATCATCAACCGCCTTAAACCATGCCGTTTTTTGCTGCGCCGCATCTAATTTAGCCGCAATGATCACTACAATTTTTTCCAGCGCTGGTTTTTTAGCATAACTTTGCAGAATTTTGCTACCTATATCAGTAAGCTTACTTTTGAGATGTAATTCAATTAAGGTACGCCCACCAAATAGCGAAAAATTGCTAGTGCTATTTAAAAAACTCTCCCAATTGAATCCAGATTCAATATAAAAAGTTTCACGCTCGTCAAAGCCCGCGAGACTAGCATGCTGCCGCACAGTATCACAAGCTTCTTGTACCAATAAAAATTCATCGCCACTAATTAAATATAGCGGTGCTATTTTCTCAGTAAGATGCTGTACTAGTTGCTGTAGTTGAATTTTCATTCGAAATTTGATCTGCTAAAGCCTGAAAAGTTTTTTTAGCGCACAAAATATTTAATACTTTTGTAGTAAGCTCCTGCAATAGTTCCTGCCGTACGATTTCAACTTGTGCACTTACTTCGAACAGTTCATCGCGCTGCAATGTAATATCACGTGCCGCACTAGCTGTTTGCGAAGATAAAAGCAACTTGCCAGAAGCATCATTAATACTGATTGTAGCGGTATGATTTAAATTGTAAACACGCCCTGAAGAACTCGAAATAGAGCTGGTTGTGGTATGGGTATAGCTAGAAGTAACATGCAAAATTGGAGCAGTTGCGTTAGGCTCTGCCAGTAAAACAACATTAGAGGCTTTTAAAGCTCTTTTAAAAGCAATTTCAAACTGACCATATGGGTTGTCAGTTTGGTAATAGGCCTGATGTAATCGCGGCGGCAAAGACTGAGCTGTACGCAATGTAAAGCCGCAACCAGATAGAAAAAAGATAGTTATTAAGATTAAATAAATATTAGTATTCATTTTAAACAACAATATTCACCAGTTTTTTAGGTACCAAAATAATTTTTTTAATTACAGCAGACCCAATTGCTCTTGCAACACTGTCATTGGCGATGGAAGCTTCCCGAATCGCCTTTTCATCAGCATCTGCCTGCACTGTTATTTTACCACGAACTTTGCCATTTACTTGCACAATCAATTCAAAAAAATCTTGTTTGAGCGCACTTAAATCAACTTGTGGCCACTTGGCATCTAAAGCATCTCCAAAAAACTGTAACTCATGCCACAAATAATGAACAACATGCGGAGTAATTGGGTTTAGCAAGCAAAGCAAAATACTAAATCCTTCATAAATTATAGCTTCATTGGTAGCACTTGGAATATCGTGCAATTCGTTCAAAAGCTTCATAGCAGCAGAAACAACAGTATTTAGCTGCAGACGCTCCATATCAGCATTTGCTTGCTGCAATATAATATGAATATTTCTGCGCCACTGTTGTTGTTCTTTAGTAAATATTTCAGGTTTTTTAGAAAGCTTATTATGAGAAGTTATTACTTCTTCGTGCGCCGCAGCAAAAGCAAAAAGTTTCTTTAAAAACCGATAAGCACCTTCAACACCGCTATCTGACCACTCAAGCGATTGCTCTGGCGGTGAAGCAAAAATCGTAAAAAGACGTACAGTATCAGCACCGTATTTAGCAACAAGCTCTTCCGGCGAAACTGTATTGCCTTTTGACTTAGACATCTTAGAGCCATCTTTCAACACCATCCCTTGAGTTAATAATCGGGTGAAAGGCTCATCACCTTTTACTAGGCCTTCATCACGCAGAACCTTATAGATAAAACGCGCATACAAGAGATGCATCACCGCATGCTCAATACCACCTATATATTGATCAACTGGCATCCAATATTTTTGATCATGGAAACAGTACATAATGTAATACCATGAAGATTCCACAAAAGTATCAAAGGTATCGGTTTCCCTCGTAGCAAAACCACCACATTTTGGACAAGTTGTCTCAAAAAAGCTTTTCAAAGTATGCAATGGCGAGTGCGGATCGGTTAGCTTAATCCCTTCAGGCAACACAACTGGCAAATCTCTTTCTGGAACTGGAACCACACCGCATTTTTCGCAATTAATTATTGGAATAGGCGCACCCCAGTAGCGTTGCCGTGAAACACCCCAGTCACGCAGGCGATAGTGAACTTTGCGCTCTCCTTGTTTAGCTCTGATAACATGTTCAGCGATAGCATTAAAAGCTTGATCAAAATTCAAGTTAGAAAACTCTCCTGAATTAATCAAAACTCCCTTGTCAGTAAAAGCAATCTTGTTAATATCCCAGAGATCATTATCAATTGGTTTTATTACCTGTTTTATTCTCAAGTTATATTGCTTGGCAAATTCATAATCACGCGTATCATGAGCCGGAACCGACATTACCGCTCCAGTTCCATACTCCATAAGCACAAAATTCGCAACCCAAATTGAAACTTTTTCACCGCTTAAAGGGTTAATCGCATCAAATCCAGTGTAATAACCTTCTGTTGCTACAGTTGCAACTTCTGCTTCGGCAACTTTAACGTTGTGGCATTTTTGTAAAAACTTAAAGATACTTTCGTTACTTTTCGAAGCCTCTAAAGCCAAAGGATGTTCTGGCGCAATCGCTAAAAATGTTACACCAAAAACCGTATCCGGCCTGGTGGTAAAAATAGTAACTTTTTCATCTCGTCCAATTACGGAAAAATTTAGATTTAATCCTTCGCTACGACCTATCCAATTACGTTGCATAGTACGCACTTGCTCTGGCCAACCTGTAAGCTTATCCAAACAAGCAAGCAGTTCGTCTGCATATGCTGTTATTTTCAAAAACCACTGAGATATTTCTTTGCGCTCAACCAAAGCACCAGAACGCCAACCACAACCATCCACCACCTGTTCATTAGCAAGCACTGTTTGATCAACCGGATCCCAATTGACCACAGATTTTTTTTTGTAAGCTAATCCCTTTGCATACATTTTTAAAAATAACTGTTGCTCAAAACGATAATATTCCGGACGACAAGTAGTAACTTCGCGCGACCAATCAATAGCAAACCCTAGCTGCTTAATCGTAACGCGCATTTGCTCTATATTTTTGTAGGTCCACTCGGATGGTGCTAATTTATTTTTCAAAGCGGCGTTCTCTGCTGGCAACCCAAAAGCATCCCAACCAAGTGGCTGCATTACATTTTTACCAAGCATTCTTTGATAGCGAGCAATTACATCACCAATAGTATAATTACGCGCATGCCCCATATGAATTTGCCCACTTGGATATGGCAACATTGACAGACAATAAAATTTTGGCTTAGTTGTATTTTCCTTAGTTTCAAAAGCACGAGTCTCATCCCAGTGTTTTTTGGCTGCTTCGTCGATCATTTGTGGCTGGAATATCTTGTCCATGATTTGATTTTAGGGGTAATATAGCCCATATGTCAAAGAAAAAAACACTCCTAAGCTTGATAGCTTTATTTGCTGGTGCGATCTTGCCACTAGCCTTCGCACCTTTTGGTTATTATTTAATTGCTGAAATTGCGCTGGCTTTATTACTACTAACTTGGATTCAAGCCACATCACCAAAACTAGCCTTTTTGTATGGCTGGTTATTTGGTTTGACGTTTTTTGGCTGCGGGGTTTATTGGGTTTATATTAGTATTCATCACTTCGGCCACGCACCAATACCGCTTGCACTATTGATCCTTACGCTTATGATTGCGATCTTAGCGCTATATCCAGCCTTGCAAGGTTATCTGCTAAATCGCATGTTTCCACAGAACGATTGGCGTAAATTCCTGATAGCTTTTCCTGCAATTTGGGTAATTTTAGAATGGCTACGCGGCTGGGTTTTAAGTGGATTTCCCTGGTTATTTTTGGGCTATGGCCATATCGATTCACCAGTGCGCGGATGGGCAACAATCTTCGGTGTTTATGGAGTTTCTTTTGCAATTACACAAACTGCTGGCGCAATAGTTTGCCTGTTTTTTTACCATAAAAAAATAAAATCAATAGCAGCTCTAATGCTATTAATATTGGCGCTTTGGAGCATGGGCGCAGTTTTTACAAAAATTAATTGGACAAAAAAAATAGACTCCCCAATTAAGACAAGCCTGATCCAAGGCAATATTTCACTTGACCAAAAATGGAACGAAAACGAATTACTGCCTATCTTAAACACTTATGCTACTTTAACAAAACAGAACTTTTCTAGTAAACTTATAATATGGCCAGAAGCAGCAATTCCCCGTCTTTCTAAAGAAGTACAATTTCATTTAAAATCATTATCTAATACCGCGAAAAAACATAATATTACAATTTTGAGCGGCACTACTTTTTATGACAAAGAAAACAAAAATTACTTTAATGGCATTTTGGCTTTTGGCACAAACAAAGAGCATTATTATAAACGCCATCTGGTACCATTTGGCGAATACTTGCCCCTGCGTTTTATTTTAAGCTGGTTACACAATTATCTCATGATTCCAATGTCTGGCTTCTCAAGCGGTACAAAAAATCAACCTGATCTATTAATTGGTAAAACTCCACTAGCACCATTTGTTTGTTATGAAATTGCCTATGCTAATTTGGTTTTGGATTATCTACCACGAGCAGGACTCTTAGTTACTGTTAGCGATGATAGTTGGTTTGGTGAGTCGATTGCTGCAGCACAACACCTAGAAATCGCTCGCATGCGATCACTTGAAGTTGGACGCTATCAACTATTAGCAACGAACACTGGCATTACAGCAATCATTAACTCAAGCGGAAAAATAATCTCTAAGCTGCCAATATTTAAACAAGCAGTTTTAACCGCAAATATTCAACTTTTATCCGGCGCAACCCCATGGGTAAAATATGGACAATATACTTGGCTATTGTTGCTTCTGCTAATTTTATGGATGGCATTCCCAACAACTAAACAGTAAAATAGGCGAAAATAGAGATTTAAATGCAACAAAACAACTCTACCGAAACCAACAGAGAAGACGAAATGAAAATTAGTCTTAATGGCTTTAAAAAAATAGATATGCCATCGTACTCTATTATGCAGATGGACTCTTTTAAAAAAGAGTTAAAAAACATTATATTCAGCGATAAAACCAGCAACAATAAGACAAATACTTTTTAATAAAACTAGCCCTCTTCGTCCACAGTTCATAAAATCATTATTAGGATTAGAAAAATCTATTGAGTTAAGTTTAATAGATGGCGATAGGGAGGAGGTGCAAAAGCTATATATTGAAAACGTCTTGCCATCCTTGAATGTAATTTCATATACTTTATCAGACGATAAAAATAATATTACTCTTTCGATGCATGCACCAAATAATTTTTCGGTAATAAAGGATTTGGCTGAAGAGTTGCTTAGCAAAGAAGAGTACAACGAATACTTTCCAAAAGAAGGCGATAATAAAAGCATAGAAAACATGCAAGCTAGCGTATTGGCTAAAATGCTAGATAAAATAAACAACATTTTTATCCTAATATTTAAGCGGGCAATTGGCACTGATGACAAAAACATTTATAAAAACGGAAAAACCGCTCGTCAATACATTGAATATTTATTTGACGCTAGAGGTGATTCTCCTATTGCTAAGATAATGTGGAACAGGTTTGGTAATAGACTTGGGGATAGTGAAGGTAACGGAGTTATAAAATTTAACGGTCCACCACCATATCCAAAATGTGTATCTTGTGTTGAGCACGGGCATACAAAGATAAAGAGCGAATATCTTGAAAAACAAAAAGGTTATGATAACGACTTAGGGAAAAAAACGGTCAATGGTGATAATCATTACGAAGGAGAATACACCTCAAATGTTCATTACTCAGCAAAAGAAATAGTCAAGGAACTAAAAGAAAAAATCGACAACTATATTGAAGAATTAAAAAAAATAGAAACTATCGATAATCACGTAGAATTAAATAACAAAGTTAAAGCAGCAAAAATATTACATGAAAATATCTCAAAAGATGTTTCTAACCTGAAGAGCATATTTAATAATAGTTATATAGCTGAGTGCAACAAAAAAATTGCAGAAGCGGATATTCATATTAATACTATTAAGGAAAACTTAAATAAAAAATCTTGTAATAAAGTAAAAGAAATCTTAAAAACAATAGACGACACAAATAAAAACATAACAAACTGTAACCAACAAATTAAAGATTGCAGCACAAAAATAAGTGACTTACAAAAACAATGCAGCTCTATAAAAAAAAGCAAGCCTTCTTTATCATTTCTTGATTGGATTAAATCTTTTTGGGCAAAAAACGTAATACCAGATGAAACAATAGGACTCAATAAAGAAATTGAAGCATTAAAACTCAAAAAAAACAGCACTAATTTAGTAGTGAAAGTTTATCAAGACGACCTTAATAAACTTAAAAAAAACATAATAATTGAAAATGATTCAACAAGAAAAATAGGACAACAGATTGGTGAATTATTGTTTGAAAAAAACCAACAAGAACATAAGGTTGACAAAAAGATAGTCAAGAAAACATCTCAAACGAATACAAATATTACACCTCACTGACTATAAAATGGCGTCTGTAATTTTTTTAACCATTTTTTAAATTCTTTGCTGGCAACATCTAACGCCTCCTTGTTTAAATTCATTCTTAGTAATGCAGCCTCTTCAATCTCTCTAATCAGCTCTTTAAATCTCTGATGACGAAGCTTAAGCCTTTTTAGAATCCTAAGCTTTTTCTTAAGTTTTTCTTTCGCCGATAAACGAAAACGCTTGCCAAATAAGAAAAATAAAAAGCACGGCATAAATACTTTTATGCCACTGCGAATTAAATGCTTTTTATGCTGTTCTGGTGCTGCTGGCACTGGTTGCTTAAGCTCATTATTGATGGCCGCATAGTTATAAGTATAAGTAGCAAGTTCTTTATTCGCTTCATCCAGTTTAATAAAACCTATTTTTTTTAATTGTGTAAACACCGCATCCACTGTTGGATTTTTTTTTGACTGGACACAAAACTTGTCAATAATTTCTGGAACTTCTAAAAACAAGCCATTTTCGATCTCGTGGATATCGGAATCATACGTATTAATACTAATTGTTCCAATATCAAGCCCCCGTTTGAGCCATTCGAGAAAATCATCTCCTAAAGCAGTTTCTTCAGGTTCTAGCACCCCAATGCCCACTGCAGAAAAATTTTCTTTTTCTGCTTCATCAATTATTTTTTTGTTTGCATAGTTAAGGTATAAACTCAAATCACTGGTTAGCTCTTTTTCATTGTTAAGCATTGTAATCCAGCTATTAAAAGCATCGACCTCTTGAGCAATCCAATTAAATCCAGCCGGCGGCATTAATTGTTGTGCAAATAACAAGGTGGCGTGCCGACTAAACTCCGAAGGCATGCCTCCACCACAACGAACGCGATAATATCCTCCATCAGATTGTTGCATTTTACCTTTATTTGGGAGCCACTCCTTAACAAAAGTACCATCTTTTTCGGAAATCATCACCGTATGATCGTTGGTTACAAAACCAACATCAAACAATAAAGCACCGCTAAAAAGCGTATAAACTAAGAGGGGATCTGGCTGGTGATCTTCGTCTTCATTTCTTTGCTGCTTAAGAACAAATAAAGCCCTAAGCAAAGCTCTATTCATTAAACTGCCTAGCGGAGCTTCATTATTAACAGGCAATAATTGTACAAATTCAATGAAACTATTTATTAGGGACTGATACAAAACATCGAAATGCTCATCTGAAATATCGACTGTTTGCCGTATATCTTTAATAATCGTTTTACATTGATTTGACGCTAATAAAACATCAGCAGGAGCAATAGGAAACAAACTACGTCCGCTAATATTTTTTTTAACTGATGACGTAAAAAAAGGTGACATTCAGCGCTAGCCTCATTCACACTTAAAAGTTAAAGTCGACCTATACTCATGATTTGGTGGAGTATATGGACCAGCCGTTTTAGTCTCAGGTAAAATATCATGAGCAAGTTTAACTAATTTTTGTTGATCCCTATCAAGCCCTTGATATGTGGTACTCTGATCTATTATCGTCACCGTACCATTTTGTTGCTCACAAATACCTTTAGCCTTGTTTATAACTAATGCACCAGCTTTTTTTCTACTTGAAGCAGCAGAAATGACGGTAAACATGCCACTGGCATGAGGGATAACATCAATTGGCATACAAGCAACAACGGTCAACAATGATAGGACTATTAGCACGCATCTACTAATTACTATAATTTTCATTTTATCAATCTCATAAAATTAACTTCCTTTTTTTAATAGTAACACAAAATTATTTAACTTGCAGCTTCTGCATAAGCGACTACAATTCGAAATTTGATTTCATATTGAATATGCTAACTTTAAAAGCAAATAAACCCATAGGTATCTTTGATAGCGGCATCGGTGGATTAACAGTCACCAGGGCTGTCATCGACCAACTACCAAATGAATCAATAGTTTACTTTGGTGATACAGCACATTTACCATATGGTGATAAATCCATACAAACTGTCCAGAATTATACAAAAAAAATTGTAGATTTTTTGCTTATGCGCGAGGTCAAGTTAATTTTGATTGCTTGCAATGCTGCCTCGTCAGCAGCCTATGAAATGCTTAAAAATTATGTTGGTAATCGAGCTATACTTCTTAACGTAATTGATCCAGTGGTTAATTTTTTGGGCACAAATTACGCAAACAAACGCATTGGGTTGATTGGCACAAAACTGACACTACAAACGCAGGTTTATCACCAAAAAATTGCTAAGCTAGCGCAACAAATTGACTTCTGCGCTTTAGCCACACCACTCTTAGTACCTATTATTGAAGAGGGGTTTTTTGAACACGAGCTAATTGACGTCGCCCTAGCCGAATATTTAGCCCACCCTACATTACAAAACATTGATGCTTTAGTTCTAGGATGCACACATTATCCCGTAATTAAAAAAAGTATTGCTGCCTTTTATAAAAATAAAATTGATATTGTTGATGCTGCAAAAATTGTTGCCAAAGAAGTTGACGTCGCATTAACCTCTCACGGAATTCTTTCTTCTGCTCAACCAAATCATCATTTTTATGTTTCTGACTACACCGAAAGTTTTGCTAAAGGAACGCGGTTGTTTTTCGGCAAGGAAATTAAAGTTGAAGCAATAGATATTTTCTAATAACAAGTCTGATTTTTACACAATTAATCATTTGACTTTCTAACACTACTAGTATAACTTTATTGCATGCCCAATAAATACTTCACGTTAATTAAATCGCTTCGCGTTAAACACGGCTTTTCTCAATTAGAAGTGGCTGAAAAAATAGGCATTTCGCGCTCATCCTACATTGCTTTCGAACAAGGTAAACGCGATCTCGCCCTAGCAGAAGCAAATGAAATCTCTAAAATCTTCCAAATATCTCTTGAGGACGTAATTAACGGCAAAGTATTTACACCGCCAGTTATTTTTGAAAAAATCAAAAAAGACAAAAAAAGCGGTATTGATCTTGCTTCAGAGCGTATTGCTATACCACAAGAAAAAGTAAACAAATTCAAACAGATACTTTTGTATATACTATCAAAAATTGGCGGCAAACCCAACATTGGCCAAACCGTCTTATACAAGCTACTTTATTTTATTGACTTTGATTATTATGAAAAGTTTGAGAAACAACTTATTGGCGCAAGATATATAAAAAATATTCACGGACCCACACCAACAGCTTTTGCTAGAATTATCAATGAGCTCGAGCATGATGGAAAGATTGAATGCATCAAAAGTAAATTTTATAAATACGACCAAACTAAATACCTCGTAAATCCGAATGAAGCCATTGATCTTACCTGTCTGTCTGGAACAGAAATTGCCCACATAGACTGGGAACTTAATCGTTTATCTTATCTTACTGCCACCAAGATATCGGCTTTATCACATAAAGATACTCCGTGGCTTATGGCAAAAGAAAAAGAAGTGCTAGATTACGAATACGTGTTTTATCGCCCAGAAGAAACATCCGTAAGAGAATATGAACCGTTTTAATAAATTACCACAATTTAAAAAAGAGTTTTTAAAGCTTTCTAAAAAGCATCCAAGCTTATCTGGAGACTTGAAAAACATAGAAAAGCTTATAGCGCTTAACCCTACTGGAATAGGTGTTAATTTTGCAACTATTTATCATTCAAACAAAGTAGAAATAGTAAAGGCACGCCTTGCTTGCAGAAGCTTGATAAACAAGTCAATCAGAATAGTTTACGCGTACCACCAAGGCAGTTTTGTTTTTACGCATATAGAGATTTATCTAAAAGGAGACAAAAAAGACAACGAAGACAGAAAGAGAATTGAAGACTATATAAAAAATCATTAGGAACGCGCTACCGATTGTATTTGAGCATACTCGGCAGCGCTGGCCACATTAACTCAAGTTAGGAAGCAAACATGGTTAGGTACATTCTAGCTTTACGACAATCACCTTGCAATAGGCGATGTGCAAACTGCGGCAACAAATTTTATCCTCAAAAACATGTTTTAAATCAGAGATATTGTTCAAAAAAGAAATGCCAAAGTGCGCGCAAGACCGACTGGATACGACATAAATTAAAATACGATAAAGATTATAAGACGTACAGACAAGAAATACAGAATAAATGGAAAAGCAATAATCCTGGATATTGGGCAAAGTATAAGAAAGATTTTGCAGAAATAAAACCTCCTAATGAAGCAAAAACTCATATAATAAAAATTTTAATAGAAAAAAACACCTTAAATGATTTATCAAAAACCAAGGTAATTAACTGCAACTGCCAATTAGTTTTGAAATGAGTTTTTTAAAATCTTCGTTTCCAGCCGCTCCATCTTCAAAGCTGCGCCATCGTTTTGATGATCATAACCTAGCAGATGTAAAACCCCATGCACGGTTAGATGAGCCCAGTGAGATAATATGGTTTTATGTTGTAATTTAGCTTCAAGCTTAACGATTGGCGCGCATATTACCAAATCACCAATTAAATTAGTTTCGATATTTACTGGTGGATAAAAATTAAAAGAAAGAATGTTAGTTGGTTTGTTTTTTTTACGATACTGCTTGTTTAGTTTTGTAATTTCTTTGATCCCAACAATACGAATAATAATCTCATATTTTTTTTTGCGTGGCGCAAGGGCTTTTTCTATCCAAGCTTTAAACTGTTTTTTGCTTGGAACAGACTTGGTTTTGCTAATATTTTGCACAACTAGTTTTATACTCATGAGCACTATTAGAATCTCAAAAATTTAAAATGTCGAACTACTATTTCAATATAAAACAACCCTCTCTTTTGTTTTGCTGCCCAAGAAAACAACCGGTTGTTTTATCTATATACCTTGACATCAGCAGTATAAAATATTAAGCTATTTTTCATGAAAAGAAAAACTTCAATTTTTTTAAATAGTTGGCTACAAGATAAAACTCGCAAACCAATTATAATTCGCGGAGCCAGGCAGGTTGGCAAAACTTGGTTAGTGCGTGATTTAGCTGCAAAAAACAACAAAAAACTCGTTGAGATAAACTTTGAAAGAAACCCAAGTTTTGTTAGCTTGTTTCACAGTAACAATCCACAAAAAATATTGTTTGCCATCAAAACAGCCCTAAACATTGCAATCAGCACTACCGACAGCATGTTGTTTTTGGATGAAATTCAGGCAGCACCGCAAATATTAGCTAAACTACGTTGGTTTACGGAAGAACTTCCAGAATTCCCTGTAGTAGCAGCCGGATCATTGTTAGAATTCACTCTAGACAAACATGAATTCAGTATGCCCGTAGGAAGAATAAGTTACTTGCACCTAGAGCCAATGTCTTTTCAGGAGTTTATATTAGCCCTTGGTCAAAATAAGCTATGCGATTTTTTGGATAGTTATTCCCTTAGTGATCATATACCACAAACTATTCATGAGCACTTATTGGAGTTGTTGCGCGAGTATTTTATCGTTGGCGGAATGCCTACTGCCGTTGCTAGTTGGGCATGCGAACATAACCTCGCAAAAATTAGTGCAACTCACTCGGATTTACTGGCAACCTACAGAGATGATTTCGCAAAATATAAAGGAAGAATTGATAACGCTAGACTTGAAGAAACGCTAAACACAATACCAAAATTATTGGGACAAAAATTCAAATATAGCGCAGTTAATTCTGACATTGCCGCAGCAAGCATTAAACGAGCCCTAGATTTACTATGCAAAGCCCAGTTATGCTGCAGGGTTAATAATTGCTCCGGCAACGGTGTTCCATTGGGAGCAGAAGTAAAAGACAAAGCTTGCAAAGTTATATTTTTAGATGTTGGATTGGTTTCCGCCTTACTGGGTTTGGAATTGCAAAATATACCAGAAATACAAAACACTCACTTTGCAAATCAAGGAAAATTAACTGAGCAACTAGCAGGTCAATTGTTGAGAACAGCACGCCCTCACTATCTCGAACCAACATTATATTATTGGCTACGTGAACAACCAGGATCCTCCTCTGAAGTTGATTATCTCATTCAACACGAGGGATCCGTAGTTCCTGTTGAAGTGAAATCTGGAAGCACCGGAACTTTAAAAGCACTGCATCTATTTATGGGTTTAAAAAAACATAAGGTTGCAGTACGTATAAATGCCGATTACCCTAGCGTAACAAATGTTCAAGTTAAAACTCACGATGGGAGAGAAGTCACATATAAACTTATTTCAATTCCATTATATCTTACAGAACAAGCTAATCGATTGTTATGATTTTATCGCTAATAATCGGAAAGATACCTGTTGTAACCATCCCAAGTACCAACATCAATATATCTTTTGCCTTCAACCATTCGAAAAGAGCAAGTGTTGAGAACATCACCAAGTTCAATATGTGTAGAAAATATATTATCTTTTACAAACTTCTGGATATCGCACCCATCAAGCTTCAAAACCCCCCAAAATAAATCTAAATTTTCTGGAATTTTGGTGGTTTTTGCCATAAATTTACTTTTGTCAGCACTTAGCCGGTCTACTTTAACAAATTCGTAAGTAGTAAACAGTCCTACACAAATACTAGGAACTTTTAGCATTTCAACAAAGGGATTGTCATCAAATATAGTATCAGGAAACCCAAAAAAACAAATATCATCGTTTTGCAGTTGAACATTATTGTAAAAATCCAGGAGCACGTGGGTAACACCAGTCGTATTCTGCTTCAGATGTAAATAATGAGGAGCAGAAAAAAACTCAACTACTTCATTCTTCAATTCGACTCCATGTACAAATACAATTTTTCCTGCACCAGCAGATAGCATTTTTTCAACAACATGATTCGCAATTGGATTATAAAAATTATAATTTTTCTGTGGCAACATCTCTTTCGAAAACGGCAGTGACAACCTAGTCCCCTTGCCACCTACAGGTACGATACCATAAATCATAAATTACTTATCCTTTTGTTATTTATTTTAATCATTGCCAAAAACAACTGCACATACTTATTTTTTTTCTAATAGGAGACGGTACTAATTTATAGTACCTACCAACAAAAAAGCCAAAACATTCTATAAACACACTACCAAGCACCCTGGGTAAAACCAAATACTCCTTACACTTAATACAGTATAAAAAAACCGATTTCAAATACGCTATACCGTCACCAATACGACCAGGAAAGTTTTTAAATATCCAAGGATTCATCGCATGAAAAACCCCAGCATCAAAATGACGTTTAAATTCTTGCGATAACGTATAATTATGAGAATGGTATATCATAGCATTGGCACAGTATACAATTTTCCATCCTTGCATTAACATTTTTGCAGCCACATACATATCTTCTCCGAAAAGAATATTTTCTGGCATTCCGCCAACAGCAAATAAAGCTTCTTTTCTATAAGCAGCAAAATTATCGGAATTGGAACAGGTCCATATACCTAAACACTTGCGATCTTCATAAGTTTTAATAATACTAGCTTCTGGATAAACAAATGATCGAAGATGTCGCGCCAAAACATCGGCATTTTTATTTGGTAACTGTCTACCATAAGCACAACCAACCTTTGAGTCACAAAACACACTCAATATGTTATGCAGAGCGTTTTCATCAACAAAGCTTACATCTTGGGTTAAAAATATGTAAATATCAGCATCAATCAATGATGTCGCATATTTTCGCGTAGTCCCATGATTAAAATCATCAGCTTTAATCGTATAATAAGACACATTATATGATTTCAATATATCTACCGTAGCATCAGTAGAAGAAGTTTCTATAGCTAAAATGTAATCTGGCTGTATGGTTTGCTCGCGAATAGTATCCAGCAACAAACTCAAAGTAGTTGCAGCATTATAGGCAGGAAAAATAATGGCGGTTTTCATACGCGCTATCATAGTTTAATTCTGAGCGCTTATCTAGAATCTAATTGTATAATAATAGCTTGACAAAATAATCACGAGTATTCAGTACAGAACAAAGGACTAATTTATCGTAATCATTTATATCATTAAGTCTGCAAAAACTATTTTCTTAATGGCCTCGACACCATTATAGTTTAATTCTAAGCGCTTATCCAAAATGGTGTTTTTTTTAATTTTCTCAAGAGCAATTTTAAAAGCCTCTTCAAGCTCAGAAGAAGTTGTTGCAGAAAGAATGTTGACAAAATTTGACAATCTTTGCGGGTGGACATATTGCTCATCCGTTTTTTTAACTTGAATTGGACGAGTAATAATAACAGAGTTTCCCTGCAGGCTTTCCATTAATGAATTATACGATCCTGTGCATATGGTAATATCACAACCAGCGTGTAAGTACTTAAGGTTCTGGTTCTCTCGATGAATACGTATATTGCCATAATCCCTATGAGCAGTAGTACAAAAATCGCATTGGTAATTAGATCTTGCCCCTAAAACAATATCAAAATAAATATCTTGATACTTATCTGCCAACCCCAAATGTTCTTCTATCAGGCTCTTACCCAGCTTACCGCCCCCAACAGAACAAACGACCCAGATTGCATCTTTACCAACCCCTCTCTCAAGCCTTGCTTGATTTATGTCTTTTTGAGAAATTAGCCCTCTTACATAACCGACATAGAGCAACTTTTGCTCCAAAATTTTGCTTAAATTGTACTCTCTAACTAAATCACATATTCTTCTATCGCAGGTTACAAAGATTCTATCGTAATATTTTTCAAGATATTCTTCTCCTTTTCCACCAAGAATATCGATTTTAACCTGGTCGGGATGATCCAAAATTCCGCGCGCTATATAATATTTTTTTGCCGGATAATTTTTTATTATTTCATCCAGCTCCTCTAATTTGCCCAGTGGTAAATAATCCGTAAATATAGCGTCAGGATTGAAAGAAGTAATAACATCACAAAGCAACTTTTTCCTAAAAGAATAAACTTCTTCTCGCGAACCAAAATCAATAAAGGGCTTTACATAGTAAAACTTATCTTTATTCAAAAGGGTAACTAAGTCAGGTAAATGAATATATTCACAATCTTTTGGAACAATCCAAGACATTTCCCGATGTCCAGAAATAACTAAGCAAGCAGCAGGACCCTGCAGCCCCTCTGCCAATTTTGACACTCTAGTAACATGACCCAACCCTGCTCCATCATGCGCAAAAAATAACACCCTTTTTTGCCTACTTTTCATAAGTTATTTTTCGCCACCACATTTCTAATTACGCCTTCCCATCCAAGTTTCTCGTTGGCAACAGAAAATGTCTTCTTTATCGAGTCAATATATTGCTTATCAACATAAAACAGCTTATTAAGCTTATCAATCATTCTTTCTAAACAAACGGTAAAACCTTCTTGGTCTCCAGGATTACATAACTCAATAAAGTTATTTTTCCCATATGTGCGAACTATATCTTTTAACTCACCGCATTCAGTACTAACAATAGGTATTCCTAAAAATAAAGCCTGTAACCTACTGCTTGAACATCCTTCCCCCAATGTAGGCGAACAATAAACATCGCTTTCGAGAAACATTTTTAAAACATCAAAGATTTTCATAAAACCATAAACAAAGAAACTTCCATTATATCTTTCCTTATATGATGCAATCGTATAATTCCAATAATTTTCATTGTCTTTTTCGATTTTTCCAATCATCGATAATTGAATTGGATACCCTTTATTTATTAACTCTTCAAATGACTTTAACAAAACGTGGGTTCCCTTTTTATGCAAGAAACCTGAATCACAAATCAACTTGATCACTCCCCTTTTTTTAGGTTTCCAGGTATATTCTGAAAATTCATCTCCTATAGAATTATAAACTGTAGAAATACGATTATCGCTTATTGAAAACAAGTATTTAAGAGTCTCTAACTGATCATTACTCGTAGTCATTATATAACTTGCTCTGTTTGCCACCCAATTTATTTCGTTTAACCCAAACTCCCTTGTGCTATATAAGTCCCTAGAAAAATCGGACCCCCTTATGCATGCTATATGCGGAATTCTAAGATTGTCTGAAACATGCTGACAAATAAATCCAGTAGTTGAGAGAAAGAAAGAAATAATTATATGACAATCATTGGGGGTTTTTCGTATTTCTTTTTCAATTTCATTTCTTAATATTAGAAAGCTTAACCGATTATTTTCACGGACAGCCTCATGTGAAAAAGGAGCTTTACTTGCTTCTTCATATGGCTCAAACAAAGCTTTTTGAAGCTTATAGGTACCTTTTATGCGATCAGATTCTCCAGAAGGCTCTTCGACTTTGGTAACATATATATATGATTTGAAACCGCGCACTTCAGATAAAAATTTAGCAATTCTGGCAACAGACCTTTCCATTCCACCACCGACAGGAAAAAAATACTTCGTGACTAAATGTATATGTACCATAATAACCCTATTAATTCTCGAATTTAAAATTAGAGCGATTGTATACTCTTTTATCAACAGAGCCATAAGATAAATCGTCACAAAGTAGGAACCAACAATCGACACCAGAAAAATCATAGTCACACGGTGGATATCTTTCACCAAAAGGCACCGCATAATAACAAGGGTCTATGTTAAATTTATTTTTTAACCAAACCCTACCTGTAAGAACCTCATAGTCAATTTCTTCAGGAGTTGACGTGTTTAGTTGCTTGTGTGTCCATCCATGGTTTTGTATATCTACTCCAAGCTTTTGAATTTCTAAAATATCCGATTCTGTAAAAGTTTGTAGATGAGCTGGAATGTCTATGTTTTTTAAATCCGTATTAAATACCGCACCTAAATAGACATGTATACTCTCTTCTGTAGGAAAAGCAGCTACGATTTGTTTTAGGTTTTTTCTAAAAACATTCTTCTCTCTATAGGATGCTAGGCTATAATCAGTCCCCTGTAGACAAAGGCTAGGATAAAGGCAGGTATCCAACAAATAATTTAATATAGAAAACCAATACAACACATTGTTTTCTATATAATATGGATTAACATAAATAGTAACTTCGTGATCATGTTTTCTAAGAAGCTTGGCCGCTTCTAGTGAGGAGTAAGTTGCATCATCAATAGTAAACGCATCTCCTTTTCCATCAAGAGCCTCTCTAAGGGTTACGTATTTTTCTTTTTTGTTCTTAAGATAGGTTTCGAGTTTTTCTCGATCTAAAGTATTTCTGTGACAATATTTTTTTGGGCAATGATTCTCTACAATACCGTGAGAACAGTAAATCATATACACGACTCCACTCTAATTGTTACTTATTGTTGATTTGCGAGCTTGACTAAAAAAACAAAAAATGTCAATAATGAAGAATCGATGAATAATACACCCATACCAACAGATCTAAAAACTTTTATTTGGAGCTTTATTAAGCCTCACAAGATTAAGATCATCTTGATGGGCTTCCTAAGCTTGGTCTTCGCATTTGAATTTTCGATAAAGCCATATTTTCTAAAAATTGTAATAAATAAAATAGCTAACAACCCTCCAGCTGAAAGCTATTTCAGCCTTTTACTATGGCCGATAATCGCCTATGTGATTATTTTTTTTGTTTTTAGCATGAGCTATATGGCTTGGGATTGGATTAGTTTAAAAACATTCCCAATAATAAGAACAAATATTGTAACTAGAATGGTTGATTATACACATTCACACTCATATGAGTATTTCCAAAATAACTTTGCTGGAAATATCGCCAATAAAATAGCCAACGATATTACTAATGGTGTTGAAAACATAATCCAGCTTCTCTTTAGCGGAATACTTACTAATTTTTTAGCATTCATCAGCGGCGTTATTGCTTTAACAATTGCCCATGTATACTTTGGATTGGCCTCTTTTTTATGGTCTATCATTTATTTAATTGGCTATACAAAACTAAATAAAAAATTACAACAACTGTCCAAAATACTCGCTACAAGTAGAAGTAAATTAACAGGGGTTATAGTCGACTCTTTTACTAACGCAAATAATGTAAAATTGTTTGCAAGTAAAGACTATGAAGCAACTTTCATTGGAAAATACATTCAAGATGTCTACGAAAGGGACAATGATTTTCGTAGAGCTGTTTTTTATCGACGATTTTTTTCTACTTGTTTGAATACTATTTTATCGATTGTAATGCTCATTTTACTCGTATATACAAAACAGCGCGACCTTATTACTGTTGGTGATTTTGCTCTAGTATTAACTCTCTCTTTTTTAATACTAGATATATTGAAATCTCTTTCCAAAGATTATACAAATCTTTCTAAAGAAACTGGCATTTGTAATCAAGCCTTGTCTGTTATTACCACTCCTCATAAAATCAACGACACAGATAAAGTTAAACCTCTTGAAATAACGCAAGGGAAAATAGCTTTTAATTCAGTAACGTTTTCTTATGCTGAAAGTAACAATCTATTTCATAATCTCTCTGTTGTTATTCCTGGTGGCCAAAAAGTAGCACTTGTAGGCTATTCCGGCAGCGCTAAAAGCACTTTTGTTAACCTTATTGTTAGATTATTTGACGTTCAAAAAGGAGAAATAACAATAGATAATCAAAAAATAACACATGTTACTCAGGATTCTCTGCGAAAAAATGTGGGATTTATCCCACAGGATCCCATCCTGTTTCACCGCACATTAATGGATAATATCCGCTATGGTAAAGCCGGAGCCTCTGACGAAGAAGTAATTGAAGCGGCTAAAAAAGCTCACGCTCATGAATTTATTGTAAATACTCCAGAAGGATATAACTCATTGGTAGGAGATAGAGGAATTAAGCTTTCTGGCGGCCAGAGACAAAGAGTTGCTATAGCCAGAGCCATACTTAAAAACGCGCCCATATTGATACTTGACGAAGCCACCTGCGCACTTGATTCTGTCACAGAAAATTTAATTCAAGACAGCTTAAGCTTTTTGATGAAAGATAAAACAGCCATTGTCATCGCTCATAGACTCTCCACCATAAGTAACATGGATAGAATATTAGTGTTTGATAAAGGAAAAATTGCTGAGGATGGTACCAATGAAAGCCTTTTAGCTAAAAAAGGAACGTATTGGTTGCTATGGCACACTCAATTCGCTAATTATCTAAAAACCATGTGATTAACAACTAAAGACGAGAAAAATAAATCCATGAAAAAGCCAGGAATAAGCATCGTTGTGCCATGATATAAAGCCGGGTCATTACTACTGCAAGGAATAGAATCCATTAAAGAACAACCATTTTTTTATCAACACGAAATTATAGTTGTCGATGATTGCTCACCAGATGAGGAAACAAAACAAGCTTTAAGCATACTGGAAAATGAAAAAAATATTTCTCTTGTTAGACTTTCCAAAAACTCGGGAGCACAAAAAGCCAGAAATACCGGCATTCATGCGTCCAAATATGATTATATTCTCATGATGGATGCTGATGATGCCTTAAGTACAGATAAAAATATTATAGAAAATGGCACTTACGCTGATCGCGCCATTAACATTTTAAGTTCTTGTTATGATATATCCTTCGTACACCCTATGACCCTTATGTTTGGTGAAGAAAACAAACTCATAAACAACTATCCTTTGACTGAATCGCTTGTTATGCAAAAACACCATGTGCCGACATGGATTGTATATCGAAAAGAAGAGGCTCTTTGTGCGAATCTTTATAGTGAAGCTATTGATAAATGGCAAGATTGGTCTTTTGCTGGATAAAGCAACTTTTTTTCTGTAAATATGTTTAAACTTCTAGCCCTTTTAAA